>JAFGGI010000031.1 GCA_016930635.1 Sedimentisphaerales bacterium | reverse complement strand
CGTTGCAATAATAAGACAGATACTGATTAAAAGAGTATGTGTGTGAAATTTTTCCCCTATTTTTTTGACTCCTAAATAAAGTATATTTTCAGACTTTCAGCGATTATGTTAAACCGTGCGGATAATATTGTCAAGGTAACGTGAAGGTGTTTATATTCTAATTTTTTGGCTCCGCTAAGATTGTTATCGATTTTCCAAAGCGTTTTTGAGGAGTCGGCTCGAGGCGGCATTGCCAGGGTTAATTTGTAAAGCTGTACGATATGCCTGTATGGCTTCGTCGGTTCTTCCGAGTCCGGCCAGCGCTATACCGAGGCAGTTGTAAGCGTAGATATTTGCCGGCTCGATTTCGAGAGCTTTATTGCTGTATTCTATAGCTTGTTCATATTTTTTCATGTCATTGGAAATTATAGCAAGGCATAAGTATGCTTTGACAAAATTTGGATCGATGCTTAATGCCTGTGCGCAGCAGCCGCCTGCTTCTTCAAATCGGCCCTGTTCTCTCAATGCTGTATATAAATTATAGTATGCCTCTTTAAAATCCGGTTTATATTTTATGGCCAGCCTGAAATGTTCTTCTGCCTCTTTTATTCTATTGTTCCTCATAAGGAGATTGCCGAGATTATTATGCACATTGGGCGAATCCGGCTTGATTGACAGCGACTTGCTGAAGTATCGCCCAGCCTGGTCGTATTGACCTTGAGTAATCAAAGTGATTGCATAGTTATCTATCATAACATAATTATTTTCAGTGACCTGTATTGCGTGTCCGAATAGCGACAAATCGTTTTTCCAGTGCCTGACCTGCCGGGCTGCTGCTGCTGTAGAAGCAGTCAGCGTTATGACCGCCAGCGAGCCCAGGACAATGTTTTTATTGCGCCATTTGGGAATAAATTCTTTTGCGCTGAAAGCAATGATAATAAACAGACCTGTTAATGTCATATAGGTGTATCTGTCTGCCATAGCCTGTGCACCGACCTGGACCAGGCCGATTACAGGTACCATTGTGCCGAGATACCACAGCCAGCCGACTGCCAGAAACCTGTGTCTTCGCATCTTATAAATAAAATATATTGAGATCAGCAGGAGTAATAAAGCACAGAGAACCACCTTTATTGTTGATAGAGTATTGCCAGGATGCGGATAGAAAACAGCCAATCGGCTCGGCCAGAACATTTTCATAATATAAGTTATGTAAGATACAATACTGTTTTCAACTCTGGTTGTCAGGCTGAAAGATTCTATGAGTCTTGTTGCGCCGCCTCGCTGCTGGGAAATAAAAGTTATCACACATGAAGCAGCCGAGCAGATAAGTAAGGGAATCTTTTCGATCAGCAGCCGCTGAGAGAATTTCCGTTCGAGAGGCCAGTAGTCAAGCAGAAGTAAAACAAATGGAACAGTAACAAGCATAGGCTTGGACATAAGACCCAGTATGAACAGCAGAAGCGTCAGCAAATACCATTTGAATTTTAGACTTCGGACATAGCAGGTGTACGCCCACATTGTCAGTATCCAGAAGAAAGTACTAAGCAGGTCTTTACGTTCAGCGACCCAGGCGACTGATTCGACATGAAGCGGATGCAGTGCAAAGGCAGCGGCGACAAATGCGCTGGCCCATATTGTATCGGTCATTTTCCAAAGGACATAAAAGAGCAGGATAGTATTTAAGATATGGAATAAGACGTTTACAATATGATGTCCGCCGGGGGCGTCTTTGAAGAGCTGGTAATCGACCGTGTGTGATATCCATGTCAGCGGGTGCCAGTTGCTTGCGTATCCTGCGGTAAATGCCCAGCGGATGCTTTTTAAATTCAGACCTGAGTGTATATTTGTATTGTAGATTACATAGGTGCCGTCGTCATATCTGACAAAATCATGTCTGTAAACCGGCCAGTATATCGCAAACGTTGCAATAATAAGACAGATACTGATTATTAAAGGGTAGTATCTGTGAGAGTTTTCACCCATTTTTTTCAGTCTCTAAAGGGGAAATTACAGCCTGTCAACTGTTCATAGGCCTCGATATATTTTTCACTGGTCTTCTGGGTGATGTCATCAGGAAGCACTATACCTTCGCCGGACTTATCAAAATTTATGCTCTCGAGATAATTCCTGACAAACTGCTTGTCATAACTTTCCTGGTCTCTGCCAGGAGCGTATTTATCCGCAGGCCAGAATCTGGAAGAATCCGGCGTGAGCACCTCATCGATTAAAATGATTTTATCATCGACTACACCCCATTCGAATTTAGTATCAGCCAGGATAATACCTTTTGTTACGGCATATTCCCCGGCTTTTTTGAATATTTCTATGCTTTTGTCACGGATATACTCTGATGTTTCTTTGCCGACAATCTCAACGCACCTGTCGAAGTCGATATTTTCATCATGTGCGCCGAGTTCTTCCTTGGTTGCAGGTGTGAAAATAGGTTCGCTCAATTTTTCACATTGTTTGAGACCGGCAGGAAGTTTGTGCCCGCAGATAGTCTGCGACTGTTTATATTCTTTCCATCCGGAGCCGGCAAGATAACCGCGAACGACGCATTCGACCGGCAAAGGCGTTGTTTTTTTCACCAGCATACCTCTGCCAGCCAGTTGATCGGGATGGTCACAGAAAGGTTTCGGAAAGTTATTGACATCATCAGTTATAAGATGACTTTCGACATCCTCAGAAAAAAAGTCGAACCAGAACTTTGAAATCTGCGTAAGAACAATACCCTTATATGGAATCCCGCTGGCCATAATGACATCAAACGCACTTATTCTGTCAGAAGCGGCGATGAGTAATTTATCATCCAGGTCATAAATGTCGCGAACTTTGCCGTGTTTCGCGTTGGTTCCGGGGATTTGAGCTTGTAATGTAATATGCGCCATTTTGCCTCCTTTCAAATTTTCAGCGTTTATGTTAAACAAGCCAAATGGTGTTGTCAAGGCCGCACCTATTGTAATGTGTTATTTTAAATCAGGTTTTTGGCTGTAAACCAGCCTGTCTATTAGTTTTCTGTTTTTTAAATAATGTGAATAGGTGCGGGGTCAAGGTGAGATATTTATCTTTAATTAATTCCGCTTTTACCCCGCACCTTCTGAATATTTGAAAAATAGAGAATAAAAAAAGGTGCGGGATTTACCTTTTATTTTGCCGGTTGGGTTATTATACTGTTCCGTTCAGGACAACTTTAAATAAAGGCTTATATCGAAAGGGTTTTTGGTCATGAAGAGGATAATAAATATCCCGATGGTTTTGATTATTTTGTTCTCAGCTATAGCATTTGCTGATGAGTCTAAATTGCCTGTTGCTGAGCCTAATACCGCGGCCGAGGCGAACTCAGTCGCAAAAGCTGACGTTGTCGTGGTAACGGTCAATGGCGAAGGAATTAAAGAATCAGATATAGATACAGTTGTTGATGCTAAAATGAAGCAAATGGCCGGCAGAATCCCCGAGAGTATGGTAGACAGGTATCGCAATCAGATGCGAACACATATTATCGACCAGCTTATAGTCGAAAAACTTATATTGCAGAAGCAAAAGGAATGCGGCGTGGATGTAAACCAGGCCGATATCGATGCGGAAATTAATAAACAGGTTGCTCAGCAGAACCTGACAGTAGATGAATTCAAGGCGCTTTTGAAAGCCTATGGCACCAGCTACAGCGAGCATGAAGAGAAAATGCGCCAGAAACTTATGTTCGATAAACTTATCGAAATTGAAATAACAAAAAATGCTCAAAAGCCTACCGCCGAACAGGCTAAGACATATTATGATGAGAATGTCGAGCAGTTCCGCACACCTGAAAAGATCCATGCCAAACATATTCTTATAAGGCCTGACAAGTCCGGCGACCCCAACCAGGCCAAAGCCAGGGCCAGAGATTATATTCAGGAGCTGCTTGACCGGATCAAAAAAGGAGAGGATTTTGACGAACTTGCAAAGCAGTATTCCAAATGTCCTTCCGGAAGAAAAGGCGGAGATTTAGGAATGCAGCCAAAGGGAACTTTTGTGCCGCCTTTCGAAAAAGCAGCCTACGCCCTTAAGCCCGGCCAGGTTAGTGATATTGTTGAGACCAATTTTGGATACCATATTATAAAGCTTGTCGAACATGTTAAACCGGAGACTACGAGCTTCGATAAAGCTAAAGACGAGATACTGGAGATGCTTTCCAATAAGCAAAAAGAAGAGCTCTTTATGGAATATGTCAATAAGATAAAAGCTGATGCTGATATTAAATATGCAGATGAGGCGGACAGACTTGCTGTCAAGCCGGCAGCATTACCCAAAGAAGCTCAGGATCCGTCAAAAGATGAAAAGAAAAAAGATTCCGAGGGAAAAAAGCGAAAAAAGGATTAATATTGCCCAAATTATGCCTCCGGCAGTAGTTGTGCTCCGGAGGCTTTTTTTGTGCGCTTTGAAAAAATGCTATTTTGCCCGCTTAAATGGCCTTTGCAAGCCGGGGCCTGTTTGTATATAATGTCAAGCTGACAGAAAATATCATAGAGTTTGGTATCGGGTATAGATTGGGAGTGTAAGTCTATGCGAATAAAAGGATTTATTCTGGTTATCGTCTTATGGTCGGCAGTTATTGCATCGGCGGAAACATGGCATCTGGCCGGCGGAGAAGAATGGCAAAAGGTGGACCAGGCAGGCGGGTCTGCTTTTATGATGGCTGTAGCCCAGGCAAAGCAACTTATTTCAACGGGCCAGACAGCCAAGGCTAAAAAGGCTTATGAAGAACTGCAGGCCGATTATCCTCAGATAGCGGGTGATGATTTTGACGCGTTTGTCAAAGCGGAAATGCTTTATGGACAGCGGGACTATGTCAGGGCGGCACAGGCTTATGACAGATTCACGGATAAATTTCCGCAGAGCAAGTTTTATCAGTCGGCACTTGAAAGGCAGCAGCAGATCGCAACGGCATTTCTGTACGGCCAGAAGATAACGGCTCTGAAAGTTATCAAGATCAGAGCTTATGAGGAAGGCGATACTATAATGCACAAAATTGCTGATAAGGCGGGCGATGCACCGGTGGCTAAGAGTGCATTGAAGACTCTTGCTAACAGCAGGGCCAAAAGAGGCGATTACTATGAAGCCTATCGAGCATGGTCGGATGTGTCTAATAGATGGCCTACAGGACAAACCGGGCAGGAAGCCCTGTTTGGAATGGCGAGAACTCTTGAGCAGTCGTATAATGGACCAAAGTTTGATTCGAAGGTTCTGGAAAGCTCGAAGAGCTATTACAGTGAATATCAGAAAAGGTATCCTGATGTGGCTGACGAGCTCGACGTTACACGAACGCTGGATAATATAGAAGAAAACCTGGCTGAAAAAGACCTTACTGTCGGCAACTTTTATTTTAAAACGGGTAAATATACTGCTGCGAAGATGTATTATGAAAAAGTAATCAAGACCTGGCCTGACAGTATTTCGGCCAGACAGGCGGAACAAAAGATGAATGAACTTGAGGGAAAGCAGGAAATAAAAGAACAGGATTCGTCCGAGAAGAAAAAATTAGATCTTAAGGGGTGGATGCTATGGAAATAAAAAGAGCGGTGTTGTTTATATCTGTTTGTGCGATGACGGCATTTGCAGGATGCGCAGGCTATAGTGATGAATCTCTGTATTCCCAGGATATAAAAAGTATTTACATCGAGATGTTTGATAATGCAACATTTACCAGAGATATCGAGTATGATCTGACAGATGCGATCGCCAAACGCATCGATACGGATACACCATATAGAATAGTTTCGGATAAGAGCAGGGCGGATACGGTATTGAGCGGAAAGGTAACTGCTATAAGCGGTTTGCCGTTAACGATTGAGCGAGAGACAGCAAGGCCGCTGGCCAGCCAGTCGGAGGTTTCCGCGATATTTAGCTGGAAGAATCTTAATACCGGTGAATATTTGCTTGAGAACTCTTCTGCTACTGCGACGGCGAGTTATTCAGAGTTTCAGGAACAAAGCTTTGATTATGCTTCCAAAGTTGCGGCTAATAAGCTCGCCGAGAGAATAGTAGAACAAATGCAAATGGGATGGTAAGGACGGCTAACGGGATGGACCAGGGTAACAAAAAAAATACACAAAAACAGCCGACAAAAGGCGGCAAGCAGCCTTTAGGCAATAAAAGGATTCCTGTCTGGTTTCTTGTACTGATAGGCGGTCTTGTCCTTATAATGTTTCTCGATAAATATCAGAAGCAGGATGAGATAAGCAACGATGAGTTCAACAAATATATTGACGAAGGAAAGATTGAAAGTGTTGAAATTTCAGAACGGCAGATAACCGGGAAGTTTAATGCCGCCGGTCTTGAGTCGCGTTCACCAAGCACTCTAAAGACATTCAGTGTTGGTTATCATCCGGAAATGATGCGGGACATAACAGCGAAACTTGAAGCGGCAAATATCAAATATACAGTTGTTCAGCCCCAGATATGGACACTGCTTATAGGCTGGCTGCCGTTGCTGCTGTTGATTGCGTTTTTCTATTTTATCTTTTTCAGAAACGTCCGCAACGGTCCGGGCGGGATGCTGATGAGTTTCGGCAAAAGCAAACACAAAATGCAGGACAAGGGACATAAGAAGGTAACTTTCGCAGATGTAGCAGGTATTGAAGAAGCTAAAGAAGAAGTAGCTGAAATTATCGAGTTTTTAAAGCACCCCAAAAAATTTCAGAAGATCGGCGGCAGAATACCTCGCGGAATACTTCTTGTCGGGCCGCCCGGCTGCGGCAAGACTCTTCTGGCGAAAGCGATAGCAGGTCAGGCTGATGTGCCGTTCTTCAGTATTTCGGGCAGTGATTTTGTCGAGATGTTCGTCGGTGTCGGCGCTTCACGTGTGCGGGATTTGTTTAAAAACGCCAAGGCAAATTCGCCATGCATTATTTTCCTTGATGAAATTGATGCCATCGGCAAAAAGCGCGGTCCCGGTTTTGTCAGCGGCGGACATGATGAAAGAGAACAGACTTTAAATGCTATCCTTGTTGAAATGGACGGCTTTGAAACGAATGACCAGGTCATTGTGATGGCGGCTACGAACAGGGGTGATATTCTTGATAAGGCACTTACCAGGCCCGGAAGATTTGACAGGCAGGTGTATATACCTCTGCCGGATGTCAAGGGCAGAACAGAAATACTCAAAATTCACGCCAAGAAAGTCAAGACCGGACCTGATGTTAATCTTGAAAGATTAGCAAGAGGAACACCGATGTTCAGTGGAGCAGACCTTGAGGCGATAATAAATGAAGCTGCTATAGCTGCGACAATGGGCAACAAGGATTTTGTCGAAATGGAGGACCTCGAAGAGGCAAGAGACAAGGTTCGATGGGGCAGAAAGAAACGCAGCAGAAAAGTCGATGAGGCTGAACGAAAGGATACTGCTTATCATGAAGCGGGGCATACTCTCGTACAGTCGCTGCTTAAAGATGCCGACCCGCTGCATAAGGTCAGTATTATTCCGAGAGGACCTTACGGCGGAGCGACTTTTTCACTGCCTGAGAAGGACAGGAATTTTTATACTAAAAAATATTGTATGGCGGAAATGCAGGTGTGCTTCGGCGGCAGGATAGCTGAAGAGCTTTTCTGTGATGATATATCAAGCGGAGCACAGGCTGATATTAAAATGGCAACTACGTTTGCGAGAGAAATGGTTCAAACGTGGGGGATGAGCTCTGAGTTGGGGCCGATAGATTACAGCCCGCAGCAGCCGGATTATTTCGGATTAGGCGGACAGGATTATTCCGAAAAAACGGCAGAAGTTATCGATATCGAAGTTAAAAAACTTATCGATGAGGCTTATAATTCTGCTAAAAAGGTCATAGAAGATAATCGTGATAAACTTGAGGCTATCGCACAGGCGCTGTTGAAATATGAAACGCTTGATGCTTCTGAGGTTAAAATACTGCTCGATGGAGGTGAATTAAATAAGCCGACCGTGGGCGATCTACTCAGGGCTGAACAGGAAAAGATGAACCGGCAAACTGAAGAAAAACCTGCCCAGCAGGTAGAGGATTCTTCAGAGAACAAAAATAGTTAATTAAATTTTCTCAAAGGGGGCTAATGCGAAGAAGGTATTCGATAATATTAGCTATTGCTGCAGCGGCAGGACTGTTTAGTGTATCTGTTTTTGCAGCAGAGAAAATCAAAGGCGATTTTGCCGAAATAGAACTTCTTTTTCAACACTCTCCGGTTGCCCCTGGTTCGAGCAGTGCTGTACAGATAAAATTCGACCTTGAAAAAGACTGGCATTTCTATGCGGATAAAGACACAACCCCGCAGGGTATGAGCTTAAAGATAAGGCCGACGGGGACAGGGTTGACATTCGGCGAGCCGGTTTTCCCGAAGCCGACACTTTACTTTGACAAAGTTACCAATAAAGAAGTTAGGGTTTACAGCGGAAACTTCAGTGTTTTTATTCCTTTCACTGTTGGTTCAGAAATCGGCAGCGGCGAAATTAAAGTTGCTATAAGCGGTCTTGCCTGCTCAAAGGATTTATGCAGCAAGGCCGATTATGAGCTGAGCAAAAAAATTGAAGTATCAAAAGCGGCAAAGATGGATGTGCCTGTGTTTAAAGAACCCCGCCAAAGTGTTGGCGGGGCTAACCAGAACCCCACCACAGGGGTGGGGGCTAACCAAACTAAACATATTGTTTTACCATTGGCGGTATTAGCGGGATTGTTGCTCAATGTTATGCCTTGTGTCTGGCCGATACTACCTATTATTGTTACCAGACTTGTTCAGCAGGCGGGGCAAAGCAGGGCAAAAAGCGTTGCCTTTGGAACTGCCTTTGCAGTTGGAATTATACTTTTCTTTGTCGCCCTTGCTATAGTCAGTATAGTCTTGAAACTTGGCTTTGGTATGATCTTTCAATGGGGTGATCAGTTCAGAAATCCTGCATTTGTTACCGGCATGGCGCTTTTAATGGTGGTATTGGCATTATATATGTTTGGGTTGTTTACTTTTGGCCTGCCTTCATCAGTCAGCAGTCAAAGCGGTCAGCAGTCAGGTTTAATCGGTGCGGTCAGCATGGGTTTTTTGGCAGCGGTTTTGAGTACGCCCTGCAGCTTTGCATTACTTACTTCCGTACTCATCTGGGCACAGACTCAGCCGATAGTGATTGCGACAGTTACGATACTGCTTATCGGTATTGGTATGGCTTTGCCTTATGTGGTACTGACTTCAATCCCGGGCTTACTTGAAAAAATGCCGAAACCCGGTAAGTGGATGGAACATTTCAAATATGCTGCCGGGTTTATCCTGCTTGGAATTGGTATAAAACTTCTCGAAGCTACACCGGCTGAGAGGATCATAAGTGTTCTTTATTATGCTGTAGTTCTTTCGGTATGTGTATGGATGTGGGGCGGCTGGGTCGGATACAGTACGCCTAAAGCAAAAAAAGTAACCGTCAGATTGGCGGCAGTTGTGTTAGCGGTTGTTTTTGGTTTCGTACTGCTTGCCGGGCCGAAAACAGAACTTATCGACTGGCAGGGATATGATACAGGAGTTATCGAATCTGCCAAGCAGATGAATAAGCCTGTCCTTATTAAGTTTACGGCGGACTGGTGTTTTTCCTGTAAGGTGCTGGACAAGACGGTATATTCGAAAGAGGAAGTTGCTGAACTTATAAAAAATAAAGGTGTCATTGCAATAAAAGCTGATACGACGCAATTAGATTGGCCGGCAACGATTGGGCTGAAAGAAATTTATGGTGAACCGAGCATACCGGTAACAGTTTTGCTTTTGCCCGGCGAAAGTGAGCCGGTCAAACTTCGCGGCAATATGATAAAAGCAAAACTGATAGAACATTTGCAGAGTTTACAGGATGTGAAAGAATAATGGCAAAAAAAGCTGCCATTAAGATAGATAAAGAAAAGGCAGGACAAACCGTCAAGGCCGTTTGGCCGATATTGAAGAAGACATACCCGAATGCCAAATGTGCGCTGGACCATAAAAATCCGCTGCAGCTTCTTATCGCGACAATTCTCTCGGCGCAGTGCACAGATGTTAGAGTAAATATTGTTACGAAAACTCTTTTTAAGAAATATAAAACTGCTGCTGACTGGGCCAAGGCTCCGCTTGAGGAAATTGAGCAGGACATAAAGAGCACAGGTTTTTATCGCAACAAGGCTTTCAATATAAAAAGTGCATGCAATAAAATAGTTGATGAACATAACGGCAAAGTTCCTGATAATATGGAGCAGTTGCTGGAGCTTAACGGTGTCGGGCGAAAAACCGCGAACGTGCTTTTGGGCAATGCGTTCGATACCCCGGGTATTGTATGTGATACGCACGTGTTGAGACTTTCCAGGAGACTTGCGCTTTCGGCCAATACGCATGATGCGGTAAAGCTCGAGTTTGATCTTATGGAAATAGTGCCTGAAAAAAACTGGACGCTTTTTAGTCATCTAATAGTGTTCCATGGCCGAAATATATGTAAGGCGCGTAAGCCGGATTGTGCGAATTGTCCGATAAAAAACCACTGTCCGGCAGCGGATAATCCGAAACGGTGGTAAAGAAAGGCAGCTTAATGAGCAATACAATAGCAAGGTTTGGTATTGAAGCGGAAGAAACCTGGAGGGTATTCAGGATAATGGCAGAATTCGTCGAAGCTTTTCAGGAGCTTGCAACGCTCGGGCCGGCGGTTTCGTTCTTCGGCTCAGCAAGGACAAAGCATGATGATAAGTACTATAAACTTGCGCAGAAAACTGCAGCAATTGTTGCGAAAGCAGACTTTGCGGTTATCACCGGCGGCGGGGCCGGAATTATGGAGGCGGCAAACAAAGGTGCAGCCGAAGCAGGGGGCAAGAGTATCGGCTTGAATATCGAGTTGGCGCATGAACAAGCGCCAAATGAATATCAAAATATCTCATTGCAGTTCAGATACTTTTTCTGCCGTAAAGTTATGTTCCTCAAATACGCTCACGGCTTTATCGTTTTTCCGGGCGGGTACGGCACGATGGACGAGTTTACTGAAGCTCTTGTGCTGATACAGAATTTCAAACAGGCACATTTCCCCGTGATCCTTATGGGCAGCGAATACTGGGCCGACCTTGTCGATTGGTTCAAAAGGGATATGCTCGGCAAACATCAGTATATCGACCAGGAAGATATGAATGTTTTCTGCGTTTGTGATGATCCGCAAAAAGCTGCTGATATAATCATAGATTTCCATAAATCCGGCCAGAAGGGCGGTCTGCAGGAACCTAACGGCCTTAAAAAGATAAAAAAATAGTGCGAAGATTAAATAGTTAGGCCTTGAGGTATTTCAACAGCGATTTTTTGTCAGGCCCGCCGAGATGCTGCCAGGGTAAAATCTCATCAGTATCAAATTTTCTTGCTGCCAGCTGCTCTAAATCGAGACCGCACTTTTTAAATGCCTTTTGCCACAGCTCGAAATCGAAACATTCATCCCACAAATCGAATTTTGCACCGCTTTTGTATGCGTATTCCAGACAGTTGGCCATTCTCCTGTCAGCTCTGCCGATAGCAGATTCAAGAATACTCCTTTGAATATTGTGAAACTTGAAATTTATAAATCGTGCGCCCAGTCTTTTTTTCTCATCGAGAATTAATCGGCGGGTATTTTCAAAATACTCCAGGCTTTGCTGCGGGTAGAAACCGAAGGGAGTGTGAGCCTTTGGTACGAACCAGCTTACAGCGGCGTTTATATTAGCGCACTTTTTGCAGACTTTTTTTCGCAGTCCGGCAAGGTCATAACAGAGCTTTACGATATTTTTTATATCTTCTTCTGTTTCGCCCGGCAGGCCTGCCATAAAATATAGTTTTACGCTTTCAAATCCCTCCCTGTAAGCTTCCTCAACGGCGGCAAAGAGATTTTCATCTGTTATAGGTTTGTTGATAATTTTGCGGAGTCTTTCACTGGCGGCTTCGACTGCAATGGTCAGCCCGCTTTTCCGTACCTGAGATGCGAGCCTGGGCAGAAGTTTTAATTGTGTATCTACCCGCAGGCTCGGAAGAGAAATTCCAACCCTGCGGGATTGAAAGTAGTCATTAAGTAATGTTACGGCTTCTTCCAGATATGGATAGTCAGCCGTTGAAAGGCTCAAAAGACTAACCGTATCGAAACCTGTTGCTTCGTAAGCCTTTTTGGCTATTTCAAGAATTCGTTGCGGGCTGCGATACCGGACAGGTCTCCGGCAAAAACTTGCCTGGCAGAAATTACATCTTCCAGGACAGCCTCGCATAACCTCGATACTTATTCTTTCGTGCACAGCCTGTTTGAAAGGTACTATCGGTTTTTCAGGCACAACAGATTTGTCGAGGTCGTCAATAACAGCATCGCTAATTTTTGTCGGCAGGGATTTGTCAATGGGTGTAACAGATTTGATTTTCAAACCATCATATTCAAATTTATAAAGCGCCGGCACATAAATATACGGAAATTTTTCAGCTGCATCTATCAGGATTTTGCTTTTTGGTGTTTTTGCTTTTTTATGTTCAATTAGAAATTGAGCAAGTTCGACCGCAGCAACTTCTCCCTGGCCGAGCAGGAACATATCAAAAAATTCCGCTATCGGCTCGGCGCAATTAGCCATACCTGCTCCGCCTGTGATCAATGGATAATCTTCACTGCGGTCTTTGCTTCGCAGCGGTATCCCGGCCAAATCCAGGATATTTAAAACGCTGGTGTAACACAGCTCGTTAGTGAGGCTGAAACCAATGCAGTCAAAATCTCCGACTTTTGCTTTTGACTCAAGGGTGTAGAGCCCGATGTTCTCGGCTTTCATAATTTCCTGGGCATCGAGCCAGGGCAGAAAGACCCTCTCAGCGGCAACGTTTTCCAGGCGGTTTAATGCTTCATAGATAATTGCCAGACCTGTATGGCTGATGCCGATTTCGTAAACATCGGGAAAACACAGTGCAATAGCCAGGTCGATTTTGCCAAGGTCTTTTTTTATCTGGTTTACCTCGCCGCCGATGTAGCGTGAAGGCGTCCTGACCCGGGGCAAAAACCGGGACGAAACAGAATCTTTGAGTATTTCCACTTTTTCGGATTTCATACGGTTATTATAACATTTGCTTTGATGATTGTAATTGATATTTACTGCAGGATAATTGATAATAACCGGAATGAAGGGTGAAAATTTAAAATTCATTTTAGTCATCCTGACGGCAGCTTTCGTTTTTTATTTGCTGCTGCACACTGCTAAAAACAGAAGACCTGCCCGTATAGAGAGCCCGAATCGAATTGTGATGGATACGGTTGCAAGGATTATTGCAGTTGCGCCCAATAGAAAGACAGCACAGGCATCGATTGATACTGCCTTTGAGACGATATATCGGCTTGAGGGATTGATGAATCGCTACGATGCGAATTCACAGCTCTCAAAGGTCAATCAATTTGCTGCCGAGGAGCCTGTAAAAGTTGACGAGGATTTATTTAATATTTTACAGCAGTCTGTCAGGTATAGTAGAAAGACCGATGGAGCGTTTGATATTACAGTAGCGCCGCTGATCGATTTATGGAAAAAGTGCGCCGAGGCGAATAAGCCGCCGACCGAGGCACAGCTCGAACAGATAAAAAAGACAATCGGTTATAATAAATTACTGCTTGATGCAGAGGGCTATTCGGTTTTCTTTGCCGTCGATGGAATGAAACTGGATTTGGGAGCGATAGCCAAGGGCTTTGCGATAGACGCTGCTGTAAAAAAGATGAAAGAAAACGGTGCCATCGGCGGGCTTGTGGATATTGGCGGCGACATTGCCTGTTTCGGCCTGACAGAGAAAAAGACCAAATGGGCCATCGGTGTTCAGGACCCTTCAGAGGAAAACAAAACCATTGAAAAACTTTCTCTTTCCGACAGGGCTGTTGCGACCAGCGGAGACTATCGAAGATTTTATAGGATAGGCGATAGGCATTTCAGTCATATTTTCGATCCGAAAACCGAAAAAAGTGTCGAGGGCCTGTCGAGTGTTACGGTTATTTCCACTAATGCGGTTGCTGCCGATGTGCTTGCTACCGCTGTGAGTGTGCTTGGAGAAAAAATGGGCCTTGAGATTATTAAGAAGGTACCCGATACCGAGGTTATAATCGTCAAGGCCCAGAGTAAGGAATTAATCCGAATCGGAGGCGTAAAAGGATATATTTCAGATTAATCCGTGAGTCAGGTCTATATTAAAAAGTTGTCAGGTCATAATTATTGCTCTTATGTCAAATTCAGTTTAGTAATAGTGATGTTATTATGGATAATCCGGTTCTTCGCCCCTTGAAAGAGACCCAATTATTTTATACGTCTTATAGAAAAACGTTTGATAGCTACAATAACCAATTTCAAAAGGTTCCCATTTGTTGTGAGTAAAAGGCCGCTGGTCGTCACAGAAAAATACATGGCCATCTTTAAACAGGGCATTTACCGCGTAAAGACCATCTGCTGTTCGATGGGCAAACGGTTTTGGGCGGTGACGCAGTACTTCTATGGGGGCACCGGGAGGCTCATCCCTTTTCCAGATACGGTCGGTTAAATAAGGTATTGCTGCGTCAAGTTCGCTGTATCTGCGGGCGGTAAACGCAGGTGCCTGCCATATCAAATTTATCGGTGTACTCGGGTTTATAGGATAATAAGTATATCCTACACGTACCCACTGATTACCATAGGCACCTGTGACGGAATTTATTTTCTGCGGAAGTGTACCCCATTCGGTACTCGTATTCGGCGGCAATGGGTCGGTATAGCTCTCATAAAGATATTGCGGATGCGTCTCCGATGGGCAGTAAAATATTCTCGGATCACTTATAATACCTGCTTCATATAGACAAGCCAACCTGAACGGCCTGAGACTTCCATCAGGACACAGGCCGGGACTCGTATCACGGTATGCAAGAAACGGATGAATTTCTCTGTCCTCGGGACAGTCAGAATTTGTTGGGTAATAAGGATAATGTAATTCACACTGAAAATCACCTTTATAAGCTGGATCTATCCCGCCGTACCACGGCAGTAAACCATCATTGCTTGCGGCATAGACGGCAAAGGCTGTGCCCATCTGCCTGAGCTGGTTGGCACATTGAGCTCGCCTGGCGGCCTCTTCTGCCCTGTCGAACGAAGGCACAAGAGCTATACAGATAGTGAATGAAAAAACGATAACAAAAATCACCGCTAATAAATCGATCTGCGTAAAGGCTTTTGATTTATTCTTCATAATATCACCGTTTCAGCGGATAATTTTTCAGATTATTAGTCCCAGGGCTCTTCGCCTCTCGAGCATCTCGCGATCGCCTTATAAGTCTCATAGAAAAATCTGCTATACGTTATCTGGCCCATCTCGAAAGGTTCCCAGGTCGGATTATCATTAAAAACGCGCTGGTCTTTACAGTAATATACACTGCCGTCTTTAAACAGGGCGTTTACTGCATAGATGCCGCCTCTTTGATGAGCTATCGGCTTCGGGTATTTTCTCAATTCTTCTATCGGCAGCCCAACCTGGTCCCTTTTCCAGATAAAGTCTGACAAATACGGTATTGCCGTATCAAGTTCGCTGTATCTGCGGGCAGTGTAGGCAGGTGCCTGATAATATAAGTCTATTGGAATACTCGGGCTCGTGGGATAATAACAATAACCTGTGCGTACCCACTGATTACCATAATAGTGCTGAGATATATTTATCATCTGTGGCAGTGTGCCCCATTCATAACTGGTATTCGGCATAAGAGGCCTGGTATAAGAATCATATTGATAAAGTGGTCTTGTCTCGGACGGGCAGTAGAATATTCTCGGGTCACTTACGACGCCGGCTTTGTATAAACAGCCCAATCTTAATGGAATGAGATGGCCGTTTGGGTCTATAAACGTCTGAGGTGCATCTCTAAACGCAACATATGGATGGATTTCATTATCGCGGGGACAATCGTCATGGGGATTATAGGGATATTCCATCTCACAGTCAAACGGAGGTTTAAAATCCGGGTCAACGCCGCCGTACCATGGCAGTAAGTCATCATTGCTTGCGGCATATACCGCCATTGCCATACCTATTTGCCTTAGCCTGTCAGCGCATATTATCCGGTTAGCAGACTCTTGGGCCATATCCATTGAAGGCCCTAAAGCCGCACATATAGAAAGTGAAAAAGTGATAATGAAAATTACTACCGCCAGCTCAGCCCGCGTGAAACCTCTTTTCATATTCTTCATAAATCACCTCTCTATGAAAGATGAAGCATTTTAGTTCGTCAAATTTATTATGGCCAGGGATCCTCACCCCTCGAGCATCTTCCAATCGCCTGATATGTTTTATAGAAAAATGTCTGGTAGGCTGCAGAACCACATTCAAATTGCAGCCAAACCGGATTGGTGTCGTCACCAAAGACATCCTGATTTTTACAGTAAAATATATGACCATCCTTGAACAGGGCGTTTACTGAATAGAGGCCTCCGAGTCTATGAGAAAATGGTTTGGGATACTTTATTAATTCTTCCCACGGAGCACCGGCAGGTTCGTCTCTTTTCCAGATACGGTCTGTCAGATACGGTATAGTATCATCCATTTTGCCGTATTTCCTGGCGGTATAAGCAGGTGCCTGCCATAGCGAATTAAGCGGAATCGTTGGGTCTGTAGGATAATAGGTATATCCTGTACGTACATACTGATTGCCTTGAGCGTTAATTTCCTGCGGCAGTGTACCCCATTCATTACTGTCATTTGGCGGCATAGGGTTAGTATAGCTTTCATAAAGATATAGCGGATGCGTCTCCGATGGACAGTAAAATATTTTCGGGTCACTTATAATGCCTGCCTCATATAGACAGGCCAACCTTAACGGCCTTAGGCTCCCATCGGGCTTTACGCCGGGCCATGTATTACGATACACAAGCCACGGATGTATCTCACTATCTGCCGGGCAGTTAGAAGTTAGCGGGTTATAAGGATACTGCATCGGGCAATTAAAAGGTGACTTAAAATTCGGGTCATAACCGCCGGACCACGGCAAGTCTCCGCCGTAGCAGTCGGCATACACAGCCATTGCCAGCCCCATCTGTTTGAGCTGGTAGGCACATTTTGCGATGTTGGCAGACTCTTGGGCCCTGTTTAACGAGGGCCCAAGAGCAGCACAAAGTGAGAGTGAAAAAGTGATGATTACGATCACTACAAGTAATTCAACCAACGTTAGGCCTGTTGAACAATATTTTTTCTTAACGAGTGAAGATGGCGGCACAAGACCGCCATCTTCATCAAATGATTTATGCCCCGTTCCCAGGTTTTTTATTTCATTTAACGGGCTTAAATCTTTTTCTCGGTTCTTTTCCATTTCATATCTCCTTTTCACAAGACCCTAAAGGCGCAGTTAAATTCTCAGTTTACCAGCAGGCACTTGACGGGTGGATATTACACTGTAGCCAGTTGTTTGCTATTAGTGCGAAGTCGGCGAGATTAACTATACAATCGCCGTTGAGGTCGCCTATCGGTTTGGCGATGCATGTCGGAGGCATTGGCGGCTTTAGGAGGAAAGCGCGTGTAAGTCCCGGTGAGTTTTCCGTCCCACCCAGAGTTCCGGAACCTACGATCCATCCGTCATTGTTAATACCGAAGGCGTATTGTAATATCCACCCGCTGTTAGGATCTACGAGTGAGTTAAGGTCTATATTTTCGTTGCCGCCGTTGAAAAGGCAGGCACGTTTCTGTCCCCACATATCATAAGCATATCCTACGGCCTGGCCGAGGTCGTTGATAAAATACGCTTCGCTGTGATTGCCGCCGAGCGTGCCGAGGTCTATATTATTGTTGGCATCACCGGTCGCATCGAAAAGACAGGCACGGTAATTATCTGAACTGTCTAATGCCCAGCCGACGATCTGATTGCTGTCGTTAATCGACCACGCTCCGCTGCAGTCGCCGCCGAGTGTTCCGAGGTCTATATTATTATTGGCATCGCCTGTCGGATCAAAAATGCAGGCGCGCTCATAATTCAAAGCGTTATCGGCATAACCTACTATTAAAGCCTCATTATTACCTAAAGCTTCACTTACATAGCCGCCGAGTGTTCCAAGGCTTTTATTTTCATATTGTCCTGTCGCATCGAAAAGACAGGCAAGATAAAGTCCCGGATTATATTCATCTCCGGAGCCATCGTAAGCATATCCAACTATCTGGCCGTAGTGACTGATGGATTGTGCTCCACTCTCATTGCTACTGTCTGGAATATATGGCCAGGGTTCACCCAGCGCTCCGAGTTCAAAAATATTATTGACATCGCCGGCCATATCAAAGACACAGGCCCGGCTGTAATTAGGATCGTAGATCGGAGGGTTATTATATACGTGATAATATGCGCTCTGACCTACTATTCTGCTCAGACAACAAAGGGCGGCACTTCCTGCGCCGCCCAGGTTTATATTTGCCCCGCCGCCTGTGTTATCAAATAGACAGGCAATAGTATTACTATCATTAACATCATTGCTTTCGACCCATCCGACTATTTTGCCCCAGTCGTTTATATACCTGGCATAACCGACCGGATAACCGTCGAGGCCCCCCAGGTCGATGATCTCATTATATGCGGAGACAGTGGTTGTACCACCGAGGGTAAAATTTATAAATATAGCACACGCGATAATTCCTGACATTCTCATGGTTTTTTCTCCTTATCTAAATCATCTTTTCACCATGCATACATATTTACCAGCGCATATTGGTCGTCAGAACTGTTTTTCGCCGGTATTAGCCTTCGCACAAGACGGACTGTCACCGACTGGGCTGCAATCGAAATGAGATGTTAAGATTTAAAACAGTGCTAAGAGGTGGGCTAAAAAGGTATGATGTAAAAACAACAAAATTATAATGACTGAATTTGGGTTATAATTTTTTGCCCACGTCAACACATCATTACTCCTATATGGTAACACAAATTTCTGATATGTCAAGGAAAAAATATATTAACTGCCGACTTTTATGACGGCTAATATCCTGTTTTTATCGAAATTTGACTCTCCATTCATCGCACAATTACCGAAAAAATCGCATATTACCTCGTTTATTAAAGCAAGCGGTCGAATTATATTGATATATATCCTGATTTCGTGTAAAATGTTCGTAATAAAAGCGATATAAAAATTTTATTTTCACGCATAGAGGCAGTATTATGAGGAATAGAAGAGGCTTTACACGGATCGACCTGTTAGCGGTGATATTTGTTATCGTTTTTTCATTCACTATCTGTATAGCTCTTGTGCCTTCGTTCGACATAGCTGAAGAATCTGCCAGGCGGGCGCAATGTGCCAATCAGCTCAGGCAAATGGGAACGGCCTTTGTTGTGTACGCCGCAAGCAATGATGGTTTACTGCCCTGGTACGGCGGAAAGGACCCGGCTTATAAACCTCCGTTTAATTGTGATTTGGGAGTGGGTATTTGGGAATGTCCCTACGACGGAGAAATTCATCCGTTTCTTGCATACCGTGATACATATCCCGGTGTGAACCCTGATGGGAGCCTCAGACCGTTCAGGTTAGCCTGTCTATATGAAGCCGGCATTATAAGTGATCCGAAAATCTTCTATTGCCCGTCAGAGACAAATCCACTTTATCAATACAACTCTTATACCAACCCCGCACTACCGAATACCAGCACCGAATGGGGTACACTGCCGCAGGTAATCAATAACCTGGGATATTATGGCAATCAGTATGTACGTACAGGCTATACTTATTATCCTACAAGCCCGGGCACACTGATACATCCGGTGTATCAGGCGCCTGCTTATACTGCCCGCAGATTTGCCGAACTTGATACAGCACTACCGTATCTGACCGACTTTATCTGGAAAAGGACTGAGCCTGCCGGTGCCCCCATAGAAGAATTAAGAAAGTATCCGAAACCGTTTGCCCATCGAACAGCAGATGGCCTTTACGCGGCAAATACTTTGTTCAAGGACGGGCATGTATTTTTCTGCGACGACCAGCGAGCTTTTTCTCATGACAAATGGGAACCTTTTGAGATGGGAATGATAACCTACCAGACATTTTTCTATAAGACATATAAAATAATTGGGTCCCTTTCACGGGGCGAAGAACCCGAGTATCCATAACAGGAGCATAGTGATTTAAAAAAAGCCGGCAACCTTGATAAGATGTCAGCTTTTTTGTTTGCTTAGTAGAAAAGGCAATAAATATGTCATTCTGAACGGAGCGCAAGCAAAGTGAAGAATCTTTTCTGCTCCAAAAAGGAGATTCTTCGGTTTCGCCTCAGAATGACAAACAGCGTTTTCTATAAAGTATTATTTATTTAAAATTCAATTTACGGTCAGGTCTTTTTCTTTTTTCTGCGAATAAGGCTAACACAGCCGACGGTCAACAGGCAAATCGTCGCAGGTTCGGGCACGAGCAGGAACGCATGTGCATCGCCGGCAGGATTTACCCCCTGGCCGACTATCCAGCCGTTATTGTTTATGCTCCAGGCATCTGTCAGCAGCCAGCCGCAGTTGGGATCTATCAAAGTGTTAAGGTCTATATTATTTTCATTGTAAGTTTCATAAGACCAGAGGACACCGTTCGGGTCGAAAAGACAAGCCCGCGACTGTAGACCTGAATAGACTGCCCCTACGATCTGGCCGATATCGTTGATGCATCGAGCCACGCTGTTAGGGTATTGATTATCACTGTGCAGTCCGCCAAGGCGAATAATGTTATTGGCATCGCCTGTCGGGTCAAAAATACAAGCCTGTGAACTAAAAGAATGCTCGTAGGTACCGTCGGCTTCTCCAACTATCTGGCCGGCGTTATTAATAGAATAGGCAACGCTCCAGTCTCCATTTGGTATTTGTTCATCAACAGAAACAAAAGCGCCGAGATCTATATTTGCTCCGCCGCCGGTTGGATCAAAAAGACAGGCACGTCTGTTGTTGGTACTATTATTCGCCTTGCCGACTATCTGACCGGCATTATTTATAGAATATGCACTGCTCCAGTCCCCGCCGAGCGTGCCAAGGTCTGTATTAACACCGCCGCCTGTCGGATCGAATGAACAGGCTCTGCCATAGGAAGTACCATTATCTGCGACGCCGACGATTTGACCGTAATTATTAGTGCAGCTGGCACTGCTCCAGTTTCCTCCGAGTGTGCCCAGATCTGTATTTGCTCCGCCGCCTGTTGCATTGAATCGGCAGGCACGTTCGTAGCCGAAGCTGTTCATAGCATAACCGACTATCTGCCCTGCGTTATTACTGCTGTAGGCTTCGCTGTAAGCTCCGCCAAGTGTTCCGAGGTCTCTGTTTTGGCTGGCGTCACCCGGCTGATAGACACATGCGCTGAAGCTGCCGGAGTTATTATCAGCAGCGCCGACAATTCGCCCAAGATGGCTGATGGAAATAGCATAACTGGATTCTCCGCCCAGCGTACCCAGATCGATAACGGGCAAGTATCCGTTGCCGAAAGCGGTGAGAGTAGAAACAATAATTACGGCGAAGAAGATAGTTTTCGAAACTTTCATAGCTTTGTCTCCTGCTGTGAGCTACGGTTTTTAATTAAGGCCTTAAATTAGCCGAACACTGCAAAACGCAAAAAGCGTATAAAATGATACGCAAAAAATTTTCCGGTGTTCTCTCCATTTAAGCGGAATGCTGCGGCGCCCCGTCACTGCCGGGTCCGCATTTCTGCAATTTCTCCCATTTATACCCTCATTATAGCACAAATTACGTATTTGTCAAGCAAAAACGCCTCTTTTACAAGGCTTACATCCGGGAGGCAATTTATTTGACTAAATTGGAGGATTGTGGTAAATATAGCCGGTTTTAGGGCATTTTATTTTATGGGCCTTTACAAAGCCATAATGGACAAGCTTTTATGAACCTTGAGGACCTGCGTAAAAAAATAGACCAGATAGACACCCAGCTCGTCGAGCTGCTCAATGCCCGTGCGCAGGTGGTTATCGAAGTCGGCAAGGCCAAAGGTGATGGACCGATCTATGCTCCGGACCGTGAAAAGCAGGTGCTCAATCGCCTGGGAGAGTTGAACAAGGGACCTTTGCCGGACAGAACGCTTCATGCGATATGGCGTGAGATGATGAGCGGCTCGTTCTTCCTTGAAAGACCTTTGAGGATAGGATATCTGGGACCGAAGGGAAGCTTTACTCATACCGCTGCTATCAGAAAGTTCGGACAAAGCGTTGAGTACGAAGCGATACTCGATATACGCGGCATCTTTGACGAGGTAAGCAAAGGACATTGTGACCTGGGAGTTGTGCCGGTGGAAAATTCGACCGGCGGCGGCGTTATCGAAACACTCGACACCTTCGCTGATACCAGCGCGCTTATTTGTGCCGAAGTTTATATGCCGATACATCATAATCTGCTTGCTAACTGTGAGCTGGAAAAAGTTGCAAAGGTTTATTCCAAGCCCGAAGTTTTTGCCCAGTGCAGGCAGTGGCTCAGCTCAACTTTCAAGGAAGCAAATACCATAGCTGTTGCCTCGACCGCCAAAGCGGCACAAATGGCAGCGGAGGAAGAATTTGCCGCTGCTATCGGTTCGGATATCGCCGCTGAATTGTACGGCCTGAGGGTTATCTGCGAGAATATCGAAGATATTGCCAATAACGTAACGCGGTTTTTAGTTATAAGTAAAGAAGATGCCAGGCCGACCGGAGAAGATAAAACATCCATATTGTTCAGTACTGCCCATAAAGCAGGGGCTTTAGCGGATGTCCTGGACGTTCTAAAGAAACGTGAAGTCAATCTTACTAATATAGAGTCCCGGCCGAGCAGAAAAAGACAATGGGAATATTACTTCTTTGTCGATTGCCTGGGTCATAGAAAAGATGAAAAACTTACCAAATGCTTCGAAGAAATAAAGCAGCACTGTCTGCAGCTTTCGATTCTCGGCAGCTATCCGAAAAGCGATACAATGCTGGAGTAGTTTTCAGGAGAAGATTATGCGAAAACCATTCATCGGCGGAAACTGGAAAATGAATACAGACAGCGCCGGCGCTGTTGACCTTGCCAAAGGCCTGACGCAAAAATGCGACAGCATGCTTGACAGGGTTGATGTAGCTGTTTGCCCTCCGTTCGTTTATCTTGCAGCGGTCAGGGAGGCACTTGGCTCATCAGCTATCGGCCTCGGTGCACAGGATATGTACTTCGAACCGAAAGGCGCGTTTACCGGCGAGATAAGCTGTCAAATGCTTAAAGATGTCGGATGCAGCTATGTTATCATAGGCCATTCAGAACGCAGGCACGTAATTGGTGAGACCGATGAACTGCTAAATAAAAAGCTTATCGCAGCGATAGATGCGGGCCTTTTGCCGATATTCTGCGTCGGTGAGCTCCTCGAACAGCGAAAGGCTGAAAAAACCGGCCAGGTCGTAAAAGAGCAGATAGAAAAAGGCATGGCAGGTATCTCTGTCGAAAAGGCAAAGACAATTACGATTGCTTATGAGCCTGTCTGGGCTATCGGCACCGGCGTAAATGCTACCCCAGGCCAGGCCCAGGAGGTCCATTTAATGATTCGACAGCTTCTCGCAAGTATGTATAATGATAGTTTTGCTGAGCAGTTGAGGATACAGTACGGCGGCTCGGCAAATGCGGCCAATGCGGCTGAACTGATGGCCCAGGCAGATGTGGACGGGCTTTTAGTCGGCGGAGCAAGTTTGAAAGTCAACGACTTTGCCGTGATTGTAGAAGCAGCGGCCAAGGCGAAAAGTCAGGTGTAAAGAAATATAAAAAATAATTGATTTTTTAGAGGTATTAAAATGGTACATTTTGCTTTAGCAGCAGTGCCGGGTATTATGAAAATCGTTATGGGTATCTGGGTATTTGCGGCATTAATCCTGATCTTTATTGTACTGATACAGAAAGACAAGGGCGGCGGACTCGGCGCAGCTTTCGGCGGTGTAGGTAATTCGCTGCTTGGTACAAAAACAGGTGATGTCCTTACATGGATAACAATATGTTTTGTTGCCGCCTGGCTGCTTTTAAGCGTTGCTGCGGCAAAGTGGTTCAAGCCCAGTGCAAGCGGATATCTTCAGACGCAGCAGGCACAGCCTGTCAGGCAAATGCCTGCCTCAAGACCTGCGCAGCAGCCGCAGATACCGGATGAAGCAACACAGCTGCCTCAAACTCCTCAGCAGCCCCAAATGCCGGAAGCGGAAGTACCTGCTGAACCTATTACAGAATAAGGGTTGTAACAAATGTTGAACAGTATGACAGGATTTGCACGAATCTGTCGAGAGATCGACGGAGTAAGTTATGCCGTTGAAATAAAGACGGTGAACAATCGGTATTTTAAACCTAATATCAGACTGCCCGAACCTGCAGCTTTTCTTGATCATGATATTGAAAAATTTCTCAGAGAAAATATCTATCGTGGTGTAGTCAGTTATCTTCTTCGCTATAAAAATATCAGCGGAGAACCTATGTATGAGATAGACGTTGCTGCGATGGAAAGTTATATGGAAAAACTAAACAGTATAAATAAGCCGAGCGACAAAGCAGAACAAAGAATAGACCTTACCAGCCTGCTTTCGCTTCCCGGCGTGATAAAAACCAAAGAGCCTGAAGATGAAGAGGCCGACCAGTTGCGCAAAGCGGTTTTTCAGGTAACATCAGAGGCCGTAGAACAACTCAAAAAGATGCGGAGCCGTGAAGGAGAAGCGCTTTTTACAGACCTTAAGCAGCAGTGTACCCAAATACGCAGCATGCTTGACGGTATTGAACCTCGCAAAAAAATAGTTGTTAACGAATACAAAGACAGGCTTACCGCGCGTGTCAAGGAACTGCTCGACACAGCCAGGATCGAACTTGATAGCGACCTTGTCGCCAGAGAAGTTGCACTCTTTGCAGACCGAAGCGATATAGGAGAAGAAATTATCAGGTTGAGTACCCATCTTGAGCAGTTTGCCGAAAGCTGCAAAAAAGAAGAACGTCCCGGCAGAAAGCTGGATTTTATTTCACAGGAGATGCTCCGTGAGGCAAATACGATCGCAAGTAAAGCTTCAGATGCAAAAATATGTCTTGATGTAGTGCAGATAAAATCCTGCATTGAAAGAATCAAGGAACAGGTACAAAATGTCGAATAATTCTTCCCAGGAAATACCGGGACAATTAGTGATTATAAGCGGACCGAGCGGTGTCGGTAAAAGTACGATATGCAACCTGCTCGTCGAACGGCTCAGTAATGCTTATTTGAGTGTCTCTACTACAACGCGCCCGCAAAAAGCCGGCGAACAGGATGGAGTAGATTACTGGTTTGTCAGTAAGGAGGAATTTGGAAAACGTCTAAAAGCCGACAGCTTTCTCGAATATGCCGAAGTCTTCGGCCATATGTACGGCACGGAAAAAGACAAAGTTCTCGCTGCTTTGGAGCAGGGCAGAATAGTGCTTCTTGAAATTGATGTCCAGGGTGCACTTCAGGTTGTAAAATTATGTCCGGAAGCAAAGCTGATTTTTATTCTGCCGCCGAAACAAGCTGATCTTCAGGCAAGAATAAACGACAGAGGCAGAGATGCCAAAGAAGACATTGAGACAAGACTGGCCGGGGCCGGCGTTGAAATCGCCGCTGCCTGGCAGTATTACAAATATATGGTTATAAATGATGATCTTGAACAGGCAGTAAATGAAGTTGTAGATATTATCGCAAAACCGGTCGGAGAATAAATATGATAGAAGAATTGAAGAACAAAGCTATTTTTAACAAAGTCGGCGGAGCTTTCAAATTGTCGGCGCTTATTCAGAAGCGAATGGCTGAGCTTCTGGAAGGGTCAAGACCCCTGATTGAGGATACCGAAGGAAAAACGATGATGGAAATCGTTGTCGAAGAGATTATGCAGGACAAGATCGCTCCCAACTATGATACCGAGCCGCAGCAGCCTGACATACCTAAACTATAGGCAGCTGACCAATGGCCCCAAAAAACTCTCAACTCAAAGGATTGACCGTGCTGCTTGGTGTAAGCGGAGGAGTGGCTGTTTATAAAGCAGTGGACCTCGCAAGTAAACTGACCGCAGCCGGAGCGAGTGTGGATACGGTTATGACTGAAAATGCATGCAGATTTGTTTTGCCGAAAAGCTTCGAGGCGGTAACACAAAGACCTGTTTATAACAGTATGTGGGAAAACCCTTCCGGGACCCGGATCGAACATATTCATCTGACCGACAGTGCGGACATTGTTGTTGTCGCGCCTGCAACGGCAAATATAATCGGCAAAGCTGCGAATGCCGTATGCGATGATCTGCTTAGTACAATGTTATGTGCCTGCTGGCAGAAAAAAATCCTTTTCGCCCCGGCAATGAACGAAAAAATGTGGACTAATCCCGCCGTTCAGTGGAACGTTAAAACGCTCGGCGAAATGGGGTTTGAGATGATCGGGCCTGCAAAAGGACGTCTTGCCTGCGGAACAGAAGGGATCGGCAGAATGGCAGAAGTCGGCGATATCATAAGCCGGCTGGAAAAAATGACAAAAAGTAAATGAAGTCGAACAAGAAGCATTTCCTGATTACAGCCGCCGGGACAAGAGAATATATTGATCCTGTCCGTTTTATTTCCAATGCAAGCAGCGGGGAAATGGGTTATGCCCTGGCCGCCGCTGCCCTCAAAGCAGGACACAAGGTAACATTAATAAGTGCGCCCGCTTCGTTAGAGCCGCCCAAAGGGGTAAAACTTATAGAAACAGTCAGTACTGATGATATGTTTAAAGCCGTAAAAAACAATTTCAAAAAATGTGATTGCCTCATAATGGCTGCTGCTGTATCTGATTATAAGCCGGCAAAAAAATCGAAAACAAAGATAAAAAAAACCGCAAAGAATTTAACTATTCAATTAAAACCGACTGTTGATATTTTAAAATGGGCAGGGAAAAATAAAAAGAAAGACCATGTTATCGTCGGTTTTGCGCTCGAAGATAAAAACCTGCGAAAAAATGCTGAGAAAAAACTGAAAGATAAAAATCTCGATATGATAATTGCCAACAGACCATCGGCTATTGGAGCGGAAAGTTCAGCGATCGAGATAAAACCCGCTAAAGGTAAGTGGATAAAATTAACTGATGCAAAAAAATCCGTATCTGCCCGGGAGATACTAAAGCATATCAATCGCTGCTTTGGATTTTAAAATCCTTGTCAGTCAAACGAATAACTATATATGCCAGTATTGATCCGATGATATCAGCGACCAGGTCGAGACTTGTATTTACATAACCGCCCACCCCGGACCGCGGTACAATTGTACTGACAAGAGCCTCGGCTATTTCATTAAGCGCTCCAATTCCCAGCCCGGTGCAAATTATTACGATCGCCAAAGCAGCCGGATGCTCAGTGCAGTTTTTGAGCATGGGTTTTAATAAATAAAAAACGGCAACAGTGGCTGCTCCGAATCCGAATATATGAACAGCCTGGTCATATCGCAGTATAGGATAATTTTGTGAGATTGGAATTAAGATGAGGTCGTATAAACGTGTCCCGCTTAAGTATATAGCTCCGCCAGCCATATGGCTAAGTGCCCATATAGCCAGGGCCCAGAGAACACCGTTAGGATAATAAATTTTGTCGTTGGAAATGATAAAAATAAAAGAAAAGAAAATTATAACCCCGACATAAATGACAAATTCATAATCTTTTTTGCTGATGAAATGAAAGCCAAAGGCAATTACAGATAAAACAATAAAAAATAGAATCGGCAGCTGGCCTTTACGGGGCTTCATAAATTTAAATTCTCCGCCTGAGTTAATCTTTTATACCGAGATCCTCTTTTGTCAGAATGCTTTCGAACTTATAACCTGCGCCGGTTATGTTTTCACCTGCACCTTGCCTGCGGTCGATGACACAGACGATCTTTTTGACTTTAGCGCCTGCTTCGGTGATAATTTTCGCAGCTTCCAGGACCTGTCCGCCGGTGGTTGCAATATCTTCGACCAGCAGTACAACTTCACCTTTATTTAACACACCTTCGATCATTTTACTTGTGCCGTAATCTTTTTTGCTGTTGCGGATGATTATCCATCTTTTGCCCGTTTGCATTGCCGCTGCTGCCGCAAGCGCGACACCGCCGAGTTCGGCGCCTGCAATTACGTCAACATCATCACCGGCGTGTTTTGCAAATTCGCCTCCCAGAGCCTCTAATATATCAGGCTGAGTCTCGAAAAGATATTTATCCAGGTAGTATTTGCTCTTTTTTCCGCTGCGTAATGTAAAATCCCCTTCGAGATAACTTGTTTCCTTGACCCGGCTTATAAGTTCCTGTCTGTCCATAATTATAACTGCCTTTTTAAACGTTGAGTTCTACTTTCCTGTGAAGTTTTCCGCGATATTTTTTCAGTGCGCATTTTACCGTTGATTTTATGAATTCATCGACCTGCTGCGGCGCTCTGCCGATATAATCGGCCGGATTCAAAACCTTTTTGAAATCTACTTTTGCAAAAGCCTCATCTTTTTGAAGTCTTTCTATCAGGTCATTAGCTTTGCCGAATTTTTTGACCTGCTCGGCGGCGGCATGAGAGTGCACCCGGATTTTTTCGTGCAGCTTTTGCCTGTTTCCGCCCGCCTTGACAGCGGCCATCAGAATATTTTCCGTTGCCATAAAGGGCAGTTCCGAATCTATCCTTGCCGCGATTACTTTCGGATAAACCACAAGTCCGCTGGATATATTTATCAGGATTTCAAGAATCCCGTCGGCCGCGAGAAATGCCTCGGGTATCACTATCCGCCGATTGGCTGAGTCGTCCAGCGTTCTTTCAAGCCACTGCTCAGATGCGGTCATTTGCGGATTACTCGAAAGGCCGATCAAAAATCTCGCCAGTCCTGTAGTGCGTTCGCACCGCATCGGATTTCTCTTATATGCCATTGCGCTTGAGCCTACCTGTGATTTTTCGAAAGGTTCTTCGATTTCCTTCAGGTTCGCCAGCAGACGAATATCATTGCAGAGCTTGTGTGCCGATTGTGCTATGCCCGCAAGTGTATTGATTATGAGCGAATCTATCTTGCGCTGATAGGTTTGGCCGGTGACAGGACAGATATTCTCAAAACCGAAAGCCTTTGCAATTAATTTATCGAGCTGTTTAACCTTGCTGCTTTTACCGCCGAAGAGTTCAACAAACGAAGCCTGCGTACCGGTCGTACCTTTTACTCCCCGCAAAGGTATAGTCTTTATTCTGTATTCAACGTCGGCAAGGTCGATAATGAAATCATTGCACCACAAAGCAGCACGTTTGCCGACGGTGGTCAGCTGTGCAGGCTGATAATGAGTGAAACCTAATGTGGGAAGATCGCGATATTTTTTTGCAAAATTTGAAAGCGAGTTAATTAGAATCGCCAGCTTGTGCGCAATTATCTTCATCGCGTCGCGCATAATTATCAAATCCGCATTGTCGCCTACGTAACAGCTCGTTGCGCCGAGGTGAATTATCGCTGCGGCTTTCGGCGCAGCTTCACCGAAGGTGTGAATATGAGCCATTACATCATGACGAAATTTTTTCTCATACTTTGCGGCCTTTTCAAAATCTATATCGTTCAGATGTTTGGCCATCTGACTTATCTGGACCTGACTGATTTTCAGGCCGAGTTTCTTTTGAGCCTTCGCAAGTTCAAGCCATAGTTTTCGCCAGGTTGAAAATTTCCTCTGGCTGCCGAAAAGTTCCGACATTTGTTTCGAAGCGTTTCGTTCAACTAAAGGCGAAGTATAAACGTCATTGTTTTTAGCCATCTTTTAACCCTCGTACTAAAAAAAGTTAAAATTTAAATATTAAAACTCAAAACCAAAATTAAAAACTTAAAATTTATCTTTTACCTTTCATTGTTAGAATACTTGAACCGATGATATTAGCAAGTTCTTTTGTTTCATCTAAAAGATACTTTGTTTTTTCGCCATTTAATCCTTTGGCATCACGAAGTAATCCTAACCAATATAAACTTTCATTAGCTGATTTTAGTGAATAGCTGAAGAAATTTATAAAATCCCTTTTGGAGCTGGCACCTTTGGCCTCTACAAGATTTGCCCCGACTGATGTGGCAGATCTCAAAAGTTGCTGCGACAGAACGCTCGTAGTAGAATCTTTAGGTAAAGAATCGATGAATTTTATGATTTCAATCGAATATTTATACGTTCTGTGTTTAAGTTCAGTTTTAATTTTTGAGTTTTGATTTTGCATTTTTGGTTTTTAGTTTTAAATTTACTTCAGCAGCTTTTCTATTTCAGCTATGTCGTCATCTGACAAAGTAACATCACCTGCCGGGGCAGTTTGAGTAATTTGTCCTGCTCTGCGGGCCCCGACAATTGCCGCCGTAACTTCAGGTCTTCTCAGTGTCCAGCTTATCGCAAGCTGAGTAACGGTAATACCGTTTCGTTTCGCGATTAATTTTAACTGTTCGATAATTTTAAAATTCTTCTCGACAAGAGGCGGCTTATAATTTGCATCCATGTGTCGAACGTCATCAACGGGCAGGCTTGCGATTTTTTCGAGCGTGAATTTGCCGGTCAGCAATCCCTTTTGCAGCGGGCTGTAAACTATTACACCAATGTTATTCTCCGCACAAAAGCCGAGCAGCTCCTTTTCAACATCTCGTCTGAGCATACTATAAGGCGGCTGAAGAGATGTGACAGGATGAATATCCATTACGCGTTTCATCTGCTCAACGGTAAAATTTGAAACACCGAGATAACGAACCTTGCCGGCCCTGACACATTTCGCCATCGCTTCATAACCTTCTTCCAAATCTTCTTCGGGCTCAGGCCAGTGCATTTGGTAAAGATCAATAACATCTACGCCGAGCCGTTTCAATGATGCATCACATTCGGCAAGAATACTTTTAGCCTTTAGGCAACTGACCTTTTCTCTTCTTTCGTTCCAGCCCAGGCTGCACTTGGTAGCGATGATGGGTTTTTGTGAGATTTGCTTGAGCGTCTTGCCGACAATTTCCTCGCTGTGCCCGCAGCCGTAAACAGCTGCAGTGTCGATCCAGTTTACCCCGACGTCCATTGCCTCTAAAATAGCTGCCGCCGAATCATCATCGTTTTGCTGTCCCCAGCCGTACTCCCATGGCCCGCCTATAGCCCAGGTTCCCAATCCGACCTTGGTTAGTTCGAGCTCTGAATTTCCGAGTTTCGCAGTTTTCATTTTCACATCCCTGATTAACAGCAGATAGTTTATCACAGCAGGGTTTTTTTGGCAATTGCAAATGAGCGGTTAATTTGTTATAAAACGGCCTTGAACATTCAGGATAAGATATGGAATTAACGGAACTTAAACAGCGAATTGATGACTTGAGGAATCGGGTAGCAAAGATATGGGAATGTCTCGATGTCTCTGCCAAACAGGCCGATCGGCAAAAGCTCGAAAAGCAAATGACCCGCGCCGGCTTCTGGGACAACCAGGACACCGCCAAAACGGTTGTTTCACAGCTAAGTGCGATTAAAACTGTCATCGAGCCGGTAATTCAAATCGATTCAGAGACCAAAGACCTTGCCGACCTTCTTGACCTCGCCGCAGCGGAAAAAGATGAACAGGCCCTTTCAGATGTCGAAAAGGATATGCTTTTTCTCGAGAAAAAATGCGACCGGATAGAACTCACCAGCACGCTCAGCGGCCCCGACGATATGAAAAACTGTTTCTTCAGTATCCACGCCGGTGCAGGCGGAACCGAAAGCTGCGACTGGACCAATATGCTCCTGCGAATGTACACTCGCTACTTCCAGCAGAATAAATTTGAATACGAACAACTGGATGTGGTTCCCGGCGAAGAGGCAGGCCTGCGCTCGGTCACGTTAAAGGTCAGCGGCCCGTTTGCCTTCGGCAAACTCTCCTGCGAAATGGGTGTGCACAGACTCGTGCGGATAAGCCCGTTCGATTCTAACAAAAGACGTCATACCAGCTTTGCTGCTGTTGACTGCCTGCCCGAATACGATGATACGATAAATATCGAGATAGATGAAGAAGACCTCAGGATTGATTACTATCGCGCAGGAGGCGCAGGCGGCCAGCACGTCAACAAAACAAGCTCAGCGGTAAGAATTACACATAACCCCACCGGCGTCGTTGTCCAGTGCCAAAACGATCGCAGCCAGCATCGCAACAAAGCAGAGGCAATGAGGATGTTAAAAAGTAAACTGTATATGCTCGAACAGCAGAAACGCGACTCTGAGCTTGCAAAACTTTACGGCGCAAAAGGCGAAATTGCCTGGGGCAGCCAGATCCGCAGCTATGTCCTCCAGCCTTACCAGATGGTAAAGGACCACCGTACTGATTTCCAGACCGGAAACGTCGATGCCGTCCTCGATGGCGATATTGAGGAGTTTATCGAAAGCTACCTGCACCATCGTGCGGAAAAAAAACATAAAAAGAGTTAAGTGTATTTAACCTTTAATACCATGATCGAATTTGCCAGGGAATCATATTTGTTTTGCATTTTTGCCGGCTTGATAGCCTGGCTTGCTTTTTTGCTGTTGGCTGTATTCGTATTATCCCTTACAAGAAAATTAAAAATAAACGACCTTATAAAAAAACGTAAATTTATATTTATTGCCGTTGTTGGAGCCATAGTATTTCTGCCTCCGTCAATTTTACTGTGGCGAATATATTCATTCAGCTCGTATTATTTATCTGACAGCATAATAAGCCGTAAAAATATTGAACCAGTTGTTGAATCGGATTTGGATTTATGCAGTCGCAATATTTTGCAGATTGGTTATTGCCTGAATGGTTATGCCCTCTTGCATAATGGTAGATATCCGGATCCGAACTGGTGGTGTGACCTGCTCATCGCCGAGGCTGTCGAGCTGGCAGGGTCTGATGACCCGGTAATAACTCCAAAGGATTTTATTTGCCCATCTGCAGTCTGGGGTGATTGTCACTATGCGATGAATCCTGGTTGTCAGCCGCAATCGTCTGGTGATACTGTATTGCTGTTCGAGTCCGACGCCGGCTGGAATAAGTATGGTACCGCCGAGCTGATGGCCTTCGACCACCACGAACCCAATGGCTGTCACGTTATCTTCAATGACGGAACGGTAGAGTTCATAACCCCTGAAAAAGCCGCTGCTCTGAAATGGTAACCGCCGCCGGATTTACGGTTAAAATACTCTCCAATTTTTCCCTGTAAACGCCGAACCGTTTACTGTAAACTATTCCCATGGAAATTTCCTGGATAACAAGATTAAGAATATTCGCTGCACTTGCAGTAGGTGTAATGTTGGTAGGCTTTTTGCCCTGGCAGTATGTCGCCCCGTCGGCCGAAGCCGGAGAGGTTTTCGCCGTATTTGCCGATGGTATCGGTGTTACTGATTTATGGATATGTGCCTTTCTTGCGTTTGTCGCCGGCTTTATCGCTTCAGCGGTTTGCACCCCTTACGGCGCACAGATCGGCATAATAGCCGCACCGGCCGGCCTTGCCATCTGGGGCCTGAAAAGCTCACCGTTATCGAGAATATTCCAGATGTCTCCCGCTGTTTCCGATAGACTGGGAGTTTACAGCAGATTGAGATTTGAAGGTTTCATCTGGCTGGTAATAGTGGCCTGTGGTTTTGCAGGGGCCGTAATAGCTGACAGAGTTTTCAGGAAAAAACAAATCGACCTGCCTGAGCAGGTAAAGCCGATAGTTCCGCTGCCCGACTTTGCACGAGCAGTGGTGGCAGTTATCGGGACAATATTTATAGCCAGTTTTCTTATCAATCTTCTTGCCTCTGATGTAAGTTATTCGGACCCAAGCTTCAGACGAGTTACAGCTCAGCCTGCCAATGCCCAGATAGCGTTTGGTGTTTTTATTGCTTTCGGGGCCAGTGCCTTTTTAGCCAAGACGGTTTTGAACTCAAGGGCTTATTGGCCTGCAATAGCTTCGGTGGTTGTAATCTCTTATTCTATAATCACTTACGCCAAAGACAGCACTCTCGCTCGTTTAACGGCTTCCTGGCCGGCGGTTTTCTTTATCAGACCCATAATGGCCGTCTTACCCGTACAAATGGTCGCATTCGGCTGTTTAGGGGCTGTATGGGGCTATTGGATGGCGGTCAGCTTTAATATCTGGCGACTGCATCAGGCATAAAACCCTGTTTTTAGCCAAAAATTAGCCTTTTTCCCATAACTTCATTTAAAAAAAGCAGTTATACCACATCGTCAAAGTGCTAAAATCTTATAAAAAAGCCAAGATTTTAGTATTTTACCTCCCATTATTAGCCGAATAAATACAGAGGATGGCGGCAGCCGTCATCTGTTATATTGGTCTGTGAAATATTGAATAGAAAGTATCGGGAAACACAAACCGGTTGATTTGCGTAGTATACCAGACGGACCGGTTTTTAAACGGCGGAAAGGAGTGCCGGAAAATGTTGGTTTTAAGCAGACAAAAAAATGAATCGATTATGATTGGTGACAACGTCGAAGTTATCATTGTTGACGTAAGGGGCGACAAAGTCCGCCTCGGCATCACCGCACCAAAAGCAATATCAGTACACCGCAAGGAGGTCTATGAAGCGATCCAACGCGAAAAGGCTGGGGAGAAGTCGGAAGATAAGCAGGAAACCAAGCCGCCGGCGAAGAGCGCAATGTAAAAGCTTTAAGATGGGCTGGGAAAGCCCGCATCTGATATTTCCTGGAAATAACAAAAGGCCGCTTAAAAGCGGCCTTTTTTGTTACTTTTATTCTTCCGATTTCAATACTACCAGTGAAAAAATGGTGGATGGAAATAACCGATAAAACCGGACAGGTAAAATCTGAATCCGGCAATGCTGCCAGATTTATCTGATGGTTCCTTACTTCTGTTTTTTACTATAGCCGGCGGGCAGCTCCGCAAAGGCCTGCTTCTTAAGACCAACAGCAGATTTAACAAGCTCGCCCTTGTCTATCGGCTTCAGAGGCTCCAAAGTAAAATCCCATGTGTATTCGTCGATATTTGTTTGAGTTTCAGCGAATAGGTCAAAGCCTACATAATCATGCAGCGGTCTTTTCAAGTCCCTGTGCGTATTAAGTGTCTGATAGCCTTCCTTGGAGATCCTTACAACGTAATCGCCATACCATTCAAAAGCTACCGTCACCGGTGATTCGCCTATCTCTTCGTCATTGAGCGTGACAAGCGCCCCGGCTGGTTCGGTAACAATGGTAAGCTTACGCTGGACACAGCCTGTGCAAAAACAAAATGATAAAAGAAGAATTACTAACCCGATATTGAACAGTTTCCGTACCGACATAATAAACTCCAAGTAATAGACCCTAATAGGCCAATTATCAGCTAAAAATGCCGGTTTGTCAATGATGATAAATGCGGCAAATGGGTTTATTTTCTGGTTTTTTGGCTCTTTTTGTGGTATAATCCCTAATGTGTCATACCCAGTGTAAACGGGTATCCAAAAATAATAGATATGGATAGGGCTGTTGAAAAAGTCAAAGTCGGATGATTGAGATTGCCGCGTCCCTAAGGGACTCGCAACGACACAAAAACGCACGTTATGTCATTGCGAGGAGTGAAACGACGAAGCAATCTATAGGTTTTTCAATAACCCCTGGATTCCCGCTTTCGCGGGAATGACAATACATAGGGCAAAGGGGATAACTTAGATTAGAGGCTGTTATTAGAAGAAGAAGCCAGGTCATTTCGATCTTAGCGATAGTTTCACTCTTTAGCTCTTTCTGTCCGGCGGTTGATAGGCTTGTGCCGAGCCAGTATACGACCATCCAGGCTGCGATAAATGCATCTTTCAACGGTGATATGGTTATTATTTCGCCGGGGACCTATACCGGCATTGGCAACAAGGACCTGGATTTCGTCGGCAGAGCAATTACTGTACGAAGTACAGACCCACAAGATCCGAATATAGTTGCGGCAACGGTTATAGATTGTGAGCAGGACGGCAGAGGATTTGTTTTTCAAAACGGCGAAGATTCAAACAGCGTTCTTTCAGGTCTGACTGTAACAAACGGTATGATTGATCCGTATTATGATAGTGCTTATGGAGGGGGTATTCTTTGTGATGGCGCTTCGCCTACAATTACAAATTGTCAAATTATAAATAATACGACTAATGGGGATTATAATAATTGTGGCGGAGGAATAGCCTGTGTATCCGGAAGCGATTCAATAATTATAAACTGTGATATCAGTAATAATTCTGTCTTAGGTGAAGCGATATTTGAGTCAATAGGTTGGTCGTATGGCGGCGGGATTTATTGTGATGCCAGCAGTATATATGTTTATAATTGTAAAATCTCCGGCAACACTTCTAAAGGAGGTTATGGAGTATCGGACACAGGTTACGGGGATACACCACCACCTTCTGCCGGTCGCAGTTATGGTGGTGGGATCGCTATTGAAAGTGGTAGTTCTGTTATAGATAATTGTTTAATCATTGAAAATCGAACAGTACCCATAAGAGACGACTATGGATATGGGGCAAGTGTTGGCGGTGGTATTGCCTGTTATAAAAGCAATACTATTGTTCGCAATTGTACTATTGTTGGTAATGATACCTTTGCGTCTCTCGGCGATTATAGTGGAGGAGGCGGCGGGATTTACGGGCCGGCAACAGTTATTAACAGTATAGTATGGGGTAACTTATCAGGCAATCAGTTGTCTGATGTTTTGAGTGTTTCGTATTCTGATATTGAAGACGGCTATGCGGGGACGGGAAATATAGATGTTCACCCAAGCTTTGTAACCGGGCCGTTGGGAGATTATTATTTAAGCCAGGCTGCAGCAGGACAGTTTAATAGTCCGTGTGTTGATGCCGGAAGTGATATGGCAGCTAATTTAGGAATGGATAAATATACCACGCGAACTGATGAGATCTATGATGGGGGAATTGTGGATATGGGCTATCACTACCCAGGTTTAGGATCAGACAATCCTGATATTGATGGGGATCTCATTGTTAATAATATCGATCTTTCTATCCTGGCTAATGATTGGCGCAAAGCCGAGCCTAATTTGGCCGGCGACCTTACAAGGGATTGGTATGTTGATTTTGAAGACCTCTTGATAATGGCAGATGCCTGGCTTGATTGTCTCGTAGAACGAGCACGTTATCTGAAACCAGTTAATAACGCGTTAAATGTGGACATAAATATAACTCTTCAATGGCTCGCGTACTATGGAGCGTTGGAGCATGATGTTTATCTTGGCACTGATGCCGATGCCGTGGCCAATGCTGACCGTCTTTCTGAAGAATTTATGGGTACAGTAACGAATGCAAACTTTAATACATACGGTCTTGACCTTTATACATCTTATTACTGGAGAGTTGATGCAGTAGGACCTGCGTGCACAGCGAAAGGAAATATTTGGAACTTTAAAACAGCTAATATGCCTAAGCTAACAGGTGTCTCTGGTGAAGAATTTGGTCATTCGGTAGGTATCGATGGCAACCGCTGTATTGTCGGAGCTTATCGTGAAAACGCGTATAGCAGTTCGGCATATATATTCGAATGGAACGGAACAAGCTGGGAAAAGACCAAGCTGACAACTTTGGATGGTGCCAGTGGAGATTATTTCGGCCGTTCAGTAAGTATCGATGGCGGGCGCTGTATTGTCGGGGCCTACCGTGATGATGATAATGGATACAGGAGCGGTTCAGCATACATATTCGAATGGAACGGGACAGACTGGGTCCAGCAGGCCAAGCTGACAGCTTCGGATGGTGCTGCCGGGGATTACTTTGGCATTTCGGTAAGTATTGACGGCGACCGCTGTATTATCGGAGCCGAAGGAGATGATAATAATGGATCATATAGCGGCTCGGCATATATATTCGAATGGAACGGATCAAACTGGATTCAACAGACCAAACTGACTGCTTCGGATAGTGCCAGTTATGATTGGTTCGGTCAGTCGGTAAGTATTGATGGCGGGCGCTGTATTGTTGGAGCCAGTGGTGACGATAATCCTGGGGGCTCGGCATATATATTCGAATGGAATGGGACAAGCTGGATCGAGCAAACTAAACTAATGGCTTCGGATGGTACCGAGGGTAATTTTTTTGGCTATTCAGTAAGCATTGACGGCGACCGATGTATTGTCGGGGTCTATGGTGATAATAATGGAGATAATACCGGCTCAGCATATATATTCAAATGGAATGGTACAGGCTGGGTACAGCAGGCCAGGCTGACAGCTTCGGATGGTGCCAGTGGTGATAGCTTTGGCCGTTCGGTAAGTATTGATGGCGACCGCTGTATTATCGGAGCCAGAGGAGATGATGATAATGGATCATATAGCGGCTCGGCATACATATTTGAATTCAACGGTGCAAGCTGGGAAGAGACCAAGTTTACAGCTTCGGACGGTGCCAGCGGAGATTTCTTTGGCTGGTCGGTAAGTATCGGCGGTGATTATTGTATTATTGGAGCTATCGGTGATGGTGATAATGGTTTCCATAGCGGTTCAGCATATGTATTTCAATTGGATACACAAGATGAAACTTACTATGTTCCATTGGCAGCTTCAGATGGTGATAGCGGAGATCGGTTCGGCTATTCGTCGAGTATTGACGGTGAGAGCTGCATAGTCGGAGTCATTGAAGATGATGACAACGGCACAAATAGCGGCGCAGCATATATATTCGAACGAAACGGAACAGACTGGGATGAAATAGCCAAGCTGATCGCTTTAGATGGGACGAGTGAAGATATGTTCGGCTGTTCGGTAAGTATCGTAGGCAGCCGGTGTATTGTCGGCGCTAAAGGTGATGATGATAACGGCGCCAACAGCGGGGCGGCATATATATTTGAATTCAACGGAACAAGCTGGATACAGGATGCTAAGCTTACCGCTTCAGACGGCAGCAGCGGTGATGGTTTTGGTGGTTCGGTAAGCATCAGCGGCAATTATTGTGTAATCGGAGCTGACTGTGATGATGATAGCGGATTAAACAGCGGCTCAGTATATATATTCGAATTCAATGGTACAAGCTGGACACAGCAGGCTAAATTGACGGCTTCGGATAGCGGGATTTTTGATTACTTCGGATGCGGTGTAAGTATCGACGGTGATAATTGTATCATCGGGGCCAAAGGCGGTGACGGCAATAAGGCAAATACCGGTGCAGCATATATATTCGAAAGGAACGGATCGAGCTGGACTGAGCAGTATAAGCTGGCTGCTTCGGATGGCGATAGCCTGGATTATTTTGGCAAATCAGTAAGTATTAATGGCGGTCGTTGTATTATCGGGGCGCTGAATGATGATGATAATGGTTCGCAGAGCGGGTCTGCATATATATTCGAATTCAACGGGTCAAGCTGGATTCAAGAGGCTAAGCTGACCGCTTTGGGAGGCGCCAGTGAAGATTACTTCGGCTGCTGTGTGGGTATCAATGGCGACAGGTGTATTGTTGGAGCGATGGGCAATGATGATAACGGAACTGACAGCGGCTCGGCATATCTATTTAAATGGAACGGTGCAGAGTGGACGCAGACGAAACTGGCGTTTTTGCCCGGCGGCAGCTACGATTATTTTGGCTGTTCGGCAGGTATAAGTAGTGATTATTGTGTTGTTGGTGCTCATGGCGATGATGATAATGGAGCAGATTCCGGCTCAGCATGTGTATTTGAACTGGATCCGTATTATCATTTCAAAGCAAGTAATCCTTTTCCGACCAGCGGCAGCAATGATGTTGATCCATATGCTGTTGTATTAAGCTGGACAGCAGGTGCCGCTGCCACATCGCACGATGTATATTTTGGAACAGTAAATCCTCCGCCGTTTATAGGTAATCAGGCTGCAACAAGTTATGAGCCAGGCGATCTTGATGTAAATACGATGTATTACTGGCGTATAGATGAGAAAAATGTAAGTGGTACTACTGGCGGTACGTTATGGAGTTTTACGACATGGTCTGAGTCGGAGCCAATAGACCCTAATCTTGTCGGCTGGTGGAAGTTTGACGAATTCGGCGGGACGACAGCGAATGATTCGGCCGGGGGCGACAATGACGGAACTATCAATGGTGGAGCAACCTGGATAGCAGGTAAAATTAACAGCGCATTGAATTTTGACGGTGTCGATGACGATATCATAATCCCTGATAACGATGACTCTCTTGATATGGATAATCAGATGACTATCACTGCCTGGATAAGGCCGGATAATTTCGGCAGTTATTATTATGTCTTAGTCAAGCGAACGTCTGCCGTTCCGGGCAATTACGAATTGAGGCTGAGTCAGACTTCGGGTTTTTTACAATTCATTCACCAGACAGGAGCAACTACGTTTACAACTTATACTTCAACATCTTCGCTTGCGACTGGAACATGGCAGCATGTTGCTATAACTTTAGAAGAGGGCGATAGTGTCAATTTCTATATAAATGGAACCCCGGCCGGGACATTGCCGCAAACGGCGGTATTCGGCATTGCCAATGATGAACCTTTAAGAATAGGTTCAAGGAATGGCGGCTATTGGTTTAATGGAGATCTTGATGATGTTCGTGTTTATGACAGGGCTTTAAGTGAGGCTGAAGTTGGGCAGCTTTATAATGAGGGGATGAATCCTTAATTGGTGTGGGACAGGCGGAGATTGCCGCGGCCTTTGGCCTCGCAATGACGTAGAATGGATTCCCGTTTTCGCGGGAATGACAAACGTCGCCGTTTCGGCGACGGCTAAACGACCGCCGCAACAATTTATTTTACCGTGGTGATATAGGAATAATTGAATATTACATTGGTGCGGGATAAAGGGAATAAAAAAGAGCAAAAGTCATAAGTACGTAAGTGCAAAAAGATAGAAGTATTTGGTATTTAGTATATGGTATTTGGTGCGGGATAAATCATTGACATCTCGATGTTTGCGGGGTAAAGTGATATCTTCTTTTTTGGATATAGAGAATGAAGATATCGCTTAAATGGCTCAAAGATTACGTTGAAATTGCCGAACCGGCCGAGGCGCTGGCTCAGATGCTCAGCGATGTGGGATTCCCTACCGAAAGCATCGAAACCTTTGGAGATGATACGATTATCGATGTCGAGGTTACCAGCAACCGGGGCGATTGCCTGAGCCATATCGGCATAGCACGCGAGATAGCAGCGGCAACCGGCCGGCAGCTAAAACTGCCTGAGATCAAATACGAACCTGCCAAAAAGGATATCAACTCTCTGGTCAGCGTCGAAATAGCCGAGCCCGAACTTTGCGGAAGATATACTGCGAGGATAATCGAAGGGGTCAAAGTCGGTCCGTCTCCTGCATGGATGGTCGAAAGGCTTGAAGCGGTCGGACTTCGCAGCGTAAATAACGTTGTCGATGCGACTAATTATGCGATGATGGAAACCGGCCAGCCGCCTCACGCTTTTGATTATGAAAAGATAAAGGATAAAAAAATCATTGTCCGCAAGGCGAAAAAAGGTGAAAAGCTCGTTAGTATCGACAGCACCCAGTGCAATCTCGAAGAGGATATGCTGATTATTGCAGATGCAAAAGGGCCGGTGGCGATAGCCGGCGTGATGGGCGGACTTGAGACGGAAGTAAGCGATTCGACCAGGTCTATCCTGCTGGAAGATGCCAGCTTCGATCCTGTAAGCGTCAGGACAACATCACGGAAACTCTCCCTGCCCAGCGAATCGTCATTCCGCTTCGGCAGGATTATCGATATCGAAAAAGTTGACTGGGCATCACAGAGAACCGCACAGCTTATAGTAGAAGTCGCAGGCGGCCAGGTAGTCGAAGGTCTTGTCGATGCTTATCCAGCCAGGTGGCAGCAGAAGACAGTTGAAATGAGGTTCAGCAGGTTAAATAAGCTCCTCGGCATAGAAGTGCCTGCTGATAGAGTTATGGAAATTTTCAAGGGACTCTGTTTCGAACCGCAGGCTGATGGCGATAAGGTAACCTGCACAATACCATCCTGGCGGTCGGATATAAGCAGAGAAGCGGACCTGATAGAAGAAGCTGCCAGGGTTTACGGTTATGATAAGGTCGGCCTGCAGGAAAGGATCAGCATTGAAGTTGCAGGCGTTGACAGGAGACAGCATATAAGCTGTGTTGCGGGCGGATTTCTTAACAGTTGCGGTTTCTATGAAGCAATAACGACAAGCTTCTGTGATGCTAAAAGTGCAAAACTTATATCAGGCAAAGATGCACAAAATTGCCTTGCTGTGCAGGATGAAACCAGGAAGAGTGAAAATCTACTGCGCAATTCTTTGACAGGTTCATTGCTGAATGTGGTCAGGCATAATTATAATTCAGGAAACAAGAACGTAAGGTTGTATGAGATAGCAAGTGTTTTCAGGCAGGGAAAAGATAACAGTTGTGACGAACATACGAGTTTGACTCTAATTTGCGACAGTGATTTCAGGGTCTTGAAAGGCGCCCTCTGCGGCGTGATAAATACAATAAGTCCGAATGCAGAGGTTGTATTAAAACCTTGCGAACTTCAGTGGGCAAAAGCAGGGGCCGGCGTTCTGGTTGACGGCAAAATGATCGGCTCTGCAGGCGTATTAAAGGATGAAGTCGTCAGCGGATTTGATATAAAGTCAGCCCAGATATGCTGTGGGGATTTGAATTTTGATGCACTTTTGGAATTGGAACCGGGCCAGATAAAAGCCAGGCCGATACCGAAATTCCCCGCAATAGTTCGGGACTTATCGCTTATCGTAGATGAGCAGATACCCTGGGCACAGCTCGAAGAGGTTGTTCGTTCAAAAGCTCCCAAAGAACTTGAGAATATAAAGTTCGAGGGGATATATCGGGGTAAGCCGATTGCTGCGAACAAAAAGAGCGTGACGGTTTCCATGTGTTTCAGGGACGAGGACGGCACATTGCAGCACGAGGTTGTTGACGGTTGGCAGGAAAAAATTGTCAGCGCACTTACCTCGAAGATTAAAGCCCAAATCAGGCAGGTCTAAAGCATTCTTATTTTATCGGACAGGCAGATATTCTGCGCGCAAAAAAGTGAGGCAGAGCGACGTAGGAGGAAACAGCCGTCTGCCTCAAAAGGTCAGGGAAATAAATTCCCCTATATAATATACGAAATGACCTGCAAATTTGTTTTACCCGCCCATGCGCAAAAAAAAAGGCAGGCGGCCGAGGAGAGAAACCGCCATGCCGTGTGCGCCTCCTAAAGAGGAGGAGGTACGTGTGGGTTATCT
>JAFGGI010000030.1 GCA_016930635.1 Sedimentisphaerales bacterium | reverse complement strand
TTGCGCCCCTAAGGGGCAAGTTCAGAATGACAATGAGATTGCCGCGCTGCGCTCGCAATGACGAGGAAAAGTATGAAAAGTGTGAATAGTGGGAAAGGAGAACAGGTTATCAGGAGATCAGGGCGCAGGGAATCAGTATAACAGTGCATCAGGACAGTGTTAATCCGTGTTCATTCGTGGTTAATTATTTTGGATTTCCGTTTTCACGGGAATGACACGATGAGATTGCCGCGCTTCCGCCGTCGTTAAAACTGTGGCGGACAAGGCGCTCGCAATGACAAAATAAAAACCCCCGCGGTTTTGTAAGAAAACCAGGCGCGGGGGTTTAGTATTCAAATCGCAGTTATTTTAATTGAGCAGGAAAGTCAGATTCAAGCCGAGCACATTCATTGATTTTGCATTCTGCCATTCGACGGCAAACGAGGTATTTTCGTTGATGATAATTCTTGAGCCGATATATCCGCCTATCTCGGAGTCGCCTTTGACATCATAGAAGATTCTTCCTGTTGCATTTCTCTGCTTTGCAGACATCTTGCCCCGGATGATGTTTGCAAAACCTCCGCCGAAGAGCGTGATATTTTCTTTGATCTTATATTCCGGGCCGAAGGCAAGCTGCATTTCGGTGTAATCGGTGTCCGTTCTCCATTTGTTTCCTGCGAGTTTGGCATAAGTTTCCACTTTTGTCCAGAGTATCTGGAACATTCCGCCGATCTTCAGGTTCTCATTCGGCCGGCAGAAATTCCATTTTGTTCCGAAGCCGAGGGAGTATCCTTTGTAGGCATCATATATATGTGCGACGGTGGAGCCGATGTTGTCGGTGCCTCTTGTGGAGCCGACGCCGCCCCTGAAGAATATTTCCCAGTTCTGGCCGAAGCCGCGTGAGAGAGTGGTATAGATCGCGTTGTTCTTGAAGTCCATATCGAAAGGCGGACCACCACCCGGCGAGTTGCCGTTCCTGAACTTCATAGCCATTTCGCTATATGTGTAGTCTAATCCGAGGCTGTATTTGCCCTTTTCCAGATTTGCTGTCGGCGGGCCTAACGGGGCTACCGCTAAAGCGTTGGAGCAATAAAGGGCGAGTGTGACAAGTAGAAGAATTAGAAATGACTTTTTTGAGGACATTAGCCGATTCCTTTCAGAAAGTTTTTTCCGATCATATTATTTCTTTATATATTAACCCTCGCAATTCCGGGCAACAGGATAATATGTTTTCCGGCGAATTGTCAAGGAAAAATTTGGAGGAAAGCAATACGAGATAAATAAAACCGGCGTCGCAAGCAACGGGTAAATCCCCTGCCGCAAGCGGCAGGGCTAAACGATTTTTATTGACCCCGGCAAAGTATTGCCGGGGCTAAATGTATAACAGCAACCCCACGACACGTCGTGGGGCTAACCGACGATATTTATAATTACGGAGTCATTCTTTCATAGACGAGAGCGGCGCGCATAAACGGCGCGATGCCTTTATAATCATTTGTGACACGTCCGACGCTCATATAATAATCATAATCTCCTGCGCCGCTGAGGGAGCCGACCTGTACGGTGTCTTTGAGGCTTATATATCCGCCGACGTAGGAAAGTTTGTGTTCGACGAGACCTTCGAAGGCGGTTCGAGAGACGTCCAGGTACGGTACTTCCGGCAGGTAGCCTGCTTCAACTGCCCGGCCAAGTGCGTATGAGAACATAGCGGAGCAGGAAGTTTCGGTATAATTTTCTGGATATGTCGCTCGCGGGTAGCCTTTGTCGGTGATTTGCCACCACAGGCCTGTGTTGGGGTCCTGATAGGTATCCAGGGCGGCGGCGAAGTCGCTTAGGGTTGCGAGCATTTGTGTTCTTGCAGAGTGGGTTGGCGGTAGAAGGTCAAGACAATCGACGAGTGCCATTGCGTACCAGCCCTGGGCTCTTCCCCAGTATTCGGGAGAGTGGCCGTAGGTGGGATCTGCCCAGCTGCAGGGGTCCTGCGGCGGGTCTTCCCATTGCGAGCCGTCCCAGCCGTGATAGCACAGGCCCGTTCCGGAGCCGTAGATCTGTGAGTGCTGGGTGTGTGTTGCGATGAGATTAATCTGGAAGCCTGTTTCGTCGAACCAGTTTGCATCACCTGAGGATTGTGCGTATCTGCAGGCGAAGGGCTCTGCCATATAGACGCCGTCGAGCCACATCTGGTAATGATATTTTTGTTTGTGCCAGTATCCACCGTCGAAGGTTGTCGGCTGGTCGACCAGCTGGTCTATAAGTTTGTCTGCGGCGAGCAGGTATTTGTTTTCGCCGAAGTGTTCATACAGGATAAACAGGAGGTTGCCGGGCTGGATGTTATCGAGATTATAGTCGGTCTTGCTGTACCAGCTTATATTGCCGGAAGAATCGACGAGTGAATCGATGCGGTCTTTTATGAGCTTGAGGTAGAGCGGGTCGGGTTTGGCGAGCCATTTTTCGTAGAGGGACAGAAGGAGTACGCCTCTGTCGTAGGACCACCACGCATAGACGCCGTTGTTCATTATCCATGCGGCGATGTCGTCGGAGAGGACGGGGTCTTTTGGTGTTAGCCAGAGGTTTGCGAAACGTGCGAGGTCTTCTTCATCTACGGTGCCGCTGATGTCGTAATCGCAGCCATTGCACCAGCCGTTGCCGGAGCTGCATGAGCCGAGCCATTCGTTTGCGAATTCGGCGAGGTCCTGGTTGTTATACAAATTGGGGTCGGCAAAGACAGAAGGGCTTAAGGATAATACGAATGCTGCGATAAGGAAAAAGATTTTTTGAACAGGTGATATTGACGGACGAATTATGCGGGACTTTTTCATACTCTACACCTTTCTATAAGTTAAATAACCCTGCCCTATAAGAGGGTACTGACCACCAGGATAAACCTGGGGGCTTTTGGATTTTTAAACCAACCCCGGCATAAATGCCGGGGCTAAATAGATATTTATAATTACGGTGTCATTTTTTCATACTGCAGTGCGGCCCGCATAAACGCACCAACACCTTTGATGTCATTTGTAGTTGTGCCGGAATTTACGTAATAAGAGTAGCCTCCGCTGTAGGAGTTATAACCGCCGAGGCTGCCGACAGAGACAGTACCGGTCAAGACTATGTATCCGCTGGAGTATGAGAGTTTATTAGCGACAACACCTTCAAATGCAGTTCGAGAAGCAGCAAGATAAGGTACTTCAGGCAGGTAGCCTGCTTCGACAGCTCTTGCGAATGCGTATGAGAACATAAGAGAACAGGAAGTTTCAACCCAGTTGTCCGGCAGAGTTCCTTTATCCAAAACCTGGTACCACATACCAGTTGTTGCGTCCTGATGCGGAACAAGAGAAGCTGCAAGGTCGCTTAGTACAGTCAGCATTTCGGTTCTGTCAGGATGAGTGGGCGGCATAAGGTCGAGGCAGTCAACAAGTGCCATTGTGTACCATCCTACAGCTCTTCCCCAGAATTCAGGAGAGTGGTAGTATGTAGGATGTGCCCAACCCCTTGGGGTTTGCGGCGGGGTTTCGAGGGCTGAGCTGTCCCAGCCGTGGTAGCACAGGCCTGTTCCGCTGCCGTAGATCTGAGAATGCTGAGTGTGTTCAGCAACTTTTGTAAGCTGGAATCCAGCGACATCGTACCAGCTTGAATCGCCGGTCAATTGTGCGTATCTACAGACGAAAGGCTCTGTCATATAGAGTCCATCGAGCCACATCTGATAAGGATAGTTTGATTTATGCCAGAAACCGCCGTCGTAAGTTGTGGGCTGCTGATTAAGCTGGACGATTAGATTGTTATTCATAGCCAGCAGGTATTTGTTATCTCCGAATAGTTCGTACATGAAAACGAGGAGGTTGCCGGGCTGGATGTGGTCCTGGTTATATTTTGTTATCTGATAGTAGGTTGGATTGCCAGGCGGTACGATAGAACCATCCGGCTGAATAATATCATCAACCCAGGCTTTTATGAATTCAAGATAAGTCGGATCAGGCTTTACGAGCCATTTTTCGTAGAGAGACAGGAGGACAAAACCTCTGTCATAGTTCCACTTGTATGTGTCGAGACCTGTAGTGTAGCCTCTATCGACAATCCAGTCAGCGATGTCGTCTGAGAGGACCCAGTCTTTTGAAGTGAGCCAGATGTTGGCGAAACGGGCAAGGTCATCTTCGTCTACGGTTCCGCTGATGTCGTAATCGTAACCGTTGCACCAGTTGTTGCCGGAGCTGCAGGACTGCTGCCATTCTTCAGCGAATTCGGCAAGGTCTTCGTTGTTGTACAGGTCGGCGCTGACTGAGGCGGTGACGAATAGCAGACAGGTGATAATAAATAAGTAAAAACCGCGACGAGCGGCAGGTATTGATATGGAATTTTTCATCTTCTTCAACCCTCCATAAATGGTTAGTATTACCGTTATTATACCAGAATCAAGGAGTTATGTCAACAAATATGATAATTTAGGTAAATTTTTGGTCTTAAACGAAATATTTGATTTATTTGGGTCTTTAGGTTAATGTATCTGGGCTAATAGCCCCGAGATTGCTTCGTCGCTTTGCTCCTCGCAATGACAGAACTGGCAAGAAGTTACATTGTTTGGTGCAAAATATTGTAACGTAGGGGAGTTTATGAACTTATGGAGTATAAAATGGCAGAAGCGGCTTTTCAAAGGTGTATAAATCCGGACTGCGGAGCGGAATTTGGCTGTAATGAGTCTTATTTTAAATGTCCTAAATGCGGGGATTTGCTTGATGCGGTTTATGACTGGGACAAGGTAAATGTGCCTGCGAGGCTGGCGGATTTCGGCAAGCGGTGGGCAAGCCGGGATAACCGGCTGGATTTTTCGGGTGTTTGGCGGTTCAGAGAATTGCTGAATTTCTGTGATGACAAGTTCAAGGTCAGTATTGGTGAGGGGCAGACGCTATTACAGCGAAATGATATGCTGGCAGAATTTATCGGGATGGGAAAAGGTTGTCTGCATCTTGAATATGAGGGGCTTAATCCTTCCGGGTCTTTTAAAGATAACGGTATGACAGCGGCGTTCAGTCACGCGATGATGGTTGGTGCTAAATCGTGTGCGTGTGCGTCGACGGGCAATACGAGCGCGGCGGTCGCGCTTTATGCACATCATTGCGGTCTTAAATGTACGGTATTTATCGGGTCGGGCAGGATCGCGTTCGGCAAATTGAGCCAGGCGATGGATTACGGCGCCAAGACGATTCAGATATTGGGTGATTTTGATGATTGTATGAAGCAGGTTCAGGCGGTTTGTACTGAATTAGGATTATATCTTCTTAATTCGCTTAATCCGTTCCGGCTGGAAGGTCAGAAAACGATAATGTACCGGATACTTGAGGGATTGGGCTGGGAGGTGCCTGACTGGATTATCGTGCCGGGCGGGAATCTCGGCAATTCGAGCGCGTTCGGCAAGGCGTTTGGTGAATTGAAACAGCTTGGATTGATAGACAGAATACCTCGGATGGCGATAATTAATGCGACCGGTGCCGATACGCTGACGGAGCTTGTCAATAACAGGGGTTTGAAATGGAATGGCGGCAATGTCGATAATAAGATAATCGATGATTTTTACGGTGAGCTTACTGCGAAGAATTTTTCGCCTCATACATGTGCATCGGCGATAGAGATATCCCGGCCGGTGAATTTGAAAAAGTGTCTGCGTGCACTTGATATATGTAATGGTGTTGTGCGTGCGGTCAGCGATGAGGCGATAACGGATGCCAAGGCGCTGATAGGAAAGTTCGGACTGGGATGTGAGCCTGCATCGGCGGCGACTATAGCGGGGCTGGAGGTTCTGCTTGGCGAAGGGATAGTAAAGCCGAGTGAGAAAGTTGCGTGTGTGCTTACCGGCCATTGCCTTAAGGATCCGAATGTTACTGTGAACTACCACAAGGAAAACAGCGGCAAGTATAGTAACGCACCGATAGAATGCGCTAATGACCTTGAGAAGATAATCGAGTTAATGAACACGGACTGACACTGACCGGAAACACGGACTAACACTGACCGGAAACACGGACTGACACTGACCGGAGACACGGACTGACACGGATTATTTGATACAATGGGCAACAAAAGGCCAAAAGGAATTGTGCTTGCTGCGGTTGCGGCCGTTTGTATATTGACGGCATTTGGGGCACTTGGCGACAAATCGATAGGTAATCATGAAGCTTATGTCGGAGTTGTTGCGCGCGGGATGATCGAAAGCGGCGACTGGGTGGTGCCGATGTTTAACGGCGAAGCAAGGCTGCAAAAGACACCGCTTTCTTACTGGCTTGTTGCGGCGGGGGCGAAGGCAGCAGGAGATGTAAATGATTTTGTTGTTCGGCTGGGCAGTGCGGCGTTAGCGGTTCTTTGTGCGCTTGCAATTTTTTATTTTGTTAATGATACGGCAGGATTTAATGCGGGGATGTTTTCGGCTCTTATATGGGCCTGCTCACTTGGATATATAAGATATAGTCATACGGGCAGGCCTGAGATGGGTCTGACTTGTTTTGTGACGATTTGCATGCTGAGTTTTTATTCGGCAGTAAATGCGCAATCGCGGAAGAAGCAAATTTACTGTATGCTTATTTTCTGGATAAGCTTTGGTCTTTCGATGTTAGCTAAGGGACCTGCGCCTTTGCTGTTGATATGGCCGGCGTTGTTTTTTTATTTTCTGGTGTTCAGGAAATGGAAGCTTATCAGGAAGCTGCTGCCGATAGTCGGCGTGATTTTATTTTTGCTGATATTTCTTCCGTGGCCGATAGCGGTTTTTCAGAGAGAAGCCGGTGCGATGGAGGTTTGGAAGAATGAATTTTTAGGCAGGGCGGCAGGTGAATATGCCTCAGGCGAGAAGCCTTTTTATTATTATTTCGGGGAGATTTTTGTTCTTTTTGTGCCTTTCAGTGCGTTTCTGCCGCTGGGGCTTGTTGCGCCGTTTTACCGGGTATGGGAAGAAAAACGTGAGACAATAATCTATCACTGGTTGTGGTTTGTAGCGGGGATTGTGGTGATGAGTCTTTGCGGGGGCAAGCGTCAGCATTATATTTTGCCTGTGATGCCGGCAGCGGCAGTGCTTACAGGTATCATTCTTGACGATATGGTATTTGTACGAAAGGCATATACGAAGAAATTTGCGAGGAATTTTATAGCTGCCAATATTGTTGTTGTGATAGTTGGGATAGTTATTTTTGCGTTATTTTTTGCGGAAGCGGAGGAGCCGGATCATAATTATGTAATTAAGGAATTTGCATGTAAGGTTAAAGCCTCGGCGGCGGGACGTGATGTAATTGGTTATTGCAAAGCGAATGCATCATTTATATACTATTTCGGCAGAGACGTAGATGTGATTAGTGATATTAATGATGTTTACACAAGGTATTCAGCCGGTATCGGAGTGACGGCTACCGGAGATAATTTTGAACAGATGAAACAGGATGGACGATTCGAGCTTCTTTTCGAAGGTCTTGATAACGGTCGTGGGTTTTTTATGAAAGAATAGACGAATGAATGATGACAAGCCTGAGAACAGTACGAAATCAAATAATGCGGTTGTAAGAATGGCTGCTTTTGCAGTATTGGTAATAATTATACTGCTTATCTTCCAATACCAGAGAGGCAAATCCGGGCTGTTTTCAACGGGGTTGGATGAAGATTATGCATCAGCTCGAATCTCAAAGTCTCTTGATAAAGTTATATCTGAGCGTATGGGCTGGAATCCGATTCATTTGGAACGTTACGGCGAAAAGATACCGGATTTTACAGTAACCGATATTAACGGAAAAACTCATAATCTAAGTGATTATCACGGCAAGAATGTTTTTATTGTTATGTGGGCGACGTGGTGCGGGCCGTGTATGGCAGAGGTTCCTCATCTTATAGCTCTTCGCGAGATAATGAGCGAGGATCAGCTGGCAATACTTGCAATATCAAATGAGCCTGTCGAGACAGTTAAGGCAATGGCGGCGAGAAAGAAGCTGACTTATACGGTCATTTCGCATCAGGACCGATTGCCATCTCCTTTAAGCGAGGTAAGGGGCATTCCGTGCGGTTTTTTCATACGGCCTGACGGGACGTTAAAGATCGTTACTGAGGGCAGCCTGCATCTTGGTGAAATGAAAATGATAATTCTTGCAGAGTAGATAGCAGTGACGGCAGTAATCAGGAAAAGCATACCACTGACACGTATTCAGCGGCTTATCGGCCAGCGTGTTCTCGAATCCAAACGGACTCAGCCCTGTTTTTATCTTCAGGCTAAAGCGGACATAAATGAATTGACCCGGATACGCAGACCGTTGAGCAGGAAGCTGGGCAGGCGGATATCGGTAAACGATTTTTTCATACATGCGATAGCTTCAGCGGTGACGGAGTATCCGTTGATGGCGGGGCGTTTCTGCGGGGATCATATTGAAATTGCTGATGGTGTTAATATCGGTTTTGCGGTGGCTGCTGTGCGGGGTCTGGTTACACCTGTACTCAAGGATGCGCAAAGTAAAAATCTTGTTCAGATATCTGAACAGATGGCAGACCTTATTGACAGGGCGAGGAGAGACAAGCTGAATCTGGAAGAGCTTGAAGGGGCTTCTGTGACACTGACGGTGCTTGGGATGTTCGAGATAGATTCTTTTCTTGCGATACCGTCGCCGGGGCAATGCGGTATTATTTCTGCGGGGAAAATACTCGAAGAACCTGTTATCACTGACGGCGGCAGGGCGGAAGTAAGGAAGTTTATCGAGTTCGGCCTTGCTGCTGACGTGAGGATAGTGGATTATGAATATGCTGCGAAGTTTTTTAGCCGGGTTATGGATTTTGTTACTAATCCTGAGAAGCTGACGGATTAATTTACGGCAGGCGGAAGAATTTTTTTGTGGTATTGGTTACTTCATCAGCAAATTGTTCGAGGGGTATCTGTTTTAAATCGGCGATTTTTTTTGCGGTGTGAATTAACAGGGCCGGTTCGTTTATTCTCTGCTTTCTCATTGGTTCAGGCGACATATACGGGCAGTCTGTTTCTATCATCATTCTGTCAAGCGGTACCATTTTGGCGGCCTGTTGTGTCTGAGCAGCATTTTTGAATGTAACGACACCGGTGAAAGAAACGAAGAAGCCTTTATCGAGTATGATTTGTGTCTGCTCGGCAGTTCCGCCCCAGCAGTGGAAGACAACACAGGGCAGGCTGTTTTTAAATCTGTCAATAATTTCTATAGTTTCGTCGAATGCATCTCTGCTGTGTATGATTACGGGCAGTTTTTTTTCAGAGGCGATCTCGATCAGATTTACAAGGAGGATTTTCTGGGCATCTTTTTTCGACGTATTGTAATGGAAGTCCAGGCCTGTTTCTCCTATGGCGACGATTTTTTTATGGTTTGCAAGTTTTCCTGTCTCTTTGATATCATCGGCTGAGATATCAGAGGCGTAATGCGGATGTATGCCTACGGCGCCGAAGATATTTTCATATTTTTCTATTACGGCGACAGTTTTTTTGTTTTGCTCGGTATCGGTGCCTATGGTGATACACTGAGTAACGCCGGCATCGGAGCTTCTTTGCAGTACGTCATCAAGAGAGCCTGCGAGTTCTTTAAAAGTCAAATGTGCATGTGAGTCGATGAGTTTCATTTTGTTTCAATATTTTCAGGTTCAATAATTATAAGCCACTTTTCGTGTTTAAGTGTTACGATTTTTATATTGTCAAAATAAGCTTCAAGCAACTGTAATGTACTTTCAAATCTGTTTTTTTTCTGGATTATGAACATATATATATGATTATCCCGGATCAGTTCGAGGATTTCCGACTCGATAGTTTCGGGCATTGAAAATTTGGGATATGGATTATCTTTTCTGGTTACGTTTTCGACTTCCATAGCGCCATAGAAGAGCAGGCCGTCAGCACGTTTGTCAAGAGTTACGATTTCGTATTCTTCGTTCGGGATGTAAGAGCTGATCTCTGTCCAGAGGGCGCGGGCATCTTTCGGCGTTTCATAGATTTGCCCTAAAGCAAATCTGGACGACAGCAGAGTCAGTATCCATAACGGAAAGAGCAGAGCTGCAGCGGGTTTTGTTTTTATGTTTTGCAATAAGGATGATATTTTGTCTGTCCAGAGATATGATGCGATAACAGCTAAGATTGGAAATAACGGCAGACAATAAAGAGGCAGCCTTGAGCTTGCCAATGAAAGAATTAAAAGCGGCATAAGAGTCATAGCTGCCAGGAAGAGTTTTTGATTTTGCCGGGGCAGTTGTTTCCACCAGCTTTTGCTTAAGACAGCTTTCATTTTTTCTGAGTAGCCGGGCCAGATAATCAGCCAGGGAAATGCACCGGCAAACAGGATAGGAATATACATAGGGCTTTTGAACCATTCCGGGTTTCGGCGGTATTTCGGCGAGACCAGTCTCCCCCAGAGCTGGTTGTCGAAGAAGTATTCTGCCGAGCCGGGGACATGTAAGGAGATATAGATATACCAGCTTAATCCTATTGTCATAAATAGTGCGGCACCGATCAGGAACGAAGGACAGAGGAAGAATTTCTTCAATTGTTTTGTCAATATCAGATATACGAAAATGCCTGCACAGGGAATAAGGACGGCCGGTCCCTTTGTTAAGAAGCCCAACCCCAGGGCGATGCACATAAGAATTTTGAAATAGGGAGCAGATTTTTCTTCGGAGAGGCTTTTATAGAAAAAGAGAATTGATAATGTAGTCCATAAAGTCAATGTTGTATCTGGAGTTAGAAAATTGGAGGCGGTAAATGGGATGGCCATAGTCGCATAGATAAAAGCGGCAGAGAGCATATAGTTTTTGTTTTTGAATATGTCGCCGGCGAGCAGGGAAACCAATAGAGCGGTCAGGGCGAAACACAGGCCGTTGAAGAATCGGCAGGCGAATTCATTTCGGCCGAGAAGTTTGATTCCGGCAATGATCTGCCAATAGAGCATGGGCGGTTTTTCGAGGAAGATTTCGCTGCTTATTTTGGGAACGAGGAGATTGTTGTTTTTGAGCATTGTCACAGCAGCGCCGACATAATTACCTTCGTCGGGCTGCCATATTCCGCGTGAGCCCTGAAAACCAAATGCCAAAAGACAGATGGAGATTATAAGCAGGAACAGCAGTTTGTTTTTTGAGAGATATTGATTGTCAAAAGGCATTTTCATAATGTCTCATCCGTGAGTCGGCTTTTTGGTCGGCTATTACAATTACCACATCGAAGCGAAGCGGTCTATTGTCAAGTTTGTATTTTTTGACAAAGAGGTTTGCGGCTTTTTTCATTCTTTGCTTTTTTGCGGAGGTGATAGCAGCTTCGGCATCGGCGAAGTCTTCGTTTTTTCTGGTTTTTACTTCCACGAAGACTACAGTCTTACTGTCTGTGGTCATAATGAGGTCAATTTCGCCGGTTTTGCAGGAGAAATTTCTCGTTATGGTTTTATAGCCTTTTTGCCTGAGGAATTTTTCGCATTGCTTCTGTCCCCATCTGCCGAGCAGACGGCTGTCGGTAAGCAGTTTTTCCTTTTTTTTGTCAAAAAGCACTACTGTGCCTCAGGCGAAGAAGTTTTCTGTTATGCAGAAGTATGCTCGGAACGTCTTTCTGAGAGTCTGACGCTTTTTCCGCTTCTCTGTCTTAAATAGTAAAGCTTTGCCCTTCTTGTCTTTCCGCTCCGGACCGGCTTAATATCAACAACAAACGGTGAGTGCAGCGGGAAGTTTCTCTCTACACCTTCATCGTTTACGATTCTTCGTACTGTAAAGCTTTCGTTAATGCCTCTTCCTTTTCGGGCTATTACTGTGCCGGTAAAGATCTGGGTGCGTGTTTTGTTTCCTTCCTGGATCTTGCAATGGACATCAACCGTGTCGCCTATCTCGAAGTGCGGTATCTTCGACTTGAGACTTTTCTGTTCTACCGAGTCAAGTATTTCAGTTTTCACTGTTTATGCTCCTAATTTTAAGATTTCAATTTTTCATTTAAGCAGGTCAGGTCTGTTTTTCTTTGTTTTTTCGAGAGCCTGCTGTTTTCGCCATTCATTTATTTTTTCGTGATTTCCGCTGAGCAGTATATCCGGCACTTTCATGCCTTTGTAATCTTCGGGCCTGGTGTATTGCGGGTATTCGAGCAGGCCGTTGGAGAACGAGTCGTTAGCTGCCGAGTCCTCATCACCCAGGGCACCGGGCAGAAGTCTTACCACTGCGTCTATTATGACCATCGCTGGTAATTCTCCGCCGCTGAGGACATAGTCGCCGATGGAAACCTCTTCGGCTCCGGATGCGAGTCTTATCCTTTCGTCGAAGCCTTCATATCTTCCTGAGATGAGGATAAGTCTTTCTTCAGCGGCGAGCTCGGCGGCAAGTTTCTGGTCGAATTTTCTTCCCTGCGGGCTCAGGAGTAAAACTCTTGGTTTTCTTTTGTCCTGTGCCTTTACGTTTTCGAGACAATCGAGGAGGGGCTGGGGCATCATAACCTGGCCGGGGCCGCCGCCATAGGGTTTGTCATCGACCTTTTTGTAACTGTCAGTCGCGAAATCTCTGATATTTGAAAGAACAATCTCGACTATACCGCTGTTTTGAGCACGCTTTATTATTGAGAAGGCAAGCGGCGAGTCGAACATTTCTGCAAAAAGCGTAAGGATATCAATTCTCATCGCTTTTAACTTTTTTATTCAGAAGCCTTATCTTCGGATTCGGCTTTTTCTTCAGTCTCGGGTTTTGCCTCTTGTGCGGCTTTAGCTTCAGCTTCGGCCTTGGCCTTTGCTTCGGCTTCGGCTTTAGCCTTTGCCTCAGCCTCGGCTTTAGCTTTCTTTTCTGCTTCAGCTTTTGCCTGTGCTTCGGCCTCGGCCTTTTCGGCGAGCTTTTTTGCCTGGGCCCTTTGTGTGTTGTCAAAGACTTTGCCCTGTTTTTTTGCGATTAGCCTGGCTCTTTTTCTCTTTTCCTGACTTTTCTGGTAGTGCTTGCTGGAGATACCTGCTTTTTCAATCATTTGAGCAACGGTATCACTGGGGACGGCACCTACGCTGAGCCAATATTCGATCCTTTCGGTGTTGAGGACAACCTGCTTTGCAGGGTCTTTCTCGATGGGGTCGTAGTGACCGAGCTTTTCGAGGATTTTCCCATCCCTGGGGTTTCGCGATTCTATCGCGTTGAGGCGGAAGAACGGCTTGTGCCTTCGCCCCATTCTTGTAAGTCTTAGTTTTACTGCCATAATTTTTCCTTTCCGTTTATAGTCAATTTCCCTCCCGACCCTTTGTCAGGAGGAAACACGTTTGCCCAGTTAGAAAAACTGCCAAATACAGCCAACAGTTTTTACGGTTTTTAAGCCCCGTCAGAATTTTTCTAACGGGGTTTGCAATATAACGCGTAGCCGTTAATAAAGATGGCCAGCAGGGCAGGGTCTATTTTAGCATCGTCGGCGATTCTTGCCACCTGCTCGTCGGTCAAATTGACGGCGTTATTTAATTCTTTTTCAGTCATTATAGCAACAGCTTTTTGCAATTGGCCGATTTCGTCGCTGGTCGGACTTGCCAGCATAGCCAGTTCACTGCTGCCTTTATTATCAGCGAAAAAACCCCTGAACTGCTGTCCGAAGGTGTCGTCGGTTTTTTTCGCAATTTTTTCAAGAAACTGCTTCAGCGATAAATTTTGCTCTATCGGCGTCTTTTTTTACCCTTTCTTCTGGGTTTGGCTTTCCGCTTTGAACGCTGTTTTATTTTTCTTCCCTGACTCATCGCAGCGGCAATATTGTCCATTCCGCCGCCGCTGAAGAGGGATTTTAATCCGCCTAAAGCACCGCCTGACAGGGACTTAAGCATATCCCTGCTGCGTTCGAAATTCTTTATCAGCCCTGATACATCCTGCTGGTCTGTCCCTGAGCCTGCAGCGATGCGCCTCCTGCGCGAAGGGGTGATTATATCGGGTTTTTTTCTTTCCTCAAGTGTCATTGAGTGAATTATTGCTTCTATTTTTCCAAGCTCACTGTCGTCCATATCCATACCGGCCATTTTCGAGCTCATTCCGGGTATCATTTTGAGCATATCCGTCATGCCGCCCATTTTCTTGATAGATTGCATCTGCTTTAGGAAATCATCGAAGCCGTAGCTGCCTTTTGCCATTTTTTTCTGCATTTTTGCGGCTTCTTCGGCATCGAACTGCTCGGTGGCCTTTTCGACGAGGGTTACGACATCGCCCATACCGAGAATCCTGCTGGCCATCCGGTCGGGGTGGAATTCCTCGAGTTTATCTAATTTCTCACCTACGCCGATAAATTTGATGGGTTTTCCGGTAACGGCTTTTACGCTCAGGGCGGCACCGCCTCGGGCATCGCCGTCAAGCTTGGTGAGTATGACGCCGTCGAGTTCGAGCCTTTCGTTAAATTCCTTTGCGCTGTTGACGGCGTCCTGGCCTGTCATCGCATCACAGACGAGATATATCTGATGGGGGCTGGTTGCCTTTGCGACGTTGGCTACCTCGGTCATCATTTCTTCATCGATGTGGAGCCTGCCTGCGGTATCGAGGACAACGGTATCATAACCGCTTTTTTTGGCGTGTTTTAAGGCGTTCTTTGCGACTTTGACAGCGTCCTTTGTTCCCTGCTCGCTGTAAACATCTATTTCCAGTTGTTCGCCGAGGACTATGAGCTGGTCAATAGCTGCGGGTCTTTGGAGGTCATCGGCGACGAGCAGGGGTTTTTTGCCCTGGGAAACTATGTATTTTGCCAGCTTGCCTGCGGTGGTTGTTTTGCCGCTGCCCTGCAGGCCTGCGAGGAGGATTACGGTCGGGCCAGGCGAGACGAAATAAATCTTCGGATCCGTCGGGCCCATGAGTTTTGTCAATTCGTCATTGACGATCTTTATCATAACCTGGCCGGGGCGGAGGGATTTTATGACCTCGGCACCCATGGCAGCGGTTTTTACATCTTTGCAGAACTGCTTTACGACGTGGTAATTTACGTCGGCTTCGAGCAGGGCCTTACGGACGGAGTTCATCGCATCCGAGACGTTGGCCTCGGTTATCCTGCCTCGGCTGGATAACGTGCGAAAGACGCTATTAAATTTTTCTGTTAATGAGTCAAACATTTGTTAAATGATCAATTTCCAATAACCAAAATAGATTCTTCGCTTCGCTCAGAATGACGAGGCTTTAGGAAGGCCGGATTCTATAGAAAAAAGGCTTTTTTTGCAAGCTATTTTACTTAAAAGCCCAAATGAATTGGAGTTGTGCGATTTTTTTGTATTGGAAAAGAAGTTGAATCTAAGGAAACTGGATAGAAGATATACTAAACCCGATAAAATTTTACTATTTTTACAGATTTTGCTTGACAAATTCCGATAATATGATAAAATCCCAAGCTGAAATGGAAGGCTTGAGGGAGGCCTTAAATATAAGTGAAAGGAAGGGAAGAAGCGATGGTAGCAAAGAGAGTGATAGCAGTTCTTTTGGTAATCACCAGTTATTCGTTTGCAGGTATTGTTCCGGGTACATTCAATTGTACATTTCCAGATGATCCCAATGGTATGCTGCACGAGTGGAATTTTGATTACGACACAGATACGCTGACATTGGCGGAGCATATTCCTGCACTTGGCGAAGATTCGGTTTTCATGAGTGCTGATACTGATTCAGATCCGACAATTCATATTACCAAGACGGTAACCAATGAAAGCGGTTATACCTGGACAGCATATACGCTGGATCTTGACGGCAGTTATGGTTCTACTTTTGTAGGTACGCCGTCCAGCGATGTATTCGGTTCGGCTGTGATCGAGCCGGGCAATCTGCAGATAACATTCAGCAGTCCAGCTCCGGTATTGCCGGGTATGTCAGTTGATCTTGATTTTGATATTAATATCCTGTCAACAGAAGGATTTAATATTTGTATTACACAGAATCCAATTCCTGAGCCGTTAACACTGGCTCTGTTGGGACTTGGAGCAGCATTTATAAGAAGAAGATAGATTTCAGTAAAACCGGTGATCAGGGTTCGGGAGAAGAAGTCTTCGAACCCTTTTTTTTGCGCTGGTAAAATAGCAAACAGAAGGTGAGCAAAAGGCAAATCTGGATAATTTATATTCTATTTAAAAAAATTATCGGTCTTTTTGCAATTTTTTGTTGCGAAGCATTTTCATGTTTGTATATTGAAGGCATAGGAAGAAGATGGTTTTTTTTTAAAACCGGTGAACAGGGTTCGGAGGAAGAAGCCTACCGAACCCTTTTTTTTGCGCCGAAAGATAGAACAAATCTATTACATCATATCAAGGATCTGCTCATAGAACTCTGCGTATTTGTCCTTATCTTTTGTTTTTCTCATTGCTATTGCTGATCGTGGATGCTCGTTAAGTATTCCTGTAACCATATAAGGTATCATATAACCCCATTCGATTTCCTGCTGCATAGGGATCATATAATCCTGAATGACTTTGAGAATAGGTGCCAGTTGGAACTTAGGATTTTTCAGGAAACCCATAATCAGTTCGAGGGGGCAGTTGCCTGCGCCTCTTCCGATACCGAATAATGAGCCGTCAACATAGTTAGCGTTGTGTATTATTCCTTCTATAGTATTTGCGAAGGCAAGCTGTTGATTGTTATGGCAGTGGATGCCGATCTCTTTGCCGGGCACATATTTCTGGTAGAGCTTTACGATGTGTTCGATCTGTTCGCAGTAGAAATAGCCGTAGCTGTCCACAACATAAACAGCAAGGACCTTTGTATCTGCAACCTGCTTTAAGGCCTCTACGAGGTCTTTTTCTATTTCAGCCGATATTGCCATTATATTCATAGTTATTTCATAGCCAAGGTCGTGGGCAATGTTATACATTGCAATTGCCTTGTCGATGTCTTTTACGTATGTTGCTATTCTTATCATATCGACGGGGCTTTGGTCGACGGGTTTGAATTCCTGTTCGGCGACGCGGTGAGCATCTACCATAATAGAGATCTTTGTGTTTGATTCGATACCGTCGGTAATCTCGAGGATCTTGTCATCATCGCAATATTTCCATGGGCCGTAGTCGCTTTCGGGTGCGAAGGTTCTGCAGGAGCGGTAGCCCATTTCCATATAGTCTATGCCGGCTTCTGAGATGGCTTTGTATGCGGCTCGGACGAATTCATCCGTGAAATAATGATTGTTGATAAGCCCACCGTCCCTGATGGTGCAGTCGAGGACTTTAATTTCTTCTCTGAACATTTTTCATTTACTCCTTATTTAAAAACTCTGTTTTAGTAATATATCGATAGCATCTTCTACTATTTTACGCTTTACATTGTGAGCATAATCGCCTTTTTTGCAGAGTACTTTACCGGTTTCGGCGAGCAGTACGAATCGAGGCCATTTATTCACAGCTTTTTTGTCCCGGCTTATTATATCAAGAATTTTTCGTTTTGTAATCGATTTTGGTATTTTAAGGCTGATATTCATCTGCTTGAAGAGCTTTTTGAGCTCTGAGAGCCTTTTTTTGTCTCCAAAGCCGAGTTTTTGCTCGATAATATTTGCAGCGATTATGCCTATAGCGACGGCCTGGCCGTGGAGAATCCTGTAATTGCTGGCGGATTCGACGGCGTGGCCTATAGTGTGGCCGTAGTTGAGGATCCTTCTTTTGTTTTTTTCGTAGGGGTCGATTTCAACTACGGATGCCTTTACCTGGCAGTTTTTGAGTGCGATATACTCAAGCGGCCCGGGCTTTTTAGCGATGATATCTTTCATGTTTTTCTGCAGATATATGAAGTATTTTTCATCGGCTATGAGGGCATGTTTTATAGTTTCAACCAGGCCTGTATTGAACTGTTTTTTATTGAGAGTTTTTAATGTGCTTACGTCGATGTAAACAGCAGAGGGGTGATGGAAGGAGCCGTAAGCATTTTTACTTATTGAGGAGTCAACGCCTGTTTTTCCGCCGATAGCAGAATCGGCCTGTGAGACAGTGGTTGTGGGAATCTGAATTACGGGCACGCCTCGTTTATAGATAGCGGCGACAAATCCTGCGATATCGCCGACGGTCCCTCCGCCCAGGGCGATGACAGCGCAGTCTCTGCCGAGAGCTTTTTTCTCCATACTCTCGATAATTTTAGTAACTGTTTGGATATGTTTTGATCTTTCGCCGGCAGGAGAGATTATATAGTATGGCAGTTTACTGCTTTTGAGCAGTTTTTTAAGAAGGCCTGCCTTGGCGACGTTTGCATCTGTGAGTACAAAGAGGTTCTTTTTGGGCATACGCTTTTTTACTTTTGTAAGTATGCTGCCCAGAAGGTTATTGCCGATAGCTATTGTGTAGCTGTCTTTTGGACGTGACGGGATTTTTACATCGATCTTTCGCATGGTCTTTTCGCGACTAATAAGACAATTCTACTGAGATATTATAATTATCTATTTTCTTTCTGCCTTGTAGAGCCGTCAATTCGATGAGAAATGCGACGCCTTCGATTTGGCCGCCGATTTTTTCGATGAGCGCACAGGCCGCAGCCATGGTTCCGCCGGTGGCGAGCAGGTCGTCGATCATAAGAACTTTTGAGTTTTTTTCGACTGCATCGATGTGTACTTCGAGTGTGTCTGTACCGTATTCGAGGTCATAAGTAATAGAGTCTGTCTTGAAAGGCAGTTTACCTTTTTTTCTGATAGGTACGAAGCCGACGTTTAAATTTGCGGCAACGGCGGCACCGAAGATAAAACCCCTGGCCTCGACTGCTGCGACGTAATCGATATTCTTGTTTTTGTATGGTTTTGCCAGGGCATCAACGGCAGAAGCGAAAGCTGCCGGGTTTGCCAATAGCGGGGTGATATCGCGAAACAGGATGCCTTTTTTGGGCCAGTCCGGAATATCTCTGATGTATTCAGTTAGATTTACGCTGCTTTTTTTCAAAAATTACTCACTCATAAGCTCGTTAAGGCGTTTGAGAGCGGTTATCTGAAGCTGCCTTGCTCTCTCACGTGTCAGGCCGAGTTTAGCACCGATCTGCTTCAAAGTCAATGGTTCTTTGCCATCGATTCCGAACCTGAGTCTGAGCACAGCGGCCTGTCTTTCTTCGAGCCTGTCGAGCATATTGACGAGTTTATTGAGTTCTTCGGAGTTTGCCAGTTCATCTTCCGGCAGCTGCATGGATATCTGGGGCAGCGTTTCCTCGAATGTCTGGTGTGTTTCGGGTGACTCGGCCTGTAGAGGTGTGTTGACCGAGTCGACAATTTCTCTTATCGCGTTCACTTTTTTAAGCGGCAAATTCATCTCTTTTGCTATTTGCGCAGGTGTTGGCGTATCAGCCAAGCCGGCGTGCAGTTCTGCAATAACGTGCCTGTATTGATTTACGAGTTCGACCATATATGTTGGTATTGATATGGGACCGGAATCCATCAGCAGGGCGCGTTTGATACTCTGTTTTATCCACCACGCAGCATATGTGCTGAATCTAACGCCCATAGAAGGGTCGAAAGAATCGATAGCGCGGATAAGGCCCAGGTTACCTTCCTCTATCAGATCGCCCAGCGGCATCTGTCCCTTAGCGAACTTCTTGGCGATACTGACTACCAGTCTTAAATTGCTCCTGGTGAGCTGGTCGCGAGCTTGCGGGTCATCATTTTCAATTATTCTTTGGGCCAGTTCTTTTTCCTGCTCTGCGTCTAAAAGAGGCGCTTCATCTATTTCTGTCAGGTAGTCTTTTATTGTTGCATCAAAAACTGTCATATCTTGACTCCTTTTATAGGACTTTCATCTATAATTTCCTTTCCTGCATTTAATATCGTCCAGAATTGAGGCTGTGTTAACCGGGTTAGAGAACTTTCAATATTGAAAATACGGCTGAAATCAGTGGTTTTCTCTAACTGGGTTAATGAACAAAAAGGGCCGATTTTCAGTTTAAAAATCGGCCCTTTGAAGGTTTAGTGACAGTGAATTTATTCAGTTTTTTCGGGTTCGTCCGAAGTTTTAGTTTCGTCGGTTTGTGCTTCTGCAGAATCTTCGGTTTTTTCAGCTTCTTCCGGAACTTCGGCAGTTTCAGCTTTTGACTCATCTGCTTCAGCAGCAGCCGGTTCGGCAGTTTTATCTTCTATTGGGGGAATTCCAAGACCGCCACCTGCGGAAGCAGGTTTTTCTTCAATTTTTTCCTCCGAAGGCTGGTCGGTATCAGCAGTCTCAGTCTGCTTCTGGTCTTCTTCAGCCCATTTTACCCTTCTCATAGACAGGCCTATCTTTCTTGAGTCGCTGTCAACCCTGAGGATCTTTACTTCGACTTCCTGTTCAGGCTTTACGACATCCTGCGGGCTGTCTATTTTATGGTCAGCTATTTCGGAGATATGGAGCAGGCCTTCGAGGTCGTGCTCAAGCTCTACAAAGACACCGAAATTTGTTATCTTCGTAACGGAGCCTTTTACGATCTGTCCCGGCAGATACTTTTCAGGTATAGCGTGGAGCCATGGGTCTTCGACGAGTTGTTTGATACCAAGTGAGATACGCTGTTTTTCTTCATCAACTTCGAGCACAACGCATTTGATTTGCTGCTCTTTTTGGAGGGCTTCTCCCGGATGGTTATATTTTTTCGTCCAGCTTATATCCGAGATGTGGATCAGTCCGTCGATGCCGGGCTCAATTTCCACAAAAGCGCCGTAATTTGTAAGGCTTGTTACCTTTACCTCTACGATAGTGCCGGCAGGATATTTTTGTGAAGCGACCGCCCAGGGGTTTTGCTCGAGCTGTTTGATGCCGAGGGATATTTCCTGTTTTTCCTTATTGACCTCGAGAATAACGATGTCTATTTCATCTCCAAGTTTATAGATATCTCCCGGATGATTGATTTTCTTTGTCCAGCTCATTTCGCTGATGTGTACCAGTCCTTCGACACCTTCTTCGAGTCTTACAAAGATTCCGTAGTTCATAACATTTACTACAACGCCTCTTGTTTTTGCGCCGATAGGATATTTGGATTCAATATCCTGCCACGGGCTTGAAGTTTTCTGCTTCAGACCGAGCGAGACTCTTTCGTTTTCCTTGTCCACCCCTATGACGATACACTCGATTTCCTGGTCGAGATGAACGACTTCTGACGGATGTGAAACTCTTCCCCAGCTCAGGTCTGATATGTGGAGCAGGCCGTCGAGGCCGCCGAGATCGACAAATACACCGAAGTCTGCAATGTTTTTGACGATACCTTTTCTTAACTGGCCCTGTTCGATCTCTTCCAGCAGTTTTTCCTTGCTGGCAACTCTTGCCTCTTCGATGATCTTTCTTCTTGAGATGACGATATTTTTGTTTTCCGTGTCAATTTTCAGGATTTCGCAGGTAACTTCCTGACCGATGAACCTGCTGATATCGCCCGGCTTTCTGATATCTACCTGTGAGGCAGGCAGGAAGACCGGGACACCGATATCGACGAGCAGACCACCTTTTATCCTTCGGATGACAGGACCTTTTACGATGTCGCCTTCCTTTTTCGTGGAGACGATAGTTTCCCATCCTCTGATCCGGTCGGCTTTTCTTTTGCTCAGAAGGATGAGTCCGCCGGAGTCGATTTCCTCAAGCAGTACATCTATTTCTTTTCCTATCTGGATTTCATCCGCATCGTCGAAGTCAGCAACGTCTACGACACCTTCGCTTTTAAGACCGATCTCGAGAATTACATCACTTCCGATTCTCTGCAGGATTCTGCCTTTGAGGATGTTTCCTGGTGCCAGGACGTCGACTTTCTTTTCGAGTGCTTCTGTGAGGAGGTCGGTTTCGGCGTCACCGAACATTTCATTTACTTTTGATTCGAGTTCCTGCGGAGTGAAACCTAACTTTTTTGCAATATTTCTATCAACCATAATATTATCCTTTTTGTGGAGTACTCTAATCAGCAGTTGCGTCCTCCACATACGCTTTAAACGCAATCAGCTGTTGTGCAGCGCTGCACATTTTCCAAAACCAATACAAAAACACATTGGTCTTGCGACCAATGCGTATCTATCCCTGAATAGCCGCGTTTCTTTCTTCCTTAATGCCTGTTCAGGCACGTAACTATTTCTTTTTCTTCGGGCTTTCGAACTTTTCGAGGTTGCTGACAAACTCACTTATGACCCATTGCGGTGTAGAAGCTCCTGCAGTTACGCCGGCGATACTTTTTCCGCGAAGGATACTTTTATCAAGTTCTTTGTAATTTTGCAAATGAAAGGTTTGGATATTGTGTTTTTTACATAATTCTGCCAGTTTTTTGGTATTTGCGCTGTGCAGGCCTCCGAGAACGAACATTATATCGACCTGTTTGCATAACTGTGTGGCACAGGTTTGCCTTTTTATGGCCTCTCTGCAGAGGGTATTTATTACTTTCAGCTCAGAAAAGCTGCTTTTTACGATGTGAGCGAGCATTTTTGCGAAATGCTCGGGGCTTTGGGTGGTCTGACAGATAACGCCTAATTTCTGATTTTTGCCGAGTTTTTTGATATCGCTTTTGTCTCCTATGACAGTAATGTTCGGAGCTGAACCGATTACGGCGCGGATTTCCGGATGACCTTTATCGCCAATAATGACAACTTTGTATCCCTGCCTGTGGAGCATTTTTGCGATTTTCTGAACTCTCTTTACGAGTACGCAGGTAGCATCGACGATTTTAAGGCCTTGTTCTTTTATTTGTTTGAGTTCTTTTTCGCCGGCACCGTGTGAACGGATGATGACTATGCCGGAAGGGATATTTTTAACGTTGTCGGTGATTTTGAGTCCTGCCTGTGCGAGCTGTTTGACGACATCTTTGTTGTGAATTATCTCACCTAAGCTGTGAACGTTTTTATGTTTGGCCAGTGTTTTCTGGGCCATCTTTATAGCGTTTCTTACGCCCGGACAAAAACCACAACCCTGTGCAACGACAACTTTCATTTTTCATCCTCCGAGTAATCAAAAGGTTCTCTTCCAACTTTCAGCCTGAGTTCTTTCTGCATATCTCTCAATATATTAGTCAGTTCTTTTGCGAATTGCCTGTCCCCGAGTTCGGTGATTTTCTGTGGCGGGATAGGCGGGCCGAACATCACGAATATTTTTCCAGGTCTGAATAATTTTCGATGCCTGGGCCAGCATTCAAAGGCGCCGTCAATCACGGCTGGGATAACAGGGACGTTTGCTCTGCGTGCGAGCAGGCTAAAACCCGGTTTTATCTCTGCGATCTTTCCATTCCTGGTTCGTGTTGCTTCAGGATAGAGGACCAGACCGAAGTTGTCATTAAGTTTTTCGAGAAATTTTCTCATAGCGACCATATCGGCATGTCCTCTTTTCAGCGGGATGGCATTGAAGGAATGGACGAATCTGCCGAAGAAGGGGATTTCAAAAAGTGAATCTCTTGCCGCAAAGCAGCACTGGCGCGTGGTATGGCCTGCGTTGAGCATCGGGTCGAGAAAGCTCTGGTGGTTGGAGACCATTAAAAAGCCTCCTTTTTTAGGGACGTAGTGACGATTGAATGCCTTAGGCTGGAAAAAGAGTGTGCAGAATATTCTGCATGCCCAGCACCATATAAAATACCATACATAATTAATAGATTTCGTAATCTTTTTAATCATATTTCTATGTGTTTAAGGATTTCGTCAACGGTTTGTTCAAGTGTTATCTCTGAGTTGTCAATAATTACGGCTTCGGCGGCAGGGACAAGCGGTGCGGTGTCTCTTGTTTTGTCTGTGTGGTCTCTTTTCTCGATCTCCTGCTGCAGCTGGTCTAAATTTATTTTGTGTCCTTTTGCAGTTAACTCTGCAGAACGTCTTTTTGCGCGCTGTTGTGAGTTAGCGGTAAGAAAAAATTTGTAATCGGCATTTGGAAATACTACCGTTCCCTGGTCTCTTCCTTCAGCTACCACTTTTTTGTGTCTGGCGGCAAGGGCACGCTGGATTTTCACAAGTTTTTCGCGCAGAGACGGAACCGAAGCTATAAAGGCTACTGCCTGGGTGACTTCGGGTTCTCTTATCTGTTCGGTGCAGTCTTTTTCATCTATTTTTACGGTCATTTGCCCGGGAGTGCTGTCGAATTTAAAATTGGTATCATCTATTATTTTTTCAAGGGCACCGATATCTTTCATATCGGCCTGTTTCATTATTGCCGCCAGTGTTGCAGCTCTGTAGGTAGCGCCCGTATCAAGAAAGGTCGCACCAAGTTTTTCAGCGAGCAGTTTGGCAGTTGAACTTTTGCCGCTTCCGGCAGGTCCGTCGATAGTTATTATGAATTCAGTCATTTTTCCAGGACTCTGATTACGACAATACTCGTGTCATCTGTCTGATGTGCAAGTCCGATGAATCTTCTGCGCTGGGCGAGTATATTATTGACGATCTTGTTTGCACTTTGCGGAGCATACTGCTTAAAGGCGTTAGTCAGGTTGGTTATACCCCACATTTTTTCATCGAAATTTATCGCATCGATAAGGCCGTCGGTATAAAACAATATACGGTCATCTTCGTGCAGTTTAATTGTTTCTATTTCATACTCGGTATCTTTCATGACGCCGAGCACAAGGCCGCCTTTTTTGAGTTCACGTATCTTTTCATCCCGCCAGAGCAGTGCAGGTTCATGTCCGCAGTTGCAATATGTAATGGTCTGTTCTTTGGTATTAATGATAGCATATAAGAAGGTAATGAATTCACCATCTCTGCATTCTCCGCAGGAGGAGGTGTTTAGTTTTTGAATTATCTCAGCCATTGAATGTCTTTTGTGTCCTCCATCTGCGTAAGCCCGCACCATCCCCCTGAACGAACTCATCATAAGGGCTGCTGGTATTCCTTTTCCGATGACATCAGCTATGGCGATAGCGAGGTTATGTTGATCGAGTTTTATGAAGTCGTAAAAGTCCCCGCCTACGCCGAAGCAAGGCCTGTAAGCGGCAGCGATTTCCAAAGGTGGCATTTTCGGAGCGGTTTGCGGTATCATTCTTCTCTGGATGACGCCTGCCAGTCTTAATTGCTCGGCAATTTGAGCGCCGTGAAGCGCCCTTGCGTAATTTTTTGCGTTCGTAATCGCAATGGCACACTGCGAAGCTACCGACCTCGCCATCGCGACATCTTCCTGGGTAAATCCGCCAACCGTCGGCCTGTACAGCCGAAGTACGCCTACCGGTTTGTCCTTGAACTGCATACTGACAGTGAGTTGACTTACGATACCTTCTTTATTCGAGGCCTGTGGGTATTTGACCCTTGAATCGACGGACATATCATCGACGACAACAGCTTCGCCCGCAAAAGCAGCCTTGATAACAAGGTCGTCTTTTGTTACAGGTCCTTTGTTCCTGTATTCTTCACTCAGGCCAAAGGTGCTTCTCATTTTCAACTCGCCTGATTCATCGTCGAGCAGCCTTATCGAACAGGCGGTGGCGCCTGTGATCTGTACCGCAGCGCGTGCGAGCTTATCGAGCACATCTCCGAGCGAGAAACCGCCGGCAACCAGCGTTGTAAGCTGATATATCTGCTCTTCACGTTTTGTCAGTTTTTTAGTACGTTTCATTTGTGTTTTTCTCTTGCGAATCCGAATATTAACAAGCTGTACCATTATAACGACTTTAAAGCAATTTGAAACAGGATTATAAACGGATTATTCAGGCTTTTGTACGGTTGATAAGTGAGAATGTTTGTATTATACTTGCGGACAAGGAAGATTTATGGCTGATACCGCGAAACATATATTTTTTACGGGTTCTGTTCAGGGGGTCGGGTTTCGTTTCACCGCGCATCGGATAGCATCGCGCTATGGGCTTACCGGCTTTGTTCGCAATATGCCCGACGGCAGGGTTGAGATGCTCGCCCAGGGAAGCGGGCAGGATATCGATGCCGCGATCGAAGATTTGCAGCAGACTTTTCGTATCAGAGATACTAAAATAAACGAAACAGTACTCGACCCGTCCTATGATGGTTTTAAGATAACGTTTTGATAGGGTATAGGGTTTGGGGGGCAGGGTATAGAGTTACATTTCTACTTTTCTTCTCTGTTGTTTTAGCTGACTTTTTATTTTTTTGGATTTGAGTCTTTTTTCAAGGGAGGCCTTAGTCGGCTTTGTCGGTTTTCTTTTCTTCGGCCTTTGCAGGGCTTTTTGGATAGTTTCGTTCAGCTTTTCCACAACGGCGTTGCGGTTTGCCTTTTGGGTTCTGAATTTCTGGCTTGTAATGATCAGTTTCTTGTCTTTGGTGAGTCTGTTCGCCAGTTTTTTGAGAATAATCTGTTTTTTTGCGGTACTTAGTGTAGTGCTGTTCTTGATATCGAAAATAAGGGCGACTTTAGTGTTGAGCTTGTTTACGTTCTGGCCGCCCGGGCCTGCGCTTCGGCTTATTTTGAAGACAAGCTCGTTTTCAGATATTTGGATTTTGCTGTTGGTTGTCATGTCCGATAGGCTTTTGTACTAACAGGCACAGCAGTCTTCTTGAGATGAGCAGTTGTCCTGCTGCGAAGAGCTGGAAAGCATATTCTCCCTGCTGATTAAAGGTAAGGCCGTCGAATCCGATAACGACCGATACGATACTCCTGACATCGGGGAATTTTACATTTGCTTTTTTCTGCGCGAGCATCTGTTCATTGTTGTTTATATCGACGAGCCTGACGTCTATTTCGGTTTCATCGTGGCCGTTGGTCATCTCCGCGAAGAAGAACAGACGGGGGATCCTTACAGGATATTTCGGCGCAAAAATTCTGTCTATTATCCCGATGAGGCTGCTCGTTTTTGTCGGCGCATCGAACAGGACTCTATCACATACTATCGTTGAAAGAACTACCGGCGGTACCTGTGCCATAATATTTTCCTTATATAAGTCTAAAACGCGGGAAAATTCTTTTCCCGCACCCTTTGAGGTTCTCGTCCTGTCGCTCGCTACCGCGCCCGGCAGGACTCCGGCTTACAGCCTAGAACCTAAATTTGCATTCGCAAATTTCCATAGGGGCTTTGCCCCTCTGGCGTTCGCTTTGCTCACTGTCACCCCAAAAACGCGGGAAAATACTTTTCCCGCACCCTTTGAGGTTCTCGTCCTGTCGCTCGCTACCGCGCCCGGCAGGACTCGAACCTGCAACCTTCGGATTCGAAGTCCGCGACTCTATCCAATTGAGCTACGGGCGCAAGACTTGAAATTCCAGTCAAACGTACTTTACAGTACCAAGAACAATAATTCAAACAAAACCGCTAACAGCTGTTTTCCGCTTTTTTTCAATTATTATATACAGGCGTGTTAATTTAGGTAAAGTTTAACGACTATACCTATCGGGCAACGGTTTTATCAGTGTTGAAAATGGGGGAATTTTTGTCGAGTTGTCCGATAAATCTTAAAGTTCTTGGTCTACAAAGGCCGAAAAAACAATATAGGACTATTTGTATATGCGCCTAAGGGACTGTTTTTACTATTGAAAGGGCGTTTTTAATTAAATAAGGGATTGTAATATGAGAACGATCGCCGTAATAAATCAGAAGGGCGGGTGCGGAAAGACAACCGTTTCTATCAATCTTGCCAGTGCGCTGGCGGATGAAGGCAAGAGAACGTTGCTTGTCGATATGGATGCGCAGGGTCATTGTGCCGTTGGTCTTGCTGTGCCCGAGGAACA
>JAFGGI010000029.1 GCA_016930635.1 Sedimentisphaerales bacterium | reverse complement strand
GTGCCCTGAGATTGCTTCGTCGCTTTGCTCCTCGCAATGACAGGATTGATAAGGACTTACTCTGTTTGACGCAAAATGTTGCAGGTCAGGGGGCTAATAGATTTAAAAAACTGCTGGTATTTTGAAAAAAAAGAGATATAGTTAATATAAACAGCTAAAGAACGAGTCGGTAAAAAACTGTATTGAGTTCGGGAGAATTTCAGGAGATTTAGAATTTGAGAGGATATGAAGAGAGCAGGAGTTTTTTTCTAAAGTCAAATTAATACAGGTAGAATGTGTCGATATTTTTTGTAAGGAGGTAGAAATTATGTTTAAGAACAAACAATTTTGGAAAGGATTGGCAGCGTTCGTAAGGTACACAGTTGTTATGCTGGTTCTGGCCGGGTCCACGGCAGGCTGCAACAAGATGGAAAAAATCAAAAATAAGTGTGTACTCCTTGAGTTTGACATAAAGCAGAAAGAGGCGCTTCGTAAGGAACTACAACAAAAAAGGAAAGATATAACAGAGGCTCAGAAGGATGACCCAAATGGTCCAGCGGTTCAGTCTTTAAAGACAGATATAGCACAAGAAGAGGAGGCACTGCAGAAGGTGCATGAAAACAATCTGGAAGCTTTAGATGATTTTCACGATGAGCGATTGAAATTAAAAGACTTTACTTTTGAGGACCTTGAGGCTTTCCTAAAGTGGCTTGCGGAGAATTGTCCCAATGTAATTAAACTGCTTTCCGACGCAGAGTTGCTGGAAAATACCCTGACGGACGGATTAACCCAGAAGCAAACCGCACAGGATGCAATTGTTTACGAGCAGGATGCCATCATTGCGAGCTGGGGTAATTATTCCCCGCCGATGAATGATATTATAAGGATGCATGAGTTAAATGCGCAACTGTATCCTTTATCTCTGCATGATGAAGTGGTAACAATTCACGAACTGGTTGAGCTGTTCTCGAGCGTTGGTCCCCTGCCTGTCCCTGCCTGCAGTGTTTGTGATATGAACTGTTCCTATTACATCGAGGAGGGATTCCCTGAGCGATTGGAGCATCTGAATGATGGACTCCTTGCACCGGGTACAGAGATAATAATACAGCTACCGGCGGACTGGAAACTGACAGCACCGGCAGTAATCGATTCGAATACACTTACACTCGACGTGATGGGAAATGAGCCCAACAGCAACATTATATGGATAGAGGTTCTCACTGAGAGCATACCTGATGATCCCAACGATAAGATTCAAGTAACTTTTCAGGGAGTCGAGATTGGCAGACGTACCGGTGTTGTAAGTGCGGTGACAACCGTAGTACCCGGGCGCAGTTCGAAACAGGACTTTGTTGTAGTACCTCCGAATTGTGAGGCTGGTCTGCCCGCAAGGTCTGATATAAACCTTGACGGAATTGTCAATTTTGAAGATTTTTCGACAATGGCAAATGAATGGCTTTTGGATGTAGGTTCCTGTCCATAAAAAGTTTCGTCTGCGTAATCCGTGATTAAAATGCCCCGCCAAGGTATTGGCGGGCTAAATGGAAAAATGACCACGCACTAATTTATTTTACCGTAGTGATATAAGAATCCAGCACCAATTCACTATTCCGTAGTGATATATGAAAAGTTGAATGTTACATTGGTACTGGACGGGATGAATACTTAACAAGTGCGGGATAAATAAAAAAACCCCCGTGGTTTTCGCGGCCGCGGGGGTTAATTGGTTGATGATGCCTTATTCCTGAGGCTCATCTGTGGGTAGCCCTTCTTCATCAGGAGGAGGTTGTAATTGACAGCCGGGGCCTTTTCCGTGGCCGCGGCCGAAACGTTCCTTCATTTGTTCTCTGTGTGCTTTGAATTCTTCCAGGCTGATTACACCGTTGCTGTCGGTGTCCATCGCTGTAAATGCTGCCTGTGGATCCATCGGGCCTTTACCTTTGCCGTGCCGGCCTTTGCGGCCTTGCATTTTTTCATCTTTTAGTTCTTCGAGTTTTGCTTTTTGCTCGTCGGTAAGAATCGCATTGACTTTGGCGTTAATCTCGGCCTTTAAAACTGACGCATCGCCGAGGGCGACTCCGACGGCGGCGGCTGCAGCTCGAATATCCGCCTCGGGGGCGCCTGCCTGTACTAATTCGTTAAGGGCATCACGTTTTTCCTTTACGGTTTGGCCGGCGGCTTTTAACTGGTCTTTGCTTTGGTCGGCGAGGGTCTTTAACTGATCTACCTGGTTGGGGTCGAGGCCGAGTTCATCTGCTGATTTGAGGATAAGTCCTATCCTGGGACCTGCTGGGCGGCTTTGGCCAAATCTGTGCCTTTTACCCTTGCCCTGGCCTGTGCATTGGCCGGCGTAGAGCTGGGCGGCTGTTAAAAGCAGAACCATTATGATTGTTAAGTGTGTCTTTTTCATTTTTGTGTTCCTTTCTAAGCTAAAACGGCGTTTTTGAATTCGTTTTCGATTTCTACTATTAAAGACGAACTTGTTCCTTCTTTTATTGCAAGAATTTGAAAAAAAATAGCGTACAGCGGGCAGCGGATAGCGGATAGGAGGCAACCCCCTCCATTACTGTCGGGGCTCTGTGGCAGGGTGAAAAAATGATTGAATAAAACGGTTTACGGGGTAAAATCCCGCACCAAAAAAACTATTGAATAAAACACGGTGCGGGATAAAATCTCTATATGGAAAGGATAAAGATATACGATACGACGCTGCGGGACGGGATGCAGGCCGAGGGCATCAGTTTCTCGCTCGAAGATAAGCTTTTGATCGCACAGCACTTAAGCGAGCTGGGGTTGGACTATATCGAAGGCGGGTATGCGTCGAGCAACTCCAAGGAGATGCGGTTCTTCCAGAAGGCGGCAAAAATGGATCTGGCGCCGTCGAAAATCGCAGGCTTCGGCAGTACGCGCAGGGCTGATACCACGTGCGAAAAGGATGTATCGCTGAACGCGATTCTGGACTGCAAGACGTCTGTCGCGACGCTGGTGGGCAAGTGCTGGGATATGCAGGTGACGGAAGTTCTGCACTGCAGCCTGGAGGATAATATTACTCTCTGCGGCGAATCGGTAGCGTATATGAAAAAAAACGTGCTGGAAGTAATTTTCGATGCGGAGCATTTCTTCGACGGCTACAAGAAAAACGCCGGCTATGCGATGAAGGTTCTGGCTGCTGCGGTCGATGCGGGCGCTGATACGCTCGCACTTTGCGAGACCAACGGCGGATGTCTGCCGACGGAAGTTTATGAAATTACAAAGGCGGTCAAAGACAAGTTCGGCAAGGTGACTATCGGGATTCATTGTCATAACGATTCGGATTGCGCGGTGGCGAATTCTCTGGCTGGAGTAAGCGCGGGGGCAAGATGTGTTCAGGGCACAATGAACGGGCTGGGCGAGAGATGCGGAAATGCCAATCTGTGCACGATTATACCGAACCTGGCGTTAAAGATGGGCTATGAGGTGTTGAGCCCGGATAAGATCAAGACGCTGACCGAGGCATCGCGGTTTATCTTTGAGATAGCAAATGTGCAGCCTACGGCCAATATGCCTTATGTGGGCGAAAGTGCGTTTGCCCATAAGGCAGGCTTGCACGTAGATGCGCTGCGGAAGAATAAAACGACTTATGAGCATATCGACCCTGCTATCGTCGGCAATGAGAGAAGGTTTCTAATCTCTGAGCTTTCGGGCAAGGCGAATATCCTGGCAAAACTCGAGCAGGAAAATATCGCTCAGGATAAAGAGCTTGCCAAGAAGATTTTGACCGAGGTGCAGAACCTTGAGAACCAGGGCTATCAGTTCGAGGCTGCTGAGGCGAGTTTTGAGCTGCTGGTCAAAAAGATAATGGGCACGTATAAACCTTTCTTTAAGCTGGAAAAGTTCCATACAACTGTTGAGAAGGCTCCCAGCGGAAAGATGATCAGCCAGGCTACGGTTAAACTCACCGTCAATGACAAGGTCGAGCATGTTGTAAGCGAAGGCGACGGCCCGGTCGATGCGCTGTATAATGCGCTGAGCAAATCGCTCGAGAGGTTCTATCCGAATATCCGCCAAATGCGGCTTATCGATTATAAGGTCCGTATCGTAAATCCCGCGGCAGGAACAGCGGCCAGTACGAGGGTAGTTATCGAGACCCGTGACAAAGATGATGTCTGGGGCACGGTCGGTGTGTCGGAAAATATCATCGAGGCAAGCTGGCAGGCACTGGTCGACAGCGTCGAATATAAACTCATCAAGGACGGCAATAAGGCCTAAAACGTCCGATAAAAAACCTGCGTTTTCAAGTCTTTTATGTCTTTATAACCGGTTTTGCTGTAAGCAGTTATGCGCAATTCAGTTGCCTTTGGCCCTCTTTTTTGTTATTATTTATAAATATGGGTAATTTAGGAGGGAAGATGCGTTTACTTCCAATCTACATATTATTGCTGCTGTCAACAGTGTGTTTAGCTGAGGTACTCAATGTGCCCAGCGGGCCTTATACGTCTATCCAGCAGGCAATCGATGCGGCCGGGGCCGGCGATGAGATAGTCGTTGCGCCGGGCAGATACTTCGAGAATATCGATTTTGTCGGTAAAGCTATAACCGTCCGTTCAACCGACCCTAATGACCCCAATATCACCGCTGTTACAATTATAGACGGCAACCGCCCCGGCGATGTCAATTTCGCATCTGTGGTCACATTCCAAAGCGGCGAAGACGCAAATTCGATAATCGAGGGTTTTACAATCACCGGCGGAACAGGTTCGTGGGTTTCGGTTTACTGGGAATTTAAAGGTTACCTGTGGAATCTGTGCGGCGGCGGTATTATATGCCTAAACTCTTCAAGCCCCACTATAAGAAAAAATATCATTACCAATAATCTTGCGGGCCAGGGAGGCGGAGTGTATTGCTATGAATACAGCGACGCAACTATTATTGATAATACCATTTCAGACAATAACGCTGTAAAAGACCACGGCTTTGCCGATCCTGATCCAAATGACCCGAATGTTTATGACCACGGCGACGGCGGCGCGATAGTCGGATTTCAATACTGCGACCTGACGATCAAAAATAACATAATACAAAACAATCATGCTGACTATTACGGCGGCGCAATTCATATAAGGCAGTGGAGCGGCGGGCTGGTAGAAAACAACTTAATAGCCCAGAATGATTCCTCACTCGGCGCAGGGATACATATAACATATACCTCGGCTCCGGTTATAAGGAAAAACAACATCATCGCAAATACAGCAGGTCCGTTCGGCGGAGGCGGCATTTATCTCTACTACCACTCAGACGCTCTTATCGAACAAAACCTTATAACACAAAACTACTGCATCAACGGTGCAGGTATCGCTGTTTACTGGCAAAGCAGCCCGATTATAAGAAATAATCTAATCACGAAAAATCTCGGCGGCGAAGTCATAAGAATAGTCAGTCAAACACCGGTAATAACAAACAACACGATCAGCTTTAATGAGGCCGGCGGCATCGAATATACTGTTGACGCGACACCGGTAATAACAAATAACATCATAACATCCAACGGCTCAGGCAAAGGTATAATTGCTGAAACCATGGCGGGGACAGTAACATACAACAACATCTGGGGACACAGCTCGGGTAATTACAGTGCTATAATCGGCAATTTAACCGGCATCAGCGGCAATATCTCCGCTGACCCGGGTTTTATCGAGCCCGACGCAAACGATTATCATCTGAATTATTTAAGCCCGTGCATCAATACGGGTGATCCTAATACGGTTACGGCTGATATAAATGATTTTGACGGCAATCCAAGAAGAATGGGGCAGTTTGCCGACATCGGGGCCCTGGAAACCAAACCGGTATGGAACATCTCAACGGATGACAAGTATGATGACATCCAGACTGCGATAAATGACGCAAATAACGGGCAGACCATCGTACTAACCGGCGGCACTCATCGCGGCAGCGGAAATAAGAATATCGATTTCGACGGCAAGGCTGTAATCGTACAGAGCTCGAATCCAGACGATCCTGCTGTAATACGGTCAACAATTATAGACTGCGAAAATAACGGCCGGGCCTTCTGGTTTCACAATGGTGAAGGCGCTGATTCGATCATCCGGGGCATTTCAATAATCAACGGCGGTTCTGTATTCCAGGGCGGAGCAATTCTCTGCAGCAACAGCTCACCGACTGTCGAAAGGTGTATCCTGGAAAATAATCAATCTGCCGACAATGGCGGCGCGGTTTACTGTATCAGCGACAGTAATGCTGCTATCGTAAACTGCCTGCTCCTGTCAAACTCTGCCGGCAATCACGGCGGCGGACTCTATGCCATTTCAAGCAGCCCGGCAATTGTAAACTGCAGTATTATTGGCAATAAAGCGCTCCTGGGCGGCGGTGTCGTATCTTACAATCAAAGCAATCCATCTATAGCAAACTGCATTATAACAAATAATCTCGCTCCTGACGGCAATCAGCTTGCACTGGTGAGCACATTAAGAACCGAACCGTCGGAGGAAATCACAGAGATGGTTGTAAAGAACAGCAATATCGAAGGAGGACAGGCCGGGGTTCTGGCCGATGCAAATATGGTGCTGCACTGGGAAAGCGGCAACATAAATGCCGATGCTAATTTCGTCGATCCGGGCAGCTGGAATGACGCAAATACGCCGGCTGATGTCAATGACGATTATTATGTTACGGGCAACTATCATTTGCTGCCGGGCTCAATATGCATAGACAAAGGCGATAACAATTCCGTTGACGGACTCTTTATGGATATCGATTCAGAGTCGCGAATATTTGACGGTACCGTTGATATGGGGGCCGATGAATTTGTCAGCAACCTAGCCGATTTCAACCAGGACGGGATTGTAGATTTCAAGGATATATACGTATATTCTGAAAACTGGCTTCAGACAGCAAGCGGGCTGCCTGCCGATTTTGTGGATGATGATTTCATTAACTTTGAGGATCTTGTGATATTCGCGGATAACTGGCTCTGGAGGGCCGGGTGGTACAGATAACAACTTTACGGATACTGTTTGCTGTATCAGGTTCTAAGTATTAATCCTCTTTCTTATTAAATTCCACATCCTGCACAGAAAAATCATTTACATCCGGCTCAGGCATGCCGACCAGCCAGGACCTGCTTTGCCACTGACCGGTCCATGTCTTACCATCTTCTGAAATGGTCCCGGTAATCATATCATCACTGCTGCCTTCAGCCATTTCACCCTGTATACGGATCATAAAATAATCCGTTTTAACTTTAACCGTAAGTATTCTTCCGTCAGGATTATAATCAACACTTACCGGTCCGAGCATACACGCGGCACTTACTTCCTCATTAGGTTCTTCGTAGGAACCACCTTCTGAAACATCGATATATGTGTCCATAAAATTACGCAATGAAGAGAGCCTGCCATTCCTGTCGAAAGTGAACTGCCATTTGTTTTGATATGCAATCTTACCTACCCATGTTCCAACCAGAAATTCCGGGAAGGTATCCTGCTTCAGATCATTTTTTGTTTCAACCTGTGCCGCCGCAGGGGCCTGGTTCTGCTGGTTACAGCCGATACAGAGGCACAAAAAAGCCAGAAATAAACAAGCACAAATCGCCCTAATCATAAAATTCTCCTGAAAAATATTTCCGGCTATTCTAACGGTTTGGCGGGCATAAAACAAGACAAAAAAAAGCCTTCTGCTTTACCGCAGAAGGCTTTTAGTATCAATAACCGGTTTTAACCGTTATTTATTTTTTGCGTCTCAGCAGCAGTCCGCCGAAAGCAAGAAGAGCCATTGTTGCAGGTTCCGGGATCTGGTGAATTACCATTCCGGTATATACAGGAATGACTTGATTCCAATCCATATCCATAGTATATATGTCCATCATATCGATCAGTACATCGCCTTCGCCGTCACAGTGGAATATGACTATACCCAGAGGAAGTCCTAAGCCCTTGCCTAACACAATACCATCAGCACTACCAGTCATCTCCCAATCGAGAGTGTTGCCTGGGCCTGCGTAGTCATAATCTGGATTTCTGCCATCTGCTGTGATAATCGGATCCAACAGGCTGCCAGGGCCTGATATTACGCCGACTTCCAGGTCGTACGAAACGATATCATCGCCTGTGTACCATATATAAAGCTCAATAGTGTCTGACGGAAACAGTGTAATATCATTTCTGCCCTGTCCGTCTGTAATGTTAATTTCTACAGCAGCCATTGCTAAAGAAGCCATCGCCAGAACTAAACCAACCATTAACATCTTTTTCATCGTTCGATCTCCAAAAACAAAAATTAATAATTAAATGCTTTTGCCTAATCAAAGGCACAATTTACAACAATTAAACGTTTGCGCGTTTTAAAGCCGATAATTCAAAAAAACCTGATTTCTCCAACCCCAATTGAAAATGTCAAAAAGCTACACTGCGAATAGACACAGACACTAACAATTAAATACTTCAGTGAGTTTTCATTCCTGCCCCCAAGCAGTATATAACTTCTCTCTACCCCGATTAACTTTGCCTATTATAACAAAGACCAAAGGCAATTGCAAGGGAAAAATCAGAAAAATTGAAAAATAATAAAAAACCTTATTACGGCGTTAAAAACGGGGGTTTTTAAGAAAAATAAGGCAAAAACGGGCTATTGAAAAAGTCAAAATAGGAAGGTTGGGATTGCCGCGGCCTGTTTCACAGGCCTCGCAATGACGATGGAGTCTCCCTGCGCGCTGTCCCTGCCTTCGATAAATCTACGGCGAGTAAACGCCTGGGCTCTGTTGCGTTGTGATGGCAGGATTAACTTATCAGGAGGCAATAAACAGGGCAAAAAAGGTCTGGAATTTGTAATAGATATGATTAAACAGGCAATAAAAAAAGGGGCTGATAAATCAGCCCCTTTCATCTTTAAGCGTTCTGGCTTGCTTATTTCTTCCTGAGAAGAAGGCCACCAAGACAAAGCAGAGCGATTGTAGCTGGCTCTGGAATCTGGTGAATAACCATTCCTGTGAAGTCAGGCATAATCTGATTCCAGCCTGTATCCATGGTGTATACATCTACCATGCTGATGATGACATCACCTTCGCCATCACAATGGAACAGAATTGTTCCGAGAGGCTGAGCAACGCCCTGGCCGAGTGCACCACCGTCAGCACTACCAGTCATCTCGAAATCGAGAGTGTAGCCTGGGCCTGTGTAGTCATAATCTGGATTTCTGCCAACTGCTGTGATAGCAGGATCTGACAGAGTACCAGGACCGGCTGCTCCGACTTCAATATCATAAGAAATGATATCGTCGCCTGTGTACGAAATCAACAGTTCGATAGTCTCTGACGGAGCAAGTGTAATCTCAGCATTTCCAGCTGCATCGGTAATACTAATCATCGTAGCAGCATTTGCCATAGAAGCCATCGCCAAAACTAATACTAAAACTAACAACTTCTTCATTTTTTTTCCTCCTTACATTTTTGTAAGTAACTATAAAATTGTCCTAATTTACACATAAAACTAAACATTAAACATTCTCACAAGGCCACTTCTTACAGACAGTCGCCACCAGCAACTGTTCTGAACCAGTGTGACTTAAGGATACCAAGGTCAACAGTATCAACACGGCCTGACAAATTGAAGTCTACGCAAGGATTGTAACCAACTACAGTGTGAGCCTTAAACCAAGAAGCCTTCAATGCACCGAGGTCGACTGTGTCAACACGGTTTATACTCGAACCACCGTAAGCACCGTTACCGCATTTCTGTGCATCGCAGCACCAGCAATTTGGGCGACTAAGATATTCCCACTTGTCAAGCATAGCCTGAGTAACAGTCAAATTGACTGTAGGGTTGCAAGCTACGCTGAAGACCTTACCGAGAGTCAGACATGCACCACAAGTGTCTTCGTCTACTACGCTGACGTCAACCTGTGTGCCGTCTTCGAGAACAACGCCGCCGCGATAAACGTCTTCGTCAACCATGGTGATTGCTGTAGCACTGCCACAGTCAACACCAAGAGTGCAAAGCACGCCGCTTGTAGCAGGAGCATTTGAATCCATGTACAAAGAAGCAAGCTCAAGCACGATGTGGCTGCTCGGCAGAACCTGATTGGTTGTGCCGACAGAATCCTCAGCTGCTAATGGGTTGCCCCAATCAGTAACATCGCCTTCACTATCGATTACGATACGTGCAGGAAATATACCGTAGCCCCGGAGAGTCGCATTGCATTCGCCTTCTGTGAAATAATTGGTGAGAGAGGTAAAGCTGCCAGTTCCATCAATGGAAAGGTCCAGTGCGAAAGCACGAGGCAGATTACACGGATCAGCGTTAGAATACTCAATGTTGATAGT
>JAFGGI010000028.1 GCA_016930635.1 Sedimentisphaerales bacterium | reverse complement strand
TATCATAATCTCGCCCTCAAATCCGATGGCAGTATAGTCGGATGGGGACGCAATTACTATGGTGAGGCGACAGCGCCTGCGGGCAATGATTTTGTGGCTATAGCTGCAGGTAGTAGTCATAGTCTTGCCCTTAAATCCGACGGCAGTATAGTCGGATGGGGAGATAATAGGTGGGTTGGTCAGGCAACACCACCTGCGGGCAATGATTTTGTGGCTATAGCTGCAGGTGGTAGTTATAGTCTTGCTCTTAAATCCGACGGCAGTATAGTCGGATGGGGAAGTAATTACTATGGTGAGGCGACACCACCTGCGGGAAATGATTTTGTAGCTATTGCTGCAGGTAGGGGTCACAGCCTTGCTCTTAAATCTGATGGCAGTATAGTCGGATGGGGAAACAATAATTATGGTCAGGTAATACCACCTGCGGGAAATGATAATGATTTTGTAGCTATTGCTGCAGGTGATCTTCATAGTCTTGCTCTTAAATCTGACGGCAGTATAGTCGGCTGGGGGTATAATGAAGATGGCCGTGCAACACCACCGGATAGCAATGATTTTGTGGCCATGGCTGCAAGCTATTCTCATAGTCTTGCCCTTAAGTCAGATGGCAGTATCGTCGGTTGGGGAAGTGATGATTATGGTCAGACAACGCCACTTGCGGTCAATGACTTTGTGGCAATAGCTGCAGATGGTTATCATAATCTTGGACTCAAGTCAGATGGCAGTTTAGTCGGATGGGGACATGATGCTAGTCAGGCAACGGTACCGGATGGCAATGATTTTGTGGCTATAGCTACAGGTGGTTTTCGTAGCCTTGCTCTCAAATCCGACGGCAGTATCGTCGGTTGGATACACCATGGAGACGATCAGATAACAGTGCCGGATGGCAATGATTTTGTAGCTATAGCAGCAGGTGGCTATCATAATCTCGCCCTCAAATCCGATGGCAGCATAGTCGGCTGGGGAAATGATTATTATGGTCAGGCAACGCCACCTTTGGGCAATGATTTCGTAGCCATAGCTACGGGTAAGGAACACAGTCTGGCTCTGAAGTCTGATGGCAGTATCGTCGGATGGGGCAATAATGGATTTGGGCAAGCGACAGTTCCGGATGGTAATGATTTTGTGGCCGTAGCTGCAGGTTATAATCATAGTCTTGGGCTCAAGTCCGATGGTAGTATAGTAGACTGGGGGTATAATGAAGATGGTCAGGCAACGGTACCGGATGGCAATGATTTTGTAGCTATAGCTACGGGTGGTTTTCATAGTATTGCTCTTAAGTCTGATGGCAGCATAGTCGGCTGGGGCCATAATAAATATGGCCAAGCAACCGCTCCAGAAGGTAATGATTTTGTAGCAATCTCAGCAGGTAGAAGTCATTCGTTGGGGCTTAGAAATACTGCCAGTCTCACAGATGCCGGTGACAACCAAACTGTTTATGCCTGTATAGACGGTTTAGCAGAAGTTACATTAGATGGTTCGGATTCAAATGATCCTGATGGAGACACACTAACATATAAATGGACATGGATGATTGACGCCAATACTTATACAGCAGAAGGTGTAAATCCTGTAATCGAACTGCCGGCTGGAGTTCATACTATCGAATTAATAGTTAATGACGGTCTTGTAGACTCACAGCCGGACTATGTAGAGATAGAAGTAGTGGCTCCTTTAGAAGCAGATTTGCGGATACTTCCGCGGGTAATTAATCGCCGCAGCCGTGTGCAAAATATAGTGGCTATAATCGAACTGCCGGAAGGTATCACAAAAGCCGACCTGGGTAACGAGCCTTTTGTCTTGTACCCGGCCGACAGTGAAGAAGGTGTAGAAGCCTTTCGGCAGTTTATATTACCTCGGCCTCATAAAACTAGGGTTATCGCACTTTTCGACAAAGAAGAGCTGATGGAGCTAATACCTGACAACGGCAAAATCAAATTGCAGCTAATCAGCGAGCTCGATACCGGCCGATACATATATGGCCAGGACAGTATTATGGTAATAGGTAAACCCCGTTTTCGGGGCAGTTGGCATTGCCGTAAGTGAAACGGTAGCCAACATCTTCCGGGCAGATCGGTTGAATGAGCCGGTCTGCCTTATTTTTACATTTTCCAGATAAAAAAGAGCCAGGGGGACTGTTGAAAAAGTCAAAATCAGATGGTTGAGATTGCCGCGCCCCCTGCTTTCTTGCGAAAGCAAGAAGGGGGCTCGCAATGACACAAAAACGCACATTATATCATTGCGGGGAGCAAAGCGACGAAGCAATCTGGAGGTTTTCCAACAACCCACAGGAACCTTTCATACGCATATTCTCTAATAACGCCTTTGACTGCTCTACAACAGGCAAAGGCAAAGGCGTTGCCTTTCTATTCTCTCTTCTATTCCTTTCTAATAGGTCGTCATTCTTGACGGGTGTTTTGACCAATTCTGACGGTAGGCGCCCGTCATATTTGACGGGGTTTTGACCGTCATTTTTGACGGGCTCTTTAAAGGTTATATTACCAGGCATACCGGCTTTTTGGCTAACAACAGACAATAGATGACCAGATTTCTCATTTTTGCATTTTCCAGTTGCAACGCAAAGACTTATAGAGTATCCTTTTGGGTTGTATGTCTTTTGATAGACCATAAGTAAAGGCCTGATTATGGCAAAAAGTTCCGGACGAGTTGCACTTTACGAGCTTGTAAATAAGGCTCGGTTTAAGTCCAGTCAGGAAAAGATGTTATGCTCAACCGGCGTAAAGTCTGAGCAGCCTTCGACGGATGAGGTCAAGCCCAAGGTCGAGACGAAATCAAAAGATATAAAGGCCGATGTTAAGATAGATCGGCTGTGGAGTGCAAAGCCCAGGCCTGTCAGGATATATCCTGACAGGATAGAATTGTGCTTCTCGTGGCAGGTAATGATAATCGGCCTGCTGGCCCTGGTGGCGATATTTATGGTATTTTTCAGATGGGGCCAGGCTTATTCTGGAAAAAAGTCAGCGGTTAAAGAATCACTGACGAGTACTGCTTCGATAGAGAATATTATGCCGCAGCCAAAGGCTGCTGAGCCTGCGGCGGCTGAGAATACCCCGGCCAGGCCGGTGAAAATGGTTGAGCCGATGGGCGACCATGTTATTGTTATCGCAAGCTATGACCTGAGCAGCCATCTGGAACCTGTAAGGCAGTATTATGCAGGCCTGGGCATAGCGACAAATATTGTAAAGTCAGGTTCGCGATACCTGCTGATTACGCAGGAGCGATTTGATAACCCTGATAAAAAGGGTACTAACGGTTTTGAAATGAAAAATAAAATTATGTCCATAGGTGCCAACTACAGGCCTCCGAAAGGTTCACAGTTCGAGACTTTCGGCACAAAGCCTTTTCAGGATGCCTATGGGATGAAGGTAAATTAGTTTTACAGGAGTTTACAGATGTCAATTGACCGTTCGCTGAAATTAAAAGGTGCACTTGCCCGCCATAGAAACGTCCTTACCCGCGCAGAGAGAATAGAGCGTCTCAAAGAAGAAGAACGCTGGGAAGAAGGCGATGATCTTTTAGGTCTGCCAAAAGTTGCAAACAGGAAAGTAACTGTCGGCAAGAAGAAGGCCGAAGACAAGCCGGCAGCCGAAGCTGGTGCTGCAGGTGAAGCTGCTGCGGGCGCCGAAGCTGCTCCGGCTGCACCGGCCAAAGATGCCGGTCAGGCTAAAGCTGCCCCGGGCGGCAAGAAATAATCTCATTAATTGAACGGTTGCCGGGGCAGTGAAAAAATATCTTGCAGACAGGACGAGGCAAATCGATGCAAGCGGGATAAGAAAGGTTTTCAATCTTGCCGCTTCAATGAAAGACCCCATTAATCTGTCCATCGGCCAGCCCGATTATGATGTTCCCGAAGAACTCAAACAGGTTGCTATCGAAGCGATAAAACAGGGGCAGAACAAATACACTATCACGGCAGGCGACCCTGTCCTTCAGGCAAAGATAGCAGAAAGAATCAGTGCAGAATTAAACTGGTCCAATCCTGCAACGCTGGTAGCCAGCGGTGTAAGCGGCGCATTGCTTTTGACTTTTATGAGTCTTATAAATCCGGGTGATGAGATTATCTTCCCCGACCCATATTTTGTTATGTACAAACACCTGGTAAATCTGCTCGGCGGTAAATGTGTCTTCATCGATACATATCCGGATTTTGGACTTCATCCGGAAAGAATAGCTGATGCAATCAGCGACAAAACAAAACTCATCATAGTAAACTCGCCCTGCAATCCAACCGGTGCGGTCTATACAAAAAGTGACCTGCAGGGGCTGGCAGAAATTGCCTCTAAAAAGGACATACTCATCCTGTCGGACGAAATATATGACAAGTTCTGTTACGATGGTCCTTATGAAAGTATGGCATCGTATTATCCCAATACTATTTTGCTGAGGGGATTCAGCAAGAGTTTTGCGATGACCGGCTGGCGACTTGCTTATGTGGCCGTGGGAGAACATTTAAAACCGCTCATCGAGGAAATGACCAAAATCCAGCAATATACCTTTGTCTGCGCTCCTGCTCCATTTCAGCAGGCAGCTATCGCAGCAATGGATTATGATGTAAGTGAACTGATGGCCGGGTATAAAACTAAGCGGGATATCACATACCAAGGCCTGAAAGATAAGTTCGAACTGCAAAAATCCGGCGGCGCTTTCTATTCATTTATCAAGGCCCCTGGCGGCAAAGGTTCTGAATTTGTCGAAAAGGCCATCAAAAACAATGTCCTTATCATTCCGGGTTCGGTTTTCAGTGAAAAAGATACTCATTTCAGGCTCTGCTTCACAACAACCAACGATAAATTGAAGCAGGGAATTGAAATCTTGTGCAGTTTAGCATAACGGTTCGGCACAAATAATTCTGCTTGTCTATTCAGACAAAAAACTGTAGAATTTCTACAGAATAGTAAGATATATTTAACCTGCAGGAAGAATAAGATGGTCAGGGAAGTCATCTTCGGAACTATTGGGGGTCTTGGTCTATTCCTTTTTGGTATGGGCCTTATGTCTGACGGTCTAAAAAACGCGGCCGGTGAGAGACTAAGAAAAATCCTCGGCTCAATGACCAAGAAACGAGTTATAGGCTGTCTGGTTGGGGCCGGGGTTACTGCTTTAATTCAATCGAGTTCAGCATCAACAGTTATGATCGTCGGTTTTGTCAATGCAGGCCTTTTAACCTTAGCTCAGGCAATACCAGTTATCATCGGTACAAATATTGGTACCACTGCTACTGCATGGCTTGTTTCGATATCGGGCATAGAGGCATTTAAAATCACCTCTTATGCGCTGCCTGCTGTTGCAATCGGTTTTGTTATGCAGACTTTCGCAAAAAAGCAATCACTAAGAAATACCGGCCAAATATTACTCGGTTTCGGAATTCTTTTTATCGGTATAGGTTTTATGAAAGATGCTTTCGGCGGTCTGGAGCAAAGCCCCCAGGTACAACAGCTCTTCATAAAGGTGGCGCATAATCCGATGTTAGCTGTTCTGGCAGGTATTTTAATTACCATGCTCATCCAGAGCAGCTCGGCTGCTGTCGCCAGTGTCCAGCTTTTGGCTGTAGGCGGAGCTTTCGGCACAGACTGGAATGTAGTCTTAAGTATTGCCATACCGTTTATTCTCGGCAGCAATATCGGCACTACAATTACGGCTCAGTTAGCATCAATCGGGACAAATATAAACGCCCGCAGAACTGCCTGGGCACATACGGTATTTAATATAATTGGCGCATTTATCTGTTTCTGGTTTATTCCTACAATCAACCAATTAGTAAATACTATTGCTCCGTGGGAATTGTCATCAAGTACAATTGCTGCCAGTATTGCTATCGCTCATACTTCCATAAAAGTCATTGAAGCGGTACTGTTCTTACCGGCAACCGGATTGCTTGAAAAGGTTGTTCTGCAACTGATTAAAGAAAAGCCCGGTCAGCGGCAGATACCGCCTGTAGTTTTGGAGTATCGTCTTCTCGGTACTCCGGAGATTGCCCTGGAACAAGCCCGGCATGAAATTGTCAGAATGGCTAAGTATGCGAGAGAAGCCGTTTGCCTGTCAATTTCCGGACTGCTTAACAACAATTCCGGCAGGCTGCAGCAAACCAGGAAAACCGAAGATACAACAGATGTTTTCCAGTACGAAATTACAGCGTATCTGGCGGCTCTTTCCCAAAGACAACTATCAGAGCATACATCAAGAGAACTGCCTGTGCTTCTGCACACGGTTAATGACCTCGAGCGAATCGGAGATCACGCCGTTAATATTGCCGAAATTGCCGAACGCAAAATTTATCAAAACTTTTTCTTCAGCGAGTCCGCAAGGAGCGAAGTAAGGGCACTAAGAAAACAGGTAAACGAAATGTTCGGTCGAATAAAATTGGCTCTTGAAAACGGCGACATCGCTTCCGCCAAAGCCTCACTTCTAAACGAAAACGCCCTTAATAGAATGCAGATAGATTTCAGACGCAATCATGTTCAGCGAATGACCGATGGCTTGTGCAACGCATCGGCAGGTTTGATTTTTATCGATTTGGTCGATAATATGGAGAAAATCGGAGACCATTTGACCAATATCGCGCAGGCCGTGATAGGCGGACTCCAGTGGGATGGTGCCGAGGTAAAACCAGATATACCAATTTTTCAAAAATAATTCTTCTTGTTTATCCAGACTGCAATCGCTAAAATTCGGCTATGCGGATGAGGTTTTTACTTATTTTGTTATGTGTGGTTTTTTTAACTGACCGCTCCCTTACGGTCGCGGCTCTGCCGGATGATATCAACACACCAGATACAGTATCTGCTGCTATTATTTCCTGCACAGGGCTGATTGATGACGGCCTGTTCGCTTCCATAAAGCGCCGGGCAAATACCGCTATTGAATCAGGGGCAGATTATATAATCCTGGAAATCGGCACCTACGGCGGACTCGTCAAAAGTGCAGATGACATCTCAAAATTCCTTATTCTCGATATCGGCGAGAAAACACATACAGTCGCCTATGTTAAGACAGAGGCTATCAGCGCAGGAGCAATGATAAGTGTTTCCTGCAAAGATATAATAATGAAGAAGAATACCACCATCGGAGATTGTGCACCGATACAGATGGGTGAAAAGCTCGAAGGTGTAGAGCGGGAAAAGACCGAGAGTTTTATCCGCGCAACATTTCAAAGGGCTGCCCAGGCTAACAATTATCCTGAGGCACTTTTGGAAGCTATGGTGAGCAGGCATAAAAAAGTCTGGCAGATAAAAAATACCCAAACAGGTCTTTATGAATTTTATGAGGAAGAGAAACTGCCTAAAGACCCCAATGTTTATGATATAGCCGGCAAGGATCTTGTCATCAGTGACAATGAAATTTTAACTCTTACCGCTGAAAAGGCAAAGAAATACGGTATTGCAAGAGAGGTAGTAAGTGATATAGATGAGGCGATCACATTTCTTGCAAAGCGGGATAATATAGAATTTTCATCAAAGCCTGTCAGACTCGAGCCTAACTGGTCTGAGCAGCTTGTACGGATGCTTAACCATCCGACTTTGACGGGTATTCTTTTTATGCTCGGCCTCCTCGGAGTTTATACCGAGCTTAAAACGCCCGGCCTGGGTCTGCCCGGCCTGGTAGCGGTAATATGCTTTGCGATAATCTTCGGCAGCAGATTTCTTGTAGGTCTGGCAACATGGTGGGAGGTGGCCTTATTTGCAGTCGGCATCGTATTATTAATGATCGAGATTTTCGTCATTCCCGGTTTCGGCGTTACAGGTATTGCAGGGATTCTGCTTATTCTCATCGGCCTTTTTGCGATCCTGGTCCCGAATAGACCTGATGAGCTGCCCTGGCCTAAACACAATATTGATTTTGAACTGCTTTCAGAAGGCACACTGGCACTTTCTCTTGGATTTATAGGATTCGCTATTGTTGCCTATTTTCTGGCAAAATTCCTGCCCAAAACCGGACCATTCGCAGGTCTTGTACTTGCCCGCGCTAAAGGCGGAGAGACTATGCAGATAGATATGACCGCCCCGGCAGATAAGACAGGTAAGCTAAACATAGGCGATACTGGAGTTGCAACAACAAAGCTCAGGCCTGCAGGCCAGGGACGATTCGGTCACGCGATTGTGGATATCGTCGCTGAAGGTGATTTCATTGAAAAAGGCTGTAAGATAAAAGTAATCCTGATCCAGGGTAATCGTGTTGTAGTTCATCAAATTAAAAACGAGCTTGAAAGTTAAAATGGAAAACTTAAAACTACGGAACGGCTTTTAGCCGTGAATTTTTATTTTTAAGTTTTGGTTTTTGGTTTTTAACTTTAAATTTTGGGTTTTTTAAGGATAAATATATGATCTGGTGGATACTCTTTGCTGTCTTTCTTTTTATACTCTGTGCCGTCCTGTTTGTAACAGAAATCTTTGTGCCGAGTTTCGGCTTGATCTCTGTTTTTGCATTGGCCTGCCTCGCAGGCGGAATTGCTATCTTCTTTAAGCAAGGTGATGCTATAGGCTGGACAGGCATACTAACCGCTGCTGTTATAATTCCGGTGGTATTTATAATTGCATATAAGATTTTCCCGAAAACCAGCTTCGGTCAGGCGATTTTAATGACAAAGCCAAAAAGGCCCAAAGGTGATGCAATACCAGATACTGACCAGTTAAAGAGCCTTTTAGGCAAAAAAGCCGTGGTAAACACTCCGCTTCGGCCGGTAGGAATGTGTGATTTCAACGGTCAAAGGCTTGAATGTGTCGCTGAAAGCGGTTATGTTGATAAAGGAAAAACCATCGAGGTCATAAAAGTTGAAGGTACGCAGCTTACTGTCAGGGAAATAGAAAATTCTTAATGAAAGGATTTAAAAATGATGATTGAAAATCTCTTTATTCTGGCCGCAGCTCCTAAACCCGCAATCGCGATCGGGCTGATAATTCTATTTATTTTTATATTTATTTTATTTCTGCTAATCTTGAAATATGGCGGGATGTGGCTCCAGGCAAGACTGTCCGGTGCGCCGGTATCAATCGGCGAGCTTATAGGAATGACTCTTCGAAAGGTGAATTCCCGCACAATTGTCATCAGCAGAATAACCGCGGTACAGGCAGGTATTGATTTAAGCAGACGCGATCTTGAAAGTCATTACCTGGCCGGCGGACGTGTGCCTAACGTAGTTCGGGCACTGGTTGCGGCAAATCGTGCAAATATCGACCTGACGCTCCAAACAGCAACAGCTATCGATCTGGCCGGTCGTGATATTCTCGATGCGGTGCAGACCTCGGTAAATCCAAAGGTTATCGACTGTCCCAATCCGAGTAAAGGCAGGGAAACCGTAGATGCGGTTGCTCAGGATGGTATTCAGCTAAAGGCCAAAGCAAGGGTAACTGTCCGAGCCAACATTCAACGGCTTATCGGCGGTGCAACAGAAGAGACTATTATCGCTCGTGTCGGTGAAGGTATTGTTACTACTATCGGCAGTGCTGTGACACATAAGAGCGTGTTGGAAAACCCGGATAATATCTCCAAGCAGGTTCTGGCCAAGGGTCTTGATGCCGGTACAGCTTTTGAGATTCTTTCGATTGATATCGCCGATATCGATGTCGGTGATAACATCGGTGCAAAGCTCCAGGCCGACCAGGCTAAAGCGGATTTGGTACGGGCACAGGCTGAAGCTGAAAAACGCAGGGCAATGGCCGTCGCACGCGAGCAGGAAATGCAGGCTTTAGTCCAGGAAAATCGCGCTAAGGTAGTCCTGGCCGAGGCGGAAGTTCCGCTTGCAATGGCTGAGGCATTTAAGAAAGGAAATCTCGGCGTAATGGACTATTACAAGATGAAAAACATTATGGCTGATACAAGTATGAGAGATTCGATAGCTAAGCCGCCCAAGAAGGAATAAAAGATTCTGAACTGAAATTATGTTTAATCCTTTTGAAAATTTGCTGGCAGCGCGAAACGGGCCTAAAGAGGGCCTGGTAGAGCTCCTTGTAATAACAGCTATTATCGGCTTTTCAGTTATCAAAACCTTCATTCGGGCCAGGGCTGAGATGAAGCAAAGGGAATCTGACAAAGACTCTCCGCAGAGATCGAAGCCTGCACATAGGAAGTATGCAGTCGACAAGAACTATGAACATAAAACTCTTGAGCAGATTCGCGAGGAAAAAAAGGCACAGATCCGGGCAGCTTTTGGAATACCGACGCCGCCCGAAGAGAAAAAACTTGTAACGCCACATCCCCCTGCTACCCGGCCGAGACCTGTTGTGCAGAGATATACTGAACCAAAGCCCGAAAAAAGAGTTGTAAGACCCATCCAACAACACCCAAAGGCCGCAAGACTACCTGCCAAACAAATCAGCAAAAAGGTATCTCATACTACAGATGCAGCACCAGGACAGGCTCAGGCTGAAAATGCTTATAATATGCTCTTCTCTTCGCCTCGAGATTTGCGAACCGCAATACTGTATTCTGAAATCCTCGGCAAACCTGTTGCCCTTCGAGATGCTGTCTAAGTCCCTCTAATTTCCTTTTAACTTTTCATATCTGTGATTGTGTGGTATAAGCAGGCAGGTAAATTATGGAAAAATTAAGACTTGTTGATATTGTACATCCAGAGCCTTTTTTTGACGGCGAAAGTGCCGACTCGATAGACAATCTGAAGGAAATCGAGCTGCCTGAGGTTATCGGTATTCTGCCGGTACGAAATGCCGTTATATTCCCAGGCACCGTTGCACCTTTGGCCATAGGCAGGGAAAAAAGCAGAAAACTTCTGGAAGATTCAAAGGCAACCGGCGCCACAATAGGTCTTGTCACCCAGAAAAAGGCGGAAATCGACAACCCCAAAATAAGCGACCTTTATCGCATCGGCACCGCTTCATCCGTATTAAAGGTAGTCAAGATGCCGCAGAACACCTTAAATGTTATTATCCACGGCCTGATAAGATTCAGGATTTTAGAACTCGTCGCGACAAACCCATATATAAAAGTCAAGATCGAACCGCTGACAGTAAAGACAAAAACAACTAAAAAACTCAAGGCTCTGATGGTTAGTGTTCGTGATGCTGCCCACAGGGTTGTTGACTTAAGCCCGAGCATCCCGGAAGAAGCATCTATATTACTGGAAAATATCGAAACACCTTCGGCTCTTGCAGATTTCCTGGCGGCAAATTTGAGTATTCCAATCGCCCAAAAGCAGCAGATACTTGAACAGCTTGATGCCAGGAAAAGTCTTGAAAAAATATCCCTTGCTCTTGCTAATCAGCTTGAAGTCCTTGAGCTGAGTCATAAAATCCAGGGCCAGGTCAAACAGGCAGTAGAAAAGAATCAACGAGAATACTTTCTGCAGGAACAGTTAAAAGCAATCCAGACCGAACTTGGTGAAGATGATAAAAAAACATCTGAAATAAAGGAACTTAAGGCCAAGATAAAAAAAGCAAAGATGCCGGAAAAAGTCCAGACAGAAGCGTTTCGTGAACTCGATAGATTGTCGAAAATTCCCGTTATGTCGCCGGACTATGGTGTAATCAGGACATATCTTGACTGGGTCTGTGAGCTGCCGTGGAACAAAAGAACTACAGATTCATTAGATATCAGAAAATCTCAGCGGATTTTGAACAAGGACCATTACGGGCTGGAAAAGATCAAGAAACGTATTCTTGAATTCCTGGCTGTAAGAAAGCTCAATCCTTCAGGTAAAAGTCCAATCCTTTGTTTCATCGGGCCGCCCGGCGTCGGTAAGACAAGTCTGGGCAAATCTATCTCCCGCGCGATGGGAAGAAAATTTGTACGAATTTCCTTGGGCGGGATAAGAGACGAAGCTGATATCAGAGGCCACAGAAGAACATATATTGGCGCTTTGCCTGGCAGGATTCTTCAGGAGCTGCGCAAGTGCAGCAGCAAGAATCCTGTTTTTATGCTGGATGAAATGGACAAAATCGGCATCGACTTCAGGGGTGACCCGGCAAGTGCACTATTGGAAGTGCTTGACCCCGAGCAGAATAACACCTTTACGGACCATTACCTTGACCAGCCTTTTGACTTATCAAGCGTGATGTTCATCGGCACGGCTAATTATACCGAACCTATCCCCCCTGCCCTGATGGACAGGATGGAGATTATCGAACTGCCGGGCTATACTGAAAATGAAAAATTGAATATCGCAAAGAAATATCTTATCCCGAGGCAATTGGCCGAGCACGGCATAAAAAAGACTCAACTGAAAATAACCGATGAGGCTGTTAAAGAGCTAATCCACAGTTATACTGCTGAGGCAGGTGTTCGTAACCTTGAACGCAACATCGCCGCTGTCTGTCGATTCGCTGCAACCAGGATAGCAAAGGGGTTGAGATACTCCAAAACGATCAAAAAAACAAGCCTGTTTAAAATTCTCGGTCCGATCAAATATGTCTCTGAGCTTGCGATGCGTACAGCGGTGCCGGGGGTTGTTACCGGTCTTGCTTATACTCCTTTCGGCGGAGAAATTTTGTTTGTTGAGTCCGCTTTGGTGCCCGGTAGAGGTCAACTTATCCTCACGGGCCAAATCGGTAATGTAATGAAGGAAAGTGCCCAGGCGGCTTTTTCAATCGTTAAGGAAAATCATAAAAAGCTCGGGATTAACCCTTCTGAATTCAAGAAATACGATTTTCATATTCACGTCCCTGCCGGTGCAGTCCCAAAAGACGGTCCCAGTGCCGGAGCAGCTATGTTTTGTTCGCTTGTTTCACTGCTTACAAAGATACCTGCCCAACCTGAAATTGCAATGACCGGTGAGATCACTTTAAAAGGTCTTGTGCTGCCAATCGGCGGGCTTAAGGAAAAAATATTAGCTGCAAAGCAGGCCGGTATAAAAACCGTTATTCTGCCGGACAGAAATAAAAAGGATATGGTAGAAGTACCGGCAGAGGCAAAAAGAGGAATGAAATTCACCTTTGTCAAAAAAGCAACAGATGTGCTTAAAGCTGCGCTGCAGGACAGGTGAACAGGAGATAGGTGAACAGGAGAGGAATTGAATAGGAGAACAGGTGAGTAGGTGGATAATTAGAAAAATGAAAGGAGAAACGAGCAATGTCCTTTATGTTTGAAAATCTTGAAGTTTATCAGAAAGCCGTAAACTTCGCCGACAAAACGATACAAACAACAGAGTCTTTTCCCAGACGTTATTATTTTCTATCAGACCAGTTAAACAGGGCATCACTTTCTATTGCTAATAATATAGCAGAAGGTAATGGCCGATTCACCAAAGCGGACAGAAAACACTTTTTTATTATAGCTCGCGGTTCAGCACATGAATGTATCCCACCGCTTGAATTGGCTTGCAGACGAAAGCTAATCAATAAGACATTGCATAATAATTTCTGCGAAGAATTGGAAACCATAGCCAAAATGCTCAGCGGATTAATAAAAGGAACAGAAAAAAGAAATAAATAATATTATCACAATTGTTTGAGAGAAAACAATTCGATATAAAGTGTTATTTCTTCAGTTTTCTAATAGCATTTTCAATCCCCTGAAGTGTTTTTATCGTTCTACCAAGTGGCTCTAATTGAGATAATCTGTAAACTTCGAGATCAATAACAGTTTCTTCTTTTTTCTTGCTTTTTTGATAATTATACTCTGCGGTTATACTAAACTGAAGGGGTGTTTTTTCTCTAAAATCATCTTTAAAGATATGAGATGCTTCGCCAAGATAAAATATTATTTCTTGGCCAGGAGGAAATGTCTGTATTTCTTTTTTAAAAAGATATACATCATTAAGAGCACTTCTCTGATATGGTACGAGTTTGCCGTTATTATTTTCATCCCTTTTTATATCTATAGGACAAAAAACCTTATTCATGCTAAGTCTTAAATTTTCTGCACTTGTTTTGCCTGTATTTGATATTTTTAAGCATACCGTCCTGCTAGCTGGGTCGATATCCGTTTTGATGGTTATATAAGGACGTATACTTTCTATAAAAGCTTTCTTACTAGAACGTAATATTAGATATGTTAAAACAACATACAGTCCTGTTAAAATTGCTAAAGTAGAAGAAGCATGTTGATCCATAAACGTAACCCCCTTCCTTAGCATCAAGAATATATTAGATAGGCAACAACAGAACATCTACATTCTCCTGCTCAACTATTCACCTGTCACCTGCTCTTAGTCTATCTTCATTGTCATAAGGAATTCAGCGTTTGTTCTGCACTTGGCAAGTCTGCTCTTTAGAAGTTCCACTGCTTCGACCGGGTTGAGCTCACTAAGAACACGTCTGAGTCTAAAGACCAGATCGAGTTCTCTTGCATCAAGCAGCAACTCTTCCCTTCTTGTGCCGCTCTTGCTGATATCGATGGCAGGCCAAATCCTTCTTTCGACGAGTTTTCTGTCCAGGTGAAGCTCCATATTTCCGGTAGCCTTGAATTCCTCGAAAATAACCTCATCCATTTTCGAGCCTGTGTCGATAAGAGCCGTCGCAAAGATAGTCAGTGAGCCGCCCTCTTCGATATTCCTGGCAGCACCGAAGAATTTCTTGGGCATCTGCATAGCATTTGCATCGACGCCGCCGGTAAGGATCTTTCCTGAGTGAGGCACTTCGGTATTGTATGCCCTTGCCAGTCTTGTTATCGAGTCAAGCAGGATAACAACGTCTTCGCCGTATTCGACCAGTCTCTTTGCTTTTTCGATAACCATTTCGGCAACCTGGCAGTGTCTTGAGGCCGGTTCGTCAAATGTTGAGCTTATAACTTCAACATCCCTGGCTGTCTTGCGCTCCATTTCTGTTACTTCTTCAGGTCTTTCATCGATAAGCAGAACTATCAGCTTTACTTCCGGACAATTCGTACTTATGGAATTAGCGATCTTCTGCAGGAGGACTGTTTTTCCTGTTCTCGGCGGTGCAACTATCAAGCCTCTTTGTCCCTTACCGACCGGAGTAGCCAAATCAATTATTCGCATATTCAGTTCTTCGGTAGATGTCTCAAGAATAATCCTTTGTTCCGGATGCAGAGGGGTCAGGTCGCTGAAATTAACTTTCTCTGTCAGTTTGTCCGGCTCCTGGAAGTTTATGGCCTCGACCCTGAGCAGTGCGAAGTATTTTTCTGACTCTTTTGGCGGACGAATCTGACCGCTGACAACAGCACCGGTCCGCAGACCAAATCTTTTTATCTGTGATGGAGAAACATATATATCGTCAGGACTGGACAGGTAGTTATACTCCGGGGTTCTGAGGAAACCATAACCATCTGGCAGAACTTCGAGAACACCTTCGCCATACATCAGGCCGTTTTGCTGGATACGCTCTTTCAGGATTTTGAAAATGAGCTCCTGCTTCTTTAGGCCGGTAAATTCTTTGACATTTTCTTTCTTACAGACTGCGTGCAGTTCGGCAACAGTCATCTTCTGCAAATCAGTTATGTGTAAGTTACCACGTTTAACACGTTCATATTTGGCATGGGTTGACTCAAATTTATCCTTACCATTGTCATGCTTGCCGGTCTGTTCGACTTTAGCCTCAGCAGAACCATTGTTCTGCTCGGCTTGCTGGTCGCTGCCGTTATCATCTTTTTTCATGCTTCTTTTCTTTTTAGACCCTCTGGAACTGGTTTTTGCGGCTGCCTTGGCCATTACTTCTCCTTTGCAAATACTGTTTGTTCAGTTTTTAATAATTTTCCTGCAATAATGATAAATTACGTTATACTCCACAGGCTCAAATTCGGACAGAATATAAGGAACTTGCTGCCTGATTTGGTTATTTATTAAAAAATGTTATAAATTGCTATGTGCTTTTTGCTCTTTCGCAACCCGGAATCAAGAACCTGTAAAAAGCTATCTTTTGGCTATTAAAATGGGAAACAATTTTTCGATCTGTTTAGTCAACTCTGACAGGTCATTATTCTCGACTCTATATTGTACCATATCGGCTTTTTTGTCCAGAGAAATTTGTAAATTTTCCCTTTTTTTTAGCTCATTTTCGCTCAAAAAACCTGTTTTTTGAGCCCTTTTAAGCCTTATTTTTTCGTCACATTGAACAAAAATAAGCTTGTCACACCGGGCATCCCATCCGACCTCAGTCAACAACGGCATATCAAGTACAATGGCTTTTACCGGCTGTTTCTGGTACTTTTCAACAAGACGCTGGGTTTGGGCCAAAACCATCGGATGAATAACAGCATTTATTTTTTTGACCATATCAGGACTGGAAAAAACCACATCGGCAAGCTTTTTATTGTCAATTTCGCCATTATTGTCAAATACTCCATCACCGAATTCGTCTCGAATCTGTGCTTTTACTTCATCTTTTTTCAGGAATTCTTTAGCTATCTGGTCGGCATCAATAACAGCACAGCCTCTGGCGGCAAGCGCCTTTGCAACGGTACTTTTCCCCGATGCTATGCCGCCCATTATCCCGATTATATTTTTTTTGCCGGTCTGCTCCACAGGGATAATCTACTTTCTTAACAGTTATAAGTCAATCAACTGTTTAGGCAGATATTCGATTTGTATTCAACCCAATCCTGTATTCTATACTTAAGCTACAATAGATGGTTCTCTCTGTTTTTCTACCGCTTTTGCAAAGCTCTTGAAGATATAGTTCTCAACAACTACCTCCCAGCTCATATGAGCGGCAAGATCATAGCCGGAGTTTATCATATCGAGTAATTCCTCGTCGTTTTTAGGCAGTCTCGCAAAAATCTCCATAGCAACCTTTTCACTTATATGGTGCTCAATCTTGTCCCTGGTGGTCCGGTCTATTTTGAGCATATCTTCGCTATCTTCAAAGTTCATCTCGTCAAGATCCGTATAGTCGGCAATTATCACATTGCGTACCTCTTCAGAATGATTTATTTTTTTAACGAAACCCGCACAGCCGCAGACATTAGTCACAACGCAGATTCCACCAAAACTTAAAGGTTCAAGCTGGGCTATGCCGAATGGTTCATAAATGCTCTGTCCGAATTCAACATCACTGCCCTTTCGTATATCCATAAACTCTATATCCTCGGGCATCCTGTTTCCACATCTGTGTTTGTCAAAACCAAACTGGTTGACAAAGACTACCTTTATGTTTCTGCTCCTTGTGTTAAACTCCTGTATAGCGGCATAAACAACCGCTTCTCCTCCGCTTAAATCAGGCAGTCCCTCGCGATGCGCTACGGGCCAATGATACTCGGCTTCCATCCTTTGGATATCACGCAGCCTTCGAGGCCCGATTTCTGTACTGAGCAGAAACATCACAGCACTCTTATGTAATGGTCTTAGTTCTTTTTCTACATGCTCAAGCACTCTTAAATCACGCCATAATCCTTTGCTTCTGACGAGCCTTGTTACGTGAGTAAAAATATAATCAGGTTTGAACCCGAGCAGATTTTCACAATACTGCACAAGTTTGGTCTTCGAGGCTTTTTTCTCTTCCAGCCCTATATGATAAGCAGGAATACCGTTATAGGTCAGTTCAATATCTGCATTTTTAAATTCAGGGGCAAGAAATCTCAGCTCTTTTGCGACATAATCTCCAACAGCAAGGATATTATCGCAGTGCCTGGATGCCTCAACGAGAACATGTTTGAAATAGTGGTTTTGATTCCCAAAGACATCCGGCAAAGACAGACCTTCTTTTTGGGCGGCTTCCATAACATTATAGAACATAGTGTCATGGCCATCCATTTCCTCAACGATCTTCCGAACAGGTGCAACCTCATGGGCATGAAAAACGGTTTTGAAGTCGTGATCAGGATCCATTTTAGCCGCAAGCGCGGTAGGCATACCCATAAATTCATGAGCTACAACTATAGTATGGCCGTCGTGGGGAGCAGCGCCTATTGCTTTCAGGGCTGCTATAGCAGGCGGAGCAAGTCTCATCCATTCTTCAAATTCCCATAGATGTTCGTACATATGGCTCATAATGCCGAAATTATCGAACAGCTGCTTTTTAAACTCATTAATCGGAGCAAGATTTATCTGACGAACATCAATTAGAATAACTTCCGGCATGCTCTTTATACCAGTACGTCTGTCTTCAAAAAGCCTTCTTCCATAAACAATCTCAACATTGAAATGTCTTTCAACACCTTTGAACCCTGCGGCATATCCGGTTTTTATCAGGCCGTCGGCACTTGAATAAAGAACTTCACCTTCCACACCAAGACGATTATGCACCGGCCCTTCGGTCGAAAAAAGAGTACTTACAAGAATAGTTCTTCCAGTATTTTCTGTGTAGGCTTTGCTGGTAAGAATACCATCAAGAACCGCTCCGATTCCGCCTATCTTGCCGATTGCTTCGTGTGTCACATGAACAATGTTAGTCTTGCAATTCATCGTGTCGTTCCCTTCAATAAATACACTGCTGCTGTTTCATTAGTTATTCACTTTTGGAAAACAAAACATCGAAAATTCCTTCTGATTCTGTTTGCCCTTTTTCCATTTCCTGTGCCCTGCTTATCCTTTCTCTTCTCTCTGCTTCGGCCTCTTTTCGCATCTTTTCTCTTTCTTTGGCTTCTCTTTCAGCTATCCTTTTCTTCTCTTTTGCTTCTTGTTTACTTATTCTTTCCCTTTCTTTGGCTTCTTTCTTAAGCATTTCTGCTCTTTTCTTTTCTGCCTTTCTTCTTTCTTTTTCTTCTTTCTTGCTTAGTTTAGCTTTCTCTTTAGTTTCTTTTTCTCTGTCCTTTTCTTCCTGTTCTTTTTTCTTTTGCTCCAATTCCTCGACTTCCGGAATTGTCAAAAGAGGCTGTTTCGTAATGTCATTAAATTTCTTCATCTGTCTTGCGGTAAGTATTTCACCCTTATATATATGAGGCGAGAGAATCACGACCAGCTCAGAACTATACTGAGTCGTCAGTGTGGATTTAAAGGCATTGCCTACAACCGGCAGATCTCCGAGTATAGGAAGCTGCTCCGTTTGTTTTTGCGTTTGTTTGCGTCGCAGGCCGCCAATAACCAGTAATTGCCCATCCTCGAGGAAAAGTGATGTCTCTATCGTACGGGCATCTACAATAGGAACTTCAGTACTTGATGTACCTGTTTCTACTTTCTGCTCAGATGCGATGGTCATTAATATCGAGCTGTCATCTGTTAGTGTCGCAGTAACATCCAGTTTAACACCAACATCTTTAAATGCTGTTGACTCAAGTGTACCTCCGCCATCCGTATCAGTCACTTCACTATAAGGAATTTCCTCAACCGCTTCTATCGATGCGGTCTTGCCGCTGACAACCATTACCCGCGGACTTGCAAGTATTTCAACATTATTCTTTTCCTGCAGCATATGGATAACATTTCTTATATCGCCCCAAAAAATGCTGAAATCCGCTCCGGTACCGGTAGTTAAATATTTTGCAATACCATTGGTTGTACTGTCATCGGGAGTAGAAGCCAAACGACTTGTAAAACCAACATTTTGCCTGAAAGTGGTTCTGTCACTACCAATAAGTGAATCATCAGTTTCGAACAGAAGCATATCCCAGTTTATGCCTATCTCAGTGTCGTCATTGAGTTTGACATCAACAAGGACCACTTCGATCATGATCTGGCCTGGTCTTTTATCCGCCTCGGCAATTTGTTTCAGGATTTTCTCAAGGTTTTCATCTGTATCACAAATGATTAAAGAGTTGCTTCCTGCATCCGGCTCCATCTTGCCCCATTCGGTCAGCATATTCTCAATGGATTCAGCCAGACTCGTGGCATCGAGAAATCTCAGTGTTACGGTTTTAACAAACAGATCCGGCTTAGGCTGTGATGATGATATCTGCTGTGCCGGGGACGCTCCTGTTGCCGGCTGAGTAAATCGGGCAAAGGGATTATCCTGCGCTAACGCAGCAATATCGATATTACCCGCGGCAATATCGGCACCTGATACTTCATCAGCAGCTTCGGAATAAACCGTAAAAGCAAAGCATATGAATATAAATACCGTTAAAACCACTATCCTTTTATTTTTTTGAGTCAACATCGCTTTGGATCTCCTTAATATCTAAGGTATATATGCTCAAGACAGCATCACAGGTAAGATATGTGCTTGTAGGACTTCTCATATCCAGACTTATCTTATCGATCCAGACCCTTGTTGGTCTGCCCTGGAGTAAATTTAAAAATCCCACTATATTTTCATATCCTCCCATAAGACGCATACTGGCCTCGTGCCTGTCAATATCTATAGAGTTACTGTCCTCCAGAAAAACCGGTTTTACAGGCTTATGCCTGACCTCCAGAACCATACAGCCGGTCTGTTCTGCTATTGATTGAAGATTTGCAAGAAATTCTTTCGCCTGTTTTTCAGTAAACAGCCCCTGCTTCTGGTCATTTAACTGCTGCAGGAAATCTCTCAGGCTTTCCCTGCTGATCTTCTGCTTTTTGCTCATTGCTATACTGGTTTTTTTCATATCATCCACCGTTTGCTGATACTCCTTGGCAACGGCAATATACCGGGCCTGAGGTCTGACAAACCAGTTATACATCCCGATCAGGCCTATAATCAAAATGACCGCGATCAATGTATTTTTTTGTGACTGGCCCGTATATTCCATAGATTCATTAATCCTTTTCTTTCTCTTCATCTTTGCCGGTAGCAAGAGAACAACTTATAGAATAATTAATTAAACCGTAACCGTATTTCGTATTCTGTCTCGTATCCAGAAGCTTGACAGACTCTACTGCCTCGCATAAAGCCAACTGGTCCACAAAATCGTTTATCGCATCATGGCCGACAGCTAACCCCTGAATATTCATTTTGGCCAAACCTTCTGTCCGCAATCTCTGAATCTGTACGGCTCTTGGTGTATATCTGCCCAGCTCGGTCATAATAGAAGCCCAGTCATACCAGATCTTATCTTTAAATACGGACTTAATAGTATTAACGCTTGCAATAGTCTTCTGAAGACCCTGGTTTAGAAGAACCTGTTGTTCAGCTAATGCGTCCAGGTCAATATTCTGGCGGAACTGATTTCTCTGCTGCAATTCAAGGGTTATTGTTCTGGATGTATTTACCAGAAACATTATGTGCATAAGCATTATAAGGAATATCACCGCAGCGGTATTTATAATGACCAGCAGTTGTTTTTTAGCTTTCTTGGTCGAGACTATATCTTTGGGCAGCATATTCAGCTTTATCGATGTTTTGTCCTCATCGAGCAGCCTCATCGCCACTCCTGCAGCAACAGGCGGAATCTCTCTTTTATCTTCCGGGTCGATGGCTATATCCATAAGGCTGTTTTCAAACGCCGCGATTTCAACGTCATGACGTGATATCTTATTTTTTATTTCATCGACGATCTCGACGCTGTATTTATTTTCCGGACAACAGGCAACAAATATCTGCCAGCTTTCTGCACTTGAACCTCTTTCAAGTTCATGGAACTGAATTACAGACTCAACTTCCTGGCTAAGCCAGTCGCCCCTCTGTTGCGAGTTGACGATTTCAGTATCAAACTTTTTCACCCTGAGAAAATCAAGTCCCTGTCTTTCAAAAAGACATAAATTCAGGGTATTATCCCGCAAAAGCAGGAATATAATATTTTGTTCCCTCTGCGGTCTGATTATCATATCATAACATATTCTGATAAAAGATATTACAGCAGGCTCAACCGCCACAACATTTATATTATCTTTTTCTATAGCGGCTACAGTCGTACTTAGATTTTCACTTTGTGTTGCCCCGACGAGTACCCGTCTTGTATGGACATCGGATGATTTCAATCCGCAGTAATCCGTCTCAACATTTTTCAGCGGCAATATCGCGTACTGCTTGACTTCGTTCTGTATAAATCTCCTTGTCTCGCCGGGCGGAGCATCCTGCATATCGAGTATCTGCAAAAGCACAGGCTCGGAGCACACACTTAAAGCCGCATTAGCCGTTCTGAATGTGCCGGCGATTTTAAATTGCTTCAGTATCCTCGTAAGCGCTGCAGGGTCTTTGACAACTCCATTTTTTACCACACCCTTGTCAAGAGGTATAGTGCCGCACCGTGCAACTTTTATCTGCCTGCCGTGCTTTCGCAGTTCAACGAAACAGGCCTTATCATTGCATATATCAATGCCGAAAACTTTTGTACGGACATCTATGCCGAAAAGTTTTTTACGCATCTCCGCGGTAAGAAATTGTTTTTTCATATCAAATTTCATTCGTTTATCCTGTATTCATCTATGCGAACCACATAGGAAACCGTATCTACAGTAACATCAGCTTCGACCCTGGCGATATACCCCTGCCCGGAAGTACCCACTGAAGTAAAACTCGGATTCGGAAGCGACCCGGTAATCGTCACGCTGTATGAACCATTGGCGAAACTTACAGGACCGAAATCAGTCGGCAAGGCCTCATAGGTCCTGACCCTTGCGAACGCATCGGCAAGGCCCGCCTCGGCAATTGCAAGCGCATCTGCCATAAAAGCTTCATTCTTCATAAGCTGAGCCTGCTCCATATTCATCTGAAGCATACCGGTTACAAAAGCCGCTAGGAGCGATATAGCAAAAAGCACAACGATCAATATTGAACCTTTCCTGTTAGAAATTCGAATACCGAATATCGAATTACGAAACAAATCCAAATGACAAAAACCTGAAAATGACCTAAACGCATTGTTTTGAACATTCTGATTTCGAATATTCGATATTGTTTCGGATTTCGGATTTCGTGCTTCGGATTTATCTTTTATCTGTATTTTCATTTTGCTATATCTATCTCTCATAACGTTTACACCTTATGGTTTTATTGTCTCTGAACAGCAGGCCACTTCGCACAGAGCCCCCGGCGTTATCGCTACCGTAACCATTCTTGAATCATTCTGCTGGCCAAGTGCAAAATCCTCTGTTCCGCTGATGCCGGCAGTTTCCTGTACCGTGTATCCTGCTCCGCCGGAAACACCGCCATCGATATATACCGCTACATCATCCACCCATACATTTTCATCACTGCTGTTCATACTGGTGTGAAATCTTATACGGAAATTAGAACGGATGTATTGTGCATCTGTAACCGTAACTTTGTAATAATTCCATTGACCCGCCGTTGAATTCTCAAAATTGAATATATTGTCGTACCCGCTTCCGTCATAAAACTGCAGATAACAATCATCATCGTATTCAATGTGATAGTGCCTATACCAAAATGAAACCACAAAAGCACTGTAACTGCTTGTATTGATATTATCAGATGTCAGGTCATCATCATTCCTGTCAGCACTGGCTGAGTAGCTGCCGGCATATACCGGGTTGGTATCACTTTCCCAGTTAGTAGTCCACTGATCATCCCATGGAGTCCCTTCGAAACCATCCTCAAACAACACGGCAACACTTCTGTCCATTGTAATATCGGTATAATCAGAAGGCAGTCCCGTGTCATCTATCGTAATATCACCGCCATCAAAACCTCCAATACGAACTATCAGGCAGTTGTCCGTATCTGTAGTCACCGAAGGACTGGTTGGAGCAGCATCAGAATCATTACCGACCGAAAAGGCGTTGATCGGGTCATCAGTATCATGGCCGGTAAATCTCATTATCCAGCCATAGGCCTGTCGAGCACCTGTCCAGGTAAACTGGTGACTGGTCGATTCTAACGGGTCAGCAAGTTTCCACCATGTACCTAATGTAACTGCGCTTCCTGCAGACCTGTATCCTCCGGCGCCGTCATAGCCGCTTGTGGAAAGTTCAAAAGCTTCTGTAAAGCCGTTGTTCATTGTATATGACCCGCCTGTATGGCAGGCTGCAGCTTTGATAGCCATATCTCCCTGCGTTACAGTCAGTGCTGATGTTGTTATGTCGGTACCATAGGATGAAGTGCTGGCGGTATCATCATAAAGGTCTGACTGGTCAACACCCTGAAGAAATACACTGGAATATGTAACATTGCTGCCGGGATAGGAACTCCAGGTTGGGTTAAATGTCGTAGTACCTGCGGCGGTAATGCCAGCATCATCAAGAATAAAGGCTGCAACATATGCATATCTGAAACCCCAGTTTCCAGGTTGATCAATAACTATTGTCATTGACTGTCCGCCATAGGTTACGGAGTTCAGAGTTTGACTGGTATCAGCATGTGCGAAGAAAAGCAAAGCACGGTCAGAGCCGGTTTCTTTTGAATGAGTTATGGGTGCAGACGAATCTGTATCCCATGTGCCTATGATGGCAACCGGCACCGATGCGGAGTCGGCATTAACTACTAAACCGATAAGACATTGCAGGCCGGAGTCGTGTGTTACACTCGGCGTTACAGAACCGCTGGAGTAATTATCAACGTCAATTACTGTCCAGCCTTCGCCGCCCGGAGCCGATAATGAAGATGATGTATCGCCTTCTGTAGCAACTGCTGCGATAAGCAGGTCATTTTCATTTATATCATTCGGTGTTGAGATCGTAACAGATGTTGTATCAGTCGGTGTTTTGGCTTCTTCAAAACTTCTGAAATTAAGCGAATTAGCTATCTCTATAATTTCCTCAGCATCGAGCACACGGTTGTAGATTCGAACATCATCTATTCTGCCGTTAAGTTCCGGATCGGCAGAATAATTCGAATTAGCAAGATAATTCCGGTCGGTATTTCCAAGGTCGCTTGGAGTCAGGTAAGCTGATGTATCTTCATCAACAAGCTCGCCATCTATGTATAATTTATGAGTAGTATCATCCGCATCTATCGTTACAGCTATATGATGCCACGTATTGGCAGTCAGCTCTTCATCCGCATCTAACTGCTCTTCATTGCTCCATCCGCTGGTAGTAATAGCAAAACGAGGGTAACCTGTATAGCTGCAGTTGACTGTAAGGAACATATTGTAAGTTGTACCTGTTCCGAAATCCCAGACACGCTGCCAGGAGCTGCCTGAACCTGACCAGTTTACCCATGCGGCGATAGTACAATCCTCAAGCAAGCCTATAACAGAATCAATAGGAAGAGTTACATAATCATTGCCGCCGTCGAAATCCAGTGCATTGTTGATCCGTCCTGTAACCCAATCCATTCCAGGATCCATATTGACCAGCGTACCATCGTTGCCGCTGCCTGACGAATCCGCAGCTGTTGTCCCGCTTGTTTCATCGAGTTTCCAATATCCTACTATACCGCAGCCGTCATCTGTGTTTGTACGCAGAAAAACCTCTGTCTTGAAGGTTCTGTCTGTGCCCATAGAATCGCTGTTCGTAAAATCGGTCTCGATTTCTACATATCGAATATCATTGCCGTCAGTTGTCGCTGAAACAGTTGGATAGATGCTATAGCAGGTTATCTGGAATCTGCTTACCGGCCCTGCCAGTTGCTGTTCACTACCTACAAGACCGTATGCTACATATCCGCTGGAGTAGATATAGCGGTAATTATCATCGTTGGCATCTGCGAAGGTTATATAACCCTGGGTCTGCGAGGCAAGACTGACAGAGACAACCCTGTTTGCTGCAGAAAGATTTCTGATGATGTGCTCTGAGAGCACCCTGCCGTTTTGAATGAGTGAACTCATCGCCTCAGCGCCTGCCCAGCCGAGTCTTATGGTTCTGAACTGCGGCACAACTGCTGCAAAGACAATAACGATCAAAGCAAAGGCAACTATCAGTTCAACGAGTGTAACTCCTCTACGCATTGCTCTGCGGCAATTGGCAATAATCAAATTGCATTTGTTTTTTACACTGCGCATTACTACACCCTTTCTACACTTTACTTCTTTAAGGGTATCGGCTTACGAGCCGCCGGCAGTAACGCAAATTCAGTGCTTATATACAGAAAAGAAAACCGCTAAAAAGGGCGATTTTGTAATCGCAGACTGTGCTTTTATAGGACTTATCACTGAAATTAACGACATATTGCCGCTACTTCTGAAAAAGTCCTATAATCTGCCTGTCATATAGCACTTAGAACTCTAACCTCTGGCTTATCGGCTCTTTTTCTGCTAAAATCGGGCTTATGGAAAAACGGATTTTAGACCTTACCGGCTACTGGCAGTTTAAAGAATATCCCGAATCCGCAAGACGGATGCGAGATTTGGATGTGGGTTCGACAGACTCACCACAGGAATCAAACTGGCTCGAATGCCGGGTTCCATCATCAATTTATACCTGTCTTACACAGGCCGGGGTGATTAAACCTTCTGAATTGTATTGCAATCCTGAAGATTTCTTATGGCCAGGTGAAAAACCATGGATATTTCAGAAATTTTTCGATCTGCCGCAGGATTTTTTCAAACTTGACAGAGCAGAGCTTGTCTTTGAGGGCCTTGATACCTTCTGCCAGGTCTGGCTCAATGATAAACTCGTCGGGCGAAGTGATAATATGTTCTGCTCATACCGTTTTGATGTAAAGGAGTTGCTTAAAGAGAAAAATAACCGTCTGCTTGTAAAATGCGACTCGGCGATTAAAGAAGGTAACCGTTTGATGAACCGTTTCGGCATGCTCGGCAGGGATGATTGCTCATTGCCGTTCAGGTCGTATGTCAGAAAGGCACAATGTCAGTTCGGCTGGGACTTCGCCCCGCCTCTGCCGGGCTGCGGTATCTGGAAAAGCGTTTATATCGAAGGTTTTTCCGCAGCAGCACTGCGGGATGTGCATATAAGAACTATCGAAGCAGACCCGGGAGTCGCTGATATAAGGATTTCAGTAGAAATAGAAAATTTCCGTGAGAATCCTATAGCGAAATGCCACTTGACAGTTTACGACCCTGCAGGCAATATCGCAGCTGAAGCAGAATTTGACTTCGGCAGCAGGAATAATGTTTCTACAGTATTAAAAATAAAACCTGTATCACTGTGGCAGCCGAACCTCTACGGCTCACAACCTCTTTACGAATTAAAAACCGAGCTTTTCAGCGATAACAAACCCATCGAATCATCTTCGAAAAAATTCGGAATAAGAATTGTACATCTAAATCAGTCAGCCGAAAAAAACGAAAGCTGTTTTGAGTTCATAGTCAATAACATCCCTGTTTATGTTCGCGGCGCATCCTGGGTGCCGCTATCTTTATTTGTCGGCTCAGCTGCTGATAGTGACTATGAAAGGATGCTTACAGCGGTAAAAGACGCCAATATTAATATGCTTCGTGTATGGGGCGGGGGGATATATGAGACTGAGACTTTCTATAATATCTGCGACCGGCTCGGCATTATGGTCTGGCAGGATTTTCCATTCGCCTGTGCATATTATCCTGACCGGCCGTGGTTTGATCAAATGGTAAGAACCGAAGCAGCACAAAATATAATCAGGCTGCGCAATCATCCGTCACTGGTACTCTGGTGCGGCAACAACGAAATCGACTGGCAGCACGCCACAAACGGAATCAGCAGAGGCAGAAAGTTTTACGGCAGGGATATCTATCATAAATTACTGCCGCAGCTGCTGCATGAGCTTGACCCGGATAGAGACTATATCCCTTCGACACCTTTCGGTTCTGCCAAATACCCAAATGAACCATCAACCGGAACTGTTCATCAGTGGAATGTGTGGGCAGGACTTGAGCCTACGGATAATTATCTTGTTGATGAGAAACAAATCCCTCGTTTTGCCGCGGAGTTCGGTCTTCAGTCACTGCCTGACAAAAAAACACTGCAAAATTTTACATCAGACAAAGATTTACACCCTGCATCAGAGCAACTTGAAAAACACAACTATCAGCCGAACGGCCAGGGGCGTCTGCAATATTACATAAATGAACTTTTCGGCCCGCCAAAAAATATTGATGAACTTATATATCTGTCGCAACTGACACAGGCAAGGGCAGTTCGTAAAAACGCCGAGCATCTCCGCCGGAATTGCGATATTAATAAAGGTCTTTTATTCTGGCAGCTGAATGACTGCATCCCCGCCATAAGCTGGTCATGCATCGACTGTCTCGGCAGATTTAAAGCTCTTTACTATTATATAAAAAGGGCATTTGCTCCTGTTCTCATAACAATATCTGCAAAATACGTCAGCGACCTGATACTGAACAGGAAGAGTATTACTTCATTAACCGCTTCGATAATAAATCATTCTGCAAAGCCTCTGACAGGGCTGTTCAACTGCAGTTTGAACAATCTGAATTTCAAATCTGTGGACAACTTTCAAAGACCTGTCTCTATCGGCCCTTATGACAGGGCTTCTTTTCCTCTGCCGTCGTCATTTATTGAGCCTAAAGAGCCTGAAAGCTGTTTTCTTTATCTGTCCCTGGAAATAGATAAAAGCAAAACGGCAAATAACAGTTTCTTTTACCTGCCTGATAAATATATTAACTGGCCAGGGCAGAAAATCGAGATTCAGTCAAAGCAATTCGATGATTATAACTGGCAATTAAAATTAATGCCTTCATCTGTAATAAAAGATCTTTTTATAGATATGCCGTTTGAAGCGGAGTTAAGCGATAACTTTTTCGACCTTTTTGAGAATAAATCTAAAACGGTGAATATTCATACGAAAGAAAAAATTGAGGATTTACCAAAAAAGATTATCCTGTACTCTGTGAATTCGATTCTTTCAGCCGGCTAAGTGCTCAGGCTACCACCTTTTTGCTATCTGGGTTTGCAGTGTTATCTCGGTTTCTCCCGATGAAAGTAAACTGTCGCCGTCATCATCGAAACCGACTGAAACGCTAAGGGCCTTGAGATTGCTGTTAACAGCAGTCTGGATGACATTGCAAAAATACGAATCGCCCATGTCTGTGCCTGTTTCACCGTAATCATTACTGAAATTATAAAGTGCGTTCGCCTTTATCTGATTAAGTTTTCCCTGAGCCAGGCAAAGGCTTCGTGTTCTTCTCTCTATAATAACAGAATTAAGACTTGTTATTGTCAGACCTTTTAGAATAGGTACGATCGCAATCGTCAGCAGCAGCGATGCCATCACAACTTCTGACAGTGTAAAGCCGCCTCTTGTTATTGTTCTTCGCATTTTACCAGTCCTGTAGCAGTAACAACCGATACTAAATAGGTTTCTCCGCCTCCGCTGACAGTCAGGCTGTCGGTATCGCCCGTTCTTTGACCAAGCGGCCCAAATCTGAAATCATCAGCACCGGTGCAGGAGACCTCAGGGTCTATCGTACCGGTTTCAACAATTTCGCCCGAACCAAGAACTGCAACTTCATAGCCTGTATAACTGCCGCCGCCTGTCATACTGACCATATATCCCTGCGAATTCGTCGCGGCATCTGCAATGGCAAGACTGCGGGCATATCGTATAGCTGATGTAATTTTGTGTGCTGTAGTTCGGGTTTTGCCGGTGGTAATAAATGATATGCTCATTCTCGGCACAATCACAAACGACATTGCACCAAGAATAAGTACAACGACTATCAACTCAGCGAGCGTTACTCCTTTTCTCAAACTTGTCATAATTTCCCTCGACAAAACAAAAGGGTGGTTTTTTAGGCCACCCTTGTCGTCGCTATCGATAACGGATCCGTTTTTTTCATTAAATCATTTCTATGCAATCCACCTGTTATGGGTGATTACAGCTTGCTCTATGGGTAGTCGCATCCAGTGAATAAGAATACGAAGAACCATACGGACATTCCGGCACACCGTCAGGAAGATAATTTCCATCAGCAGCAAGTGCAGCCAAATTCGCCGGATAAGAACCCTTCTTTGCTGCCCATATCTCTACTTGTGCGTTAATCACGTCAATGTTGGTGGCGCATGCATTTGCCTTAGCGGTATCCGCACTTTCCGAAATTCTCGGAATGGCTATCGCGGCAAGTGCTCCAAGGATCAGCACTACGATCAGCAATTCGATCAATGTAAAGCCTTTTCTCAACTTCATTATTATCTCCTTATATGGTCTTAAATTGTCAAAATCTGTCTACAAACTTTCCAGCTAAAGTATAATAATTAGTCGGCACAAAAACCGGACTACTTATTAAAAATCTTATTTTATGCACTTTTTACTTCAAATGGCTCATATAATCGAACATCGGCATATATACAGCAAGCAATATGAGTCCGATAATTGCACCCGTCCCTAAAGTCAGTATAGGTTCAAGTTTGATAAGCAGCGAGTTCAGCATGCGTTCGATATCCTTGTCCATAAAGTCCACACCTTTATTAAGCATCAGAGCCAGGACACCGGCCTGTTCACCTGAACTTGCCAACTGAGAAATGATCGGCGGAAAAACATCATGCTTCCTGAGCGAATCAGCTACTCCATTTCCAGCCTGTACGGATTTCTGCAAATCAACACTTATCTCACTCATTTTCTCATTGCTCACTACAATACCTGCAACATGAAAGGCTTTTATTATCGGCACACCGGTTGAAATCAGCATGGCGAAGCTTCTGATAAAACCTGATGAAGCTGTAAGCTTGTTCAATTTGCCGAATATCGGCAGCCTGTATTTGGAATAGTCCCACCATCTTTTAAAAGAAGGACTTTTCTTCAAATACTTGATAAGAAGCAGCGTACCAATAGCCACACCTATCAGTACAGGCCACCACTGTGTCACAGCAAGATTAAAGAAAACCAGCACCCGCGTAGCAAAAGGCAGAGGAACACCGAGCTGCTTATATATCTTTGTAAATGTAGGCACAACAAATATTATTAATGCTGTAATGACTAAAAATGACATAACAAGCACGATAATCGGATATACAAAAGCACTTTTAATCTTGTTCGACAGCTCTGCTTTTTTCTCAAGATATTGTGCGCTTATCTCAAGACTTTCTGTAAGTTTTCCGCCGGCTTCACCAGCCTCGATCATACCTAAAAAGAAATCCGAAAAAATCTGCCGGTACTTGCCAAATGCATCCTTCAGAGACGAACCATTCTGCACATTCCGTTTGATATCACCGATGATAATTTTTAAAGTTCCTTTTTCAATCTGGTTTTCAAGCGTTTCAAGACATTGTATAATTGTAAGTCCTGCCCCGCACATACCGGCAAACTTAAATGTAAATGCAACAATATCGGCTTCTTTTATTCCGCCTTTTCCGGTTGTAAATCCTGTTCCTCTTTTTTTTGCACGGACTAATCGACAGTCTATCTTGGCAAGTTCGCTCTTCAGTGCTGATACACTGTTTATATCTTCATATACGCCATTAAAGACTGCTCCTGTCTCATCTCGAGCTGTATATTCATAAATAGCCATTAATCCACCTGCATATCAACTACCTGCCACAGTTCTTCCATAGAAGCATTTTGCAAAAGAACCTCTTCGACACCGCTTGCCTTTAAGGTCTTCATCCCTTCTTTAATTGCCTGTTCTTTAATTTCAGTATCGCTTTTCCCAGCTACTATTAATCTTCGTATCTGACTGGATATGGTCAAAATCTCATATATGGCCTTTCTGCCCATACATCCTGTTTTTCTGCAGTTATCACAGCCAGTATTTTTCGCAAGTATTATCTCCTTATCGCTTTGGGCATCGCCGGTAAGAATTTCCTTCTGCTCTTTTCTGGCAACATATGTCTCTCTACAGGTCTTGCACGACAGCCTTACAAGTCTCTGTGCAACCGATCCCAGCAATGATGAGGCGAGAAGGAACGGTGGTACACCGATACTCATAAGACGTGATATCGCTCCGGCGGCGTCGTTTGTGTGCAGAGTTGACAACACAAGGTGGCCGGTCATAGCAGCACTTACCGCTATCTCTGCAGTTTCAAGGTCTCTAATTTCACCAATAAGAATAACGTCGGGGTCCTGTCTTAATATACTTCTAAGAGCCGAGGCAAAAGTAAGGCCCGCTTTGGTATTAACCTGAACCTGCGTTATACCCTCAAGTCTGTATTCGACAGGGTCTTCTACAGTTACAATATTGTTTCTGCCCGTATTCAAAAGCTGCAAAAGCGAATACAGTGTCGTGGTTTTACCGCTTCCTGTCGGTCCGGTCATTAGTATCATGCCGTATGGATTTTCAACAAGGCTTCTGAATTTCTTATTATCATCTCTATTTGTAGCAATATCATCCAGGTTCCACCGATTACCGCTCTTATCGAGTATTCTGATAACGATCTTCTCGCCTGTAACCGACGGCAGTGAAGATACACGAAGGTCAAATTCTCCCTGCTTACGAACAGTTGTAATATGTCCATCCTGAGGCAATCGTTTTTCCGATATATCCATATTCGCAAGGATTTTTATATGGCTGAGCACTTCTGCCTGAGCGGTAGAGGGAATTTCGAGCTCCTTTCTCATAACACCATCGATCCTGTACCTGATAACAAGATCCTTTTCCTGGGGCTCGATATGAATATCACTTGCTCTTGAATCGATAGCACCGGTTATTATTGAAGACACAAGGCTGCTTATCGGGTCCTGACTGTCCTGCAGCCTGTCTAATATATCAATCTCTCCCTTGGATTTTTGCTGCTGTTTTTCCAGTCTCATCGAGGCAATAGTCTGCCTTGTAACATTCTGCACGTTAAAATGGAATCTGATGCAGGTCTTGATTGCACTGGGTGTTGCTGCTAAAGGCACAACTTTGCAGCCCGTTCTCATCTCAATCTGGTCTCTTGCTGCCAGATTCATCGGAGAGCTCATAGCTACATATAACTTGTTCTCTTCTGTCTTAATACCTATGAGATTATGCTCATTGGATAATTCATAAGGAATCATATGAGCGGTTATTGGGTCAACCATATCCGGGCTGAGTACTATAAACTCTATATTCTGGATAGCTGCGATAATCCTGGCCAACTGCTCATCAGTGACGAGGTTATTACCTTTAAGCATACTTATGATGCTTTTCCCGCCTGAATCACCCGCAAGTTTTTCGACCTCCGCAAGCTGAGAGGGCTCCAGAATCTCGAGCTTCCTGATTGTTTCTAAAGTCGTATTTTGTACTATGTTAGTAGACACAATATATTCCTGTTTCCATATACTTTCAGCGCATAAGAAAAATCGTCAAAAATCCTTTGTCTCTTAACCACCTGACTCTCTTTTTAGATAATAAGTAAGTCCGATAAATTAAAACTTCCTGATGTAATCTCTTATACCTGCGTTTTATCCTTTCCAATCCTGCTTTCTGCTAATTTACACCCCTGTCATTGCCGATAATGGAGTCGAATAGTTTTTTTGAGGAATATGATATGCTTAGTTTATTTAAATCAAAAAAATCAAACAAAATTGCAACAATACTGGTGGTTGACGATGAGCCGGACATTTTGAGCACAATTAAGACCCGCCTTCAGGGCAGCAACTACAATGTCATTACTGCATCGAACGGCCACGAAGGTCTTGATGTCGCAACAAAACAAAAGCCCGATTTGATACTTCTCGACAATCATATGCCCAAGATGACAGGCCTCGAGATGCTCTCAATAATAAGGGAAAATCCGGACCTGAAAAATACACCTGTCATTATGGTCACCGCTGTTTGCGAACCGCAGTACATAACAGCAGCAGGAGATCTCGGAGTAGCCGGCTATATAACCAAACCTTTTGATTTTGCAGATCTGTCTGGAAAAATACTTCAGGCACTTGGGGAAAAATGAGCCAGGACAATAACTCAAAGAACGTAACTGATAAATTCTCCATTGAAGAACTTATTGACCGCAAGAAAAGAAATCTTGAGGCAATATTTGATTCTGTCCCTGTCAGTCTTCTACTCGTTGATGAGCATTTGAACATTATAAGAGTTAATGATACAACGCGTAAACTTACCAATAAGGACTATTGCGATATAATCAATCATTCCACGGGCCAGGCTTTAAACTGTACAACAGTAACAATTGACCAAAAAGAATGCGGCAAAGGCCAGGCTTGTAAGGATTGTCCGTTAAGACTCAATATGCAAAAAACCTTACAGACAACAGAGCCTGTTCATGAATTTGAATTTCAAAGCAAAACTCATTTCCAGGACAGAGAACAGAACCCCTGGTTTGCCCTCAGCATAGAACCTGTTATTATAGAAGATAAAAATTATATCGTCGTATGCCTGCATGATGTTACCGAAAGAAAGAGTGCCGAGGAAAAACTCATCGAGGCTATGGAAATGAAATCCCAGTTCATTTCAACTGTTTCGCATGATTTGCGTACGCCTCTTACGGCAATCAAGGAAGGCATAGATATCATTCTTGAGGGGCTTGCAGGAAAAGTGAAGAAGAAACAAAGGAAGTTTCTTGAACTTGCCAAGAGAAATGTTGACAGACTAAACCTGCTTGTAAATGATGTCCTTGACTTCCAGAGACTGGATTCAGGCGGAATGAAATTCGATTTTACTTTACATAAAGTAACAGATACTATTCGTGAAGTAACAGAGATAATGACACTTCTGGCAAAGAAGAATAATATAACTTTAACGGTTGATATAGCCTCCGACATTGGTGAAGCCGTTTTCGACCACAATCGTATCAGCCAGGTTCTAACCAATCTTTTGAGTAATGCGATAAAGTTTACGCCGCAAAACGGCAGTGTATCCCTTGAAGCTATTCGACAACACAACGAAATTGTTATAACACTGTCCGATACGGGGATAGGAATACCAAAAGAGGATTTATCGAAAATCTTTGAAAAATTCTACCGTGTAGAAAGGACTGCCAATAAGACTCAGGGCACAGGCCTCGGTTTGGCTATCGTAGCCCAGATCATTAAACGGCATAACGGCAGAATCCTCGTTGAAAGCCAGCCCGGCAAAGGAACTACATTTACGATCCATCTGCCTGTCGATCCCGCTGAATCAGATACCGACAAAGACGCTGCGAACGGATAAAAATTAGGCCGACAACTGCTACCTGTCTGCTGCCGGCCCGTTACCACCTTCTCTCTTACAATCAAATTAACAGGGCCCTGCCCGCTTACATAAAGGATTCCGGGGACCTGGCCCTTGATGTCCATGATGCCTTAATTTTAGAGCCCTGTTTAACAAAAAATATTTTCCTGTTTCTTATAATACAACCCCCTATAAAGAGGAAAATCGCTGTATGTGGTTCCGGCACCGGTTCCGGAATCGGCTCGGGCATTGGAATCGGTATCGGATATGGTATCGGAGTTGGTGTATCATTTGTCTTTTGTGGTCCGACGCTGATTCCGCCTCCGCCGCTGCCGGATGCATCAACTCGCGGCGTAAGGATTTCAGGACCAACACTTATCGCTGCACTGTTCTGTGGCAATTCATACTCATTACGCTGAAAAACCGCTATAATTATCTTAGGCCCGTCAACAGAAACCATAGTACGATTTGATGTGGGATTAAAAACATCTCCAAGCCAGTAAACAAAATGCCAGCCGGGTTCGGGAACAGTTGTCAGTGTCACCTCTTCATTTGCATTGAATGTATGAACACCTATACCAGGTTTGATCTGGCCTGCACCAACAGGACTTTCCTGGACAAGTATGGCATAATCTTGCGCAAAGCCGAAGACGCTCAGTGTAAAAATGAAACAGATTATCAAACCTGAAAATCTCATTTAGCTTCTAAATTCCTCTTCCGACTTATCAGCATTAAAAGTCCTGATGAAATTATTGTGATCGTTGCCGGCTCCGGAACGACCGTAGGCAAAGCTCCCATATCAGACAGTCCTCCTCCGCTGACAGTTCCGATACCCATTACCGGCGGACCACTCGAGCTGAATATCAACACGTCAGACCATTTTCTCGAATTAAGAGGCTCCCCTGCGAATATGAAACCTGCGCTTTGGGAGAATATATTCACAAATAAAGGTTCTATACCTGAGCCTGGACTGTGGCCGTAAGTATCATCTACATAAATCAAATCAGCATCTGTACTGTCGCTAAGCCCTACCGAAAAGAAATCAACCGCAACATTAGATATGCTGCTGTTGAATACCTGGTAGGCGTAAATATACTGATTTCCTCCTGTAAGATCCTGGCCTGGATATGTCCCGGGTGCATAGACTGCATATTCGACATCAACTCGCAGAGAGGAACCAAGCTGTGAAACGTCGAAAGGTGTCCTGCCGGTAAAACCGGGTATCGCAGCAGGATCATTATATAGTGATGCATCTACACAGGCGGTAAAAACAAATACACAAACAAATAGAAAAATCGTTTTTGTAAGTATGCCTTTTGTAATCATTTAATTGTCACCCCATTTACCAACTGTTTATCAATGCGCGCAATATCTCTGTGTTGCGGTTAGTAATTTTTACCCCATTTAAATTTGCACCGCAGAAAACAAGAAAAAATTCTGCAGATACATCAATACATTGTGTACAAAATCAATAGAAGTTTAAACAGCAAAGATTGTACTATTACCCCAATTTAGAATAGCTCTCAGCTTACGCTATTAGAACAAAAATTGCCTTAAAAGTCAAGGGAATTTGCCTATCTTAACATAAAAATCGGTGTTTGTCCCATAAAAACGAAGTTTTCCCATTATGGCAGTACAAAAGGTAAAAATCTCTAAAAAATTTTTTAAAATATACTTGACAACTTCTACAAATGTAGTAGAATACCTCTATGTTTGTAGAAAGGAAAGTTCATATGAAGCTGACAGATACAGAATGGCAGGTAATGAATGTTTTATGGGAAAGGTATCCTGCAACCGCTCGCGGGATATCTGAAAGGCTGCCCAAGGAGATCAACTGGGCATACACAACCATAAAGACACTTCTGGCTCGATTGACAGAAAAAGGTGCTGTCAAAGAAAGCAAAAAAGGCAATACGAGTCTCTATGAACCTGTATTAACCAGACAACAGGCAAGACGTGTGGCTCTCAAGTCGCTGGCTAACCAGGCCTTCGATGGAGCATTTGGTCCACTAATGCATTTTCTTCTTGAAGACCAAAAGCTCTCAAAAAGCCAAAGACAACAATTGCTGGAGATTGTCCAAAACGATACAAAGAAAGGGAAACAAAAATGATAAATACATTAAATACAATCGCTCAAAATTGGTTTACATGGGAACTGGCAATGTTCTGGCAGGTTGGATTACTTATTGCAATTATTGCAGGGCTTGACTTTTTAATAAAAAAATGGATCTGGCCGCAGGTACGTTATGCATTATGGCTTTTGATTCTGGTAAAATTAATTCTGCCGCCGACTTTGACTTCACCGATGAGTTTCACGGCTGAGATACCATTTATGGCCAAACACGCAGCAGCAAAATTCAGTCAGACACAACCTCCGCAGCAAATTATCCCCCCTGCTGACGAACTAATACCAATTACAACATCTACGCAGCCTGCCCAAATAGTCCCTGTCATCCCAGAGGTTTCATATACCCCCGCCGTAGAGCGTTTATCGTGGAAAGTTTATGTTTTATTTGCTTGGCTGGCCGGGGTTATGATCTTATCTATTTGGCTAACAGTAAGATTAAGAAATCTAAGGGCCCAGCACACAAAAGACCCTTTACAAAATCATTTACCACAAAGACTTAACGATTTATTGGAAGCAACAGCCCAAAAACTTAAACTTAAGAGAACTCCACATATCATATTAACCGATAAAGTCCGCTGTCCTGCCGTTTTTGGTATTTTTAGGCCGGTTTTGCTTATGCCTGCCGACAAGCTGCAAAGCCTTACTATGGAAGATGCTGAAAACATCTTTCTGCACGAGCTTGCTCATATAAAAAGAGGTGATTTACTCGTCCACGCTGTTCATATGATCCTGCAGATTGCATACTGGTTTAATCCGCCGCTATGGATGATACGAAGGCCGCTGCAGAACCTGCGGGAAATCTGCTGTGATGCCACTGTCGCAAGACTTCTGAGAGAAAAAATCGTCGATTATCGCCAAACACTGCTCCAGACCGCTCGTCAATTATTGGCAGTTCCTGTTGACCCGGGTTTAGGTTTACTCGGCTTATTCGAAAATTCAGGCTGGCTTATAGACAGACTGAACTGGCTGGAGAAAAAAACCTGGCGATATCAGTCTTTGAGAATAACGACCGTCTTCGCAGCGATTTGCCTGATGACTATCTGTGTAATACCAATGGCAAAAGCTGATTCAGGAGAAGCTGATTTTGTAATCAAAGGCAGAGTAACAGATACACAGACAGGCAAACCAATAGCAGGTGCAAGGGTTAGCGATGATAAATATGCTGATGGAAAACAGTGGGCAACTACCAACTCAAACGGCAATTACAGTTATAAAACCTGGTATGAAGAACACAATATCCAGTGCCAGGCCGATGGTTACGACAGAGATGTCAAAGTTTTATTAACCAAGCTCTTCGGCAGCGAAAAGGAAAAGATAATTAATTTTGCTCTTGAACCAAACACAACAACAATTACAGGCAGTAATGTATCGGAATTTAAGCAATTACCTGACAGGACGGTCGTAGAGATAGAAAGTCTGCAGCTCACGAACGCCCAGGTGCAGAACTACAACGAGGCCAGCGGCGGCAAGGTTGTGGCATTCGATGTCAAAGACGCCGAAGCCAAAGGAGAAGTGGAACTGGAGCCCGGCAAATACAGCGTCTATCTCATTATGAGTGGCAAGGACTTCGATCACGACGCTGTCTATGTCACGGTCGGTGATGCCAAGAAGCGGGTTTATCCCCCAAAGCATCCTGACCTCAGTAAATCCAAGACGTTATCACTCAATATCACGGAAAAGAAGAAATACCCAATCTCAATTACGTTTGGTGAACCCGGTGTGCTCCTGGACAAACTCGTCCTAAAGGCGGTCAAGACGGTCGTAGAGGCAGAAAGTCTGCAAAAACCAACAGAGCAAAGTGCTCAAAAAGAAACAAAACAGGCAAAGGCGTTAAGAATAACTATATATGAAGATGAGGACGAAGAGCCTGAGGTTAGCGTCTATATACCGCTTGTAGCGATGAAAATCGCTCGCTCGGTTTTGCCGTCGAAGGATAAACTCCAGCTCATCGTCGAAAAATTGGAAATTGATGAAGACCTGCCCGAAGGTCTCGATACAGAGACATTGATAGATATGCTCGACGAAATGCTAAAACAGGTCGATGAGGGACTGGAAGCAACAAAACTCCTGGAAGTAAAAGATGGGACAGACCATATTATAATTGAGCTTGAATAAGCATAAGTGCATAAGAGCATAAGTGCATAAGAACAAAAGAGTATAAGACAGAAGGTAATTTAAAATTTTTTCGTGTCTTTGTGCCTTAGTGGCTGTCAGCCTTTTTGCACAAACTTTTTGATATTTCGGATCGCCTGTCTGAGACGGTTTTCATTTTCGACCAGGGCAACCCTCATATAATTTTCGCCGTTTTCGCCAAAAGCCCTTCCCGGAGCGATAGAAACATTCGCGTATTCCAGCAAATCCATCGCAAAATCAATACTGCCTTTTCCTTTTGATTGTTCTTCGGGCACACGTGCCCAGACAAACATCGAGCCTCTTGGTTTTTCGACCTCCCAACCGATTTTTGAAAGGCCGTCACAGACCACATCTCTGCGTAACTGATATTTTTTATTCTGCTCAATCGTATCATTATCACATTGACGCATCGCAATAATACTTGCTATCTGAATAGCCTGGAAGATTCCATAATCGTAATAGCCTTTTATTGTAGCAAGCGATTCTATCATATCTTTATTGCCTGCGGCAAATCCTACCCGCCAGCCTGCCATATTGTAGGCCTTGCTCATCGTGGTAAATTCCACGCCAACATCCTTTGCTCCCTTTGCAGAAAGAAAACTCGGCGCCTTATAGCCGTCAAAGCAGGTCTCACCATAAGCAAAATCGTGAATAACTGCTATGTTAAATCTCCTGGCAATATCAACAACGGTCTCGAAATAACCTATATCATCAATTGTCATCGCCGTAGGATTATGCGGGAAATTCAGGATCATCATCTTGGGACGCGGGTATAACTTCTCACATACCTGGATAATATCTTTCAGCGAGTCATCCGTATTACCCAAAGGTACAGAAACAGTATTCGCCCCGGCAAGAGCCACTGCATATATATGTATTGGAAATGCAGGGTCTGCGACAATTGCCGTATCACCAGGCCCGAGCATCGAAAGACACATATGGCTAAAGCCTTCTTTTGAACCGACACATGCCAGAACTTCTGCCTCAGGATCAAGCTCAACATCCCATTTCCTAGCATATTTCAATGCTGCCTCTCTTCGCAGATTAAAAATACCCCTGCTGGCACTGTACCGGTGATTGCGAGGATCCTGTACAGCCTGACACAACTTGTCTATTACAACCTGCGGTGTAGAGTCGAGCGGGTTTCCCATACCAAGATCGATTATATCGATCTGCTGCTGACGCTTTGCCAGTTTAAGCGCATTGATCCTGCCGAAAAGATAAGGCGGCAATCGCTTAATTCTTTGTGATGTTTCTATTTTGAATTCTTCCATTTTTTAACTCACTTACTTCTCTACGTTTTCATCGAATCCAACTCGATAAATGCAATCGGCAGAAAAACAAATATCGGCAGCCAGGCCCATAACTCCGGCAATGCTCTGCCGGCTATTATAACTTCTGAAGCAAAAACTTTACATATAAATGTCATTATATAACATAATCCGGTTAATGCAAAGCTGATAAAAACAGCAGATTTAAGTGATTTAGGGTCTCTGCACACCAAAACAGGCAGTGATATTATAAGCATAACAAGATTTATTATCGGGTCTGTAAGACGAAAGTTTTTCTGAGCATAAAGCCTGGCAAGGTCTTTAGGGTTCTGACGCGCAAGTTTGATAAGGTCATACGAACTGAGCAGGTCCATATGGGCAGATTTTCGCCGCACTGGAATATCTTTAGGCTTAAGATCGCTGGCAAAGTTAGTCACTGCTTCATAAGGTTTATCTGACTGCCGGCGTACAACTTTAAGCCAGATACCATTCTCAAGAACCCATGAGGCTATGTCTGCGTTATAATGCGCCGAATCAGCTCTGACAATACCTGTAACATCATACAAACCGGTCTCATCTCTTGCCGAACGCGTGATTATCGTAGGCGAAACAATGACTTCTTCCTTAACCTTAAACTGAGGCGAACAAAACAAGCTGCCGTTACCGTCACTGATAAACCACATATCATAGTAAAGTTTTTCAGCCACCGCATCATGCGACCGGACAAGCTTATCAGCCATAGGAGGGATAAAAAACTCCTGGTCGATTATATGTATAAAAGTAAGGGCAACAGACATAAACATAATTGGTGCAATTATACGCTTCAGGCTTACTCCCGAAGCCATAATCGCGATAAGTTCATTGTTCTTGGTCATTTTCCCCAGTGAAAAAACCGCAGCAACAACTGTTATCATGCCCGCAAAATCTCTGAAATACAGAAAGCCATGCCTGCCGTAATACAAAGTGATATTCCACAAGGTCTGAAAGAAATTCAGGTCCGCATGCTCCGTAAACTCATCGATATTGACAAAAAGATCTATCATTATCCGCAGCCCCATCAGCACAAGAAATGCGATCAGATAGCCTATCAGAAAATTTTTCGTTATATATTTGTCAAGCGTCTTCATCTTTTAATATATTTTTCAACTCCTGAAAAGTCCTCTATAAAGCACAAAAGCAAAGATTGTCAAAATCACCAGGCCTATCCACATAATAGCCACACCCATATCAGCACTTACCTGCGAAAACTGGTTCGTTGCCATATTTTTCCCCGCCATAATAAACACTAACAGCCCGGCTGCAGGAATAGAACTTACACCAAAAGCAGTCAGCATATGCCCTCCCCTGAACCTAATGCCAAGACCAATACCAATAATTATAATCGTAATACATCCTATACCAAAGACCATCCTTGAATGTATCTCTGCTTTTATTTCAAAAAGCGTCACCATTATCTTGCGATTAAGCTCGGTTATAAGAGATTCAAGCTGTCCGGTAGGCTGCTGAAGATATCGATGCTGTTTTACTGTCTCTATAATATTTTCTCCGAGTTTCGCTGCTACCGTCGTCGGCAGCGACATGTCTAAAGCAGTATACCTCGGTTTGATATACTCAATTCCATGATCCAGCCACACAGCATTTGGAAATGTAACGATAAGTTTCGTACTCGGCCTTGATTGAGTCTCGGTTGAGAGCTGTATATAAAGTTCATTCCCCCGATAACTCTTTATAAGCTCACCGCTGACAGCATCATATTCAAACATGACTATGCCTTCTTTAAGCTCTATCTGATTGTCCGGGGTAAGGGAAAGATTCTTCGCGGTAAACCTTATAAGCTTTTCATCATTATACAACTGATAAAAATTATTACTGTCAGCAGCTATAGTATTGCTTATTTCCTCTGCTACTATCTCAATAGTAAGTCTTTCATATGCACTCCACGCGCGAATTGCTATCGGATAATAACTGATAGGTGAAAGCTTAATTGCGTTCATCTGTTCGATTTTCTGAAATTTAACACTTTCCGTCATCAGCGACTCGAATTGGCCTATGACAGAAATAGCTTTGAAAAAGGCTCCGCCGTGCTTATCAAACTGGAACGCATTGCGGGCGAAGACCTTCACCTCATTTGACCTTTTAGTCTCATCAAAGTTTATGACAGCAGCTTCGGCAGTAATAAGCTTTTGACTATCCTCTCTTGTCGTATCCATTACAACAACACCAAATAAATTGGAACTCTCTACATCAGCCGCATCAGCATAGATCCTGAAATCACCGCCGGGCAAACAATAATATCCCTGTCTGTATATATTTCTGAACAGAATCTGTTTAGCATCGGCTTTAATAGAAGTTTCTGCGCGATGCACATAAGCCGGCACAACATGAAAACCGAGAACAAGATTTGCGATAGCAACGATAATTGCAAGTATAAGCCCCGGATAAATAAGCATTGACGGGCTGATCCCGCTCACTTTACAGGCATCAAATTCATTGTCCGCTGCAAATCGGCCATAGACAAATGATGAAGCGAAAAGTGCCGCTACCGGAAGAACAAATGACATGGTTATCGGCAGAAAATATCCGAGCAAATCAAAGACCTGTCCCGGACCTACTCCATATTCCTGTATGGGCCTGAGAACACTTCCCAGACTCAGAATAACACTCAGGGCCAGTGTCGCCAGCACAAAGACCTTGATAAGCTCTCGAAAAATATATCTATGAAGTATAAAAACCATATTATCCTGCCGTTATTGTCGTCAAACACACCTGTTTTGCAACAAAAATATAGATACAGGATTCGCAGTTATTCAAAAAACACCTGTTTTTAACCGTAATTTCTGAATATTATTATGGCATTGAAATATCCAGCTGTGTATATAGACGTAAAATGTAGAAAATACCAATGGAAAATCCTATACTAAAGACAGGCACAGGATTTTCAGAATTCTGTACAATTATGCCAAAAAAAAGTTTTTCAAAACTCATTACGATATGGTCTATATGGCTACATAAGCCAAACAGACGGTTAGCTTTAATACTTGCCTCTGCTGTTCTGATATTTTTGACCCTGACAGCTGCACTGCCAATTGATGTTGTCGGCCCATTCGACGCGAGAACGCATGAGCCGGTTGACAGCGTACTTGTAAAATTCTCACCTGCAGGAGCAATCCTGGAGCCGATTACAGCTTTGTCTCATATCATTGCAGGAGCTCCTGATATGCTTGTTGCCTTTATTTCCATACCGATTTGGATCATTTGCATAATTGCGTGCACTATAACAATTATCCAGTTGTACAGAAACCATTGGCGATTGAATTGGCCAACCGCATTACGCATTTCGCTTGGTATAGATTTCTGGCTTCTGTTCCTGGCATTATATGCCATGTTTGCTCTGCTGGTTCATATCCCCAACTTCCAGGCAGTGCCGCAGGATGCCAATATAGTGCTGGCCGAACTGCAAACCCACACTTTTGGCTCTCATGATGCCCTGATTTCAGCCCGCGATTGCCTCAGATGGCATGGCCGGCGAGGCTGCAGTGTCGTTGCGGTCACAGACCACGAGTTGTTAGATGGAGGTTTGGAATCTGCATCGCTGGCCGAAAGCGACAATTCGCTGCCTGCGGTCATCCCAGGCGTAGAGATCGGGTTTTCTAAATTAGGTCATGTCATTGCCCTGGCGCCAAAGGAGCAGCTTGCACAGCTTCCCCTTGCCGAACGTAACCATAGACCTTTCCCTCCATGGTTTCATCAACATTGCCCACAAGGTGCTGCTTTGGCACTTAGTTACTCACTTAACTCCAAAAAAATCGAGCGGTTTGTTAATATGGAAATTGACGGTTTTAGTATAGCCAATGATGGTCATCCCGGCTTTCCCCACTCGCTGCAGAAGGAAATATTGAATACAACAAATAAACATAATCTATCATTGGTAGTATGGACTGATTGGCATGGATACACCGCGATTCTGCGAACCTGGACAGCTTTTCACATTCCTGATGCAAATTCTCTTTCACGCAATCAGCGGGCAGCGGCTGTATTAGATATTCTTCGCCGACGCGACCAGTCAAGTATCACTCCAATTGCTATTGGACAGATGAAACAGGTATCACTTGCAAGAGCAGTATTTGCCCCTTTTGTTGAAACTGTGATTTACGCCCTGAGTCTTTCGCCGTCAAGACTGCTGGCATGGTGGGTCTGGGGCATCGCGTTATTTGTGATCTCAACCTGGCTGCTGTATATAGGTATTCATCCCGGCCAATTTATTATCGCGGTAACATTAACTTTGATGGGTACCGCGGTTTGGCTCAAGGGTCTCAAGCTTATTATCGCACATATATCCGGACAAGCCCCATATTCATACCCTTTATATTTCGGTTCGACAGCACTGGCAATTGGAATCGCCTCGGTAATAACAGCAATCCTTATTTTCCTTCTGATATTTCGGCAAATCAGGCCATTTTGCAATAAAAACACATCTGGATTTTCAACATTGACAAAAGCCTGAAATTGCCGTACAATAGTGTTTTAATCCAGGTTTTGGAGGAGCAAAAATGGATGCGAAAAAAAGGTTTCTCATTCTTGCATTAATCATTTTCATCAACAACTCAGTTCTGGCTGCGTGGGATCCAAATGCAGATCCTAATCTGACCTTAAATTTAAATTTCGAGAATAATAATATTCCGGACATGCTGACTTATGCCGTCAAGCCTCCCGGTTCTGTTACCGGAACGATAGAGGGTTATAATGCCTATCCAGGCTGGGACCATAATGATTTCTGGGTTTTTCCACCGGATGGTATTCGAAGGACCAGCGGTAATTTCCATTACACTAACGACGATTTGCCTCATGGCGGTTATCCGAACGATGTTGTCGTCAAGTTTAATGGTGCCCAGGCTTATGAACTCGGCCTTCCATATAAAAAACACACCTGGACATTATGGTTCAATGATACCGATTACAATGAGGCCAATGTTCCGCAAAGTACTCTCGAGTACAGCAGTTTCGTCAGATACCTGCTGACTTATTCAGAAACGACCGACTATTACAGTAACTGGTGGTGGGAGCTGCGAATTAACGCCGGCAAACTTGAATTTCGCGAAGGAAGAGGGCATATTACTTTTGAGACAGAATCTTCTCTGGCTGATTTGGGTGTTGCTCCGGGCCAGTGGCACCATGCTGCCGTGGTTATAGACAGAAGTACAGAGACCGGCAGTAAGATATATATAGATGGACTCGAAGTACCGGTAGTTATTAATTCTTATAACGACACGGCAGAGTCAACTTTTGACATGGGCAGCACTTACACCCGTATGAGAATAGGAGCCGGTGAGTATGATTTTGACGGTATGCTGGATGAAGTAAGACATTACAGCAAGGCTTTGAGTTCTGAACAAATCTGTGTCCTTTCTCAATGGAACCCGGATGACCCGAATGCGATAGCTTTAGACCCTGCCCTGAACCAGGAAGATGTAAATATGACAACTAATCTGCACTGGGCTCCGTCTGAAGATCCCAATCTCGCACAGCAGAGAATATATTTTGGTACAGACCCGAATGCTCTTACTCTGGTGCCGACTGGTATAACGGGCCCAACGACAGATATTATGGCAAATGCCAAACTTAACAGCGGCAATCCGCTGGTTCCATTGACTACGTATTACTGGCGGGTTGATTCTATAATTGATGGTACTACACACACAGGTCATATCTGGTCATTTACCGTTGAGACAGGCAAAGCAGCCAATCCTGACCCCTGTGACGGCGAACAGGATGTAGATAATTCCGGAACAACCGATATAAGCTGGACAACAAGCGCACCGTCCGACAGATATTTTGATGTCTATTTCGGCACCGATGAATCGCTCGTAGAAGCCAGAGACATTTCTACTCAAATCGCTTATGCTGCTGCGGATACATATATAGATGATGTGCCGACACCGATGTTAGGCGAAACCTATTACTGGTGCGTGGATACTAATTATGCATCTATTGATACTTATGTTCCCGGCGATATGTGGAGTTTTCGTACCGAACCTTATCATGTCGTCTTTAATACCGATGACAATGATGCGAATTACGCCAGTCATATAATCGGTGGATATACCTGCGAACTTAAAGGTCCTGCCGATATGTGGATATATTTGACAACAGGTTATCTGGATTCTGCAGGTGTAGCGGTTTTTGACTTTAACAATTTTTCCTATAACGAATATTATGATATCATCGTAGTACCTGAATATACCCCTGAAAATGATGCTGATGCCCCACCTACACCGTTGAGTATCCGTATCAATGGTGATTTCTATTTCAATGGTCTGATGGATATTTCAGGTGATGACGGCGATCCAGACCCTGCAGTGCGAAATGATTCGCCTAAAGCACGTTGTGGAGGCCATCGAGGGTCGAGAAAAGAAATTAACCCCGGCGACTTCAGTCTTGAGACCACTGATTTTGATTACTATTACCAGAAGATGGAGTTCGAGACTCACTACGGCGAAGAACGAAAGCATTACTACAGCAGGCCGACTGCCAGCAGTTCAATGCCCGGTGCCAATCCGGATGGCGGATACGGCGCCTTCGGTTTGGGTACAAGTACAGTAGCGCCTTATAAAGACAGCGGAGGTGCAGGTCACGGCGGGGTTGGCGGAGATTCCGGCAGAGGTTATTATGAAGCTATCTTTTCCGGCGGCGATTCCTACAGTGATAAAGAAGTACCGATACCTTTTGGCGGAAGTGCAGCAGGCTGGGCACAAAGTGCGCCGGGCGGAACCGGCGGCGGCGGTGTTGAAATAATCGCAACCGGCAATGTAACCATCGGTCCTGATGCCCAGATCCGTGCAGGCGGAGGAACTAATCCATATACTGCCAAATATCCGGGCGGCGGAGGTTCGGGCGGTTCTATAAAGATCATTGCCGAGGGCGACTTTACGAACGAAGGAATTCTTGAGGCAGACGGCGGTGATGGCGGCGACGGCTGGGAAAAAGGCCAGAATACCGGCGGCGGCGGTGCAGGCGGTCGTATAGCGATATTCTACGGCGGCACCTGTGTCCCCGGCAATATCTCCGTTAAAGGCGGTGAAAAAGGTGTCGTTCATCAAAGCGGTACTTATCCGCATCACGAAGGATTGGGGCTTGCCCGCGATGGTGACAATGGTACTATCCTTATTGAACAGTTTACACCTGTAACTAATGAAGGCATCAGGAGAGCTTCAGCTCCAAGTCCTAAAGACGGTGATGTTTTAGTTTATGCTCCAACTTCACCTACCCAGATAGATCTGAAATGGTACTCAGGTTTCAATAAAACAGCTGCTACAGATACCATTTATTGTGATACGTTCAGTCCTCCGACAACTGCAAGAGGCACAGCAGATGCAACTGTTCGCAGCCAGAAGAGTGTCAGCATGAACGTAATGCCGGATACAACTTACTATATGCAGGTCAAGACCTTCGGCACTGGCTTTGATACTATTGACAGCGATTTGTGGTCTTTCAGCACAGTACCTTGGGAATGCCTGGAACCGAACTGGGAAGGACGGGATTGGCCGTGGGACTTAGGTTATGACGACCCTAATGAGCTGGACCCTGATGTTCTTTTAGCAGCAGGCTGGCCTGCGTGGGACCAGAATCATGACTGTGTGGTTAACGCTGCCGATTTTTGGTACTTTGCCCAGGATTGGGAGGTAGATCGAGGCGGTGAAGAATATATTCTATGTATCGGGTCGCTACAACATTTCGTGTTCCAGTGGATGACCTGTCGAGGCAGAATCAATAATGGCTGTGACGGCTGGCCTATAACCGGTAATTTTGATCCCGGAGGCTGGTCTGCAAAACCAAATATTTACCTTTATCCACAGGAAACTACAGAATTAGATGTAAGCATAGTTTTTCCGTTTGGCGGCAGGGTAACAACATCTATTCCTGATTATAATAATGGCTGGCACATCACAGTAGAACCGTCGGGGCTTATTGACGGACAATATACCTTCCTCTTCTATGAAGCCATGCAGCCTGATTATTTCCAACGTAAGTACGGCTGGCTGGTGAACAGAGAAGACCTGGAGGACTTCTTCAGGAATAATCTTGCAGCGACAGGATTTGCCGGGCAGGAAATAGAAGACTTTATCGAATACTGGATTCCAAGATGGACACAATATCCTTACTATGCTATTTACCCACAGTACAATGAAGAACTTCAGAAAATGGTCACATTTGAATTTTCTACACAGCCTCAGAATCTAATTCGGGTAATTTATTCGGTTGAAGGTTTGGACGAAGGTACTCTTGACCTGCCTGAGCCTGTTATACCTCCGTTTTTGAGGGATGGTTTTACTGTTGTAGAGTGGGGAGTCAACCCATTCTAAAATAAAAACAGGCTGCCTGCTCATAATTCTTTTTATTTGACCGGGCTGACCTGTAGGATTAAACTTTAGCCCCTATGGCTAAAAGAATGATCATAAATGCTGATGATTTCGGCTTATGTGAAGGCGTGAACAAAGCTGTCATCGAAGCTCATAAAAATGGGGTTCTGACAAGTACCACCATCATGGCCAATATGCCCGCGGTAGACCAGGCGATACATTTCGCTAAAGACAACCCTTCACTCGGAGTAGGTATTCATTTAAATGTACTGCAGGGCAAACCGCTTTCACCGGATAATTCCATCAAATTGCTGACTAACGATAGTGGCGAATTTAAATATTCGGCTTATAAACTTGCGATTGAAACGCTCCTTTGCAAAAAAACTCGCCAGGCTATCGAAATCGAATTAACCTCGCAGATCGCCTCAGTTATTGACAAGGGTATTAAGCCGACTCACCTGGATTCACATAAGCATTTTCACTGCCTGGAACCTGTATATAAAATAGTATGCTCCCTGGCTGATAAGTTCGGTATTAGAGCTATTCGCTGGCCCTGGGAGCCGGCCACTGTTTGCAGCAAGGACTGGCCTGATATCGAGTTAAAAGATAAATTCCGTGCGTTTTTAGTGCGGCAAATGGCTCTGAAAGCTCAAAAACTGGATAATCGCTTTATAAAGAATGATATTTTTTTCGGCCTTGCTCATACCGGCCGAATAGACGATAATTTCTGGGCTGAAATAGCTCAGACTCAGTTTGCAGGGACTGCTGAAGTTATGACGCATCCTGGTTATGCTGACGGGCTTGGAAAAACCCGTCTTGTTCAGCAGCGCAGAAGCGAACTCGAATGTCTCTGTAATCCTGCGACAAAAAAATTGCTTACGCAGGCAGGAATACAGCTCGTACATTATGGTAATATTGATGGAACGTAAAAAATGACTCAAATGAATATCGAATATTCTGTTGTAGTACCGTTGTACAACGAAGAAACAGTAGTGCAGGAGTTGTATGACCGTCTGACAAAGGTGATGCAGCAAACAGGTGAAATATATGAACTTATCTTTGTCAACGACGGCAGCAGTGACGGCACTCTTGAAAAATTGAAAAACATTTGCCAAAACGACAGACATGTCGTTGTCGTCGAACTGCGCAGGAATTTCGGCCAGACCCCTGCCCTTGCGGCAGGTTTTGATAATGCCCGCGGTCAGATAATAATAAGTATGGACGGTGATCTTCAGCATCTGCCGGAAGAGATACCGAATTTCCTGGAAAAGATCGATGAAGGTTACGACGTCGTCAGCGGCTGGCGTGAAAAAAGAGTGGATAATCTTATTATGCGTAAAATCCCCAGCCGGGCAGCCAACTGGCTCGCGTCAAAAGTGAGCGGCGTTGATATTCACGACTTCGGCACAACTTTCAAGGCATACCGCAGGCAAATAATCCAGGATGTTAAGCTTTACGGCGAGATGCACCGTTTCATACCTGCTCTTATTTCCTCCGGCGGCGGAAAAATAATTGAAATACCGATCAAAAACATTCCACGTCCGTCAGGTACAAGCAATTACGGCATCTCCCGGACATTCAGGGTGGCGTTTGACTTGATTACATTGCGTTTCTTTTTGGGTTACATAACCAGACCTCTGCATTTCTTCGGCAAAGCTGCGTTTTACTGCATCGTCGCTGCATGTCTGGTCTTTGCTTATGTCTTGTTCGATAAAGTCTATTTTAATGTCCCGATATTTGTCGCACACGCCCCATTGAGTGCGGCTGGAATACTCCTTTTGCTGATAGGTCTGATCTTTATCTCCACCGGCCTGATTGGCGAAATGATAAGCAGGGTATATTTCGAAGCTACAGACAGAAAAATTTACACAGTCAGAAATATTTATACAAAGGACAGCAGGTAAAAAAATGAAAAAGAAAAAGAATTCTTTTTTAATATGGTTATGGACAATCGTCATTATTTTGGCCGGGACAAGCCTGGTCAGGCACTTCCGAATAAAGAACTTCCATACAATTGTCCCTGAAGTTCTTTACACAAGCGGCCAGCCCAGGGGAATGGATTACACACGCCTGCTGTATAAATATCATATCGCTACCTTCGTCAATGTCCGCGATGCAGACGAGCATCGTGAACGAAACTGGTACAACGAGGAAATAACCTGGATGCGTGATAACGGCGCAAACTATATTGAGCTTCCGATCGAAAAACACGGTCAATTTCAGGGCATCCCCGATAGTCAAACTGTCGAAAAATTCCTTAAAATTATGGCGGATAGTAAAAATCTTCCTGTCCTGGTTCACGACAGCAGCGGCAGAAAAAGAGTCTCATATCTGGCCGCAGCCTGGATGCTGAGAACAAAAACATCCAATATAGAACACACTATTGAAAAAGTTAAACAGATAAAAGATGAAGCGTTAACCACAAAAGAAATGGAATTCCTGCAGAGACAAGCCCGATAACGATTCACTTGTATTATTGAACACAACTACGCTACGGCAACATCAATTGAGTCTATAATATCGAGGTCGACTAACTGTTTGCCGAGCTTTTCAACGGTCCTCTTATAGTCGGGAGGTTTGACGATATAATTGACCACCGGCGGCATAAGTCCTCCCGCCTTTTTGATATCGTCGGGATTATCAGAAGTTGTCAATATCACAATGGGAATATTTTTGAGTCCATCATCTTCCATTATGTTTTCCAATAATTCCCATCCGTTCATTCGAGGCATATTCAGGTCTAAAAACAGCATGCTCGGCATTTCACTGCCCTCTTCTTTCAAATACTCCCATGCTGCCAGGCCGTCAGGCTTATAGATCATCTTGTTCGGAACCTGAAGTGCCTTCAATGCACGTTTGACAATCATCATGTCCACATCATCGTCATCAACTAACAAGATTGGTCTCATATTTCCTGCCATTTTCAACTCCCACTTCTTGTTTTTGTAAAGTAAAGAAGAATGTACTACCCTGCCCAGGTTCAGATTCTACCCAGATTCTGCCGCCATACATCTCTACAACCCTTCTGGCAATGGCAAGACCGGCACCAGTGCTTTTATATTTCCTTTCTGCAGAAAGTGTCTGGAACATCTGGAATATCTTATCGAAGTATTTTTCTTCAATTCCGGCGCCGTTATCAGCAACGCTGAATTTCCAGCAATCACCATCTTCCTCACAGCTAATTGTTATCCGGCCGTTCGGTTTATCTATATAATCAATCGCATTACTAATTAAATTTCTGAATATCTGACTCAGATAAACCTTTGCACAAAACAGCGCAGGCATATCAATGCCAATATTTATTTGAATATTCTCAGGCGGATTGAGATTTACTATTATTTCTTCAAGAAGTTCTTTTACGTTTATCTCTTCCTGGTCATGTATCTTCCTGCCTATCTCAGAAAATCTCAGTATATCTCCGATCTGATTGTACATTCTCTGCGATCTTTGCACGAGCAGTTCCAAATGCTTTTTGCCATCTTCGTCAAATTTATCCATATAATCGGCCGCCAGCCATTCAGCCAAAGCACTTATTGCCCTAAGCGGCGACTTGAGATCGTGAGCGGTTATGTATGAGAAATTCTGAAGTTCTCTGTTCGCTATATATAAACCTTTTACTGTTGCCTCCAGGTCCTTATTAACTTTCTCCAGCTCTTCCTGAGTATGCTTGCGTTCAGTTATATCGCCGGCATATATATTTGCGTATTGGTCTTCTTTTACAGGATTAATTACCATAGAAAAGACCCTGCCGCCAATTTCTTCCTCCCCTTCCTGGGTCATTTCAGAAGCAAAGGCCTGAGCAATTACATCTTTCCATTTATCCGGTATCTGCCCGCCTACGCTGCTTTGCCATCCGTCAAGCAGCAGTTGGCCTGCTTTATTGCTGTATAAGATTTCACCGTCTTTGGAAATACGTAAAACAGGATTGGGATTTTCATTCGGAAACCTCGCAATGTTTTCGCGTTCTTTTTCCTGCTGTTTACGCTCGGTTATATCTCGCACTATCGCCTGGATATATTTTTCACCATCAAGTTCAAAACTGTTCAAGCTGACCTCGGCATCAAATAGTGTGCCATCATATTTCATATGCTGCCATTCGAAAAACTGCGGCTCGAAGCTCAACGCAGCCGTTATGTTCTCCAACGCCTTTTGACGTGAATCCCTTCCGTCCGGCTGCATCGGCGGCGAGAAACAATAAGGAGGTCTGCCTATTATCTGTTCTCGACTGCATCCAAACATCTCCAGTGTTTTGGCATTGCAGTCAATAAAAGTCTCTCCCTTCATTACAAAAATGCTGTCATTGGCCTTATCGAAAAGCATCTGATACTTTGCCTTGCTTTCCTCCAGTGCCAGTTCCGCTTTTTTGCGGCTCGTAATATCCTGGAGAATCCCGCGTATTTTCACACATTTACCGCTTTCGAACACAGGCTCACCGAATATACGCCACCATGAAAGTTTTCCATTTACCGTGTAGCCCGGCAGCTCAAGATCAAACGTGTTTCCGCCATGAATCGCCTTTTGTATCGCCTCTTCCAACTGCCCACGATAAGGCTGAGGATAATAGTCTAAATGCTCATTTAAATTCAGAGGCAAACCCGACTCGAGTTCAAAAATATCATAGACCGCTTTAGTCCAGACTGTTTGCCCGGTATTAAGGTCATGCTCCCAGCCGCCGATCCTGGCCATTCTGCCGGTCTCATTGAGCATCGCCTCTCTTTCTTTCAAATGCTCTTCTGATCTTTTGCGTGCAGTAATATTTTTAATAATATGGACCGAAGCTACGACCCGGCCTTTCTTATCAAGTATTGGTGACGTAGATGTCTCAACATAAGCATTTAAATTGGGTTCAAAGTAATCTATGGTGTCCGGATGTTCATTTTCAAGTGCCTGCCTGTGAGGACAGAATGCAGGCGGCTCTTTTGTTCCATGCATCAGTTCATAACAATGTTTGCCGACAACTTCATCAGGGGTCATATTAAAAGCGTGAGCAAAAGCCTTGTTTGCTTTTAAAATCCTATAATCCCTGTCCTGAATAGAGACCAGATCTGTAAGAGAATCAAACGTTGCCGTCCATTCTTCAGAAGTCTCCTTATTTACTCTTATCAGCGAGAACCAGCCATATGTCAGAAGTAATACTGTTGAAATAGCAAGTAGAATTGCAGTACTGTTTCTCAAATGAAGTCTGTTATGTATCGCCTTTGCAGAATTCTTAAGCGCAATTGTGAGATGTACAATGCCCTCTTCATAAGAAAGCTTCAGGTCTTTATATTCCTGGCTGCTTATTAAATCGGCAGATGCCTGGCGATTGCCCCGGCGAACCAGATCAAAGGCTTTCTTTTCAAATCCAACAATCTTCACATTCAGAATGGCAGTCTTTTCAACGAACTGGTATCCTACGGCATTTTGAGAAGTTATTTTTAACTTGTTAATGGCATCTTCTAATTGCAGTTTATATTTTATATGCTGTTTTTCCCATTCCAAATCGCCCGTAGATACTGTCATACGGGTCGACATAGTAAGTATTTCATCGAAATGCAGAATAGCTCTGCATAAATCCGACATCTCATCTCTCTGGCTCTCGAACTCGTGAAGCTGCTTGAATGCGTCCCATGCATACCATTCCGTACCGGTAAACAGCAGAATTGAGAATATAAAGAAACACAGATGCATCTTATTTCTGAGCAGCCAACCGATGTGGCCATACCTTTTAAAACAGCTTTCTACATCTAATACCTTCCTTGGTTTTTTCTCTTTTTCGTGCATATGTATAGACATAGTCTTTTCTTAAAACAACTACTTAATCGTTTAATCGGCACAAATATGTCGGGAATAAAGATAGATATATCCAAATTCAGAGGTTCTGTTGCATATGCTGTTTCAAATGTAAAAAATGCTTATATCAGGTATGATTCGCTTGATTTGCGTAACGATTTTTTCTCATAAAAAAATTCCCCCGGCACACCAATTCAGATTTATAGGACGGAATAATCCTATGACATATCTCCAACCTTACTATCTTATTTCTTCCAGCAAATTACTGATAAGACCTGTAAGAACCTTCGGCGGTATATCTGACAGCTCAGGCACGGGATCTTTCGATTTGAGCATCCCACGCAAAACTATTTTCGACTTGCCCTGGCTGGATTTAATTTGAGTCAATGTCTTTTTAGCCTGTTCTAACTGGCCGCTTGCCATTCGTCTCAGATACTCGACCACCAGTTCTCTCTCTGCCGATGTTGCCTTGTCTTTCGAGACTTCCTCTGAATCATCTGTCTGATGCAGCAGCATACCAGTTAAGCTATGCGATTCCTGCATAGCTTGTTCATATTTCTTTTCTTCTTCGTCATCAATCGGTGCAAGTTTAAGCTCCTCTTCATCATCGCTTTTAGGCATAGGCACATAGCATCGATGATGACAGGCCGGGCATTTTCCCCATTTGCCTCCTGCTGTATCCGGAGCCGTGATCTTCTTTGCACAATTTTCGCATTGAAAACTTATTGGCATTTCCAATCTCCCGAATTCTACTTTTTATATTTTGCTTCTACCTCTGTCGTAATACCTCCGCGAGGTGTAAACTTTGCGGTCACCTTCATCCACTTTGGTTTACATTGGGCGACAAGATAATCAAGTATTTCATTGGTCAAAGCCTCATAAAATATCCCCTTATTTCTAAAGCTTTGCATATAGAATTTAAGGCTCTTCAGCTCGATACATTTTTTCTCCGGACAGTACTCGATATTTATCGTTCCGAAGTCAGGCTGACCTGTTTTGGGACAAAGACTTGTAAATTCCGGACAGGATATCTCTATCGAATACTCCCGACCAGGCCGGGGATTGTCAAAAAGCTCTATTTTCGCCTCATCCATCTTCTCATTCCGTTTTACATTTGTTAAAAATCGGTAAGTTATTATAATAATGCAAATTCATAAAAATATCAAGTTAAAGCAGCCCAAATTTATGGCAAAAAAAACCAAAAAAGCCGTTGTTTTACTCAGCGGAGGCCTGGATTCAGCCACCACTTTGGCAATCGCAAAAAACAAGGGATTTAAATGTTACGCCCTGACATTCAGCTATGGCCAAAGGCATAGTATTGAGATAAAAAGTGCAAAGAAAATCGTAAAATCGATCGGTGTAATTCAGCACAAAATTATCGATATTTCCCCTGCCGCCTTTTCAGGCTCTGCCCTTACTGATAAATCCATTAAGGTCCCCGTCAATAAAATTATTAACACCGCTCGAATACCTGTTACCTATGTGCCGGCAAGAAATACAATATTCCTAAGTTACGCCCTTGCATTTGCCGAGTCGATTAAAGCCTTCGATATTTTCATCGGCGTAAATGCTACCGACTACAGCGGCTATCCTGACTGCCGAAATGAATATATCAGAGCATTCGAAAAAATGGCCAATATTGCTACCGCCGCAGCAGTGCAAAAGAAAGGCAGATACAAAATTCACACGCCGATAATAAAAATGTCGAAGGCCCGGATCATAAAAACCGGAACACGTCTGGGCGTAAACTATTCTCTAACCCATAGCTGCTATAACCCCGCCAAAAACGGCAAACCCTGCGGTAAATGTGATTCCTGCCAACTTCGTCTTAAAGGTTTTGACGAGGCAGGGCTGAAAGACCCCCTCAAATATAAAAAATAGGACTGTATACCACCCTATAACCACTTAGTCCGAAAATAAATATCGTACAACTATTTTTATAATTTTATCCCGCTAAATGGGCATAAAGTTACCATCAAAGACCGTCGAATTACTATATATCGAATTGGGTAGATTGTGCGCAAATATACAAGAGAAACTGTTTTGTGTGTCTTAGCTTTGATGGTTATCACTGCCACCACAGTAGTGTTTCATCACACAAACTCTGCGCTGAAAGATTTTAGAAAGGGCAAAAACTTCTTTGAGCAGGGAAGAAATATGATGGCGCTTTTTTATCTCAACTCTGCCTCGGCAGCTGAGCCGGACAATGAAGAAATTCTTTTATACCTGGCTTCGGCCTATGATAAACTCGGCAGACAGGAAAACGTCCTGAAAACCCTTGAGGCTCTCCACAAAATTAACAGTAAAAACCTGGGAGTCAAAAACTGGCTGGCGGATAAATACTATGGAAAAAATCAGTTCGCCAAGGCAGAAAAACTATATCAGCAAAGCCTGGCAGAAAAACAGGATGCCAATCTGCAGATGCGGCTGGCAGAAGTTCAGACCTGGCAGAAAAAATACGGCAAGGCTGCAATAACTCTCGAACAGTTAAAAAAACAAAATCCAAACGATATCAGGACAATGAAACTATTGGCTGATATTTATACCTGGAATAAAAAATATGACAAAGCTTTTGACATACTATCCGAGCTGCATAAAAAATATCCTAAGGATAGTAGCATCTCTATGCGGTATGCTATGACACATATAGGGCAAAAAGATTTTTCAAATGCAGCAAACTTGTGTCGGCAGATACTCGAAAACGATAAAAATAACAAAGAAGCTAAATTATGGCTGGCAAGACTGCTGAGCTGGCAAAAAGAATATGATTCCGCCCTGAGTCTATACACAGAATTAATAGACGCCGATCCTAACCAGATAACCATAAGAAGGGAAAAGGCAAGAGCTTTAGGCTGGGCACGCAGATATGAGGAGGCTATTGCGGAATACAAAAAGGCCGTCGAAGCAGACAAGTCTATCCCTGCAACAAAATTCGAAATGCTTTCTAAATACCATTTTTATAATCAATTCGATAAGACCGCTATCAAAAATTACAAACGCTGGCTCGACGAAGAACCTAATAACCTGGAAGCCTCTTATGATTTAGGACAGCTTTACGCCAGAGCAATGCAGTGGGACAATGCTAAAAAAATGTATCAGCTCACACTTGATAACGACAGTGCACACTTCAGGGCAAAACAGGCTCTTGAAAAAATCGATATTTATTCAAAGATGACGCGTCTGAAGACCGGTTTTGAGTATCTCGAGGCAGACAGCAGCGGCAGAACTATGGACAAAAGATACTGGGATGTTTTTGCGTCAATTAAAAAACCTCTGAACGAAAAAACCTCTATCACAATTAGGCAGGATAATATCTGGAGAAGTTTTCAAAACTATAAGCAGGTCTATCAGCAGCAGTTTTCCATCGCCATGGACTATTCGCAAAGACCTGATTTCTGGGCAGGCGCAAATTATACACGCAGTGTTTATCCGAAAGAAAAGGGATTGATACATACCTTTGGCGGATATTTCAACTTTATGCCGGCTGATGGATTGACCGTCGGCTTTGCAGGCCAAAGAGAACAAATCGCCGATAACAGCCGGACATTCCTAAATAAACTCTACAGGGACAATTATAAAGTCAGAATTGATTACAAGCCGACAAGAAAACTGCTTTTGGGCAGTGATTACACCTTCTCGCCTTACAGCGATGGAAACAGGAAAAACGCTTACAGCCTCGATGTCGGTTATTACCTGACAACCGAGCCTAAAAGCCTGAAAATTTCATACCTATATGAACAATACAGTTTTGAAGAAGAGAATATTGATTATTTTTCGCCGGACAGCTTCCATCATAATAATATTGCTCTTGAGTGGAGGCAGTTTCTTAATAAGGATGAGATTTTCTGGGGAGCTAACGACACCTATTATACTCTCCGCTATGAAACTATTTTCGATATTCATCAGCAGGTTGGCCATAAAATCTACTTCGATTTTCATCATGACTGGAACAACAACTGCAGCAGTTATATTGAATTTTCAAAAATTATATATGAACACGAAGATGTTTACAGCGAGAACAGGCTGATGCTCTATACGTCTTTCTATTTCTGAAAAATCATATGAAAAAAACAATAAAAAATAACAACTTGTACCAGGCACTGGGGATAACCATTATCATCAGCGTTATTGTTTATCTTGTCATGAGAACAGTATTTACCGCTTATGCCGGATATAGACCTATAGAAAAGGTTTTGGCGGTTATTTTATTATTTTCTGAAATGTATGTAATGCTCCATTCTCTTGCTTACTTCATCGGCATCTTAAAAATAAACAGAACCGTAAAAACCGAACACCCAGGAGCTGCTCTAACAGAATTTCCGCTGGTAGATATATTGATTCCATCAAGACATGAGCCAAAAGATGTTTTAGAAAACACAGTTGTAGCTTGTTATAATCTTGCTTACCCGGCAAAAATAATACACATATTAGACGATTCGTCCGAGCAGAGTTACAAAGATGAGGCTGAGGAAATCGCAAAAGAATACGGATGCAAACTGTTCCGAAGGCAGACAAGGCATGGAGCAAAAGCTGGAATAGTAAACGACTGTTTGAAAACCTGCAGCGGAAAATATGTCGCTATATTTGATGCCGACCAAAACCCCATCAACGGTTTTTTGACAACATTAATTTCTATTCTCGAGACAGACGAAAATCTCGCTCTTGTTCAAACGCCCCAATATTACAGCAATCTGAGTTCCAATAAAGTTGCCCGTGGAGCCAATATGCAGCAGGCGATATTCTACGAAAATATATGCGAAGCCAAAAGTCTTAACGGAGCTATGATGTGCTGTGGTACAAACGTTGTAATACAACGGTCATCGCTCGACGCAGTTGGAGGTTTCGACGAAAGCACGGTAACAGAAGATTTCGCAACAACACTGCAGCTGCACCTGAAAGGCTTTAAGACGCTATATTACAACCACATCGGCACCTTCGGCCAGGGACCGCAGGACATAGGCTCATATCTGGCACAACAGAATAGATGGTCGCTGGGCGGCGCAGCAGTACTCAAAAAAGTTATAAAAAAATTATTCACCCATCCATCGGCAATGCGATTTATACAATGGTGGGAATACATTATAAGCTGCACATATTACCTTTCGAGCTGGGCATTCTTAATGCTGCTGCTTTGTCCGATTATTTATCTTTTCTTCGGAGTACCATCGTTTTTCATGAACCCCCTAATCTACGGGCTGACTTTTGTCCCATATCTGCTGCTGTCAACAAATATGTTCTATACCAGTATGATCAATAGAAACTATAAAATCAAAGACCTGCTCAAGGGACAGGCATTGTTTTTTATTGCGATGCCGGTTTACTTAAAAAGCAGCGCTCTCGGACTCTGCGGTATAAGGGGAAGTTTTCACGTGACATCAAAAGCCGGCAGTACCAGAGTTTCATATTTAAAGCTCTGGCCGCAAATTACACTATGGCTCATCGCCCTTGCGGCTATTGTCTGGGGAATCAACCTGTTCGTATATACCCGCTCTGTCGCTGCGATTGTAAATACGATATGGATAATCTATTATTTCGCCTTCAGCACAAGCATTTTCTACTTCAATGAGGATTAAATGAAACTTTTGCTCAGATTATTACTGATCATTTTTGCCGCTGCTGTAATTATTCTGGCAATCAGGACATCAAAACCTGCTAATGAAGAAAACACAGTACAGAAAAGCTGGGCAGGTTTTAAGCATTATTTCATAGACAACAGCGGCAAAGTCAACAGGCCTGACGCAAATGATACCGTATCCGAGGGACAGGCTTATGCTATGTTGCGGGCTGTCTGGCTGAATGACAAGGAAACCTTTGATAAATGCTATACCTGGACGGAAAATAATATCTCCAGATATAAAACCAAAGGCGATAATCTTCTGGCCTGGCAATGGAAAGACGGAAATGTCGCAGGTTGGCAGCCGGCGAGTGATGCTGATATCGATTATGCCCTTGCGCTGATTTTTGCCGATGCCCGTTGGAAAAATATAGATAGCAGCAGCATTGAAAATTATGGTGATAAAGCCAAAAAAATCCTCGACGACATATTAAATCTTGAGACTTATTCAACACCGAGCGGCAGAGTATATCTTTCACCATGGATTTACGACGGCAATATTATAACAGAGTCTTTTGCGGTTAACCCTTCTTATTATTCACCCGCACATTTCAGGATTTTTTATAACTACACACAGGATAAACGATGGCTTAAACTGATTGACACAACATATTATATGCTCAATTCGTTATCGCAGAACTTCGCCGGACAGACAGGCACAGGTCTTATTCCCGACTGGTGCAGTGTCGATATGGAAGATAATTTTGGTATTCTCGAAGGAAAAGATAACAGGTTCGGCTATGAAGCAATCAGAATACCTTTCAGGATAGGCCTGGATTATTTCTGGTTCAAAAGCAAAGATGCCGAAAAATTCCTGGCAAATTTCAGCGGTTTTCTCCAGCAGCAATTCGATAAAAACGGGATTATCTTCTGTGAATATGACTATGCCGGTAATGCCCTGAAAAAACATGACAATCCTGCCTTTTATTCCTGTTACTACTATTCTCTTTCAGCCGCAAAGAGCCGATATGCCTCAAAAGCTCTTGAGAAAAACAGAAGCCGCCTGAAAAGAGACGGCGATTTATGGTTTTACGAAAATAATCAGGATTATTATTTAAATTGTCTAAGTTGGCTTGCCGAAGGGCTCGAAACAGGTATAATAGAGGACATCTCAAACTAATAGAATCTGATATGACTAAGGAAAAACTAATAAATTTACTTGAAGAAGCAGCAAAAACCGAGGAAAGCGCCCTGCCGCTTTATACCAGGCACTTAAGCAGTACGTTATTCCTGTCTGATTTCGACACTAATGAGCAACAGCGCATATCGCAGATTCTACAAATACTGGAAAATGAATCAAAAGGCCATCAAAGAACACTGCTTAGCTTAATAGATAAAATCAAAGAGGACAATAAAGATGTTTACTGAACAGGATTATAGAGAATATTTTACCGACCTGCAAAATGCTGAAAGAAAAATGATCGAGTGTATCGACAAAATCCTGCCTGAAATATCAGATGCCGATGTCATAAAAACTCTAAATACCATTCACAGCGATGAGTTTCGCCACTTAAATCTGGAAGCAGAACTCTTTGCAATGCTCGATGAGAAATAACTTAAGCAATATGCAAAAAGCTGAAATCCAAATCTCCGAACTATTCTATTCCATCCAGGGCGAAGGGCTCCTTGCCGGCCGGCCCAGCGTTTTTATACGTCTTGCCGGCTGTCCATTGAGATGTGATTTCTGTGATACCAAATACGCTCACGACCCCAAGGCAGGGGCAGAAATGATGGTCGATGAATTGGTAGACAAAATAATAAAACACTCCGCTAAATACGCGGTCATTACAGGCGGTGAACCAATGGTAAGCCCGCAGATTAATCTGCTCTGCGAAGAAATAAAAAAACATAACATTCATATAACCATTGAAACTGCCGGTATCAAATTTGTCCCAAACCTGGCTTGCGATTTAATGAGCATTAGTCCCAAAACCAGTAACGCTTATGGAAAGCAGTCGGATAAAGACATGTACTTGAAAATTGATGAGATTCAAAAACTTGTCGAAAATTATGACTATCAGTTGAAATTCGTAGCTGAAAAAATAGAGGACATTACTGAAATTCACCAGGTCATCGATAATTTAAACGGCATTGACCACTCCAAAGTTCTGCTGATGCCGCAGGCTAAAGATGCCGCAGAATATATGAAAATAAGTCCTCTCATTGCCGAACTGTGCAAGGCAAACGGATTCGCTTACAGCCCCCGCCTGCAGTTACTTTGGCCTGATGAAAAATAGTCTTGATTATGTTCTTCTTTTCAGTAACATAGTGATTTAGCCTTGCCCAGGTGGCGGAACTGGCAGACGCGCCAGCTTGAGGGGCTGGTTCTCTTCGGGGAGTGGAGGTTCGAATCCTCTCCT
>JAFGGI010000027.1 GCA_016930635.1 Sedimentisphaerales bacterium | reverse complement strand
TTCTTCACGTTCCGCCGTCGTTTCCTCCTTCGTGAGTACTATGGAGGACAAGAAAACTGTGGCGGACAAGTCGTTCAGAATGACAGGCCGAGATTGCCGCGGCCTTCGGCCTCGCAATGACCCCGCACCAAATTACGGCAGCAGCCTATTTGATGCGGGGCAAGCCGCCGCGCCAAATACCATATACTAAATACCAAATACATTAAAAATCCGTGTAACTCTGCCTGCCGTCCGTCAAGTCCTGCCCACAGTAGCTTTAGCGAAGGTGGGTTACCAATATAGTAGGAAAAGGTAGTGTTATTTTAAGGCAAATCGGCATAGCCGGAAAAATTTAATTATAGGCCCGGCCGAAGTTTACTTCGAAAAGGGTCTGTTTAAATTTTGGTTTATTCGAAGAATATTGCCTTAAAACAATACTTCGTGTCCTTCGTGTCCATTCGTGGTTAAAATCAGTGGTTAAAAAACTCTGTTCCTTTGTGCCTTTGTGCCTTAGTGGCTAAAATAATTTATTTGCCGTTGCTGCAATTTTGGTTACATTAATACCTGGCCGTTAATTTAAGGAAAATGGTATGAGAGTATCGGTTGAAGAGGTTTTTGAGACTGTCAGGATGACGATCGAGCAGAATTTCGACATTCGGACCGTAACGCTCGGCGTCAATCTAAAAGACTGCATGGACCGAAAACCCGCCCAGTTTAACAAAAGGATATATACTCGACTTTCGCAGATGGGCAAAAAACTCAATAGCTGTGCTGATGAGCTCGAACACAAGTACGGCATACCGATAACCAACAGGCGCCTGAGCGTAACCCCTGTCGCCCTGCTCATCGAACCGCTACCTCGCAAGATACCCACAGCAGTTTCGGTCGCCAGGACTTTGGACCGCGCCGCTAAGGCTGCGAATATAGATTTCATTGGTGGTTTTGGGGCCTTGGTTCACAAAGGCACAACATCTGCCGATGAGCTTTTGATAAACTCTATTCCGCAGGCCCTTTCACAGACTGAAAGACTGTGCGGCTTTTTAAACCTCGCATCGAGCAACGCCGGCATGAACATGACTGCCATCGAGCACGTAGGCCACATTATCAAGGCCCTGGCCAAACGCAGCAAGAACGGCATCGGCTGCGCTAAGCTGGCCGTCTTCGCAAACGTTCCAGAGGATAATCCTTTTATGGCGGGTTCGCATCATGGGATTGGTGAAGCTGATTTTGCGCTGAATATTGGTATATCCGGGCCGGGGGTGGTCAGGGATGTTGTTGCTAATAATCCCAAATGTGATCTGACCGCTCTTTCGGAAGTTATCAAGCGGACAGTTTTCAAAATAACCCGTGCAGGTGAACTTATCGGCAGAGAATTGGCTGAGATGATGGAAGTCAATTTCGGCATAGTCGATATCTCACTCGCTTCGACCCCTAAACGAGGCGATTCGGTAGCCGAGATAATAGAGGCTATGGGCGTTTCACAAATGGGTAGAGCCGGTTCGACAGCCGCCCTTGCCATGCTGATGGATGCTGTCAAAAAAGGCGGTGCCATGGCCTCTGGCAATGTAGGCGGATTAAGCGGTACATTTATTCCCGTAAGCGAAGATGCAGGGATGATAAAAGCAGTGCGGACCGGGGCGCTTAGCCTGGAAAAACTCGAGGCCCTGACCAGCGTTTGTTCAGTCGGATTAGATATGTTTGCGATTCCGGGGGATACGCCTGCGGATGTGATAAGCGCGATAATCGCAGATGAGCTGGCTATAGGTGTGGTCAATAACAAGACCACAAGCGTTAGAGTAATTCCAGTGCCAAGGAAAAAAGCAGGACAAATCGTCCACTTCGGCGGACTGCTGGGTTCGGCACCTGTGATGAAAATATCCAAAACAGCGTCAGCTAAATTCATAAATCGAAAAGGAAGAATACCAGCGCAAATAAGAACCCTTAGAAACTAAAAAAGAAACTCGAAAAACGAAATTCTAATTACGAAACAAATTCAAAATACAAATTTTAAAATGCTCAAAACGGTTTTGATAATTTGAATTTAGATATTTGATATTGTTTAGGATTTAGATATTAGAATTTAGGATTTATTTATATGTGGAACCCATACGAATACCCATTTCTCGGAGCAGTTATAGCAGTTGCTGTGATGATAATACTGTGGTTGTTCGGGATATTTTGGCCGGAGAAAAGGCGAAGATGGCATCCGGTTATACCGCTTGTAATCCTGGCGGCAGCATTGGCATTGACATTTTTCGCTCAAACCACTAAAGAAAAAATAACCGCTGCCATCAAACAAGGCGCAAAATCCTTCGAGACACAAAACATCGAACTGTTCGCACAAATAGTCGCAGATGACTACGGCGACACCTCAAATAAGTCAAAAGAAAACCTGCTGAAATACTGCCAGTCAGTTTTCCCAAGAGCGCAGGTTGAAAAAATCACATTCTACGGCAAGGAGTTCGATATCACAGGCGATAGAGCAACCTTCACCGTCAAGGCATTAATAAAATTCGGCGCCAACAGCCCTGTCGCCCAAATGGGTAAGGAATACCTTCTGCTTAAAGGGAAATTCTACTTTAGAAGAACAAGCGATAAACGATGGCTTATATATAACTCCGAGGTGCTCGAAATAGATAAAAAAGCCTTCAACTGGCAAAGATTAAAAAGTCTATAATTCAGTTATCAGTTATCGGTTATCAGTTATCAGTCATTGGTTATCGGCGAAAAAAGAGCAAAAGTCATAAGTGCAAAAGTGCAAATAGGGTAAATATTTAAACACTGATTACGCTGATTTTACTGATTATTTGTTTTAACTAATGATGACCGCTTCCTTACCCATCCTTCGCTGAAGCTACGGAGGGCAGGCGGTCGCGGCTCTGTTACGCCACCGTGCCGGCGACGGCTAAACAAACCCCGCCATAGTGATGGCGGGGCTAAACGATTATGGATTCCCGTTTTCACGGGAATGACACAAACCCCGGCAAGGTGATGCGGGGGCTAAACAACAGTGGTTTTTTCTGCTGTTATGGGTGTGGAGGGCTGTTGTAATCGCTGATTTAGCAAGCCGGAAGAAACTAAAATTCCAGTTATAACGACTCCCACCATCGTGAAAATTATTAGTTGTTTCTTAGTTGGTTTCATTACGTTATATCTGCCTTTTAATGTAGTCCTGAAAAATTCGGCATTAGAATTATAAAACATAGGAAAACCGCAACTAAATGTAGGAATGCGATTATTACTCCTATAATCACAACAGTTCTCTTTTTATTTGTAATTGAAAGTAACAAGCCATATAAAGGAATCTGAATAACCGCTAAAAACATAAAAGGCGTTGTAATAACTTCATACAAATGAGTAGACAGCATTGTATAAGGGAAAAATAATTTACATAAGAAGTAACTACCATGGCCAGCTCCCGCTGAAATTAAAGCCAGAACAATTACTAGTGGTGTAATTAACAATGCCCCAACCAAAATTTTTATTCTTGTTGACAACTTAATTAAATCAGAAGAATCAATCTCTACTTCAATCATTTTCCAGTCTCCGAAGTAATTCTAAACCATTTTGCCGGATCCCATAATAGATACCAAAGCTCTTCCTGTTTCTTCGTCCAATTGTCCGCCGCAATATAAAATGGATTAAATACTTTTTCTCTTTCACGACCAACTATATAAGGGTTGTCAGGAACACTTCCTTCTGTGAAATGTTTAAGCTCGTTATAACCTCTGCCAATATGGCTAAAATAATCCTGTCCCATATGCATATACAGTTCAAAAATTATCTCATCCCCAATATTTAATGCTGTATTTACCAATGGCATAATTTCATGCATTTCCATAAAGTGCCAGTGTGTCCCAGCAAAAACGTTCGCAGGAGTAGTTGAGGGCAAATGGTCTAACAATGTATAATCAAAATCTCCCATGTGGTATCCCATATCGCTATGACCGTGCCATGTTGTCTCCCATATTCCAAGTCTTTCCGATATTTTTTGCATAAGTAAATCTGAGTAGGTATATGCATTTCCAAACAAACCTGACTTATGTTCCCTAAGAGCATATCTAATCCCATCTTTCCATAACCCTTTCGGGTCTATAGCGTTAATTGAATCGTTCTCACAATATAAATACTTGTGTAATGACAATGGTCGATTAAAGTTGCCCTCAGCGGCATCGTGACTCATAAATCTTGACAGATATGGGCTGTACATCCTTGCACGGAGGTAATAGAAGTTGATCTCATCGTCTAAATACTGGCCGGTAAACTTCCACGGAGTATAGAAGCTGCCTTGATCCTCAAGTGTTTGGCCGAATGGGTCGAAAGTGAACATCTTTACGACAGAACCTGCACTATTAATTACCTGCCTTACAGAGGCGAGTCTGTCATGCAGATAGAAATACTTATCATCCGTTAATCCGCCATCATGTTCAGCCAAAATCTGAGAATTTGCGTAGATATAAGATTTAGCAATTGAAAGATCAGTTGGGTCCATCTCTAAAAGAATAGTCGGTAAATCGCCTACGACATCAACGATGTATTTACGAGCCACAGAGGACACAGAGGTCTCAGAGGATTTATAAATACGGTTTCCGGCAGGGTCATATCTTATATCAATATAATCAGAGCCGACTTCGGCGTGACGTAATTTATTGTCCCAGTTGTATTCAAGGGTAACAGGTGTGGAGGCGTCTTTCAGGCCGGCGGTTAAATTGCCGTTTTTATCATAGGTTAGAGTTAAACCATCGATAGTTGTCATTTCATT
>JAFGGI010000026.1 GCA_016930635.1 Sedimentisphaerales bacterium | reverse complement strand
GGCATTGCGATTATGGCTTTGCCGCCCCTGCTTCTTGCCGCACCGCGGATAAAATCAACCTGTCCGCCTATACCGCTGTAAAACCGGTAGCCCAGGGAATCCGAGCACACCTGCCCGGTCAGATCGATCTCCAGGCCGACATTGATTCCTATCATTTTATCATGCTGGCTTATTATCTGCGGGTCATTAACATATTCGGTTGGATAAAATTCAAAAAACGGGTTGTTATCAATATAATCGTAGAGTCTTCTCGAACCCATACAAAAACTTGCTACAATTTTGCCGTGATTAAGCGATTTTTTCGAGCATGTTATAGCGCCGCATTCAATTAAATCTATTATCCAGTCACCAAACATCTCCGTATGAATACCAAGGTCTCTTTTATCCTTTAGAAACTCCGCTAAAGCCTGCGGAATACGCCCTATGCCGCATTCAATAGTACTGCCGTCCTCAACCAGCCTGGCGATATTCTGTCCGATGCGTCTGAGCACATGGTCAGGCTGCGGTATAGCAGCCTCAATAATATCTTCATCATAAGGAACGAGGACATCGATATCATTTACATGAATGAAACTATTGCCAAGCGTTCGAGGCATACGAGCATTAACCTGAGCTATAATATACCTGGCATTAGCAGCGGCAGATTTGACGATATCAACAGAAACGCCAAGACTGCATAAACCGCCGGCATCAGGCGTCGATACGCTAATCAGAGCAACATCTATAGGTATTCGTCCTCTTTCAAATTCATGCGGTATCTCTGATAAAAATATAGGCGTATAATCACCAATACCCTTTTCCAAAGCGCTGCGAACGTTCTCAGCAATGAAAAACGAATTCATTTTGAACTTTTCGCGGAATTTTTCATCGACATAAGGCGCATTTCCCATAGTCAGCAGGTGAATAATATGCGCATCATAAATATGTTTGGAATGCTCTACCAAAGTATTAACTAAATGCTGCGGCTGGCCGCAGCCTGTACCGATGAATATACTGTTGCCGGGTTTGATAAATTTCATGGCAGCAGCAGCATTGCTTATTTTATCTTTATGCTTTTCTTTCCAGTTGAATTCTTTCATATCTGCTCTCTAAATCATACCTTTTCTACGCTAATTCTCGCATCAACAGCTATTGGTGTTTTGCCTTCGGCGCCCACTACATATGGATTAATATCCATTTCCTGAATCTGAGGAAATTCCGTGACCAGTTGAGATAGTCTCTGCAGTCCTTCAGCAATAGCGTCGATATCTACGCCCTGTTCGCCCCGGACACCCTGGAGCATTTTATAGGTTCTCGTATTGATAAGCATCTGCTTGGCTTCTTCAGCGGTCAGCGGAGCCAGGTAGAACGAGACATCCTTAAGAACTTCAACCATTGTCCCGCCCATTCCGAACATCATCAAAGGACCAAAATGCGGATCGCGATTCATCCCAAGAATAACTTCTTTGCCGCCGCTGCACATCTCCTGAACAAGCACGCCTAAAATATCGGCATCAGGCATCTTCTTCGGTATCCGATACATCATCAGATCAAAGGCATCCATAACTTCCTGAGAGTTTCTAAGGCCTACTTTAACACCGCCGACATCTGATTTATGCAGAATATCAGGCGACCATATCTTCATCACAACAGGATATCCGAGCTGGCCGGCGATACTTGCTGCCTGCTCGGCTGTGGTGGCAATAGTACCTTTGGGAGTAACAATCCCGTAGGCCTCAAGTATTTCCTTTGATTCCATCTCACCAACCTCACGAATGTCTTGCCTGAGATGCTTTTCAATTATAGTTTCAACCTTCCTGCGATTGACAGGAAACAGCTTAACTACCCTTTTGGGTCTTTGCCGCCATCTCACATAATCCACCATCGCCTTAATTGTCAAGACGGCGTTTTCCGGAGAATCATACTGCGGCACACCGCTGCCTCTCAATATTTCAACAGCCCTGCTTATTTTAGCAGCACCAAGAAAAGAAGCAAAAACCGGTTTATTACCCCTTTCCTGACAAGCTTTTGCGACAACCTCTGCTGTAGCGACAGAATCGGTCATTGCCTGCGGAGTTAACAATACCAGTATGATATCTACATTAGGATCTTCAATAACTGTATCAATGGCAAGTTTATATCTGTCAGCTAAAGCATCACCCAGAACGTCTATTGGGTTATTTACATTAGCCGCAGGCGGCAACATCCTGGTCAATTTTTTTATTGTTTCATCAGTCAGTGCTGCAAATACCAAACCATGCTGCTCAATGGCATCGGCAGCCACAATTCCCGGCCCGCCGGCATTAGTAATAACAGCTACACGATCGCCGGCAGGTAAAGGCTGACTGGCAAAGGCCTGGGCAAAATCAAATTGTCTTTTTATAGAAGAACACCGAACAATACCGGCTCTGGAAAAAACAGCCTCATAAGCAGTTTCACTGCCGACAAGACTGCCTGTATGCGATGATGCTGCCTTTGCCCCTGCTCCTGTACTGCCGGACTTCATTAAAAGAATCGGCTTGTCCTGTGATATCCTCTCCGCCAACCTCATAAAATCGTTGCCGTTAGTAATACTTTCGAGATAGCCGGCTATAACTCTGGTCTCATCATCCTGGCCGAAAGATTCTATTAAGTCCAACTCATCAATATCCGCTTTATTGCCTATACTGACAAGCTTGCTGAAACCAATGCCGTACGTGTTAGCAATATCAAGAATAGCTGCCAGAAGTGCTCCAGATTGTGACAGATAGCCTATCACACCCTCTTTAGGCAATCCTCCGCCAAAACTGGCATTGAGCCTCTTTTTAGGAGCTATCAGACCCAGACAATTCGGTCCAATGACTCTTATCCCGGCCCTCCTGGCGATTTGAACAACCTCCTGCTCGAGCTTTTGACCTTCCTGACCAACTTCCTTAAAGCCGGCGGTGATAATGATAACGGATTTGACCTTTATTTTTGCACACTGCTGCATTATGGCAGGTACTATCTTGGCAGGGACAATAATTATGACCAGATCCGGCGCTTGACCTATAGATTCCAGATCCGGATAGCATTTTAAGCCCTCGATCGTCTCGGTCTTATTATTAACGGGGTAAATCTTACCTTTAAAGCCCGCAGCTATCATATTAGTCAGCACTTCATAGCCAACCTTACCTGCATTTTGTGACGCACCGACGATGGCAACTGAGGCCGGATCAAAGAACTTTTCAAGGCTCATAGTAACCAAGTATCCTTCCCGGGCTAATAACAAGCCCAAAAATAAATGTATATTGTATTTACTTTTTAAGAATAAAGCAAGCCTGCTGTAAACTGTAAAAAAGGGTATTTTTCAGGTAAGAATCAAGCTTTGTCTATCGAAAAATACCAGTGAAATTCATATGATATTTTATCGCCCGGTATGCTGACTCATAAGTTCTATGAAATTCTTGAACAAATAGCTGGAATCATGAGGGCCGGGAGATGCTTCAGGATGATATTGCACGGAAAAAGCAGACAGTTTTTTGCTGCGAATACCCTCGACAGTATTATCGTTCAAATTAATGTGCGTCAATTCTATGTCTTTGCCTTTCAGTGAATCCATATCAACACAAAAGCCGTGATTCTGGCTGGTGATCTCTATTTTTTCGGTTTCCATATTCTTAACCGGATGATTCGCTCCTCTGTGACCAAATTTCAGCTTATAAGTTTCGCCTCCAAGCGCAAGAGCGAGAATCTGATGGCCCAGACAAATGCCGAATACAGGAACTTTGCCGAGAAGTTCTTTGACTGTCTCAATAGCATAACTTATAGGAGCAGGATCGCCGGGGCCGTTACTTAAGAATACTCCATCAGGTTTTTCCTTCAAAACCTGGCCGGCCGAAGCAGCAGCAGGGACAACCTTAACCTCACAGCCATGCGAACAGAGCAGTTTGAGTATATTGTGTTTTATACCGAAATCAAAAGCTATTACCTTATACTTTCCTTCATCTTTCCGCTCTTTGCCGGTCAATACATCAACTACACAGTCCGTCCAGCCGTAAGATTTATCTACAGTTACATCTTTAACTATATCTCTGCCAACCAGGCCTGGATATTGGTCCAGTTTCTTTTTAAGAACATCAATATCAAACTCATCCGAGGAGATAATGCCTCTCATCGCACCTTGTGTACGGATATGCTTTACAAGTTTTCTCGTATCTATCCCTTCCAGGCCGACGACATTATTCTTCCTGAGATATTCATCGAAAGATGCTTCATTTCTCCAGTTGCTCGGTATTTTACAGTTCTCTTTAACAATAAAGCCGCTTACAAACAGCTTTCTGGATTCCCAATCAACACTGTTAGTGCCGTAGTTGCCGATTAAAGGATAAGTCATTGTAATTATCTGTTCATAATATGAAGGGTCTGTGATAATTTCCTGATAGCCTGCCATACTCGTATTAAAGACAACCTCTCCGCACTTTTGGCCCCTGGCTCCAAAAGATGTGCCTTCAAAAATCGTGCCGTCTTCAAGTAATAATATCGCCTTCAATTCTAAGCCGGCTCCTGAACATAATAATCCTGAATCGGTTTTACACTTATTTTCTTTTCTTTCATCGCAGCGATGGCTTTTACAACTGCTGCTGCGCCCCTTATGGTAGTTACATAAGGAACCTGTCTGTCAAGGGCAGTTCTTCTTATTGAAAAGGAGTCCGCGATTGACCGGGCCCCTATCGTGCTGTTTATAATCAGACTAATCTGCCCGTTTATTATCCAGTCAACAATATTCGGTCTGCCTTCTTTTATTTTCAGAACAAATTCAGATGGAATATTATTTTTTATAAATTCCATACAGGTCCCTTTTGTCGCAACGATCTTAAAGCCCATTTGCTGCAGTGAGCCGGCAAGAGCAACAGCCTTTTTCTTGTCGCTGTCTTTTACGCTGAACAGCACATTGCCGCCTGTCGGCAGAATATTGCCCGCAGCCATCTGTGATTTTGCAAAAGCTATCCCGAAGTCATCCGATATGCCCATAACCTCGCCGGTACTTAGCATCTCCGGACCGAGCAGAGTATCTATGCCGGGGAACTTCAGGAATGGAAATACCGCCTCTTTTATGGAAAAATGCTTTGGGTGCATTTCCTCCGTAAAACCTAACTCATCTAAAGTCTTTCCTGCCATTACCTTTGTCGCAAGCTTGGCTAAAGGCACACCGATCGCTTTACTGACAAAAGGTATCGTCCGGGAAGCACGCGGATTGACTTCCAGTATATAGATATCTTCGCCCTTGACGGCAAACTGAATATTTATAAGCCCCTTAACCTTTAACTCCATCGCTAAAAGTTTGGTCTGTCTCTTGATTTCATCCAACACCTTAGGCGGTATCGACACCGGCGGCAGGCTGCAGGCACTATCGCCCGAATGCACCCCTGCCTCCTCGATATGCTCCATAACCCCGCCTATTACCACCTGCTTGCCGTCACAAATAGCATCGACATCAAGTTCCGTAGCATCGTCGAGAAACTTATCTACCAGTATCGGGTGTTCGCCTGAGGCTTCTATCGCATTTTCAACACAACTTTTGAGGGCTTTCTTATCATAAACAATTACCATCGCCCTGCCGCCTAATACAAAAGACGGTCTGATCAGCAGCGGAAACCCGAGTTTTTTGGCAATTTCCAAAGTCTCTTCATACGACATCGCGGTCCCGCTGTAAGGCTGCCGGAGTTCGAGCTTTTCCACCAGTTTATTGAACCTCTTGCGGTCCTCAGCACAGGCGATACTGTCAGGCGAAGTGCCGATTATTTTCACACCTGCTTTCTCCAGTGGGACAGCCAGTTTCAAAGGTGTCTGTCCTCCAAACTGAACTATAACACCGTCAGGCTTTTCCTTTTCAACAATGCTCATCACATCTTCGAACGTCAAAGGCTCAAAGTAAAGCCTGTCAGATGTATCATAATCGGTACTGACAGTCTCAGGATTGCAGTTCACCATTATCGATTCGATACCTATTTCATTTAGCGCAAACGATGCGTGAACACAGCAATAATCGAATTCAATTCCCTGCCCTATACGATTTGGTCCGCCGCCGAGGATAATAACCTTTTTCTTCTTAGTCGGGTTCGCTTCGCATTCATCTTCAAATGTCGAGTAAAGATAAGGAGTATGTGCCTCGAACTCAGCCCCGCAGGTATCAACTGTTTTATAAACAGCATTTACCTTTACCTGCTGTCGATGTTTTCTGAATTCCGCCTCAGATATATTATACACAGATGCAAGATACTTATCGCTGAAACCATATTCTTTGATCTTGCGCATAAGCTGCGGGCCGATATCTTCAAGGGCTGTTGAATTTATTTCCTTTTCCAGGCTGATGATATCACTGATGTTATTCAGGAACCACGGATCGATCTTCGTTAACTTAAAAATTTCATCTGTTGAAAGTCCTTTTCGAAAAGCCTGGGCAACATACCACATTTTATCCCAGCAGTTGGTCTGCAGTTTTTCCTTAAGTTTTGCCAGGCTGATTTTGCCTATATATTTACTGCCAAGCGAATAGCGGTCTATCTCCAGAGACCGTATAGCTTTTTGCATTGACTCTTTGAACGTTCGTCCTATCGCCATAGCTTCGCCGACAGATTTCATCTGTACGGTCAGTTCAGGACTTGTGCCGGGGAACTTTTCAAACGTAAACCGAGGCCATTTGACAACACAATAATCAATAGTCGGCTCAAAACAGGCTGGTGTCTTCTTCGTGATATCGTTAGGTATCTCATCCAGAGTATATCCGACGGCCAGCAACGAAGCCATCTTAGCGATCGGAAAGCCCGTAGCCTTGGAAGCCAAAGCCGAGCTTCGTGAGACACGGGGATTCATCTCAATTACATATAGCTTGCCGTTTTCAGGATTGACGGCAAATTGTATATTCGACCCGCCTGTCTCGACACCGATGGCACGTATAATTTTCAGCGATGCATCACGCATAATCTGATATTCCTTATCGGTCAGCGTCTGAGCCGGTGCAACCGTTATGCTGTCTCCAGTATGGATACCCATCGGGTCGAGGTTTTCGATAGAGCAGATAATAACTACATTATCTTTTCTGTCCCGCATCACCTCCAACTCATATTCTTTCCAGCCGACGACAGATTCTTCGACAAGAACCTCATTTTTTGGACTCAAATTCAGTCCCCACTGGATATATTTCTCATATTCCTCCACGTTATAGGCCACATTTCCGCCCATACCGCCCAATGTATATGAAGGTCTTATGATAGCGGGAAAACCGATATGCTTGATAATCTCTTCGGCTTCCTGCCAGGAGTGTGCGTAACCGCTTCCTGGGACATCGAGACCAATGTCTTCAATGGTCTTTTTGAATCTGTCCCGTTCTTCAGCCCTTTTGATAGATTCCAGATCGGCTCCGAGCAGTTTGACGTTATATTTTTCCAGAACCCCGCTTTCAGCCAGAGCCACCGCGGCATTTAAGCCGGTCTGTCCGCCCAGTGTCGGCAGAAGGCTGTCCGGCCGTTCAGCATCAATTATCTTCTCGATTATTTCAGGTCTGATCGGCTCAATATAGGTCTTATAGGCCATTTCAGGGTCGGTCATTATGGTGGCCGGATTGCTGTTAACAAGAACGACCTCAAAGCCCTCCTGTCTCAATACCTTGCAGGCCTGCGTGCCGGAATAATCAAATTCACAACCCTGCCCTATCACTATGGGACCAGAGCCTATAATTAAAATCTTGTGAACATCTTTACGTTTCGGCATCGCCTTATTTAAATTCGTTTTTTAAATAGATCCTCGATGCTTATAGCAGCCTTGCGTTCAATTGAACAACCAGTAAGGTTCTGCTAACCGCATCACCTACAGCAAATCCCCCGGGACTGGCTGGTTTGAGATTCTTTTATCGCTAAATTATCCGACAGGTCAAGCTTTAAATCTGATTTTTTGACTAATTCGCCATATTTTATACGCCAGAGCCCCCGGATAAGACTAAATTTCACAGAAATGATGCATCAACAAGCCATCGTCCAGATTCGCCTCTATTTTCCAGATAAAGAATCGGGGCGACAGGACTTGAACCTGCGACCTTTGGACCCCCAGTCCAACGCGCTAGCCAAACTGCGCTACGCCCCGCTATGGGTAATTCTACACCTTCAGAGGCGACAAAACAACGATTTTTATCAAAGATACGACGTAAAGCCTATAGTTCCAATCAAGAAACCTCGGCTTTGGCCTTAGCTTTGGACCTGCCGGCCTTTTTCTCCTTCTGTGCATTCTGGTAATCCTTGTACGAGTCAAATAACTCGCGGAAATAACCACCCTTGAGCACTCTTACACCAATCAGGACAGCACCTAAAATGTTCGTATTTATCTCCTTCAACTCTCTGACAATTCTTCTGGCAGCTCCGCGTCTGGTAATGGCAGCATTGAAAACAAGCACCGTACCATCAGCCTGCGAAGCAATCGCCTTGGCATCACTTACAAGTATGGGCGGGCCGTCAATTATTACACGGTCATAACGTCCTTTTACGTATTGAATAAGTTCCGTCATTGCCTGGCTGCCCAGAAGCTCGGCCGGGTTGGCAGGAAGTGTACCGCTGTCAATTACATCTGTACCATCAAAACCTGTCGGTCTTATAATTTCAGCAATAGTATAATCACCAACAAGATAAGTGCTTAACCCCTTATCGTCCCGCTTAACTACATCTGAAGGTCCTTCCGGATTCGGATAAGCCTTGTACAAGCTTGGTCTGCGGAAATTCGCATCAATTAAAAGTATTTTTTTGCCTTCCGCTGCAAAAGTCGTTGCTATATTGGTTGCTACAGTTGTCCTGCCCTCGCCGGCATTACCGCTTGTAACAAAAATCACCCGCTGAGCATCGATATTAGCAGAAAGTGTGAGATTTGCCCTGAATTTCCTGTAGCATTCACTTATCATTGAAAACGGCGACTGTCTGACGACCTGCCACATATCGACATTTCTCGTACTGTCATCAAGGTCCTTATGCGTAATCATTCCCAATAAAGGTACCTGGACAAATTTCACAACATCATTCGGTGTTCTTAAGAGGTCATTCAAAAGCTCAATCAAGAAGGCTAAACCTATACCAAGCATACAGCCCAGAAAAGTTCCACCCGGTGCAAATACCAATAACTTCGGCCAACTTACCTCTAATGGTTCCGGGGCAAGACCAACCTGTTTTACTTTTCCGGCTTCAGCATCCTGCTTTATGAGGTTATATTTGCTTATCTGTTCCTGAATAGTGAACAATTTATTCCTTGTCTCTTCTCTGTCCTCTACTCGCTGGTCATAAGCAGCTCTTGTATTATCAAGTTCTCTCTGTTCACTTTCCGTCTGAGCTCTTAACTCTTCAAGTTTAGCATATCGATTGGTCAACATCGTATATCTATCTTTAACAGACGAGATATCAGAATCCCGAATTTGCCTGGCTTTGACCTCATTGCGCGCATCTTTTTCCGCGATTGTCTGTCGCAAGAGTTCTCGCAATTGCAGTACTTCCCTGTGATTCTCCCCGAGAGTAGTGGTTTTCCTTGCGAGTTCTGTCTCCAATGACGCAATTCTTTGAATGAATCCCATAATAACCGTGTCATTTTCTGTGTCACGCTGTACTATGTCATCCGTAATTTCTCTTTCTTCATAATTTGCAACACTTGTGCGAAGCTGCTCAATATCAGCCTCAAGTTCCATTTTTTCAATCTCAAGCTTACTTAGTTTTTGCGTTATGGTATGCCGGAAGTTACCCCCATCATCACCTTCAAGCTGAGTCAGACCTGTTGAACGTCTGATATCAGCGAGTGAACTGGTAAGACTCTGAAGTTTATTTCGATATTCATTCTCCTGTTGAGTGAGTTCACGAAGTTTCTGACCGACATCTGCCTCAGCTGTGGTCTGCTGCGATCTTATGAACAAGTCAACCATTTCATTAACAATAAGAGCTGCTTCTTTAGGGTTGCCACAAGTCATCCTGACGGAAATATAGCTGCTGTTTCTGCCTGCGGATGTTATTAAATTGTCCTCAAGATCTTTAATAATCTTCACGATATCATTGTTAAACTTCTTAAACCATCTAGTCTCTCGTATAGCATCTCTCCGAATTAATTCCTGCAGCATACTCTGCTGTTTTATTAAAGCTGCTTTAGAGAATCTAAACTCATATGCTATATCTTTGTTCGCAAGCGGAGTTCCGATTACAGTGGGATCGATTTGTCCAGGATGCAACACCTCTATATAAGTCTGCGCGGTGTACTTCGGCATGGTCCTTCTCAGGACAAACCACATACCGCCGCCTGCAACAGCACCAAGGAAAGTCAAACTGATTATCAACAAAACATGCCGTCTGATAATATCGAGTATTTCTTTCGGCGTAATAGTCTTGGCCGCAGAGGCTGGACTGCCACCACCCCCCGGCGAAAACTGCCGCGGCGTCTGGCCATAACCCAACTTTGATGGTATCGGCTGATTACTATCCATTATTTCTCGATATACTTACCCTGATAAATCCTGTAACAAAAATATTCCTAAGGTTTTATTGTTTCGAAGCAATTCTTTCAATTGCTGCTAATATTCTATTTTTAACATCCTGTGAAATATTCTGACCTGCAAACTCGATTGCCCGCCTATAGGCTTGTAAAGCCTCGGTATCCTGCCCCAGCTTCTCCTTTGTCATCCCTATATGTTCATATACTTCTATAGGGGCATTCATCTTATTTTGTTCGTATTGTTGTAATGCTCGCTGCAAAATTTCATCACTTTTTTCAACCTGGTCATTTTTAAACAGGACATAACCATAAGTATCAAGCACATTTGCGTTATTAGGCAGGGCTTTATAGGCCTTTTCAGCATAACCGAGTGCTTTTTCAAGGTCCGTATTTGTGCTCGCAAGTGTATAAGCAAGATTATTTAGAAGTGTAGTATTCGTCGGCAGTTTTTGATGCAGGCTCTCATATTCCTTAACAGCTCTTTCCAGATATGTTTTATTAGAGGTCATATCAAACATACCCTGCAATGTGGTTGCTTTGTTGAACTTATAGCTCACACTCAATTTTGCATCATCGGCTGATATCCTGATACAATTGTCAATATACTCAATTGCCTTGTCATAATCTCCGGTAAGTTTACATAAGTTAAACATTGCAAGATTAACGGCAAGCGAGTCAGGCTGACTCTGTAGTTTTTCATTACACCATTTCATTGTTTCATCAGAACCAACTACCTGAGTCATATTCTTAAGTATTTCAATAAGATAAGTTTCGTTCATACCGACTTTCTCAAGAGATCTGCGATAATACTGTACAGCGCTGTCCATATCCCCCATTCTTGCTTTAACAGCTGCCATTCTTGCATAAGCAATAGGAGCAAGAGAACTATCCAGATATTTCGCTGCTTCTGTCAATATCTGGTCATACTTTTGCTCGCTGAGAAGCGATATCATTTTCCCATCAAAGGCTTCAATATCAGGTAATTCATTATTAATTTTCAGACTATTCTGCAAAGCAGTATCAAAGAAGTTATAAGCCATGGTGAAATTTCCATTATTCAGAGCAAACTGACCTGCTCGGTTATACCAGTGAACATCCTGCGGGAATTCCTTAATTACATCAGCATAAAATTCTTCTAAACGTTCTTTCTTGCCTGTTATGTAATAAACCTCTTCAAGCATATTTCTGGCAACAGATGAACCCTGCTCATTTACGGCCACTTTCAGTTCGACTATTGCCTGTTCCTGCTTACCGCTTCGGATATATGCTCTGGCCAGGTCGATTCTTACTTCCGGCTCATCCTGAAGGGTTTTGCTTTTCTGGAGGTCATCGATCGCTGCATTCAAATTATTCATACCGATATTTATTTGACCTCGAAGCCGCCATGCACGCGCATTATTTTCATCAAGTTCGAGAGTTCTGTTTGTGAGCTTCAGTGCTTCTTCAAGTTTTCCCTGTCGAGCAAGAAGCCATGCTTTTAAAAATATAGCTCTGGGCTCATCAGGATATCTTTCCCTCAAGCTGTCAAGCTTAGCCTGAGCATCATCGGTCAGACCTGTTTCCAGATATGATTCGATCTGGATGATCTGGTTGTCAATTGAATTATCATGTTTTATAAGCTCTCCGACATATTTAAGTATTTCGGCCTGATCTTTTTTGTTGCGTGCGATAATAAGCAAACCTTTGATTGTGTTAGGATCATTTGGATTTGCTTCATATAGTTTTTGGAGTACTTTTTCACCCTCTTCGAATTTCCCATCACGCAGATAAAATCTCCATAAAATACTTTCCTGATTAGCAAGGATATTTTCTGCCTCCTGAGGTTTATCAACAGACTTGAGAAACTCACTATATGCAGTTAACACCTTCATATCTGTCGGAGCAAATTCATAAGCTGTTTTATAGGCATCTTCTGCTATAGAAAAATACATTTTCTTTTGTGACTCTACTTTACTTTCCTCCGCTATTTTCCAGGCTAACCTGCCGAGGATAAGCGAATTCTCAACACTTGGTGAAACTTTTTGTATTTTCTGACACACTGAAATTGCTGTTACGGGGTCTGTATCGCCAATATACTCGGCATAAAAGCTTTTCAACTGGAAATCTGACGGGTTGGCTCGAATGGCACTTTCAATTGCGTTTCTTGCCTCTACTTGCTGTTCAACAGATACACTTATACCCAGTTTTTCGTTTCGTTTGTAAAGCAAATATGCCAAGCTTCTGCTTATCGTATTATCAAGAGGATTCAACTCCTGTGCTTTTCTCAGGTCGGCTATAGCATCATCATCCTTCTCGAGCATTGTATTTACTTTGCTTCTCAGCAAATATGCCTGAGAGAAGATAGGTCTTTTTTCCAAAGCATTATCGATTCTCTCTGCAGTTCTTTTATATTCTCCCTTAGTAAAAGCAAGTTGAGCTTTGAAAAATTCACCTGCACAACGATCTGTATTGTTCTCCTGTGCAATTTTTATCAATTCTTCCGCTTTCTCAAAATCTTTATTTGTTACAGCAATATCAAAAAGATAGGCTACTGCTGAATTATTTGCAGGATCAAGCTTCAGGACCTGCTGAAAATACTCCGATGCCTTATCAGGTTGTTCCTTATCTCTGTAAAATTTCCCCAATAAAAGTGCCTTTCTGACAGGATCATCCAATGTTTCTATAGCCTTGATCATAAGCTGGTCAAATCGTTCAGGCGACACATTTGCAGGTTCAGGTTCATCAGCTATAAAGCGATAAATTTTTACATTTACGCTATTAGGATTTACATGACCAAAATCTTCGGCAAGTTTTCTGGCATTATCATATTTTCCGTCGGAGATATACTTTTTGCAAAGTTCTGCAGCCTGATTTTCCTGAAGTTTATCCGCTCCAAGTGATGAAAGTTTATCCATCAGGCTGTTACGTTTTTTCTCGATATCAGTCTGTTCAGACATCAATTTATCATGCATCTGTGTTTCCTGCGCGTTTGCATCTTCTATAAGCCTCCAGTTTATTCGGGCAAGCTTATTATTCAAAAGTGTTATTTCCAGTTTTAGCCTATTAGGATCTTCCGGCGGGAGTTCTTTAAGCAACTCCTGTGCCTCATCAAACATACTTGTACCGATACATGCGCCTATACGAAGAATTCTACTTTTATTATTAACTGTAAAGTTTTTTTCATAAAAATCGACTGACTCAAGTATATGCGACCAATTCTTCGTAATCATAAGAGCCGAAGCAAAATCAAGAAGCACTTCAGGTTTTGAATAATGGAGTCCATTTTGTATAGCAGTTGAATAAAACTTAATAACAGCCCCTGTTTCAGGCGAATTATGCAAAGCTTTGGCAAGTTCATAAGACAATTCACCAAGATAGACCTCCCCCTGTTTTCGACTTGCCGCGGTAAGCATTTCGTAAGCTGTATTCATCTGGACGATCGCTTCGTCTGTCTGGCCCTGAGCAAGCAGCAATCTTCCACGCCACATAATCGCATAAGCGTTCTCGGCGCTTCCCAAAAGCTGATCCAGTTCGTAGAGTTCCTTCTCAGCACTTTCCAGCCATTTTGCTTTTTCGGGATCGTTCTCTGAAGTTTTAATTGCTTTTTCAATAAAACAATTGATTAAAAATGTATGTAATACATACCTGTTTATGAAACTCTTTCTATCATTAGGGCCGGGGATATCAAGACTGTCCGGATAAGTTAATGCTTCCTTAGCAATCTCAATCCCTTTACGAAAATCATCTTCATTTTTATATATTGAGTATCTCCTGTAATAAAGACTAGCCGCAGAGACTGCATAAGACACATCCTGTTTATCAAGTTCTCTTGCCCGCTCAATAGCTGCTATAGCTTTATCAGTATCTTTAGGACTTACCTGATATAACTGTACAAGCGTAAAAAGAGGAAGAGGACTGCTGTCAAACTTTTCTACCAGATTAATGATATCAGATTCAAGTTCTTTATACTTATCCGGATTGTTTCTTGTTTCAGCAAGCCTGGTATGATAAAGATTCACATATGCTTTAGGTTCATCCGGAAGGTTCTCAATTCCATCAAGAAGTATTTTTTCCGCTTCAACCTGTGCATTCTCAGCTGCACCGAGAATACCCTTGGCAGCGGTAATCTTGCCCTGCTCTATTATTGCATCTGCCAGATATGCATACACATCAACATTATTCGGCTCCATTTCCCTGGCTTTTTGGAGATTTTCAATCGCATCTTTAATGGCAGTTTCAGTATCTGTCTTTTGCCCGCGTTTGACCAGTTCAACAAGAGCCTGGCCTTTCATACGATACATTCTCGGGCTCGTATCAAGTTCTTTTGCAATTAATTCGGAAGCATTTGATTCGACATCAGTCCACGTCATCCAGCTCCCTGTTTCAGCAAGCTGGTAACTATAATCAAGCAAAGCGAGTCGAGCTTTTTCATTTTTAGGATCATAATTTACTATATTGTTCCAGCAACCTACCACCTTCGGCCATTCATTAATTTCTTTATACATATCAGCTAATTTAAACAGGATGTCGATTTTTAAGTCTATATCCTTAGTATTGCCAAATGCCTGGCCATACGCCCTTCGGGCAGCCTCATAATCCGGTTCTGCCTGCGATAATATCGCTTCAGCATCAGCTATATACTTATGCGGATCCTTGCTTATATTAAGAATTATTACTATCGCTACTACTATTAACACAGCAAGAAACAGTGAGCTTATAATCGCAACTTTTTTATTTAATCTCTTAGCCATCTTCTATTATCCTTAATTATAAAAACAACCTTATCGTTAATTATACTATTCCCAGTCCGGCCAGTGATTTTTTTCAAGAACAGGCAATAAAACCCTCAGTAATTTCTCACAAGCCTCAATAGACTGCTGTTTATCAGGATATATTTTTCTTGCATTAAAAAACTTTAACTCTACTTTTGAAAAATATGAATACTCACTGGTAAGATTTCCCAGGACGACCCTGGTCGCAGTGCGATTACCTTTGTACACATCATTAACTTTAAAAAAATAGATAATCGGAAACTGCTCCGGCGACTGCCATATTTCTGATGTTTTCTGCGCAAAGATCAGGCCCGTAGCAGGAACCTTTATTTCCTTTTCGACTCCAGGCATATTTATGTCACTGATATCAAGCATCACTGAAAACTTTTCTTTAACTTCATTTCCTCCACCCGTATAACACGCCTCCGGAACATGAGGTACCTGGTCCGGATTACCGGTATAATACGTTATAAAAACAGAACAATATCTTATAGGGCTCAAAATATCAACTGTCAAATCTTCCAGCTCACATTGCAGATAATCCTCTGTGCCCAAAGATTCAAGTACGTCCCGGTTTGTAATCTTCGCAATATTACTAATCTTATAAGGCTTGAGAAGATTCTCATCGATCTGATCAAAAGGTGCCTTCAACGGCAGCACTTTTTTAACCAGAGTAACTCCACGCTGAACCTTAAAATAATTAATTGCTCCGGAAGCAGACAAAAGGCAGATAATACTTAACAGAAAAGGCAGTTGAAGATAGTGTTTTATAAAATGTTTCATTGTTCCTGTGAGCCCTTTCTGCGGATGATAATATCCTCCTGCTGCAACTGAGCCTCATCAACCACCAGGTTTGACATAATCCAGGCTAACAGACCATACAAACCAAACGCTAAAGGCAGCATAAGAAGCCCAAGCATATCGTGGTAAATACCCTGAGCGTATACCGGATCCCAAAGTATATAAATAAACCCCGTTGTTGTTACTCGTACAACATTACAAAAGATAGCTATTGGTACTGTGCTTGCGAGCAAAATAATTCTCTGCCACATCGGCCTGTAGTGCAGGTAAGCCATTGCAACTCCCAATGCGAGAAATGCCATAAGCAGTCTCATACCACTGCACGCTTCGGCAACATCCAGACCTGGTTCGAGTTTTACGCCTTTATAAACTACATCTATAACTACGCCATTTACATTGGCATCAAGGTCTTTTACAAGACTTAACAACTGTGATGCTATGGCAGCAGCAAGTTCCCGCATTGGTATTGTAATTTCACCATAAAGTCTGGCCGGCAAAGGTATCGCAAAGACGAGATAAGCTACGGGAAGCCATGTATATTTTATCAGATTCCAACCACCAATGAATAACACCACTGATCCGATTGTCGGTATGATCACAAGTGATCTGAAATATCCAAATTTGTATACGAATATTACTGCCATGTAAAATAAAAGGCAGCAGATAAGCAATACAAGACCTATATAATTAGATTTTGGCTTGAGTGATAATATTTCGTCTTTTTTCTGGCAAAGAAAATAAAGGCTGAAAAATGGTATTATAAAACCGTGCGACCAGCTGCTGTCAGTTACCCAGCGAGAAACAATTGAAAAAACTTCATTATGAAAGACAAAACAAATCACTGCAGCAAGCAGAATCAACTTAATATAAGTATGCACACCAAGACCGGCCCAGCTTAGATGTTGCTCCGATAAGTTTTGTGTATCTATGCGAGACTGATTAATATCCTGCATCAAAAAATCCTTTTTTACAAACCAAGTAAATCCGTTGGAATAGGTCTGTGAGTATAATAATCTCTGTCTGCAAAGTTGCGTTCATACATAAAGCCGAAACCATAGTAAGCCCTTGGTGCTTCGCGAAGAGTTTCTAACCATCTTGAGATACCATGCGTGCCGACATTTATAATATCATTAGGTTTTATAAAGAAATCCGGCTGAGTACCATTGGCAATCTTTTCAAGATCAACCATAACTATTTCTTCTTTCCTTTCTCCTATTCGACGGACGACCTCACATTTTTTCGGCCAGGCAAGCTGTCCAAGGCCACCGGCTGCTGCTATCGCCATTTTCAGTGTCATGGGCCTGCCTGACATATTAACTATACCCTGGCGATTTACATTGCCAAGAACATAAAACTCACCAACAACGTCAAGATGGATGGTTATCGTATCCTGCGGCTTTATTACAATATTGTAGCGTGGGTCACCTCCGTAAAGCTTATCTTTCGGGATACGTATTACCCTGGTTCCCACACTGCCCGATTGTATATCATCCCAGCCGTGATCTTCAGGTGCTGGTTTTGTTTTGGGTTTAAATGATTTATCCCTTTCTTCAGGCTGAAATTCAGGTTCAGCCTGAAAATCTAAATCATTTTGCTGCCGGGGTTCTGCGAGACCACTATCATTAACCTGAATTGGAACCCATTTGCCGTCTCTAAAGACCCATTCAACTCTGCCCTGCTGTTGAGGCTCAGGAAGAACGTTTCCTACCTGAATATCAACATCATCCGTTTTGTCGAAATCACCTACTTCTTCCGGAATCGCTAATGCTTCAAGCTGTTCCTCGGTCGCCATTTCCGCTGAAGCTATAACAAGCCCGGTTGAGCTCGTTGCGCTGAATACCGGCTGGATCAACTCAAGCATTTCTTCCTGATTATCCTCCAGCTGGTTCTCATTATTTTGATTATCTTCTATGCTTTGACCCGCTTCCACAGGCCTGAGAGCCAGTGCCTCTTTTGTATCAAATTCTTCTTCCTCAATAAGCTTTTCCTGTCCCGTCAGCCTCCTGGTCACATATATATAACTGACGTTAAACTGCCTTGCAGATCCTGCCATAGCAAGTGCATCAAGAAGGCGAAAATCATAACGCGGGATAGGATACTTTCCGGGTGAAGCTATGCCATCGCCAAGTATTGCAAAAGATCTGCTTATAGAACTTTGAAGCATAATTGTCACAGTCGGATTTTTCAGGATACCAGGTGAAAGTGCGTCTTTTAGTTCATCCTCAAGCTGTGATTCAGTTAATCCTGCTGCCTGTATTTGTCCAATTTCAGGTATTGATATATTCCCGCTTTCATTAACAGCAAAATATTCAACATAGGGCTGCCCTTCCTGAAGCAGCTCAAAAATGGAGACCCTCATCATATCTCCGGAACTAAACACATAATCCTGTGTATCGCTAAGTATATCAGACGGTTTTGGTTCTTCCGCTCCTTCGTAAGTACCTTCTCCCTCCTCAGCGACACCAAGTGAATCAAGAATTACATTTACTGCCGGCACGGGCCTGAAACGACCGATTTGTGTGGGGTCGAGATGGTCTTTACTGCAGCCTATCAAAGCCAGGACCACAAGAGTAATAGTTATCAGTAAATGCCTATTATTCATGAACATACTTTCATACTACATCTATAAAATACATACCGGCAGACATAGAGCCCGCCGTTCCCTGTTTTTATCGGCTCATTTTCAACCATGCTTAACGGCTCTATGTTACCTAACACCTTTTTAATTAAAAAACTTATGTACTATAAATTATTATCGGCAATTGTGCTTAACAGGCTGAAAAAACAACTGTTTAAGAAACAAAAAAATGCCTCTGCCGATAATCAGCGCAAACAAAGTCGGCGCAAAAACTTAAGCCATCCCTGAGAAATAATCCCCTATTGACCCGTCCACGGACCAAGTGATTGGTTAATATACTCCCAAAAGCACTTCATTGTTCAGGTAAAACCCTGAATATTAGCTGTATTTAACCGGTTATTATCGGAACCTTTACGGCAACCGACAGGTGTACTGTGCTATCAGCAGTCTGCCAGATTTATCTTCACAAACATAAACATCTATTTTAGAGGGAAAATATCTGTCTTTTGCAGTCTTAAGATAGTTATACCCATACAATATATGCCGTTTTTTACCATCGAAAACTACCAGGTCTTTTCTGCCCGTAGATTTGTCCTTATATAGTATCGTTCCGTTGCCGTCATCAAAGGCAGATTCGTAAATTCTACCTTCGAAAGTAAAGTTCTGTCCCTGATCCGAGCTGGTATATGTATGTCCCAGTCCTGCAGTAAAAAGTTCCAGCAGACCTTTGGATATTGCCTCATTTGTTATAAGTTCGAAAAGTTCTTTATCAAAAATGCCTCTCCAGGGCTTCTTCTGAACAGAGGCTTTGCCGTTTTGTACCACCCATACGATCTGACCATAGGGCTCCCTGGCTGTCAGCGTTATTGATTTGGTTTTAGCAAAAACCTCATATTCCTGTTCAGTTAAATACCAACTGCCGTCATCCTGCAGAAATTTTGCTACTGATGCCAGTTTAATGTCAGGCTGCACTTCAATTTGAGCATCATCCTTTTTAGCCTCTTCCCGGCAACCTGCCAGAGACAGCAGGCACAGGGCAACCAAAATATAAAATGATCTTTTCATATCACCTCAACCTTTATCCTTTTTACCCGGTTTTATCACATTCGCCGCACTTGAGATTTGCGAGCTGCTGAATAAGATTAAATCTTTCAGCGACATCAGCAGAAGCTTTTTTCATAAGTTCAGCAGCAATCTCAGGTTTGGAGGTTTTCAATATACGATATCTGTTTTCGCTATACGCGTAATCTTCGAAACTTGCAGTTGGAGCCTTGGAATCGAGCTGCAGCGGATTTTTGCCTTCAGCCTTTAAATCGGGGTTAAACCTGTACAAAGGCCAGTGTCCGCTGGCGACAGCCTGTTTTTGATGTTCATAACCTTCGATAAGGTTAAAACCGTGAGCAATACAGTGCGAATAGGCAATAATCAATGATGGACCCTTATAGTTTTCAGCTTCAATAAATGCCTTTACCGTCTGGGCAGGACTCGCACCCATGGCGACTTTTGCCACATAGATACTGCCGTAAGTCATCGCAAGCATACCAAGGTCTTTTTTAGCCGTTGGCTTGCCGGCCGCAGCAAACTTTGCCACCGCTGCTCTTGGTGTTGACTTAGACATCTGTCCGCCGGTGTTGGAATAAACCTCTGTATCAAGCACAAGAATATTTACATCCTTCCCGCTTGCAAGGACATGGTCGAGTCCGCCATAACCGATATCATAGGCCCAGCCGTCACCGCCGATCGCCCAGACGCTTTTGCGAACGAGATAATCAGCAACACCTAAAAGCTGTGTACATTCTTCGCATTTATTTTTGCTGCACAGGTCTTTCAATTTTACGACTCTTTGTCTCTGCTCTTCAATCGCTATTTGTGACGGGTCATCGGTAATCACAGCCTGACGAATCTCATCGGCAAGGCCTTTTTCGACACAGCCCTTCTGGGCTACCTTATCGAGCTGTTCGATTGCGATCTGCCTGAGTTTATCAACAGCCAGTCTCATACCCATTGCAAATTCAGCATTATCTTCGAACAAGCTGTTGCTCCATACCGGCCCTCTGCCGTCAGGTCTGGTGCAATATGGTGTTGTCGGCAGATTGCCGCCATAGATAGACGAGCAGCCCGTTGCATTTCCTATAAGTGCTCTGTCACCAAAGAGTTGTGCAAGCAGCTTGACATAAGGTGTCTCTCCGCAGCCTGCGCAAGCCCCTGAATATTCGAACAACGGCTGGGCAAGCTGGCTGCCTTTTATCGTATTGAGTTTATAAAGAGCAGGGTCGGTATTAGGTATCGACAGGAAGTATGAATAATTCTCGCGTTCAGCCATTCGCAGCGGCTCCTGCAGAGCCATATTTATTGCTTTCTTTCCTGTCGGCTGTTTATTTTCATCTTTCTGCTGTGCGGGACATACCATCACGCAGTTACCGCAGCCGGTGCAATCTTCCGGAGCAACCTGCACTGTCCATTTCATACCTGCGAAATCTTTGCCTTTTGCATCAGCAGATTTAAAAGCAGCCGGTGCCTTTTCAAGATGCTTTGGGTCATAGGCTTTTACTCTTATCGCAGCATGCGGACAAACAAGCGAGCACTGGGCACACTGGATACATACATCAGGCTCCCACACAGGAATATTAACTGCGATATTTCTCTTTTCATACTGCGTCGATGCAGAAGGGAATTTACCATCAGCAGGCATCTTGCTTACCGGGATTTTGTCGCCTCGGTCGGCAATTATTTCGCCGAGAACTTCCTTTACAAATTGCGGCGCCTCGGCAGGTACAGGCGGAGGCATCTCTATTTTGCTTGTCACAGAAGCGGGAACGTCGACCTCGTAAATCTGCCCCAGTGCCGCATCAACAGCAGCATTGTTCATATCCACAATCTTCTGTCCTTTTTTGCCGTAACTCTTTTGTACGGCTTTTTTTATAGCTTCAACAGCCTGCTCTATAGGAATAATATTGCTTATCTTGAAAAACGCGGTCTGCATAATAATATTGATCCTTGCACCAAGGCCGAGCTTCTGGGCAGTCGAAATCGCATCAATACAATAGAACTTAAGTTTCTTATCGATAATCTGTTTTTGAAGTTCCTTCGGCAGAGTATCCCAGACCTTATCCTTGCTGTGCATACTCGTCAGTAAAAATGTCCCGCCCTGCTTGATATTGGCGAGCATATCATATTTTTCCAGGAAGCTTGGATTATGACAGGCAACAAAGTCAGCCTGCCTGATGAGATAAGGACTTCTAATCGGTTTCTTGCCGAAACGCAGATGCGAAACTGTCTTTGCTCCTGCCTTTCTTGAGTCATAGACAAAATAACCCTGTGCATAATTATCGGTAAGGTTGCCTATGATTGCGATTGAATTATGATTGGCGCCAACTGTACCGTCAGAGCCGAGACCATAGAACATCGCACCATAAACACCTTCGCCTGAAACATCGAAACTCTCATCCACATCAATACTGGTATTTGTAACATCATCGATAATACCAACCGTAAAATGGTTCTTCGGCGGATTCGCGTCAAGATTATCAAATACTGCCTTTACCATAGCAGGGGTAAAATCCTTCGAACCAAGTCCGTATCTGCCGCCGACGACCACAGGATAATCATTAAATGGTGAATTACCTTCGCTCATTGCCTCACCGATACTTGTGCGTATATCGATATATAAAGGCTCTCCAATCGAGCCGGGTTCTTTAGTCCTGTCAAGTACTGCGATTTTCTTAACTGATTTTGGAAGTGCGGCTATGAAATGTTTACTGCTGAAAGGCCTGTAAAGTCTTACCTTTATGACGCCGACCTTTTCGCCTTTTGACGTCAGATATTCGACCGTTTCATGCACGGTTTCCGCACCTGAACCCATAATAATGATAACTTTTTCTGCATCCGGTGCGCCTACATAATCGAAAAGATTATAACTTCTGCCAACTACCTTTTCGAACTTCCGCATTGTCTCTTCGACAATATCCGGTGTCGCAAGATAATACTTATTTACCGTCTCGCGTCCCTGGAAATAAACATCGGGGTTTTGGCTCGTACCGCTAATCATCGGCTTATCGGGATTCAAAGCCCTTTGCTTATGTGCCAGTACAAGATCGTTGTCAATAACGGCTTTCATATCATCATAGCTGATCTCATCAATTTTCTGTATTTCATGACTGGTTCTAAAGCCGTCAAAGAAATGCAGGAAAGGTACGCGAGCTTTAAGCGTTGACTGCTGCGCGATAAGTGCAAGGTCCATTACTTCCTGAATACTGCCTGAGCAAAGTAATGCAAAACCGGTCTGCCTGACTGCCATAACGTCTGAATGATCTCCGAAAATCGACAGTGCCTGGCAGGCAAGCGATCTTGCCGAAACGTGAAACGCAGTAGGCGTAAGTTCACCGGCGATCTTATACATATTCGGAATCATCAGCAGCAGCCCCTGTGATGCGGTAAATGTAGTCGTAAGTGCACCTGCCGCCAAAGCGCCGTGAACCGCACCGCTGGCGCCGCCTTCGGACTGCATCTCTGTTACGCTTGGAATCGTACCCCAGATATTTGTCTGGCCTGCTGCTGATTTAGCATCGGCCATTTCGCCCATCGACGAACTCGGCGTAATAGGATAAATAGCTACAACTTCATTCGTAGCGTGCGCTACGTGTGCTACCGCTGTGTTGCCGTCAATCATTACCTTCTTAGAATTCATAATAACTCCTGTATAACTAACTGAAATTACTGCACTTACAATTCATTCAAACTCAAATGCCCCCAATATCCTCAAATCCTAAAGGGCGTTAAAGTAGCTAATTCTATACTTATCAGGCGAAATGGCAATTATTTTTTTGGTTTATTGACGGCAATAAAAAAGGCCGGCAAAAAACCGGCCTTTAGAGCGTAAATCCTTGATTTTATTCGTCATATATCGTTTTAAGCTGCTCTACCGTAGGCATAGTCTCGTATCGCTCGCCTTTAGGACCGATATACCCGCAGTCATCCTTTGTCAGTATTATTATCACTTCAGTGCCCTGGGAATTCTGAAACCTGATGATAACACTGCTCAACGGAGGTTCACAACGCAAGCCATATACAGGTTTGAGCTGTTCTGCGGTTGGCAAAGTTGCATAGTATTCGCCTTTGGGGCCGATGTATCCGCCGCAATTTGCCTTTGTCAGTTTTACCTCGGTTTGAGAGCCGTTGTCATTCGTGATCCATATAACAACTGTTTCCTGGACAACTTTGGTTTCGGAATGACTGATAATAAAATTCGGGACTATCCGTATACCGCAAAACCTGGAAGGTCTTCGCCATCGTCTTCGGCGAGGACCAAATCTTCGTCTGCCAAATCCTCCGCCTCGATGGGCTGATATGCGGTTTGGACTTCCTATACCAATGCTGCTTTTTGCGATAGTTGGTTTAGCTCCTGCTCTGCTGCGTGCGAATGTATTATCGACTGCTGTAAAAAACATGATGCCGGTCAATATAACTATTATAATTTTCTTTTTCATCGTACTATCCTTTCAACTTCAATCCGTTCATCTGTTATGACAAGACAAATATAAAAAAGCTTTTTTATAACAAATAAATTTAGCCACAAAGCCACAAAGGCACGAAGTATCAACTTAATTTTTAACCGCGGATTCCGCGGATTTAACGGATTATAATCTGCCACAGAGAACACAGAGGTCACAAAGATTGCTTTAACTAAGCAGTCTTAATGACAGCTTAAATTCCGCTTTTCAACCTCTTTGGTAAATACATTTCCCACGAGATTAGAAAATCAGAATTTTTGCCGATTACATCGGCAAAGTTAAAGCAATTGATGTATTTTGCGCAATGACTCTTCCGTTTAATAGTAAGATACAATTGCGTAAACTTTATTTCAGCAAAGCTTTTAAGCTTGCGGGCAAAACAAAAAAGCCGGCACAAAAACTCGTTTTGAGCACGGTTTTTGTTTTGAACGCAAAATTATTTGAAAAAATAATTTGCTGAAATAAAAATACTCTGTGCTCTCTGTGTCCTCTGTGGCTATATATTTTTCAAAGAACTGTTAAGTATATTTTCTTTTTTATCATTCCAAATAGTTAGTACCATATTTTTACAAAAGGTAACGGCTTTGTCGAACAGGTTTGCTCACTCTGGGCGTGATTAAGCTCTTGTAATTTTTCAAAGACTTGATATAATAGTTTGTAAAGAGGCTTTGTTGATACTGCTGTGCGTTTGAAACACCAGCCAATCGCGTTTAAAACAGGAGGAGAAAAAAATTTAAAGAGATGAAAATTTTTTCTGCTTTTTTATTAAAACTATTTTAACTCACTTGTTTTGTGCCAGTTTGGCGAATTCCTTTATCAGCAGTTTTGTGAATTTGCCGGGTTGGCCGGTGGATATCTCTATTTCATTAAACTTTACCACCGGTACGATATCTCTGCTTGATACCGCGATAAAAAGCTCATCAGCACTCGCTGCTGTCTCGGCCTTTATCCGTTCTTCTTTGAGTTCAAGGCCGGTATTGGCATAAATATCTAAAACAAACTGGCGGGTAATTGATGGCAGGATATTGATATTCAACGGTGCGGTTTTCAATACATTGCCAAATATTGCAAAAAATGCGCTGGAAGCCCCTTCAGTTATAAAGCCACTGTCATCAACAAAAACAGCTTCGCCGCAGCCTCTTTTTTGTGCCTGTCTTTTTGCTAAAACGTTGGGCAGAAGATTTAGCGATTTGATATCACATCTTTTCCATCTCGTATCAGGTACGGTTATTACCGATATACCTTTTTGCTTCTGCTTATCGAAATCCTCACATTCAGAGATAAGCAGGAAAAATCTCGGCGAAAGATTTTGTGCTGCGTGGTCCCTGGGGCCGGCACCTCTTGTTATATGGAAGTAAATTTTTGCATCAGGTTTGTTAAATTTTTCAAAGGCTTTTAAGACCCTTTGACGCACTGTATTGATATCAATGCCCTGGATATCAATTTCTTTCAGGCTTCTTTCGAAACGGGCCAGGTGTTCGGCCAGGCCGAAGAGTTTGCCGTCATAACTTCGCAAGACCTCATAGACACCGTCGCCGAAGAAAGTGCCGTAGTCAAGATATGCAGGATCGAGTTTTTCAGAGGCGATGAATTTATCGCCTACCATTGCAAGGGGCATAAAAATCCCTTTTTTAAATCAGTTATCAGTTATCGGTTGTCCGTTATCAGCCTATATTATTGCAGCCAATAACAAAATTTTTGATAATTGATAATTTTTCCATCAAATTAAATTATTGTCTTCGCCTTCTTCGTTCTCTTCGTCGACTTTCCACTTTTCGCTTTCGTCGATATCTCCCATTTCCCGCTCCATATATTTGAACATCTTGTCCTGCAGCGGAGCGATCTTTTCCTGCCATTGCTGCATCCGGTTAAAGGTCATAAGGAGCATATCGAGCCTCATCAGTTGCCATTTGGCAAGACACTCGGGCTCTTTGATATTTGTGAAAGGGTCACAACTGAAGGTTCTTTGGGCTCCCGGGCCGATCCGACAAAACTCACAATCTTTACACTGTATCATCTTCACACCTGAAAAATAATAATTCTTGCAAAAACAGATGATATCATATATCCTTTTGGTTTGAAAGTAGTTAAAACAGTATAAATTATCTTTGGAGTATTTCATGGCAAAACCGAGACGAAGGCGGAAAGTCGGCAGCAAAAAGAGACATAACCGCTGGAAAATCAGACATGGCAAGGCTTAAACAGTAATTTTACGCAATCGGGCTGTTTGGTTGATACCGCAAAATGACCCTCAATATTATATTGCTGATAGTTAGTTTCGTTCTTCTGTATTACGGGGCAAAATGGCTCATTGTCGGTGCATCGGCTATCGCGACCAGCCTGAATATCTCCAAAGTTGTAATCGGCATTACCCTGGTGGCCTTCGGCACAAGCGCCCCGGAATTATTCGTCAATCTAATAGCCGCCTATCGCGGGCACAGCGGAATTGCCCTGTCCAATATCTCCGGCAGCAATCTCGCCAATATTTGCATAGCTTATGGTTTCTGTGTATTTTTCGGCAAACTCATTATAGATAAAAAGGAATTCGGCCTGGATTTTATATACTTCTGCGCCGCCCCATTGATAATTTTATTTTTCCTGCTGATTTATCCGGGTGGTAGCGTGCCGTTATGGGGCGCTGTGATTTTCATTGTACTTATGATATTATATATAATGTCTATAAAAAACAGGCTGTATGAAGAATCCGAGCAGATAGAAAAACCTGTAAATAACACCCTTAAAGGAACACTGATATTTTTGGCTGGTGTTACCGCCCTTTATTTCAGCGGAGAGATGATAATTTACAGTGCAACCAAGATCAGTACGGCTTTAGGGATATCTGAAACAGTTATAGCATTAACTGTTATTGCACTGGGCACATCACTGCCTGAGATTACAGCGAGTTTGGTAGCTGTGAGAAGAGGTGAAACCGCCATTGCTGCAGGCAATGTCATCGGCAGTAATATTTTCAATGTCTTTTTGGTACTGGGCGGTTCGTTAATAGCTTCTCGCGGTGCACTTGTCGCTGATAAGATAATTACTATAGATTATGCAGTAGTATCTGTATTGTCTATTTTCCTTGTGATTACGCTTTTAGTCCAGCCCAAGATAGGCAGACTGCGGGCCAGTCTTTTAATCGGGGTGTATTGTGCTTATATGCTCACGCGGGTGTTATTTTTAAATTAGAAAGAAGCTCTAATTTACCACAACTACTGTTTTTTCATAATCCACCGTTATTCGGGAAGATATTGCTTTCCTTTTATTTCTTTTCAATAGACAAAAATCCACTCTTTTTAAGATATTTACCCAGTTCAGAAGAAACCCATTCATTTCCATAGACTTTGGGATTGGTGTTATTTATTTCTACTTCCGCAGGAACCAAATATTTCCCCTTATCTGTAATAATCTTCATTCTTCCCTGCCAGATTGCTGTCCAATCAAAGTTATTAGGATCAGCACTTTGCATAGCATTAACAAGCAGTTTGATGCACTCATTTAAATTTCCTTCAGGAATATCCTGACAAGACCATAAATCTATATCCAGCCCTTGTATACCATCACAGAAACTAATGCTCGTTATATTTTCCTGCTGCAGACGCGGCCACACACCAACCAAACTCGCATGTTCTTCCCAATTATTCTGTGGTATATATTCTTGAATAGGCGCTACATATTTCCCTTTATTTGTTACAATTTTCAGCATTCCCTGGCAGGTGAGCGCAGGATATTTCTCTGCCGGTATACCTTGGCCAAGTTCGCCGATAATCATTTCTTTGACGTATTCAAGACTTTCCTTTGGCACTTTGCCATAAACATACCATGATTCAACGTCAATTTCGGGATCTTCGTCACAAAAATCGATACTTTCTATTATCTCATTTTTCAGCCTCGGATACAGTTCATCTAAACTCTTATATCTTTTCCACTTGTTCTGTGAGCCGGGTTTAATGCACCCTATGCAAATAAGGCTAAACAAAAAAGCAAATATAAACACCATAAGTATTGTTTTCATAGACAAACTCCTTAATTATGCAAACCTATTTCATTTATAAATCCATGTCCTTTTATCCTGTATGTATTTACAGGTGCATTAGGATCCATAAATGATGTTTGTTTACTAATTGCGTATTGTATTGCAGTAGAAAGATCTCCTCCTGCTACTCCTAACGATAGTTTGCTCCATTCATCAACAGTCCATTTATTGAATGGAGAACTCCCGTCTAGTGTAAAATAAGGTTTACCATACCATCCCTGATAGGCACAATTTCTGTTAGTGCTGGCCATACCTAAAGCATAACTCATGTCAGAATGTGGTCCGTCAAATCCACCTATATGACCTCGTTGACCTTCTACTAACTCATTATTAGTATTTATCTTTAACTGGCCGGAATAACAACAATTGAAGTAAGCAAATTCAAGAGAATTAAAACCCATCGCGGCCCAACTAAGAACATTGCTGAATTCCAACTTTGGTTCAAGTTCCTCGCACCATGAGGGCCATTGATCCACCTTCTGTTGGTTCTGCTAAAGCCCACATTATTACTTTGATTTGGTTTTTATCCGTAACTGCACATTCCACTACCCAATTGTTAGTCTCATTAAGATATTCTTTTTCTTTTTCTAAAATCCATGTGGAGTTATTTGGGTCGTTAAGATAATCATCTATTGATTTATCAGCTTTTATTTCCCTTTTCATTTCCTTGACGAAACTATCTGGAGGGAATGAGTTAGCATCGGCCCATCGTTCAATAGTAATCTTTGTTGGATTAATGTCTTTAATTTGGGAAATCGATGGATATATGTTCCTTAGCGGATTTTTACCTTTTTTAAGACAATTATTACACGACCCCAAGATTATTATGAGCGACAAAAAGCAAATTATCTTTACTATCTTCATAAATTAACTATTATTCAGGAAGCTATTTACAATAAGGCCCTGAGCTAATTATAGTGGCCAGACTCATAACGATACTAAATATAATGGCACCTTTCATTTTCATGGAGAAGATTATCCTCGAAAGTGCGAAGTGGAAAAATATAAGAATTACAAAACAGCCAAGAGCCAAACTCTCCCAACTCAATTGTGAAGTAAAATGGTTCCACTCATTTGTACTTATTAACAAAAAATTAATACAGACACTTCCTGCCGTAGCAAATGCAAGATATACTATAAATCTCCAAAAGGCAATATCTCTTAACCTTCGTGATACAGCATATGCTATTACAAGGACAAATGCATTAACCAATGCCCAGAGATAAATATCAAAAAAAGTATCTGATAACACCTCGTCAACACTCTCAGCCAGATACACTGCTAAACAGAAAATAACAATTACTAGGACGTATACAATCCATTTCAATTTTTCTTTACTCATAATATGCCTACCTCAATTCCCATTTAATATCATATCAAAGAAAAAACCTTGTCCCTTTATTCTGAAATTGTTAGCCGGTGAGTCAGGGCCAAATTCTGTTTGTTCATTGAAAACCATCGTTAGTGCTGTCTCAAGATTGTAAGGATAACCTAAGATTTCCCATTCTCGCTGGGTCCATTTTTGGAATGCTGTTTGGGGAAAAAACCATATGCGAGAATCAGGCTTGTCATACCATCCCTGATAAAATCGGCTTTTATTTGGATTATGTATGCCTAAAGCAAGAGTTATATCAGAGACAGGTTCATCGAGCACAACACCTTTATATCCACTCTGTCCGTCTGTTAACATACCATAAGTATTTATCTGTAAATGACCTGAATAGCAGCAATCAAAATAAGCAAACTCAAGGGATGTAAAGCCCATCGTATAGAAACTATTTAACGTGTTTTCCAAGTTGCCGTCTAACTCAACACACCAGCTAGGTGCCAATCCGGGAGGAAAATCAGATTGCTTCACGGAAACAGTCCATCCATCCCATAACTCCACACTTGTTCTTGAAATCTCACTGTTTTCTGTAGCAAGATAATGACCATGCGAGGTAATATAGATGTACTTGATGTTTCTATTCTGGGCAAGCCAAGCAATATTATCATGAGTTGCATAAAACAAGGATAATTCTTGATATTTAACACTATTGTTCTTAAAAGCTGTTCGAACCATTGATATACTTTTTTTATCATACAATTTTATCTTTTCATTAGGCAGAATTATCAAAGCCTCAATACCGGGGTCAGAGTTTTTAAGGACAACTGCTACACATGTTACTTTTGAAATAGGCTCATTTGTACCCTTAATGAAACTGACATAATCAAGTTCATATTGATTTGTAATTCCGGCAGGAATAGAACCAAAGATATTATCTCCGCTGCAAGTCTGAGACCATACCAAATCCCCGCCATCTGCATACACGTTAACAGAAACATCTTCCGGACCGGGATTAATTGCCGAAAAATACAATGGTGTATTTGGTTCATAATCACGTGGAAAAAAACAATAACGCAAAGGACAGGTAAAAGCAATATCCATGATATTTGAACATGTAATCTGACCAGTTTTGCTGATGCCTACAAGTTTAATTTGCCTCTCCTGACTTCCAAATTCAGATATATCAGTCCAGGCAGTATAATCATCCCAAAAGTTAAATATTTCTCTTCTATATTCTCCATCAACAAATAAAAAGACTCTTTGTGTATCGCTTGTAAATCCACTAACACCTACCTCTACATAACCATTGTTTGAATTGCCAGATATTACTGGAACAAGATTTGGCTCAGCATCACCTGTCTGCCTCCATTCACTCGCAAGAACTGTAAAATCTTCAAAATCGACTATATTGTCGGCGTTTAAATCCGGCCGGGTGTCGAATAACCGGTAATCCACACCTTTTTGCCACTGACGTGCAAAATCAGTAAATTCAGAAAAATCAAACGGACTTAGCCAGTATTCAGCTACCACTGCAAGGTCTCCAAAATCAATCTTCCCGCTATCATCCCAATCCCACCACCAAACCTCTTCGGCATTATTATAATCAAAAAGCCAGTAATCTGTAAAGAAGGATAAATCATTAAAATCAACCGTCAGACTGTTATCAAAATCAGCCCGCAGAGTCGTCGTCCCGGCATTTGAATAATCCCAGTTTGGATGATGAAAGCCGATATCTACCCTGTTACTGTCCGGCGTATCTGCCAAATCCGTGGTTTTGCCTATTAAAGGGGTTTCCTCGATATATTCCAGCCCGGCATTGATAAATGGACAGCCCTGATTAAGGTGGCAATGTTCCAAACTGCCCGGCCCATCTATATATGGATCAACATAGGCTTGTACAGAATTATAATCAGGTATACCCGTGCAGCTTTTGTCCATAATATTATTATAGAATCCTGTATTAGCAACTGTAATATATATACAGTTCATAACGGAAAGGCCTATTTCATTCGAACTGGAAAAGAGATTATTTTTAAGCTCCAGGAAACCGGCATAATCACAATTATCCGCTCCGTATATTCTCATACCACGTTCCTGATAGTCGCAGGTATTGTTCTGAACGATAATATGACTATTGGCATCCGCTACGCCGGTCAGTGATTCCATATTCACATATATCCCGCAATAGCCAGAACCGAAACATAAATTATTTATAATATCAGTATGCCCCGGTCCATATTCAATAATACCCCACTCACAACTCGTAAGATAATTATTTTCT
>JAFGGI010000025.1 GCA_016930635.1 Sedimentisphaerales bacterium | reverse complement strand
GGCCGAGCGGCTTAAGGCAACGGTTTGCTAAACCGTCGTATGGGTGAACGCCCGTACCGCGGGTTCGAATCCCGCCCTCTCCGTTATTTCTATGCTGATGGAATGCCATCTCTGCTTATTCCCAGGCAATAGAAGGGTACTGGTTTATCACATATCAATATAAGTAGTAAAGGTTTCAAAATGGATTTATATCAAGCTATCAGAGATAGATATTCCTGCAGAAGTTTCGCTGCAATAAAGATCGAGACTGAAAAAATCAATCGGATTCTTGAAGCAGCCAGACTGGCTCCATCAGCAAAGAACCTGCAGGACTGGCGGTTCGTCGTTGTCACTGACGACTTCAAACGCGAACAAATCGCCATTGCCGCTAACGAACAAATGTTCATTGCATCAGCACCGGTAATAATTGTCGGCTGCAGCAATACCGACTATTCTATGCGCTGCGGCCAGAAAATAGGGCCTATAGATGTGGCTATCGCTATGGAACATATGGCACTGGCGGCAACAGCCGAAGACCTTGCTACCTGCTGGGTCGGTTCCTTTTATGCTGAAAAAGTAAGAAGGATTCTCGAGATACCGCAAAAAATAGAAATCATTGAGATTATGCCGATAGGTTATCCTGCTGAGGACAAAATCCAAAGACCAAGAGAAGATATCGAGTCGATAGTCTGCTATGACAAATGGCAGTTTTAAGGAAAACTCTAAGCACTAAATCTTAAACCCGAAACAAATTCAAATGTTCAATAGTTTGAAAATTTTTAATTTTAACCATTTGATATTATTTAGAATTCCGATATTAGGATTTCGAATTTAAGGTTGAAAGGGGACGTGGTGTAACGGGAGCACACCGCGGTCGCATCGCGGGAATGAGGGTTCGATTCCCTTCGTCTCCAGTCTTCGTTCGCTGTTTGCCAGTGAACGAAAACCGCCGCGGCAAAATAGCAATATCCCATTTTTCAACAACTTAACCCCTTTATTAACAAAATGTTAAGTTTTGTTGCAAAGAAAGAGCGGTTGTGGTAGAGTAAATTAAGGGTCTTAAGCAGCAAAAGAACAAATGGCGAAAAAAGCACAAATAAATCTGGAAAAATGCAAGGGCTGTGATTTATGCATCGACGTCTGCCCAAGAAGAGCTATACGCAAAAGCGGCATCAGCAATCAGAAAGGCTATGACTACGTTGAAATAAATTTCGAACTCTGCAATGGATGCGGAGCATGCTATATAATTTGTCCCGACTGCTGTTTCACTATAGTTGAAACTGCAGGCTCAGGAAGATAGGCTAAGATGGCTGCAAATAACAGTACAGGTTCGGATACCGTAAAAGTATTAATGAAAGGCAATGAAGCCGTCGGGGAAGCCGCCATCAAGGCAGGCTGTATCTGCTATTTTGCATATCCAATTACCCCTCAGACCGAAACTCCGGAGTACCTGGCAAAAAGGATGGAAGAAGAAAATCTTATCTTCCTCCAGGCAGAAAGCGAACTTGCCGCTATAAATATGGTATATGGGGCCTCGGCAGCAGGGGTAAGGGTAATGACCTCATCATCATCGCCGGGCATAAGTCTCAAACAGGAAGGCTTAAGTTATATCGCGGGTGCAGAACTGCCCTGTGTAATTGTAAACGTCGTCCGAGGCGGGCCCGGACTGGGAAATATCGAAGCTTCGCAGGCTGATTACTTCCAGTCAACCAGGGGAGGCGGGCATGGTGATTACAGATGCATTACACTCGCACCAAATTCTGTTCAGGAATGCTACGATATGACAATGCAGGCTTTTGACCTGTCAGACTATTACAGGGTCCCGGCCATTATCCAAAATGACGGTATTATTGGTCAGCTTGTTGAACCTTTTGAAATACGTCCCTATAAACCGATGTTCGAAAAATTCCCGCCTAAAGACTGGGCTCTTACCGGCTGTGCAGGAAGAAAGCCAAATGTTGTCAGAACTTTATATCTTAATCCGCCTGATGGACTCGAACAACTTAATCGCAAACTTGACAAAAGGTACAAAAAAATTCACGACGAAGTCCGCTGGTCTGAAGAATTTAATTGCGACAGTGCCGATTTGATCATTGTTGCTTACGGCTCCACAAGCAGGATCGCAAAATCAGCCATAAAAAGACATAACCAAAATGGTAAAAAAGTCGGCATGTTCCGCCCGAAGACTTTATGGCCCTGGCCGGATGTCGAACTTGTAAAAATAGCTCAAAAAAATAAAGGTTCCAAAATCCTCGTTATTGAGATGAGCACAGGACAAATGCTCGAAGACGTCCAGCTCTCACTTATGGATATTGTACCAAAAACAGATATTCTGTTTTATGGTATGGGCGGCGGCTGGAATCCTACGCCGGATTTAATATACGAAAAAATCAGCGAGATACTGAAAAAATGAATCCCGTACCTTCTAAATATTCAATATGTTATGAATGTCTTCTGAATAATCAAAAGACTAATGATGTCCCATATCATCTTTTGTTGAACAACCCGTTAGTACGGAATGTATTTATAAAAGATACGACAAAGATTGAACAAAAAAAAGGTGCGGGATGAATATAATAAAAACACAGCCCAAATCTATTACTACAGACTCGACAAAATATTGTCCGGGTTGCGGTCACGGAATCGTCCTTCGGCTTATCGGTGAAGTCGTTGATGAGTTGGGCATTAGAGAAAAAATGATCCTTACTGCACCGGTAGGCTGCTCAGTTATACTCTATGACTATATCTCCTGCGACGTTGTTGAATGTGCACACGGCAGAGCGCCGGCTATCGGCACCGCAATAAAAAGGGTTCATCCAGACAAATTCGTCCTTCTATACCAGGGCGACGGAGATCTGGCAGCAATTGGGACCGCTGAGATAATACATGCAGCCAACAGAGGCGAAAATATGTCTGCTATTTTTGTAAACAATGCTGTCTATGGAATGACCGGCGGACAGATGGCTCCGACAACTCTGATAGGACAAAGAACTACTACCAGCCCGTTCGGCAGGACTATAAAAGGAATGGGCAAACCCATAAGAGTATGTGAAATGCTCGCAACACTTGAAGAAACAAAGTATCTCGAAAGAACAAGCATTCATTCTGTCAGGAATATAAATAAAACAAAACTGGCTATAAGAAAAGTATTTCAGAACCAGCTTAACGGCATCGGGTTTTCAATGGTTGAGATACTTTCTATGTGCCCGGTCGGATGGAGACTGTCGCCAAAAGATGCCACGCAATTTATCGAAGAACGAATGACTAATTACTTCCCGCTGGGAGTATATAAAAACACGGAATAACCTGAATGGATAATGAAACAAGCATACTGATAGCAGGATTTGGAGGGCAAGGCGTTATTCTTGCCGGCAATGTACTTGCATACGCTTGTATCGATGCAGGCAAAAACGTCTGCGCAATGGCTTCCTACGGCGCTGAGGTCAGAGGCGGCACCGCAAAAGGTGTTATATCCATTTCAGATAATGAAATTGACTCACCTATCATCGAACAGGCAAACCTGGCTATCATAATGAATGCCCCGTCATATATGAAATACGCAAAAACCATTCGGCCAAATTCGCCGGTAATCGTAAATTCATCTATGATTGACCTGAGCAAAACTAAAAAGAGCGATCTTGATATTGTAGGTGTTGACGCAACGAACCTCGCTATAAAAATGGGCAATATCAAAGTCGCAAACATCATAATGCTCGGGGTTATGATCAAAAAGACCGGTATCCTGGAACCACAGTCAGTGTTTAACGGGATGAAACGTGCTTTTTCCAAAGGAAAAAGAGGACTTTACTACATCAATGAGATAGCTTTCAGAACAGGTTACGATTTAATATAATTTGATTGCACAGAAAAAATGATTCCGCCCGGAAAAATCGAAGATTCGATTCTCGAAGACATTGAAAACAATAAAAAAAGTTTCGCTAATCTCTGTCTCAGGCTCACCCCCCTTATCGATGTCATATTTCTTCTTCTGATATTCTTCTTTATTTCGGCACAGTTCAGACCGGCCGAGTCTGTTCTTCCCCTGGGCCTGCCCGCAGCCCATGCCGAAAGTGCCGCAACTATTATCGAACCGCTGACGATTAATATATTAAGCACACCTGCCGGGTGCAGAATACAAATTGGAGACATCTCTACAGATATTACTGCTGATAATGCAGAAGAGAACCTGGCAGATTTCGTAGAAACTTTTGCTTCTATACTAAAGAGGCAAAAAAGAGTTCTCTCAGACCCGGTAATTCTCGTTTTTGATGACGAAGTTCAGTGGGATTATACAGCAAAAATTTATAATCTTTTATACGGCCTTGGAGTAAATGACCTTACCTTCAGGCTCAATATCGAGAGTCGATGAGCCGTAAAACAATTGCAACTATGCTTATTTTACTCTCCATTGCACTGCCTTGCTGGTCAAACGGAAACTGTCCTGATGAAAAATCGATTACATCACTTGCAGAAAGATCAAAACAAACATATCAGGACTTTCTGACTACAACGCTATACCAAAGGTTGAGTTGTCAATATAATGACGGCCAATTATCCGAGCAAAACAAAAAAATCCTTACCCGGGCTGTAAAAAAATATTCCGAGGCAATCAAGCAGATACTTGCCGAACAACTCGAATATAAAAAATACCTTGAAGACTATACAGGCAGCGACTGGGAAAATAAATTCGGCTCAACCGGACTATGGAACCAGTTAAAAAAGGACATCTCAAACAGTCAGGCCAGACTATCACAAATCAAAAATGCAAATCAGCCCGCGCAAAATACAAATAAAGATGACTTCGAAACAAACGCAGCAATTGCCTTTGCGCAATTAAAAACAGGGTCAGATGAACATTTGAATAAAACAATTGAAAAATGGCCTCAAAGCAGAGAACTGTTCGGAAAACTTGTACTTCAAAAGCTGGATACCTTAGCCGATTACTCAAAAATAACCCCGACCGAAGCTGTTCTTGCCGCAGAAGCTGTGATCAAAAATACCTCCCCAAATTATACAGACATACTTATAAAATTAGCTGATACTGCACAACTGCCCATCGTTTTTTATGCTGCCGGTGAGGCTGTACAAAAAGATGCGCCTTTGCAGGGATTGGAATTTTTCATCCAGGCAGGCAAAGATAAAAAACAAACTTTTGCAGCCGATGCCTTAAAAAAAAGTGCTGACCTGGCTTATAGTCTATACAACCAGAATATCATCGGCTGTGAAAAAACAATAAATGTCTTAAAAAATTATCTCGACCAAACCGCAGATGACTATAACGGGCTTTACTGTTATGCTTTTGTACTCAAAAACTGCCAAAAAAAAGAGTCCGCTATAAAAATTCTTGAACAGATTATAAACAGTAATGACACCATTGCTATTACTGCTGAATATGATTTGATAATGCTGAAACTCGAAGTGGAAAATGATTATGCCCCGGCCGCACAAAAGCTCAAGGCTCTATTAGAAAAAACAGACGAGAATAATGAACTATATAATAGTATACTTGAAACCTACTGCAAAATCCTGCTCAACCTCGGCGGAAAAGAAAATGCTCAAAAAGTCGTCAACCTGCCTGCGAAAAATAATATCCCGGCACTTAAAGCAAGGGCTTACTGGATACTTGGCCAAAAAAATGAGGCGGCAGATCATCTGCTAAAGGCCGAAAATTTATCCCCCCAGGATGTTGATTTTTGCATAATTATTCTCAGACAGTCAGCTGTAAATTTTGATGAATTGGCCGAGGCTGCAGACAAAAATTTTCTCAAAAACTGTACAAATCTTGCTGAAAAAATAAATTTCCAGGATACCAGCATTGATGCAGAGATTTTGTCACTCGAATTTCAACTCGTACAAACAGACAGTAATTGTCCGGAAATTTTAGCCCAGCAGATAGAGCAGATTTGCCAAAAAACCAGTATTGAAAATCCCGATTTTTTGAGACTTTATGCCCGATTTAACACAAAAAAAGGCGATTTTGAACAGGCTTACGACCTCTGGAGCAAATTGGCTGGGGTAAATGAGAACAACAACGGCTTTTGGCCTGCAAAGTATTATCAGCTGATGTGCCTGTCGAAAATCTCTGAAAAAAAGCATCAAAAGGCCATCCACGCTGCCGAAGTGCTCCTGCACAGCAGAACGGATATACCCCAATTCTGGCAAAAAAAACTAATAACCCTAATTGCACAATAAGCTCAAGACTTGAACGAAATAGGCCGATTTGTTAAGATAAGGCAGATTATTAACTTAGGAATGTAAATGACTGAAGATTCGAGTAAGACCAGCAAAAAAGAGACCTGCAGTTTCTGCGGCAGAACAAAAAAATCCGTTGATGCCTTCGTCGAAGGCCCGAACAGCGTTTACATCTGCCCGGAATGCGTAGAGCTCTGCTATAATATAGTAAGGCAGGAAAAGAAACGGCTTAAACACTCCGGGTTCCTGCTCGAAGATGTACCCAAACCAAGACACATAAAGGAATTTCTCGATCTCTATGTCATCGGCCAGGAAAAAGCAAAAAAGATACTCTCCGTAGCGGTGCACAATCACTACAAACGTCTCGTTCACACTGACAATGAACAGGCTGATGTCGAGATTGACAAATCAAATGTATTATTAATCGGCCCGACAGGCTCAGGAAAAACTCTGCTGGCAAAAACACTGGCAAGAGAACTGAATGTCCCGTTCGCCATCTGTGATGCTACTACTGTTACCGAGGCAGGCTATGTCGGTGAAGATATCGAAAACTTCCTGCTCAGGCTGCTTCAAAACGCCGACTACGATATCGAGGCTGCCCAGCGCGGAATCGTATACATAGATGAAATCGACAAAATCGGAAAAACCAACCAGAATGTCTCTATAACGCGTGACGTGTCAGGAGAGGGCGTCCAGCAGGCCCTTTTAAAGATGCTCGAGGGAACTACCGCAAATATTCCTCCACAGGGCGGCAGAAAGCATCCTGAGCAGTCTTACATCCAGATGGACACTACTCATATTATGTTCATCTGCGGTGGAACCTTTGTCGGACTGGAAAACATCATAAAGAAAAGACTCGGCAGAAAGATGATAGGCTTCGGCTCGGAAAAACAGAAAACAGACAACCCAAAGGCCGATTATTCAGACGTCATCGAACAGGTTATACCGGAAGATATAATTGAGTACGGCATGATCCCGGAAATGACAGGAAGACTGCCGATTATCACAACGTTAAATGCCCTCGACATTGACGCCCTTGTCGACATCCTGACCAAACCGAAAAACGCACTTATAAAACAGTATAAAGCCTTCTTTAAAATGGAAGATGCCGATTTGGACTTTACCGATGACGCACTTACAGAATTGGCTAAAAAAGCTCTAAAAAGAGACACTGGCGCCAGGGCACTTCGAGCAATCACAGAAGAACTTATGATAGATTTGATGTATCATCTGCCCGAAAAGCAAAAGCCCGGCAAATATCTCATTACAAAAGATGTCGTCCTGGGCAAAGCAAAGCTTACCAATTCAAACAAACAAACAAAAAAAGAGTCTGCATAAGAAACCTTCAAAAAACGCCCTTTTCAGCTATTCACGACAGAACAAGTCCTGTTTTCTGGCCGTAAAACAAACATCCTTGCTTTTATAACCCAATTGTGCCATTATAGTTGCAAAATTCGTGTATTTTTTGAAAAATAGGGAACTTTCACGGGCTAATATGGTCAAATCTATACAGGAACAATTGAAAAACACCGATGCGAATATCTCGATTGACGAAGCTGCATTGGTCGCACAGGCAAAAGCCGGCAATATGGACTCGGCTCAAAGGCTGATACTGAAATATCAGCAAAGGGTTTATAACACCGTGCTGAAGATGTGCGGCAATGCCGACGACGCCGCTGAACTGACCCAGGATGCCTTCGTCAAAGTGATACAGAACATTAATAATTTCAAAGAGCAGAGCAGCTTTTATACCTGGCTGTTCAGGATCGCGGTTAATCTTACGCTGAACTTCTGCAAAAAGAACGCAGCAGTTAGATTTCAGTCGCTCCAGAATGAAACGGACAACGAGCTGAAAAGGCAGTTAAAAGATTATCTGATAGACAAAACTTCTCCGCTGCCCCAGCAGGTAGCCGCGACAAAGGAAATGCACAGCCTGGTCTTAAAAGCTCTGGAAAAACTCGAACCCGGCCAGCGAGCAGCGGTCGTACTTAGAGATATCGAACAGATGAATTATAACCAGATCGCTGAAGCATTGGATACTGAAGTTGGAACAGTAAAAAGCAGAATTGCCAGAGGCAGAAAAAATCTCAGGGAAATTCTGGAGGCGGCAATACAATGAATCCCGCACCTTCCGACATTCGTTTAGTTTAAAGGTGTGGAACAGAAATAAATTTGTTCGTTCAAATGTGCAAAATAAAATTTGAATATAAAGAAGGTGCTGGATGAAGGATATCGAACATATTGAAGAATTGCTCAACAGTTACCTTGACGGCGAACTGGACGAAAGAAAGAGCAATGAAGTAAAAAGGCTGTTAGACCACGACCGTCAGGTCCAGGACCTCTATGATTCCATCAAAAGACATAAAGAACTCATAAATTCCGTCAGTTTTACCCCCGTTCCCCAAGGTCTGTATGAAAATATAACCAGCCGGCTTGAAAGAGAAACTCTGCTGGCAAATACAGAAGTTTATTCACATAAAGCAGGAAGAAGACATCTGATGGTACGCAGAATTATGACAGCCGCTGCTGTGATCGCTCTTGCATCAGTACTCTCTGTCGTTATCTTTGATATCTTCGTTCCGAAATCAAGCAGGGACAAATTAATCACTAATGCTTTAAGAAAAGAAATAGACAAAAAAGTCATATATGAACAGCCGTTTACAGAGGCCATGCCGGTTGAGGACAAAAAAATCGTACCGCAAATGCCGTACGATGTATCACTCGTTGCCATTCTTACGCTAAAAACAAATAACCCCATCGAGGTTGACTGGTTCGTCGCAAAGGCCCTTACAACCACGAATCTTTTCGGTCAAACCTCTGCAGTTGACAGACAGCCCGGCTCGGTCAGATATGTTATCAACTGCGACAATGAATCCGTCGCGAATCTTATACAGGAATTAAGCTTCATCTGGCCTCAATGTACCGACACAAAAATGGACATCGGCACAGAACAGACAGGTAAATACATAACCGTTAATAATATTAATGCCGACCAGGTAATAGAGATATGCAAAGCTGAAAATCTCGGACAACGGCTGAGAATGGCCCATGACCTTGCTATTATTAACAAGATCACAACGCCGTCTGCTATCGATAGAGTATATGCAAACGCGGATATTGATTATGATTTTCTTACAGACCAAAAGCCGGCACTTGCCGCAACTGAAAAAACCGATACTATCTCACAACCATTAGAACCCCTCGATAGCGCCACAGTTACAATAATTGTTATAAGCAACTAAAATAACGTATTTCTTATATTAGAACTATTCATTCGGATATATAGACTTTTTCAATAGCCCCAACGTCCCCAATAATCCCAATAGGCAACTGCCCCTAATTGTGTTCCTCCTATTGTGTAGCATCCACAGGAAATAAATCAGAGTCAATTTTATTCAATACAAGACTAAATTCAGGCGACAACAAATACTGATTGTTATAGTCCATTGTCGCTAAATTTAGTTTGAGAGCTCCATCATTGGGGTCAATAACGACATATTCATGATACACTGTTTTATTCACATCTCCCAATCTATAAAATATCACATAGAATGGATTAGCATCCATTACAAATAAAACTTTTTTTCCCTTTGACAAAGATTTCCTAATATCATCTAGGAATCCTGGACTTTTCGCTTCAGTATTTAGTATTCGTTCCTGGCTGCTATGAGTATAATATTTCATATACTCTTCAGAAGAAACATGTAGCCATACAAGATGTGCATCTTGGTAAAAACCGAGTATTTTATCATTATCTGGTATAGAGTCATTAATTATATCAATATTATATTTTGCCCCGTTGAATTGCAGATATACCGGATTTTTATCTTCTGTGCCAGCTATTAGTATGCTGTAGTCAAAAGAAGTATTGACATCTGCCACTTTCCCCTGCCATTTTTCCGGATTCCTTGCAGCTTCCTGAAAAGTATTGACTATAATGCTTGATAGTGGATCCATAAGTTGTTCTGCAGAATTCCATCTGATTTTATCTGAGGATGCCTCCTCATACCGAAAAGATCTTCGCTGATCCTTAAATTCTGAATTAGTACTCTTTGCATCAGTCCCAAAAACAAATAAACCCCCATTGCCGATTGAAACTTTCTTGTATACTTTTAAACCATCTCCATGTTCTTCGTAGTATTGAAATACCTGTTGGAAACCCCTTAAATTGCTATTTGCTTTTTTGGTGGTTTCATTATTATAAACTTTGTTACGGTAATTCTTCCCAAAAGACTCATAACTATTTGGGTCATTATCCTTTATACTCTTTATTAATCGTTTAAATTCTTTTTTGGTTAAATCTCCACCATCCTGAAAACTATCAATATCTATCTTGGAAAAATCCTGCACCTTACATTTTATATAAAGTGACGACGGATAATCATCTCGATAAATACTCATGCTTACAGGGATATTTCTTTCGACATCTGCTGATTCACTAAATACACTGGAACTTATCGCCATAATGACAAAAAGCAGAACAATCATTTTGTATCTAACTTGGTATTTGTTTTTGAAAATTAGTTTCATAATTATAAACCTTTCACTATTATGAGCCTATGTTATATGCTAATTTTGATTGTGTGAATAACAAAATGCCGGGCCAGTACCAATTAAAAATTTTAAAAAAATTAGATTCTCAATCCGATTTCTTGTCACCCTTCGGCCTGGTGTCTTTTTTCTTGTCCGGTTTGGTTTTTGCTTCTGTTTTAGCCTCTTTTTTCTCGTCTTTTTTAGTACTGCTTTCGCTGTCTTTTTTTGCTGCACTTTTATAGGATTCGCTGCGATAATCTGTTTCGTAAAATCCCGAACCTTTGAATATCACCCCGGCCCCCGTACCTATAAGTCTGCGAAGTGAATTCTTGCCGCACTCGGGGCATTTACGAAGTACTGACGCCGTCATCGATTGAAATTTTTCGAACTCATATCCGCAGTTCTCGCATCTATATTCATAGGTAGGCATAGAACTACTCCCCGTTTTGGGCGTTATTTTTCTTATTCACGATCACCCTGCCCGGCCGCAGAATCTTATCGCCCAACCGATATCCCTTCTGAAATTCCTCTAATACTATTTCATTTTCCTCATCAGGCTCATCTCTTTGCATCATAGCCTCATGACAGGAAGGATCGAACTTTTGACCGACAGAATCTATCTGCTCCACACCATAGCCTTTTAAGATCGAAAGCATCTGGTCGTAAATTATCTGTACACCTTTCCACAAACTTTCAATATCCTCTATTTCTTCGGCACCACTGAGAGTATGCTCGAAATTATCAAGAACAGGTAAAATAGATTTCAGTATAAGTTCCTTTTCATAGTTAACTGAATCCGATATCTGTTTAGCCGAGCGCTTTTGATAATTGTCATAGTCGGCACTTACCCGCTGGAGTTTCGCAAAAAGCTCATCCTTTTCAGCCACGAGCTTGTCTATCTGCTCCTGCAGTTTGTCGGCCTTGTCCTTTTTATGTTTTTTTGTCTCTTTTTCAGGACTGCTGCACATATTCATTATCCGTTATTAAAGTGTTGTTTGAGCTTCTCAAAAAACCCCTGGCTCTTCGGCATAACTGAAATATCTTCAGTTTCAGCAAATTTCCTGAGCAGTTCTTCCTGTTCCTTATCAAGCTTTTTAGGTACTTCAACAATTACCTGCACCAGTTCATCGCCTTTGCGTTTTGTGCGTATATCCGGAAGTCCCTCGTTCTTTATCCTGAACACATCGCCATATTGCGTCCCGGCAGGGATCTTCAACTCACGTTTACCATTCAGGCTCGGCACATCGATCATTCCGCCAAGAGCAGCCTGTGTAAAACTTATAGGCACAACCGCCACAAGGTCTATCCCCTGGCGACTAAGGAACGGATGTTCTTTTATTCTCACATAACAGTATAGATCGCCTCGAGGTCCGCCGTCAAAGCCGGGTTCACCTTCGCCGGCAATGCGAACGCTCTGGCCTTCGTGAACACCGGCAGGGATCTTAACAGTTACAAGACGCTTCTTCGGTACTCTGCCGCTGCCTCTGCATTTCTTACAGGGTTTGGTTATCACCTTACCGCTGCCTTTGCAGGTTCTGCAGGTCGAGACCATCTGGAAAAACCCGCCCAGCCCGGATTGAGCAACCTGCCCGCTGCCGCCGCAGGCCGAACACGCCGAAGGACTGCTCCCTTTGGCACTGCCGCTGCCTTTGCACTCTTCGCAAAGGTCCTGTCGGGTAAATTCGATAGTCTTTTCAACACCGTCGGCAACTTCATTCAAGGTAAGCTGGACAACTGTCTCAAGATCATAACCTTTACGCGGCCCGCTTCGTCTGCTTCTGCGCGACCTGTTCGAAAAGCCGAACATATCACCAAATAAGTCTTCAAGATTTAGAGCGCCGAATATATCTTCGACATTCATCCTTGAAAAATCATGAACACCTGCCCCGTGCAGACCTGCATGGCCGAACTGGTCGTATCGCGACCGCTTATCCGAATCGCTTAATACCTCGTAAGCCTCGGCACATTCCTTGAACTTGGCCTCGGCATCTTTGTCATCAGGATTCTTATCCGGATGATACTTTATAGCCAGACGCCGATACGCTCGCTTGATATCGTCAGTAGAGGCGTTTTTCTGGACCCCTAAAACTTCATAATAGTCTCGTTTGGCCATCTTTTCCCAAAAATCCGAAATTCGAATATCGAAACTCTAAACAAATCCAAATTACCAAATCTAAAAATGACCGAAACAAATTGTTTTGAACATTTGCATTTTATATTTTATATTTGTTTCGGATTTAGGATTTCGTATTTCGGATTTTAGCTAACTGCGCCTTCTATCGGCTTAGCTTCTTCATCGTCTTCTTTGAGCTCGGTAATTAGAACATTTGTCGTCAGCATAAGTGATGCAACAGAAGCAGCATTTTGCAGTGCACATCTTGCCACCTTGGCAGGATCGATTATACCCGCCTCTATCATATCGACAAATTCGCCTGTATTGGCATTGTAACCGATATTGCCGCTTTCTTCGAGCAGTTTCTCAACTATTACATCGCCTTCTCCGCCGCCGTTTTCAACTATCTGTCTTGTCGGAGACCGTAAAGCACGCGCAACAATCTCGAAACCGATTCTTTCATCGCCTTTCGCCTTGGCCTCTGCCTGTTTTACTTTTTCGATCGCACGCAAAAATACAACTCCGCCGCCGGCAATGATACCTTCTTCAGTGGCAGCCTTTGTAGCATGAAGCGCATCGTCAAGAAGGTCTTTTCTTTCTTTCATCTCAGCTTCAGTCGGTGCACCTGCTTTTACAACAGCTACTCCGCCGGTAAGTTTCGCCAGACGTTCCTGGAGTTTTTCCCTGTCATAATCACTGGTAGTAGCCTCTATCATCTTGCGAATCTGTCCACAGCGAGCATCGATATCCTTCTTCTTTCCTCCCCCTTCGATAATCGTTGTGTTCTCTTTGCTTACAACAACTTTCTTCGCCCTGCCTAACTGAGAAAGTTCAATCTTCTCAAGCTTGATACCCAGATCTTCAGTTATAACTTCTCCGGCAGTAAGAACACCAATATCGCCGAGCATCGCTTTTCGCCTGTCGCCAAAACCTGGAGCCTTGACCGCACAAACCTTCAGAACGCCCTGAAGCCTGTTAATAACCAGGGCTGCAAGCGCCTCACCTTCGACATCCTCAGCGATAATAAGAAGCTGCGCCCCTACCTGAGCGATCTTCTCCAGCAAAGGCACTATCTCACCTATGCTCGACAGCTTCTTTTCATATATCAGAACATATGCATCTTCCAGAACTGCCTCGAGATTTTCTACCTTGTTAACAAAATAGGGCGAAACATATCCGCGGTCAAACTGCATGCCCTCGACCACTTCCAGTTCTGTCTCAAGGCTCTTACCTTCTTCAACTTCTATAACACCTTCTTTGCCGACTTTATCCATCGCATCAGCAAGAATTTTCCCGACATCGGCATTGTTATTGGCGCTTATCGCCGCTACCTTAGCAATATCATCATGGCCTTTGACCTTCTGGCTCCTGGAAGCAATAAAATCCACAACAACATTGACAGCTTTATCAATACCTTTCTTTATTGCCATCGGATTGGCGCCTGCCGTCACGTTTTTAAGTCCTTCACCATAAATCGCCTCAGCAAGAACCGTAGCAGTCGTAGTACCATCGCCGACCACATCGCTTGTTTTGCTTGCAACCTGGTTAACCATCTTTGCGCCCATGTTCCTGAACGGTTCGGGCAATTCTATTTCTTTACTTACGGACACACCGTCTTTGGTAATCTTCGGCGAACCGAAACTCTTCTGCAGCAGCACGTTCTTGCCTGTCGGGCCAAGCGTTACCTTGACCGCAGAAGCTAATGTTGACAGACCCTGTTTAAGATGTGCCCTTGCCGCATCATCGAATATCATTTGCTTTGCCATATTTAAGCTACCTCCGGCTTATAAAAAGCAGTTCTAATTTATTTCTCAATTATCCCGAGAATCTCACTTTCGCTCAGAATCTTATATTCCACGCCATCAAGTTTTATATTACTCCCGCCGTACTTACCGAAAAGAACGATATCGTTTTTCTTAACAGAAACTTCTGCGCGTTTGCCGTTGTCCTGCATCTTTCCGGGTCCGACCGCAATAACTTTACCCATCAGCGGTTTTTCTTTCGCTGTGTCCGGAAGAACTATCCCGCCTGCTGTTTTTTCCTCTGCCTCTTGCGGCTTTACCACTATCCTGTCATCCAATGGTTTAAGCTTCATTTCTTATACTCCATATAAAACTTTTATTTTATAATTTTAATTCATCGGCCTTTAGGCCGATTCCATAATTTTCAGTTTTAAACTTTTAACTTTAAGCTCTTACATCCCAAGGCCGCCCATGCCGCCCATTCCCATTCCTCCCATACCGCCCATGCCGCCCATGCCGCCCATACCGCCGCCAGGCATTGCAGGAGCTTCTTTCTTGCCGGGCTTTTCGGTAACGACACAATCACAGGTCAAAAGCAACCCTGCAACTGATGCGGCGTTTTGCAGAGCTATTCTCGTAACCTTCACCGGATCAATAACACCGCTTGCAATAAGGTCCTCGTATTCACCTTTGTCGGCGTTATAACCGAAACCATCGGCGCCCTCGGAAACTTTATTTACCACCAGATTACCAACAGCCCCTGCGTTATCTGCTATATAATAGCAAGGCATCTTCAAAGCTTCTGCTATTATATCAACGCCGGTCTTCTCATCGCCCTTGGCTTTGACTTTTTTTACCGCATCGATACACCTGATAAGAGCCACCCCGCCGCCGGGCACAATACCTTCCTCTATCGCTGCCCTGGTAGCGTGGAGCGCATCTTCGATACGAGCCTTTTTCTCTTTCATTTCCGTCTCGCTTGCAGCACCGACATTTATCTGCGCTACCCCGCCGGTCAGCTTGGCCAGACGTTCCTGAAGTTTTTCTTTATCATAATCGCTTGTTGTCTTTTCGATTTCATTGCGGATTTCCTTTATCCTGCTCCCAATAGCATCTTCACTGCCTGCCCCCTCGACAATTATTGTATTATCATTATCGATAGTAACCTTCTTCGCCCTGCCGAGCTGCGAAAGCTTTACACTATCAAGTTCAATACCCAAATCCTTGAATATCGGCTCAGCACCGGTAATTATCGCTATATCCTGCAGCATCGCTTTTCGCCTGTCGCCATATCCCGGGGCCTTAACCGCACATATCTGAATAACGCCGCGAAGCTTATTGACCACTAAAGTCGCAAGTGCCTCACCTTCAATATCCTCTGCTATAATAAGGAGAGGCTTTTTATTCTTTGCTACCGCCTCAAGTATAGGCACAAGCTTTTGAACACTGCTTATCTTATCCTCAAAAACAAGAATATACGGCTTTTCAAGCTCACAAACCATATTATCAACATCCGTTACGAAATTAGGAGACAGATACCCCCTGTCAAACTGCATGCCCTCGACATAATCAAGTGTCGTATCCAGGCTCTTGCCTTCTTCGATAGTAATAACGCCGTCCTTACCGAGCTTCATAAAAGCCTCAGCCATAATATTTCCGATTTCTGAATCATTATTTGCTGAGATTGAAGCGATATTTGTGATGTCATCTTTCTTTGTGATATCAACCGGCTTGGCAAGTTTAACAAGATTCTTTGTTGCCGCCTCGACGGCCTTTTGAATTCCCCTGTTAACACTCATCGCATCAGCGCCTGCTGCTATATTGCGGTAGGCTTCTTTGAAAATAGCCTCGGTAAGAACCGTAGCCGTTGTCGTGCCGTCGCCTGCTATTTTGCTCGTCTTGCTTGCCGCTTCACGAACAAGCTTGGCGCCCATATTCTCGGATTTGTCAGCCAGCTCGATTTCCTCAGCTACTGTTACGCCGTCCTTGGTAACTGTCGGGCCGCCCCAGCTCTTATCGATGATAGCATTCCTGCCGCGAGGTCCGAGAGTTGATCGCACCGCACGGGCAAGTTTCTCTACGCCGGTTAACAAAGCCGCTCTTGCTTCAGCATCAAACTCCAATTGTTTTGCTGCCATTGATTTCACTCCTTCTATAAAGGTCTAAAATAAAAACAATATCCAACTGTTACACTTACTATTAGCAAAGAAAATACCAGTTTTATGCCATTAGAAAAATCAAAATTGCTATTCTGTGACAACTCTTTTGAATACAATGTGTTACGAAAAATCAAAAAAGAAAAACCCTCTGTTAAAATAGGCTGTAACATCCTTTTTCCTGCCAGTTTTGGCACCCGCCCTGCCAAGAAAGGCAAACCTGACAGCAGAAAATCAGAAAGGATTCCTGTTGATTATAGACTTATCCTCTCCTGTTTCTTCATCTTTATACCATTTCACATGACCGTCGCCAAACAGGATATTATGACCTCCTTGATGCGGCCCGACAACCTCTAAAACTTTGTAGTGCCATAAATGCCCCAGCCCCTTCTCGTTATAGTCTTCGCTTATATAATCATCAGGGTCGATATCCTTATAAGAATTATAACCACCGATTATTGTTATAGGTTCAGGAATTACAGGCTGGTCATACAGAATTACAAATGCAGCCGGCGACTTTACCTTTTCAGGACGCAGCGTAAGGAAATTTTTAATTTCAGGTTTAGGTTTATCAATAGGCCCCATCTCCGAGGTAAACAGAGATACAAAAGGCTCCGACTCGTCAAAAACTTTACCTGCATGCCAGTTATAGCAATAGCTGATATCACAATCAGCCTTGCTCAAAACCGGACAATCATACAGAGCCTGGCTCTCATGAAATGGAAAAAGTGAGACCGGCACACCCAGCATCTTTTCGCTCAGTTCATTTTCAGCAGCTAAAAAATCTTCCCAGCTCGTATCAACCTCCGGCACACAAACGGGATAGTAATTATAGCTCTGCGTATATGACTCGACCGCAAGACCAAGCTGTTTTAAATTATTAAGGCATCTGATGCGGTATGCAAGCTGGCGAGCACGAGTCATCACAGGCAGAAGCACTGCCAAAAGCAACGCTATCACCGATACAACTACAAGAATCTCGACAAGTGTAAAAGCCGTCAGCATTTTTTTCATAACGCTTTTACCTTAACCGTTTTACCCTAATATTCCAACAACAAATTCGACAATAACAACTAAAACCTTATAAACTGCTGAAAATCCCAAAGGCCAGGATATCTTTCTGCTGTTAAAACATCAGATACCTTGATTTTCATATATAATCTGGTATAATACGATAGTCAGAGGACAGAAGAAGTATAGATTGTATCCTGCAATTCTGTAGTTCAATTCTTCTCTGCAAAGCCGGAAAGTCTGACATGAGGTTTGACTTCAAACAGTTACCTCTGCACAAATCATGGACGGTTTGCAGACCTTAAAAAAAACAAATGAGGTTAAAAATGAAAAATTTCCTATTAGGCCTTCTGACAGCATTAGTGCTGATCCTCTGCACCGGAGCCGTTCGCGGTTACGACCCCTATGGCCCTTACAAAATGAGACTTGTGCGAAACAGTGATGGAAGACTATTACTTATTGATGTGGAAAAAGCCAAGGCCACTCACGTAACAATGACTTCCCGCTATGTACCTCCTGAAATAGATGGTGTGATACTTGATGAAGCAGGATGGAGCGAATTTCAGGACAAGTAAAAATCCACAAATTCAAAAACAGGTTTGTTATGCTGACAATTTAAAGCGGGCGAGCGGACTCGAACCGCCGACGTCCAGCTTGGGAATACGGCCCGCTCAGTTTTTAACGGCTCTAAACCGCCTCTGTGATTCAAAAACACACATTTTTAGACAAACTTTACCAAACCTGGCCAATTTAGACCAAGAAATTTTGCAAAAATTTTGCAAAAAAATTATCTCAAAAAAGCTCCGCCGAGGGAGTTATTCTTTGGCGGAGCGATACTATAAGCTCTTTTAAAATTAAATATTGAAGGCAATACGGGGTAGTGGATCAGCTTAGAGATGGTGTGTACTCACATTTTAAACAAATTGAATTCATCTTAAGATGCCCTTTGAAAAGTAGAAATGGCTTAGATATAATGATATGCGAATGGCTAATCAATAAAAGGAGATTTATATGTTTGATTTTGGATGGTTTGTTCGCAAAATTAAAGACGAGTGGTCCTTGGTGAAATCTGCTCCTTTTTTCTTTAGCTTATGTATAGTATTTGGAGCTTTCGCTGCTTGGGCAGGCACATCATATCTTTATAAAACCTTTATAGTGGCAAACAAGGATGGTGTAATAGCCTTAAAAGAACAGGAAAAAGGTCTGCTACAAACCGAAATCGAGCAATTATTAAGAGAGAAAGAAAATTCTAACGCTGATACAAGCAACGTAGGAACAAGACAACTTTTGCGTGCTTTTCTTAAATCGGTAAATCCAGAAATTTTGCAAAGGATTGATTCTGGAGATGCAAATATTCGAGTGTTTATGAATGTTTTAAATCAGGTGAAACTTGATGTTTTGTATTGGCGTCCAGATATAGACAAGTTTTTAAGGGCAGAAAAAGGCGATAAATTTAGTAAAGGGAAACAATCTGATATTGCTAAGTTTGGTGATAGATTCAAAGATTGTATTTATGACAACGTAGAGATAGGAGAACTAAATAATTACGACCTCTATCCAGAAGAAGCTCTCAGGGAAAGGTAATTATTTCTCAAAAAATACAAAAGGTGAGCTGCATATTCGATTTGCTTTTATAATGAGCTAAGTGCTTGTTCGCCCACAGTTACCGCACTGTTGAGAACATTAAACAGGTGTCATAAACGGGTGTTAAATCCGTCCTCTCGCCACTAACCGCCGCTTGATTTAGGAGACAGATTGTATCCCTCTTCTTTGCTCCCTACGTATGAGAAATCTTTTTTATACGTGTAGCTACAGAACCAGTCTATAAAGTCCAAATTCTGATATAACTTATCCGCTGTCTGATACTCAGAAGTATTGCAAGCAACGACCGAACCCCCGAATATATCGAGAGCCTCTTGAGAGTCGATGACGAAACTGTGATCCGTATACTCATATACGAGCTGGTTTGCAATCTGCACTGATGTCATGCCTCCTGTGTTTTCTATTCGCCTTGAGTTAAGAAGTCGAACTGCATACTGGGTTGCAGATTTCGCCACGCGCTCGTAATAGCCCAAGGCCTCTATGCGAAGAGACTTTGCGAGGTAGCTACTGAACATTTCGGCTGCATCTGGATAATCTTTTGTTAGCTGAGCAAGATGTTCAACGGAGTGCTTGAGGGCAAGGGCTGGGATACCACTGAATTGAGGATCGATTGGCCCAAGCTCACTGAGACTTCCCATGTGAATTTGATCGGCACCGCAGCATATCAAAGTTGCAGCTGATTTAGCCTGTCTTGGAACCGCAACTACAAAGTTGGCTTTTGTGTACTCTCGACATAATTTCGCGATGAAATACGCCGCTGGGATATCACCCCCAGGTGAACTAATTATAAGTAAAATTGGCCTCTTAGAATCAATCTTGGTAACAGCACGATAAATTCGGTTTGCATCTGAGCGGATGATTTGTCGTGTATTAAAGAGGAATAGTACATTATATTGGTCCGTTATATTGCATTTGTTAAGGCGATATGCGATTTGCCGATTAATGACATCTTGGATCTGTTCATCTGAGTACTGGTCCACCCCGGAGGAAAAAAACTCCAATATTGGTTGTTGCGGCTTAGGCTTAGACTCCGACACTTCTTGCTTCGGAGGAGCGTTACTCGGTTTCTCGTCGTTCGATTGAGAACCTTCCGCTGGCACTTGCTGTTTAGCCATATCTATTTCCTTTAAGACAGTAAACGGCTTATATGATATGAGACCTTATCCCATTCAGCAAGGGTTTTTCATGCCCAGCTTTTCACCAGCTTTGCTAATTTGACAGTTTTGTCAAATGGCTGTTTTTGCTGAAATAGCTGGCTTGGGATGACGTCAAGCTTTTCACCAGCTTAACAACTGGACCCAATTTAGGATTATCTGAGTTATTTAAGCAAAAACAAAGATTCGACTAAAAAATTTGCAAAAATTTTGCAAAAACTTTGCAAAAATTTCACCGATTTAGAGGTATTTTTGGGTGTGTTAATTTGCTGTAACTCCTTTATTGACAAGGAATAGCGGGCGAGCGGACTCGAACCGCCGACGTCCAGCTTGGGAAGCTGGCATTCTACCGCTGAATTACGCCCGCAAGAACATTTCTAACGTCTTATTCTACAAGAACTACCGAGACTTTGTCAATTCTTCTCTTTGTGCAAAAAAGATGTTTTTATGTAATTTTTCCCAGAAAATTTAACTTTAGGCTCGAATAAATCTTAAAACCTTAATTATATATTGTTGCAAACTTTGTTGTACACTAAGACTCAGATTAACCCATATTCGCTTCAATAAACAGTCTACAACTGACGACTGATATAAAAACGACATAGATTGTTATTGATTCCTTCAGCTTTATTCTTTTAACCAGTCATCAATACTTGCTGCAGCCCGGCGGCCGTTGTCAATAGCTCGAACAACCAGAGAAGCACCGCTAACCGAATCGCCGGCAGCAAAGACCCACTGCTGACTGGTTTGATAGTTTTCAACCGCTAAATTACCCGACTGGTCAAGTTTTAAATCCAACTTCTCCACTAACCCGTCATGTGTTACGTGTAAAAATCCTAAAGCTAAAAGTACAAGATCCGCATCAAGAGTAAAATCCGTACCTTTAATCTCTTTCATCTGCCATTTGCCTTTGTTCATCATCCACTCGACCTCGCAGCACTGCAGCTGATTAACTCTTGTCTCAACGCCTGAGAACTTTTTGGTCATAACGGACCATCGGCGATTACAACCCTCCTCGTGAGAGGACGAAGTTCTCATAATTCGAGGCCAATCGGGCCAGGGTGTATCGGGCGGCCGGGTGTCAGGCGGCTTTGGCAAAATCTCCAATTGATGAATCTCCTTAGCTCCCTGCCTTCGCGCTGTTCCAACACAGTCGCTGCCGGTATCGCCTCCGCCTATTACAACCACAACTTTATCTTTGGCTGTGACAATCTCAGACTCATCTTTATATTCGCCGCTGCAGAGTCTGTTCTGCACCTTTAGATAATCCATAGCAAATAATATATTCTCGTATCCCCTTCCGACTACATTAAGGTCGCGAGGCTGACCGGCACCTTTGGCCAGGCAGACACAATCAAACATTTTATGCAGATAATGAGCGGAAATATCCTCTCCGACATTAACCTCGGTTTGAAACTCAACACCCTCAGCCTTTAATTGCTCTATCCGCCGGTCAAGAATATGTTTTTCAAGTTTGAAGTCAGGAATACCGTAACGCAGAATTCCGCCGACTTTTTTATCCTTCTCGAAAACAACTACATCATGTCCCATACGGACTAACTGCTGAGCAGCAGCAAGACCGGCAGGACCGGAGCCGACAATCGCGATTCGTTTTCCGGTTTTTGCAGCTGCCGGCATTGGTTTTATCCAGCCTTCTTTAAAACCACGCTCGACCACCTGAAACTCAATATGTCGAATCAGAACAGGCTCATCATTTATAGCCAGGGTACACGCGGTTTCGCACGGAGCAGGACAAACTCGGCCGGTAATTTCCGGAAAATTATTGGTAGAGTGCAATAGCTCACAGGCCTGCTGCCATTTATCCTTATACACCAGCTCGTTCAGGTCAGGTATACTGTTTTGCAGCGGGCACCCGGCACCGTGGCAGAAAGGTATTCCGCAATCCATACATCTTGCGGTCTGTTCATATATCTGCTCAGGCGTGAGCGGCAGATCCATTTCGTCAAAATCGTGTACTCTTTTCTCGATCGGCCGATGCGGCACATTCTGACGTTTATATTTCAAAAAGCCTTTTACTTCGCCCATCAGAACACCTCCTCAGTTGCCGGTACAGTTTCAGTATCACGATGCTCTGCAGCACGCATTTTCTCAAGTGCCTTGCGGTAATCTATCGGCACAACTTTAACAAATCTGCCCACCATATCCGGCCAAGCATCAAGAATGTATTTTGCACGTGTGCTGGATGTCCATTTTAAATGCTGACTAATCAAGTCATATAGTACATCTTTGTCTTCCTGTTTCCAGACGGTCTCCAGCTCAACCATATTAAGGTTGCACATTGTATCGAATAATTGCGCTTCATCGAGTACATAAGCCAACCCGCCGCTCATTCCAGCAGCAAAGTTGCATCCGGTTTTTCCCAATACTACAACCAATCCGCCCGTCATATATTCACAGCAATGGTCACCAACGCCTTCGACAACAGCAGTTACTCCGCTGTTCCTTACACAGAACCGCTCACCGGCCATTCCATTTATAAACGCCTGGCCCATAGTAGCTCCGTATAGTACCGTATTGCCGACGATAATATTTTCATGACTCATAAACGGCGCATTTTCCGGAGTCTTTACAACAATCCTTCCGCCTGAAAGACTCTTGCCCAGATAATCATTACTTTCCCCTATCAACTGCAGAGTTATACCCGGCGCCAAAAATGCCCCGAAGCTCTGTCCTGCCGAACCTTTCAGGACAACCTGCAGCGTATCGTCGCCTAATCCCTTTTCGCCGTACTTATTTATCACTCGATTACTCAGGATAGCTCCGACGGTCCTGTTGATATTGCGGATCGGCATCTCTATAACCGTTTTCTTCTGCTCTTCAAGAGCAGGTTTTGCCTGCTCCAGTATCTGCCAGTCCAAATGGTCGCCGAGCTTGTCGGGCTGCACGCTTGAAAGCCTCACAGCCTTTTCATCCGCGACATCAACTTTATGGAATATAGCAGAAAAATCCAATCCCTTTGCCTTCCAGTGGTCGATTGCCTGGGCCATCTGAAGTTTATCTACTCTGCCGATCATATCTTCAAATTTTCTAAAGCCCAGCTTCGACATTATCTGCCTGACCTCTTCAGCAACAAAGTACATAAACCTTTCAAGATACTCAGGCTCACCGGCAAAACGTTTCCTCAATTCAGGATCCTGTGTAGCGATACCGAAGGTACAAGCTCCTTCATGACATTTACGCAGCAGCGTACAGCCAAGCGTTACCAGTGCAGCAGTTCCGAATCCAAACTGTTCCGCACCTAACAGCGCTGCGATAACAACATCTCTACCGGTTTTCATCTGACCGTCAGCCTGTATCCTGATCCTGTCCCGCAGACCGTTCATTATTAATACCTGCTGTGTCTCAGCCAATCCCAATTCCCATGGACAGCCGGTATGTTTTATCGAAGAAAGCGGACTTGCCCCGGTGCCGCCGTCATGGCCGCTGATAAGAACCTCATCAGCGTTACCTTTAGCTACACCTGCAGCAATGGTACCAACACCAACTTCAGCAACCAGCTTAACCGAAACTTTTACGCCCGGATTACTGCATTTGAGGTCATATATCAACTGCGCCAGATCCTCGATAGAATATATATCATGATGAGGGGGCGGAGAAATAAGCGTCACACCCGGTGTCGAGTATCTCATCTTCGCGATCTCTTCGGTAACTTTATGCCCCGGCAGCTGGCCGCCTTCGCCCGGCTTTGCACCCTGAGCTATTTTTATCTGCAACTCTTTTGCGTGGGCAAGATAATTTATCGTAACACCGAACCTTGCACTGGCAACCTGTTTAATCGCGCAGTTTTTCGAATCGCCGTTAGTCTCAGGCGTATACCGGCAGCCTTCTTCCCCGCCTTCGCCGGTATTACTCATCCCGCCTATGCGGTTCATAGCGATAGCCATACACTCATGAGCTTCTTTGCTGATAGAGCCGTGGCTCATCGCACCGGTGCAGAATCTCTTAACGATTTCGTCGGCAGATTCCACTTCTTCGATCGGTACTTCCTGGCTGCCGGCAAATTCGAAAAGCCCCCTCAATGTATAAAGATTTTTGCTCTGCCGATTGATTGCATCAGCATACTCCTGATAGGCCCGGCCATCTGCAAACCTTACCGCGTGCTGCAGTTTTGCCACCGTCGTCGGGTTCCAGAGATGATTTTCGCCTTTATGTCTGAAATGATATTCTCCGCCATAATCTAATCCTAGCGCCCCTGCAGAGCGCTGCTCAAAAGCTGCTTTATGACGAAGAAGTATCTCCTCGCAAATATCGGCCAGTCCTACCCCGCCTATTCGAGAACTTGTGCCGGTAAAATATTCATCCACAAGACTGCGGTTTAAACCGATAGCTTCAAAAAGCTGTGCGCCGGTATAGCTGCGCAGTGTTGAGATTCCCATCTTGCTCATTGTTTTTAGAATGCCTTTTTTGATCGCAGCAATATAATTGTCCGCTATCTGTGACGGTTCGAGCTCAGCATCAAGTTCGCCCTGCCGTTGAAGATAGTCAAGGGTCTCAAATGCCAGATAAGGATTTACAGCGTTAGCGCCAAAACCACACAAAAGGCAAAAATGCATTACCTCTCTGGGTTCTGCGCTTTCAACTATCAGCCCGACTTCGCCGCGAAGACCTCGATTAAGCAATCCATGATGAACCGCAGCCGTCGCCAGAAGTGACGGTATCGCAGCTTTTGTTTTCGTAACTGCTTTGTCACTGATGATAATCAGCGAAGCGCCTTTCTTAATAGCCTGCGCAGCATAATCGACTAATCCACTCAGAGCCTCAGTCAGACTCGATACGACATTTGGAACATCAATATTAAATACCGCTGATATTCTCTCGGTCCTGATGTCCTGCCTTTTTGCTTTGCTCAGGTGTTCGATATCTTCACTGGTCAATATCGGATGCGGCAGTTTCAGCTGCCTGCAATGCTCAGGAGTCTCATCAAGAATATTCAGCTTCCTGCCTACAAAATTCATCAAACTCATAACCAGCCCTTCGCGCAAAGGGTCTATTGGAGGATTGGTTACCTGTGCAAAGAGCTGTTTGAAATAGTTAAATAATAATTTAGGTTTATTCGAAAGTACCGCCAATGGCGTATCATTTCCCATCGAACCTACAGGCTCCTGGCCGTGCAATGCCATCGGCAGCAGAATCATTTTTAACTCTTCCCGGCTGTAACCAAACATCTGCAGTTTCTGGAACAGGCTTTTTTCGTCGCTGTGAACCAGTTTTGGCGCATCGAACAGGCCGCGAAGCTCAATTTTATTTTCATCCAGCCATCGGCGATACGGTTTCTGCCGGGCAATTTTACTCTTTATCTCATTATCCGAGATTATCCTGCCCTGAGTCGTATCGACAAGGAACATGTGGCCGGGCTGAAGACGTCCTTTCTGCCTGATCTTCTCAGGGGGAAATTCAACAACTCCTGCTTCACTGGCCATTACTACCAGACCGTCAGTCGTTACAAGCCATCGGCAAGGCCTTAGCCCATTGCGGTCAAGCGTACCGCCTATGATTTTCCCATCAGTAAATGCAAATGCAGCAGGACCGTCCCATGGCTCCATTATAGATGCGTGATATTCATAAAACGCTCTTTTGTCCGTGCTGATATGATAAGTCGGCCCGAATGCTTCAGGCACCAGCATCATTATCGAATGAGGCATACTCCTGCCAGCCAATGTAAGCAATTCAAGTACATTATCAAAACAGGCAGAGTCACTTGCCTCCGGAGTAAGAATCGGGAATAAATCATTAATATCATTGCCGAAGACCTTGCTGGACATTTTCATCTGACGGGCCTGGGTCCAGTTGCGGTTGCCGCTTAGGGTATTTATCTCTCCATTGTGAGCGATACAACGCAAAGGCTGAGCAAGCTGCCAGCTCGGAAAAGTATTGGTACTGTATCGCTGATGGACAATGGCAAGAGCAGACTTTACCCTCACATCAGCAAGGTCTGGGTAATAGGCGAACAACTGCCAGGCCATGAACATACCTTTATAGCAAATCGTCCGCGAAGAAAGTGATGTTACATAAAAATCGTCAGCATTTTGGCCCAGATTTTTCCTTACAAGCTTTTCAGCCCGCTTGCGTGCTAAGTACAGCTTCTGTTCGAGCAGTTCATCTTCCAGCCCTGCCCCATCAACAAAAACCTGTCTTATCCTCGGCTCGGCCTGGAGGGCTATCCTCCCCAGACAATCATTGGCAACAGGTACATCCCGCCAGCCCAGCACCTTCATGCCGTAATGTTTTATCGCATCGGTTAATATCCGCTCACATTTTTCGCTTATCTCTTTATCTTTCGAGCTGAACACCATCCCAGCACCGTATTTAGACTCGCCCGGCAGTGAAAATCCCAACTTTTGGCACTGGGCTGCGAAAAACTCATGCGGAATCTGGAACAGAATACCCGCACCGTCGCCGGTAACCTCATCGGCACCGGCCGCCCCGCGATGGTGTAAATTAACCAGGATCTCTTTACCGTATTCAATGATGGAGTGGTCGGCCCTGCCGTCGATATTTACAACTGCACCGATACCACAGCCGTCATGCTCGCGCCGGCTTTCATATAAACCCTGATTTCGGCATTTCTGTCCCATTCGCTTCAGATTATAACCAATTACTTCTTAACTGTCATAGTATAAATGAAATTCATACGGATGCGGCCTCAGTGCAAGAGGACTAAGCTCATTGTCACGCTTCCAGCTTATCCATGTTTCAATCAAATCATCTGTAAATACACCGCCTGCCGTCAGGAACTTATGGTCCTTCTCAAGTGCATTAATAGCTTCTGCCAACTCGCCAGGCGTCTTGTTATATTTCGCCAGTTCTTCCGGAGCCATCTCATAGATATCTCTGTCAAGCGGTTCGCCCGGGCTGATCTTGTTCTGGATACCATCCAGAGCTGCCATCAGCATTGCGGTCCACGTAAGATAGCCGTTAGCTGTCGGGTCAGGACAGCGGAATTCAAGTCTCTTTGCCTTAGGACTGTCTGAATACATCGGAATTCTGATTCCCGCTGAGCGGTTTCTGGCGCTCATAACGAGATTTACCGGCGCCTCAAAGCCTGGTACCAATCTGCGATATGAATTTGTCGTCGGAGCTGCAAAGGCCAGGATTGCCGGTGCATGTTTGAGAATTCCGCCTACCGAATAAAGACCGATGTCGCTCAGGCCGGCATATCCACTGCCGCCAAATAACGGCTCGCCGCCCTTCCACAGTGAAAAGTGACTGTGCATACCGCTGCCGTTGTCTTCAAAGACCGGCTTGGGCATAAATGTCACTGTTTTTCCATGGCGTTTAGCAACATTCTTTATGATGTATTTGAACCACATGAACTGGTCTGCCATCTTTACAAGCTCTTCGAACTTCATATCGATCTCGGCCTGGCCGGCTGTAGCAACTTCATGATGGTGCGCTTCGACTACGATACCGACTTTCTGCATTTCCGCTACCATCTCGCCGCGAAGGTCGTGATAAGTATCGGTCGGGCTTACCGGGAAATAACCGCCTTTATAGCTCGGTTTGTATCCAAGGTTGGGCTCTTCAAAACGGGCTGTATTCCACGAACCTTCAACAGAATCTATCTTATACATACCCGTATGCTGATTCTGCTCATAACGAACCTCATCAAAAATAAAGAATTCAGGCTCCGGCCCGATATAACAGGTATCAGCGATACCGGTTTCCTTCAGGTATTTAGCACCCTTGCGTGCTACATGTCTCGGGTCCCTGCTATATTCTTCCCTTGTTATAGGGTCAACAATATTTGCCAGTACACTTACCGTAGGCTCTTTAAAGAACGGATCAAGTACTGCAGTATTCGGATCCGGAATCGCAAGCATGTCGGACATATGAATACCCTGCCAACCGCGGATGGAAGATCCGTCAAAACCAAGCCCTTCTTTAAATGTGCCCTCATCCAGGATGTCGACCGGATAAGAACAGTGCTGCCAGGTACCAAGCAGGTCAACGAATTTCAGGTCGACCATTTTGGCATTGTTCTTTTTACAGAACTCAAAAAACTCTTTCGCTGTCATTATTCTTTCCTTTCTAATATTAGAATTACTTTCTTAGCCTATTGCTTTCTTGCCCCTCTCACCGGTGCGGATACGTACACATTCGGCAAGGTCCAGCACAAATATTTTACCGTCACCAATTTCACCCGTCTTCGCACCTTCAATGATCGCGTCGATGGTTTTCTCCACGAAGTCTTCATTGACAGCAATTTCGAGCCTTACTTTCTTGAGCAGGTTCACTTCGAACTTAATACCTCTGTAGCTTTCTTCGTATCCGTGCTGTTCGCCGCAGCCCATAGCGTTTGTAACGGACATCTTGTAAACCTGAGCTTTATATAAAGCCTGTTTAACATCTTTCAGTTTGTACGGCTGAATGTAAGCCATTACCAGTTTCATGATTCAGTCCTTTCCTGAAATTTACATAGTGCTGAATATTTGGAATCCACCATACGCTTCCATTCCATGCTCGCCGATATCCAGCCCTCTCAATTCTTCTACACGGTCTATTCTCAAACCAACGGTAAGGTCAATTACCTTGAACACAATACCCATACTAAACACGATAAATGCCACGGTACTTACTATTCCTACTATCTGAACGCCAAGCTGCATCGGGTTTCCGCCATAGACAAAGCCATTATTAGCCAGACCCAGTGATGCTTTTCCAAAAATCCCTACACAAAGTGTTCCCCAGATTCCGCAAATTCCATGCACAGGAACCGCACCTACCGGGTCATCTATCTGCATTTTGTCAAGGAACTCAACTCCGATAACGACTATAAACCCTGCTATTCCGCCGATTACTATCGCTGCCCAGGGCTCGACAAAGGCACAAGGAGCAGTAATCGCTACCAGCCCTGCCAGTGCGCCGTTCATAGCCATTGACAAGTCAGGTTTTCCGAATCTTTTCCAAACTGTTATCATTGCAATGATGCCGCCTATTGCAGCTGCAATATTGGTATTAAGAGCAACTCTTCCTATTAATTGGCCGTCGCCGACAGATAAGGTCGAGCCTGCATTGAATCCGAACCATCCGAACCAGAGAATGAACACGCCTAAAGAAGCCAGTGGAATATTATGCCCTGCTATAACATTTGCTTTGCCGTCAATACCGTATTTGCCTTCTCTCGGACCCAGCATATAGGTTCCTATCAAGGCCGCGATACCGCCTACTGTATGAACAACTGTCGAGCCGGCAAAATCTGCAAAACCCATTTCACTCAGCCAGCCGCCGCCCCATACCCAGTGTCCGACTATCGGATAAATAAATGCCGAGATCAAAAATGAATAGATCAGATACGCAGGGAACTTCATCCGCTCAGCCATTCCGCCTGCAACAATAGTTGCTGCAGCTCCGCAAAATGCAGCCTGGAAAAGCCAGAACGCAAACAGCGGCACACCGCTTGCCACAGGCTCAAGACCGAACAGGCAAAAACCATTTGTCCCCATAAAACTATTGCCGTTGCCGAACATCAGAGCATAGCCGACAATAAAGAACCCCAGCGATGCCATACAGAAATCCAGAAAGTTTTTGGTCAGAATATTACAGGTATTCTTGGCCCTGATGAAGCCAGCCTCTACCATTCCAAAGCCGGCCTGCATAAAGAAAACCAGAAAAGCACCGAGTAAAACCCATACCGTATCCAGACCCTGAGTCAATCTGGCAATATCACTCATCGTCTCAGCAGCGCCCTCTTCGGCAAACACCAAACCGCAAGCTGTCAATATCAACATCGGTATAAGTAAAACATTTAAAAGTCTTATTCTTATGTGTCTCATTTTTCAGATCCCCTTTCTAAAATTCCTTTGAGATACTAATGCCGGTCACAAAATAATCGCTGTCAGTACTAAATGCATCCGAATCACGGATTTTTCCATCAATAAGCGTTATATAGCTAAAGCTTGGACTGACGGACCATCCGCCGCCAAGGTCCATCGGTAAAGCAACAGTGAAAACAAGGTCATTCAGTCCCGATTCATCAAAACCCCAGTATCCTTTGTTATATGAACTGCTGCCCCATCCGACAGATGCACCAAGTTCAACATCAACACCAATACTGTCTGTCAGAGAAAAAGCCTTCACAAGTGTGTGTGAAACAGCAGCACTTACATAAGTACCATCTATATTATCGATGTCATGATAAACGGTGATTGACGGACTAAGCGGAACATCAAAGGCAAATCCCCAGTAGATCTCAGTTGTATCACCAACAACAGAGGGAAAGTGATAATTAATTCCACCGACAGAGAAGCTCACCTTCTCATTTATCTGAAAAGTATAATCAAACGTCAGATCATATTCGGTAAACTCGCCGTTGTTGCTGCCATAGTCTGTCAGGTCCACATTGCCCCAAAGGCTGATACTAAATCCCTTGTAGCTGGCACTGATACCGGGCTGATAGACATAATCATCATTAAGCATCTGTCCCCGCCAGACATATTTGCTGTAAAAATCTGATGTTAATCCAAAAGCTATTTCCTCTTTAGCTACAGCTTGGCCCAACAAACAAGCTGAAATAACAACTGCTAAAATGATTGTCTTTCTTATCTCCATTAAATTGCCCTTTATTCTTATTTTTATTGCTTTGGTTACCACCAATTATCTTATATATAAGCAATAGCCGTGCCAAAGCTTTAAAAAATCATAACTGATTATATAACAGGGAGATATAAATATTTTTGTGCTAATATAGCCCAAAAATAAGTGACAATTTTGTAGTATTATGAATAAATACGACATATTTGTAGATTTCAGACAAAGATATAGTTTCAGATATGATATTTCACTTAAAATTCAGGCTACCAAAAATAAATTATATATCTCCTTATTTTAAAATAGGTTATACGAAGTATTAGCCTGCATGTACATATCTATTAGAAAAAATATTTGGAAGTGTCGTTAAGCATTGTTACAATTATGTCGCATAGTAAATAATAGGAGTCTTCAAATGGCTAAGAAAACAATACTATCACATAGTTCCACAGTAAATACAGCCCAGCAGCTGGAAATCCTCTATGAGATAAGCCAGGTGCTGGTAACAGCCGGCTCACAGCAGCAGGAAGCTCTCGCACGAGTTTTAGACATATTGGACAAGCGTCTCAGCCTGGCCAGAGGCACTATTACCCTTCTATCGCCAAGCGGCAGTGAAATAAGGATTGAAGCGGCCCACGACCTCTCGCTGCAGCAAAGCAGACAGATCACATATCGCATCGGTGAAGGTGTTACCGGGAAAGTTATGGAAACCGGAAAACCAATGACAGTACCGAAAGTCTCACAGGAACCGTTATTTTTGAATCGTTTTGAAAGATGGAACGTTACAAAGCAGGACTTGAGTTTTATCTGCGTTCCCATTTCTATTGACAATGATGTAATTGGAACCATCTCTGTTGACAGACCTTTCGATGAATCCGCCCAGCTTGAAGAAGAGATGAGAATCCTGAGCATCGTGGCAAGTATGATTGCAAATGACTTAAGGGCTCGCAGACAAGCCGCCATTACTCAACAGCAGCTTGAAGATGAGAACCTACGATTGAGAAATGAACTGGAAGACAGATTTCGTCCGGAAAATATAGTAGGCAATTCCAACACAATGCGCGATGTTTATCATCAGATCCATCAGGTCTCTGCCAGCGATACTACGGTACTCATACGCGGCGAGTCAGGCACAGGTAAAGAATTAGTTGCTCATGCAATTCATTTTTCCAGTTCAAGAAGTGATAGGCCTTTTGTGAAAATTAATTGTGCCGCACTGAACGAAAATCTGCTTGAAAGCGAACTTTTCGGCCATGAAAAGGGGGCTTTCACCGGAGCGATACAAACCCGCAAAGGACGTCTGGAAGAGGCAAATAACGGCACCATATTCCTTGATGAAATAGGTGACTTTTCCGCTGCAACACAGGTAAAATTGCTTCGCGTCCTCCAGGAAAGAGAGTTTGAGCGGGTCGGCAGTAACCGAACATTAAAAACAAACGCAAGGATTATCACAGCCACAAACCGTGACCTGGAAAAAGCCGTGGATAGAGGACAATTCCGTCAGGACCTTTATTATCGAATAAATGTATTCCCTATCCTGCTGCCTCCGCTGCGCGACCGCAAAGATGATATTCTCCTGCTGGCAGACTTTTTTGTAGAACAGTATTCTAAAAGAATGAATAAAGATGTCAGACGCATCAGTACGCCTGCCATTAATATGATGGTTGCTTATCATTGGCCAGGCAATGTGCGAGAACTTGAAAATTGTATCGAAAGGGCGGTTCTATTAAGCAGCGACGGAGTCGTACATGCTTATCATCTGCCGCCAACGCTGCAAACTTCAGACTCATCCGACACTATCGGCACCGGTTCCTTGACAGAAAGGACCAATCTGTTCGAACGAGATATAATCATCGATGCACTTAAACGCTGTAACGGAAACCTGGCTGCCGCGGCAAGAGACCTGAAAACCACAGCCAGGATCATAAGATATAAGGTAAAAGAATTAGGTATCGACGCCAGGCGGTACAGTAAAAAGAAAGGTTAATTATGACAGCATGGGCAAGTACAGGTCTTAAGGGTCTGGATAAGATACTCTGCGATCTGAAAAAGGGTGATAACGTAGTCTGGCAGGTTGACAGCATAGACGATTATCGTCATTTTGTTATGCCTTATTTAAGAAAGGCCCTGGAGGATAAACGAGATGTCGTCTATATGAGGTTTGCCCAGCACAAACCGATCGTTGAAAATAATCCTGATGTAACAACGTACCAGCTCGACGCAAAGAGCGGTTTTGAAACCTTTTCCACACAGGTCCACGCGATAATCTCTCATCACGGCATCGAAGCTTACTATATATTCGACTGCCTCTCAGATTTATTAAGCGCCTGGGCAACGGACCTGATGGTCGGAAATTTCTTTATGGTTACCTGTCCATATCTATATGAGCTGGATACGTTAGCTTATTTTGCCATATTACGAAATCACCATTCTTTCCAGACCGTAGCCCGCATCCGTGAAACAACCCAGCTTCTGCTGGACGTCTATGATTTTGACGGACACTTTTATGTCCATCCGCTGAAGGTATGGAAGCGATACTCGCCTACGATGTATTTACCTCATTTGCAAAAGGGTGATGACTTTTCCCCTATAATAAGCAGTATCGATGCAAGCAAACTCCTGAGTCACATCTCACAAAAGAGCCCATCTACTGCAAGATTTCTCGACCATTGGGACCGACTCTTTATGGAAGCAGATAACCTGACAGGAACACCGCAGGACTCAGAAGAATCAAAGAAACTGGTACGGGAACTTTGCAGAGTTATGGTCGGGCAGGAAAAAAGATTATCCCAATTGGCTCAGAACAGCTTTTTACTCGAAGATTTGATAACTATCAGAAGCAGATTGATCGGAAGCGGTTTCATCGGCGGCAAGGCCGCAGGTATGTTACTGGCTCAGAAAATTCTGGCAGACGATAAAGATTTTGACTGGAGTCCGTATTTAGAACCTCATGATTCCTTCTATATCGGTTCAGATGTGTTTTATAGTTATATCGTAGAAAACGGCTGGTGGAAACTTTTGATGAAGCAGAAAACAAAGGAAGGTTACTTCACCGTCGCTGATGAAATGAAGGAAAATCTGCTGAAGGGAAAATTTCCTGACCAGGTTCGTGAACGGTTCCAGGAGATAATAGAATACTTCGGCCAGTCACCGATTATCGTTCGCTCAAGCAGTCTTTTGGAGGATTCGTTCGGCAACGCATTCGCGGGAAAATATGAAAGCCTGTTCCTCGTAAACCAGGGCGACCCCGACCAGCGATATGCTGAATTCGAAGAGGCCGTGCGAAGAGTCTATGCCAGCACGATGGATAATGATGCTCTTGCATATCGCCTGCAGCGAAATCTTGACCAGCAGGATGAACAAATGGCACTGCTTGTTCAGCGGGTATCAGGCTCATACAAAAGAAATTATTTCTTCCCGGACCTGGCAGGTGTAGGCGTTTCATATAATACGTTCGTCTGGAAGTCCGAACTCGACCCAAAAGCCGGAATGTTAAGACTTGTATTCGGCCTGGGTACTCGGGCAGTTGACCGTGTTGAAGATGATTATCCGCAGACAATTGCTTTGGATAATCCGCTGCTGCGGCCTTATGCCGACAGAGAAGACGCAGGCAGATTCTCTCAGCATAATGTCGACATCCTTGATACCAGCCAGAATTGTTTAAGAACTGTCGGCACAACTGAACTGTTAAACGAAGATCTTGGTATAAAATTGGATTTATTAGCTACTTCGGACAGGCAGGCTGAAAAGAAAATGAAAGAGCTCGGTATGGAAGTCAGAAAATCCTGGCTTTTGACCTTCAACAAACTCCTTTCAGAGACTAACTTCACCCATATAATGCAGAGGGCACTTAAAACACTGGAAAATTATTATAATTATCCTGTGGACATAGAATTTACTGTCAATTTCACCGAGGATAATTTATTTAAAATCAATCTAGTCCAATGCAGACCGCTGCAAACCAAGGGACTAAAGGCAAGTGTCAACCTGCCGGAGAATATCAAACCTGAAAAAATCATTTTCGCATCAGAGGGACATACTATGGGCGGCAATATATCCGCGCCGATAAAAAGGATTATTTACGTTGACCCGCAGGCGTATGTAGAGACGCCGATTTCAGAAAAATATACCATTGCAAGACTGATAGGCAAACTGAACAGGCACATAGCTGACAGAGAAGTAACCCCAACTCTCCTGCTCGGGCCAGGCAGATGGGGCACAACAACTCCCTCTCTGGGTGTACCGGTCAGCTTTTCCGAAATCAACAGGATAACTGTACTTGGTGAAATCGCTTATGAAGGTGGAAACCTGATGCCCGAACTTTCGTTTGGAACTCACTTCTTTCAGGACTTGGTCGAAAGCGATATATTCTATGTCGCCCTTTTCCCGCAAAAACAAGGCGTCGTATTCAATAAAGAAAAACTCCTGAAAATGCCTAATCTGCTGACAGATTTCCTCCCGGAAGAGCAAAAATATGAGAATGTCATTAAGATATATGATATTGATTCAGCTCAACTGCAGATTATGTCAGATATTATATCCCAAAAAGTTATCTGTTTCTTCACGTAAGATATTAAACACTACTAACTTATCGCAATACTGCAAAAGACGTCAAATAACGGGCTACATACAATTAAAAAGCCTTTATTTATGGATATATCACGTCCTGATAGCCTGGGCAATATTCCCTTGCAATTTTGCTCTAACTAACATATAATAAAGGATCTACAAGATAAAAAGCTCCACTGCGTTTCTTTACGAACCAAACCAAGTAGAAAAAACAATCTTGGGCAGGAAGGAGGATAAGAAGTGATGAAGGGGTTGTTTGTAAAAGTAAGAGTGATTATCCCGCTGTGTCTGTACAGTTTGGCAGTACTGGCCATACCCACTTGTGCAAAAGGTGATTTTACTGCTTACAATGACTGCGTATACGATCCGGGACTTGTCGCATACGGCACAGATCCATGCGGACAAAGTGTACACTATGGAGATCCGAATTACATTACTGTCTTCGGAATAGGTACTCCGGCAGTCGACCACCAAATTCCTCCAGGCGTTAGCTATGCAGCCTCATCCGGTGAATTAATCGATTATGCCACCGGTACCGGTACGGGTGTAACAGCCTCATTAACAGAATACGGCGGTGTTGTCTGGCAACCACAGGTTGGATGTCTCACCAGTTGCTGGAGCGGCGGATATGACCCCGCCCCTGGTACAGATGCCTACAATACATTTAACGGCATCGTCGATATGACAGGTACTATCTATTACGGTGATATCACCGGTTGGTATGTTGATATAGACTTCACGGGCTTAGACCCGAATATGACATATACCTTTGCCACATCTGCATCAAGAGCAAAGGACAGAACAGACGGCCTGCCAGGTTATAACTATCGTATAAGCGTATACACCATTTCCGGCGTTGACTCTGCCACTAATGCAAGTACACCAGGAGTTGTAGAATACGAGCCTACAAGAGTACGAATGAATACAGGCAATAACCACTTTGAAGGTTATGTAGCACGATGGACAGATATTAACCCTGGAGCCGACGGCACTTTCAAAATCCGCGTTGAAGCAGACTCAAATTCAGAAGGCAACCGAAAAGCATACGCATTTGACGTCTTTATGCTCGAAGAAACAACCCCAACTGTTCTTGTTCCGGATGTGATTGATATAGCCCAGGCCGATGCTAATGCAGCTATTATCGCAGCCGGGCTTGTCGTTGGAACAATAACTACTCAATGCGATAACACAATTGCTGCAGGTCATTGCATTAGTTCTAACCCAATAGCAGGGACCGCCCTGCTTTTCGGTTCTACCGTTGATCTTATAGTATCAACAGGCCGGCCGGACGTACCAGATGTAACAGATATGAATGAAGCCGACGCAACCGCTGCGATCAATGCAGTGAATGATATAAGTTACGGTTCGAGTATCTACATCTGCAGTGATACTGTCTTGCCCGGGAATGTATCCGGTCAATCTGCTGTTGGAACAGTTCCCTGTGGAACCGTAGTTGACCTTTACATTTCCTACGGTCAGCCTAATGTACCTGACCTGACAGGCTTGAGCAAATCTGCTGCTATAGCTGCGATCGATGCAGTAGATGATATAAGTTATGGTTCAAGCTCTTATGAAGCCAATGATATCCTCCCGCAAGATTATGTAATAAGCCAGTCCGCTACAGGCACGGTTTCCTGTGATACCGTAATTGACCTGGTACTATCTACCGGACCGTGTTATGCCATAATACCTGATGTAACAGGCATGGACGAGCCCAATGCCGTAGCTGCTCTGGACGCAGTTAATGATATCAGCTATTCAATTTATTCGGGCTGCAGTGATGTTGTTCCTGCCGGCAATATAATAAGCCAGTCTGTTACCGGCCCAGCCCCATGCGGAACAGCCATAGATCTTATCGTATCCTATGGCCAGCCTTCGGTGCCCGATTTAACAGATATGTCTGAATCCGAAGCGATTAATACAATCAATTTAATTGAGGATATAAGCTACGGCTCCACCAGTACGGCATGCAGTGACACAATCTTTGCGGGTAATGTAATGGGCCAGTCTGCAACAGGTACAGTTCCCTGCGGCACCGAGATAAATCTGGTCGTATCTTACGGCCAACCGGTTGTACCATATTTAACAGGTATGACCGAATCTGCCGCGATAGCTACAATTAACTCGATAGCAGATATAAGCTACGGTTCAAGTACTTATCAGCAAAGCGAAACAGTACCTTTCGGCGAGGTAATCAGTCAATCTGCTTTGGGAACATCTCCCTGCGGTACTGTAGTCGACCTGGTAGTATCGAAGGGAGGCCCACCTACAACCATTATCAGTAATGGAACAGGCGGAGGCGACTGGCATACAACTACTACCTGGATAGGAGGCATGGTCCCGAGACCGGAAGATGACGTTGTCATTCAGACAGGTGACGAGGTAACACTTACAGCAGACGGTAATTGTGTAGACCTGGAAATGGAATCAGCATCGAAACTGACCATAACCGAAGGAGGGCCTATCCCCGGTTCATCCTGGGCGTTAGACCCCGAAAGTACTATTGAATTCAATACTGTTGTTCCGGAAATGTGGGTCAATCCGACTTTTGGAAATCTTACTTTCAATATTCCAAATTACTCCATAAAGGAAAGTATGACCGTAGCCGGCGATCTGAATATCCTTAATAATACAATAAGAGGCATAGGTGAAGAATCAGGAACACATATCCACTATGTTGCTGGAAATGTAAACATATCCGGCAGCGGAAGGATTACAGCAGTAAATCAAACCAGCCCAACTTCTGCAAGCTGTACCTGGAATATCGGCGGAAATGTAAATACAGGTTCAAATTATAACAGAATACAGTTATATGAAAGTTCAGGCCCGCATACTGGCTCTGCTGTATTTAATATCGATGGGAATCTCGTTCTGGGCGACAGCAGCTATATAATGTTAAAGAGTACTTCATCTACTACAGATGATTATCCCGAGGGCATTATTAACCTCAAAGGAGACTTCATACACGACGGTACGGTCAGCATAAACAGTACCGTATCAGGCACATCGCCCGGATTAAGCATTAATTTTGTCGGCACCAGTCCGCAAACATGGTCAGGTAATGGACGGTTCTCAGTGTCAGCTTTCACGGCAAATATGAATATCAACAACCCTGCCGGTGTAATTCTCGGTTCATCACGGGATATTTCTGATAATACTGCCGTAGTACTGACTGATGGAACACTTACAACAACAAGTCTGAATAAATTGAAAATTACAAATGGCTACCTCGTCGGCGGCAGCTCTGCCAGCTATATTAATGGCCCATTAACTATGAAAATCCCATTAGGAGCACAAAATATAACCTTCCATATCGGCGATACAGCAGCATATACACCTGTAAACATTGATCTTCCTAATGTCTACTATTCAGCTAATATGACAGCAAGTACAACACCATCAATGCACCCGCAAATTACTACTTCCGGCCTTGACATTAACAAAACTCTGAATCGGTTCTACACAGTGGACTCGGGACAAGTGCTGTTTACCACTGCCACGGTTACATTTAATTTTGATCCAAACGATGTCATCGGCGGTGCCGACCCGAATCAATATATTGTAAAAAGATTCGACATAGTAACATGGTCAACACCGACAACTGCTAATCCACTGCCGACAAGTATTCAGGCAACAGGACTAACAGCATTTGGCGATTTTGCAATCGGCCATCCATGCCAGACAGTTGTACCGGATGTAACGGGTATGAGTGAAGCTGATGCTATTGCTGCAATAAACGCAACTGCCAATATAAGTTACGGCTCCAGCTACCTCGAAAGCAGCTATACCGTGCCGACTGGATACGTAATAAGTCAGTCTGCAACCGGTACAGTTTCCTGCGGCACTGTCATCGACCTTACAATCTCTAAAGGTCCTGACGAGTTCGTTGCAAGGATTATGCCTCTCGGCGATTCGATAACAAGAGGCTGGTGGGGCTCTGTATATGACGACGGCTACCGTAAACCATTGTACGAGAAATTAAAAGCAGCACACTATAATTTCGACTTCATGGGCAGCCTGTCTGACGGCAACTTTGCAGACCCGCATCACGAAGGACATGACGGCTGGCACGCAGACACCACCGGCGAAGATGATATCCTGGGGCAGGTATATAATTGGCTCACAGCTCATCCTGTAGATATTATTCTGCTGCATATCGGGACAAATGATATCACTTACGGAGGACCGGATATTAATGAAGTATATGATATTCTCGATGAAATCGACAGGTTCAGCACCGATACCACTGTCATTTTAGCTCTTATAATAAATCGTAAAACTTACAGCTCTATAACAACTCAATACAATACCGACTTATATAATATGGCACAGGACCGCATAGTTTTAGGGGATGATATTATTATCGTGGATATGGAAAGTGCATTAGACTATAGCACTGATATGGACGACAATGTACATCCTAATGATGCCGGCTATGCAAAAATGGCTGATGTCTGGTTTGCCGCTTTGGAAAGTATTTTGCCCAGCATGTATGACCTTAATCTGGACGGATTTATTGACTGGTATGATCTGAAAGTAATACACGAAAACTGGCTGTCGAACGACCCGAATACTCCCGGCGATTTCGACGACGACGGAATTGTAAACTTCCTGGATTTCGCTGAGTTCACTATAGAATGGTAAATACCTGAACTTCAGTAAACCTCAATAAAGCTGGTGCAATTCTAACCTGTAGATAATATCTCACAGGAAATTGTTAACAAATCAGATTAACAATAAACGAAAATTCGGCCCTCACTGTCCATATCAGGTCTTTATAACATAAAATTGCATTTATCGTTCAAAAACCTTGAATATTACTTGTTTGTAACATTATCATAGAGGTTGGTAGACCTCACAGTTTAAGCAAAGCTTGCGCATACGGTACATGGGGATTCTCGCTAAAACAAGCAATGGTCAGCAATGATGAAAAGAAGAAGAATCATTGCGCTTATAATCTATGGATGGAAAGGAGGTGTAACGGACAAACATTCCTAACGTGTATCTTTGTGTATATACAACTGTTGCGATTACACGTATATCAGGCAGATTTTTTTTAAAGATTTATATGAAAGGAGGCTTGATTTATGTCAAAGCAAATGAAACTAATTCTATTTGCTCTTATCGCATTAATCCTGGCACCGTCCGCCGTATTGGCCGCAGATGGCTGGGCCAGTCAAGGCGGAGGAACAACAGGAGGACAAGGCGGCACAACGGTTACCGTTTCCAACGCCGATGACCTTGTTTACTACGTGCAGGACACCGGGCAGGACCCCTACATCATTCGGGTAAGCGGCAACATCACACTGCCAAGCACAAACATCCGTGTCCGCGGTAATAAGTCGGTCATCGGCCTGTCCGGATCGCATATCGCCGGTAATCTAAAGTGCTACAGAGAAGAAGAAAGCAACTGTATCTTCCAGAACCTGAGCATGGATAACGAGGACGATGTGGGCGATGGCGACTGCCTTACCATTGACGGTGTCCATAACATCTGGATCGACCATTGCACGTTTATGAACGGCGGCGACGGAAATGTCGATATCAAAAACGGCGCAGATTATGTCACCGTTTCCTGGTGTGTATTCTACTACACCTTCGACAGCGGCCATAACTTCTGCAACCTCGTCGGACATAGCGACGGCAACGGCGGCATAGACAGCGGTCATCTCACTGTTACTTTTCACCACAACTGGTGGGCCAGTATGTGTAAAGAGCGTATGCCGAGAGTACGTTTCGGCAGAGTTCATGTCTATAACAATTATTACAGCGACCTCCTAAGCGGTGGTTACTGTATTGGTGTAGGCGATAACTGCAATATTCGAGCTGAGAACAACTACTTCGAGAGCGTACCTATGCCCTGGAAAGACTACAGCGACTCCAGCAATCAGGGAATAATCGGATACAGTGGTAATGCATTTGTAGGCTGCGAGCGGCCCACATGGGCGCCAAACAGCAGTGTCTTTTCACCACCGTATTCATATTCACTTGATAATGCTATGAGCGTTCCGGGCATTGTAATAGATGGAGCAGGAGCAGGCGGCGATATTCCAAATCCTACGCCAACTCCCACGCCAACATCTACACCAACACCTACACCTACACCGACATCTACACCTACGCCGACACCGACTTCTACACCATCGCCAAGCACACTGGTAGTAGAACTTGAGTCTCTCTCAGGCCAGAGCCAGTTCTCACCGTTTGTAGTATTCAATGATTCTGCTGCATCAGGCGGCCAGGCAATACGGTGGCCCAACAGCGGCAGCAACGATATCTTAAGCACAGCATCAGATTCTGCAGATGGCCAGGTACTGGTAAACTTTGTACTGTCACAGACAGCAAATGTGACGTTCGAAGCTCGGGTAAACTTCCCCAATGGATCCGATGACTCATTCCATTACAAGATGGATTCAGGCTCATGGAATACTCAAAACACCGTATATACAAGCGGATATGAAGTACTTCAGATAGCTAGCTACAGCAACTTATCATCAGGCTCACATACCTTGAGAATATGTAGAAGAGAAGATGGCGCTATGCTGGATCAGGCTATTTTAACAGCATCTAATGGAAATATTACCTATGGCGGTGGACCGACACCTACTCCGACACCTACACCAACACCTACACCGACACCTACGCCGACACCGACTTCTACACCTACGCCAACTCCTACTCCTACACCTACGCCGACACCGACTTCTACACCAAGCAGCAGTATTACAATACAGGAAAACCAGACAGGCTTCTGCAATGTAGATGGTGTAGTTCAATCTGACCACAGCGGATATACTGGTTCAGGTTATGCAAATACAGACAATTCTAACGGCGAAGGTATTGACTATATGGCAAATGTAGTCACATCCGGCACATATACCGTTACCGTCAGATATGCCAACGGCTCAAGTGCTCGCTCGGCCAATCTGATCGCAAACGGTTCAACAGTAGGTTCATTCAGTTTCGCCGGTACGGGAAGCTGGACAAGCTGGACCACCGAATCAGACAGCGTATATTTGAGCGCAGGACTAAAGGATATACGCCTTGAAGCTACGAACAGCGCCGGCCTGCCTAATGTCGACTATATGGAAATAGCCGGTCCAAGTATCCAGGTAGCAAGCTGCTCGGCAACACCCACGCCGACGCCTACCTCGACACCGACGCCGACGCCTACCTCGACACCGACGCCAACTCCTACTCCGACTCCGACACCGACGCCTACTCCGACACCGACGCCTACGCCGACACCAACATCTACGCCAAGCAACGCACTGGAAGTAGAACTTGAGTCTCTCTCAGGTCAGAGTCAGTTCTCACCGCTTTCAGTAATCAGTGATGGATCTGCATCCGGCAACCAGGCAATAGTATGGCCGGACCAAGGCAACGATATTTTAAGTACACCATCAGATTCTTCAGATGGCCAGGTACTGGTATCGTTTACTCTATCGCAGAGTGCAAACGTGCAGTTCCAGATCCAGGTAAACTTCTCTAATGGATCCAATGACTCATTCCATTACAAGATGGATTCAGGTTCATGGAGTACTCAAAATAACACGCAAACAAGCGGGTATGCAGTACTTTCTGTAACTACCTTTAACAGCTTATCATCAGGTTCACATACTTTGAGGGTATGCAGAAGAGAAGATGGCGCTATACTGGACAAGGTTATTTTAACACCATCTGCCGGAACTATCTCCGGAGGTGGCGGACCTACACCGACACCTACGCCAACTCCGACACCAACATCTACGCCGACTCCGACACCTACACCTACGCCGACTCCGACACCTACGCCAGGCAGCATTACCATACAGGAAAATGCAACAGGCTTTTGCAGTGTAGATGGTGCTGTTGAATCTGAACACTCAGGCTACACAGGCAGCGGTTATGCCAATACAGATAATTCCAACGGCGAAGGAATCGACTATGCTGTATATGTAGGTTCATCAGGTACATATACCGTTACCGTCAGATACGCCAACGGCTCAAGTGCTCGTTCGGCAAATTTGATCGCAAACGGTTCAACAGTAGGATCGTTTACCTTCAACGGCACAGGCAGTTGGACAAGCTGGAGCACTGAAACAGACAGTGTATATTTGCCTTCAGGGACACTTGACCTGCGTCTCGAAGCGACCAACAGCAGCGGCCTGCCTAATGTTGACTATATACAAATATCCGGAGCAAATATAGCAGCAACAGGCTGTTAATAATGAAGTGAGAATAGATGTGAGAGTAGATAAATGAATACAGCCCCCGTGCTTTCTTGCGAAAGCAAGAACGGGGGCTTTTTTTAACAGCTATTATCTAAAAAACAGAAAACACAAATTCCAGGAATCTGTTTCTGCTATTTAGGCACACAGGCAATATCCGAAGGATTTGCATAACAATCGACAAGCCAGTTGTCAGCCATCATTACAAAATCCCGCATATTAACGAAATTATCTCCGCCATACGGCGCAATATCTGCGGACGGAACACCCGGCACCTGCAGCCATTGGCCAGTCAATATATCCAGGTCTCTAAAATCGGCTATGCAGTTGTTGTCAAAATCGCCGGTGAGATTAAATGGACAACCTTTAATAGCAAGGCCGTGATAAGTACCGGCGTCAAAGACTTCAAAGCCTGTGTTGGGCTGTGGAACATCAGTCTGGTAATCTCCGTTGTCGCCCCAGGCGATGATAGAACTATCGTCTTTCAGGCCCATTGAATAAGAATAACCGGCACAGATACCAACAAAACCTGTATTTGGTTCGGGCACATTGCATTGTCCTTCTTCGTTCTCGCCCCAGGCCACGACCGAGCCATCGGCTTTGAGGCCGAGCGAGTGATAGTGGCCGGCAGCAATGCCTATGAAGTTGGTATTGGGGCTTGGTACATCAAGCTGATTATGACTGTTAGAGCCCCAGGCTACAATGGAACCGTCGGCTTTGAGGCCGAGTGAATGACGACCGCCGGCTACGATGGTTACGAAGTTGCTGTTTGGCGTGGGTACGTTGCATTGACCGTCTTCGTTGTCACCCCAGGCAACGATGCAGCCGTCAGCTTTTAAACCAAGTGCATGATAACCGCCGGCGGAGATTGCTAAATAACCTGAATTAGGTTCGGGTACGTCGCGCTGGCCGCTGCTGTTCTTCCCCCATGCCCAAACTGAACCATCATCTTTAAGAGCTAATGAGAAGTAATAACCGGCTGATACATCAACAAAACCTGTGTTTGGTTCGGGGACATAACATTGTCCGTCTTCGTTGTCACCCCAGGCAAAGACAGAGCCGTCGGCTTTTAGACCAAGTGAATGCCACATACCACCAGAAACAGCGAGAAAGCCTGTGTTTGGTTCAGGTACGTCACATTGGCCGTAGGAATTAAAACCCCAGGCTATAACATGGTCTGCAAAAGATGATGAAATAGTTATAAACAGAAACACTGGGATTAATACAAGAAATGACCACTTTTTCATTCTTCCCTCCTTCCAGAAAATTCCTTTTCTTTATTGTAGCCCCCCGGTGCGACATTTCTTAAATTTTACACCCAATCAGCCAAAAAGTCAACCTTTTCAATAAGGTAATTTTCATGTTATAATGCCCCTAAGATGCTAAAAGGCAGTATAAATATAATAGATTGCGGCATAAAAGATTACCGATCCGCTCTCGATATACAGGAAAACACTATCCAGAAAATCCTTACCGGCACTGGGCAGGATACCATCTTCATTACTGAACATCCGCCGACGATAACACTCGGTGCAAGAGAAAGTGCGAATAAACTCTTAAAAGACACAGAAACTATAAAACGCTCCGGCATCGAAATTTTCAAAATCCGCAGAGGAGGCGGAGCCACCGCTCACAACCCCGGCCAAATCGTCATCTATCCGGTCATTAAACTCAAAAACCATTCGCTCGGCGTAAGTGATTTCGTCGCCCTGCTCGAAAAAATAGGCATAGAATTCCTCGCCGCCCTCAGCGTAAAATCCGAAACCAAAAAAGGCCTCCCGGGTTTATGGACAAATAATAGGAAAATCGCTTCTATCGGTCTGCAGGTAAAAAAATGGATCACCTTCCATGGAATGGCAATTAATATCAACAACGACTTAAGTATTTTTGATTTGTTAGTCCCCTGCGGCCTGGAAAATATTCAAATGACAAGCGCAGAAAAAGAACTTGGCAAAAAAATCGATATAAAAACCGCTAAAAATATCTTAAAATCCATACTTTTAAAATATATCGAAAATAAAAATGAACCAGACTATCAAAAAACGATTGCCCAATTGGCTTAAACGCCCGTTAAGTACCAGCGGCAGTTACAATAATACAAGCCGGACTATCCAATCCCTTGGCATAGAAACAATATGTACTAATGCCAACTGCCCAAATAAAGGCAAATGCTGGTCAAAAGGCACTGCAACCGTTCTCATCCTCGGCAACACCTGCACACGTAACTGCAAATTCTGCTCAGTCGCACATGGCACTCCCCTTCCACCAGACAAAACCGAACCGCAAAGAGTCGCCCAGCTTGTAAAACAATTAAAAATTAAATACCTCGTCATAACTTCTGTAACAAGAGATGACCTCCCCGATGCCGGCGCCTCCCATTTCAAAAACGTTATAAATACTATTAGAGATTCGTTTAGCCGTCGCCGGCACGGCGACGGGGTTAGCCCTGCCATCACTATGGCAGGGTCTACAAAATTTGAACTCCTCACCCCAGATTTTAAACACTGTCAGCAAAAAGCCCTCGAAATCCTCTCCGATGCCCTCCCCTTCGTCTTCGGCCACAATTTAGAAACCGTACCGCGTCTTTACAAAACCGCAAGGCAAGGTGCAGACTACCGAACCTCGCTTAATCTTCTAAAACTCGCAAAGGAAATCCTGCCTGATACTCAAACTAAATCTTCAATTATGCTCGGCCTTGGTGAAACAGATGACGAAATAGAACAGGTTCTGACAGATTTGCGAAGTGTTAATTGCGACCGAATTGCAATTGGCCAATATTTAAAGCCTTCTAAGGAGTCACTTGAAGTCGCCGAATACATAACCCCTGAAAAGTTCGACTATTGGGCCGACCGGGCCAAACAGCTTGGCTTCAAATGGATAATGTCCTCTCCTTTTACCCGCAGCAGCTACAACGCCGAAAAAATATGAAGTTTCAAGGACTCATCCCCTCATTATAAAGCTGCCCAACTTCAGTATCACTCAAAGCCCGGTTATAAACACGAACATCATCAAGATCTCCATTAAACCAGTAGGCACCATTCCTTGAACCTATTCTTAAAGGTTCATTATTAGCAATGCCAAATATCTCTGTTTGCGGCAATGTTCCGGCCAGGGTGCCATTTATATAGAAATTAACACTATCACCCTCTTTCAAAGTTATAGCAACATGCTGCCACGCTCCTGTCGTAAGCGCAGATGTAGAAGTATAGGTTGTGTATGTACTTGCTCCTGTTTGGTGAATCAATTGTAAAAGACCTGAAATCTGACTTAACCTAAACTCGTAGTTGCCCGGAAAGGCAGTCGTTCGCTTGACTAAGACATAATAATAGTTGCTGAAATTATTCGGTTTTACCCAGGCAGCAATAGTTATCTGATTGTCCATATCAAGAGAGTCATCGTTATCAGGGATTATAATATCGTCGTTGGAACCGTCAAAATTCAATGCACTATTAATTTTACCTACGACCCAATTTGCTCCGCCATTAACCGTCCCGTTACTGGGGTTGCCAGCTGAATCATTCACCGTCGTTCCGCTGCCTTCATCAAATTTCCACCAGCCGACAAGATTAGGATCTATTGGTTCTGGCCCAGACCGTGTCGTAAAACTCCAAATATTACCTGTCGTAGTACCACTTGCATTTTTCTCGTCAATTCGCCAATAATAAGTTGTATTTACATCGAGTCCGTAAGGATAGTAAATTGTTGCACTTTGGTTACCTTTAAACTCAGGTGATAACACGTTAGCATCATTTACATCATTAAAATCAGTCCCCAAATATATGTCATGCCGGTCTGCAAGAACACCGGCAGTCCAACTTAAAACAGTGCTTGGACTGACGTTGACATCACCATCATCAGGCATAGGATTGAATGCCTGTCCGGGCATAACAATAACAGTAGTAAAGCTCCAAACGGTACCTATAGTAGTACCGCTGGCATTTTTCTCATCTATACGCCAATAATAAATCGTATTAACATCCATCGTCCCGGTATCATATACTGTTCCTGTCTGATTACCTATAAAAGGCGGAGGATTTGCTGTACCAAAATATACGTCGTGTGATGTCGCACCGCTACCCGCAGTCCAGCTCAAATCCTGTGTCAAACCAACATCTATTGCACCATCGGCTGGTGAAGGATTACTTGCCCCATCAGGTGGGGCAGGAGCAGTTGTAAAATTCCAAATATAGCCTTTGGCTGTACACGCAGGTCCAATCTCATCAATCCGCCAGTAATAAGTTGTATCCGGATCAAGGCCGCATGGGTCGAAGTTCGCATCTGTAACAGTACCCATAAATTCTGCTGACAAATGCCCTGCCTCTGCTACAGCATTAGCATCAGTCCCAAGATAAACATCGTGTTCTATTGCGCCACTGCCTGCTATCCACGCCGGAACCACGTTTGGATCCACATCTGTTGCACCATTAATCGGGGCAGGACCGCCAGCAGACCCAACAAAACAATCCAGCCAGGCATCGGCAAAAATCAAAAGGTCATTAAAGTCAACATACAAATCTTTTGTAAGATCACCGGCTAAATCTGCCCCGCTTTGCCGCCAATCATCGGCCAGGATAGAAAAATCAACTGCATCAACACTAAGATTCTCATCAATATCAGGTGAACCAGGAACGATTAGACTTGAATCTATTGGATAATGGTAACCCATATCCACGACTCCATTGTCGCAAACTTCATCTGTACGCGTTGTATATTCATCCATTCCCAAATTAGCCGCTGTATCGCTGCCGGCATCTACACACGGACTGTCAAGCCCCTGTCCTGCTGCAATCTGACTTAGATAGTAATCGCCGTCAGGTGCGGAAACAAAACACGGGTCGGCATCAAGATTACCCGCCCCGCTCCAGCCGTCCTGGATATCAGAATACGAAACACTTGACACTCCTGACAACTGATTTCCTGATGAGTTGTCCCATACTATACAATCAGTAACTGTTGCAGGCCCATAAATACCGCCGCCTTCGCCCATATAACCGTCAAAAACAGGTACAGTATAAGTATAGTTGCCAGCAAAAGTACAATTCCTGACAGCTGTTCCTGTACTGCAGTAAATACCGCTACCCTGACTGTTACCATGATTTTGACCCTCATAACTTTCGCCCTGGCAAATAACTGTACGATTGTTAGTGATCAGACAATTTTTCACAACAGAACCGGTCCCTGCATTACAAATTCCACCGCCATAACTGCTGTTGCTGTAAGTTATCCAGCTGGCATCTGAACCCCAGTGACCTCCCCGTGTGGTATTGTCGGAAATCTCACAATTATAAACAGATATACTGCTGGTCGAGTCGCAATAAATTCCACCGCCATATGCCGTAGTGCTACCTTCTATATTCAAAACACCTAAAGCTGAATTATCACTGATATTACAATTTGTAATCGTCGGATAGCTCCCGGATATACAGGCTATCCCTCCCCCGCAAATAACATGCTCTGAGTATTCCACATAAGCCGTGACTAAATTGTTTACAATCTGACAGTTTTCAATTGCAGGCGAAGCACCTTCACAAAAAATACCGCCTCCATAAACATCAAAAAAAATAGGCCAGTCTGCTTCAATTTTACCGTTCTTTATAGTCAGGCCTGAAAGAACACTGCTTGAACTCTCACCGCTGTGAAAATAAAATCCCCGGCCGGAATTTTGACAATCAATAATCGTCGCCGCAACTGTACACGGGTCGTCAGGATTAATACTTCGCACAGTAATTGCCCTGCCGCCATAGTCCAGGTTTTTATTGCCGCTGCCCGTATATGTCCCCGGAAAAATAATAACCGTATCACCATCGTTGCAGTCATTTATCGCCGACTGAATAGTTGTGTACTGACTCGGCACAAGTCTATTAACTGCCGGACAGAAAGAACTGAAAATTAAAACCACCGCTAAGATCGAAATGATCAGGCTTCTTCTTTCCATAATAACCTCTAATCTAAGGTATCCCCTTTACCCATTTACCGTTTCGCTTGGATTATACCACAAAACAGGCCAAAAAACAAGATTTTCCCAGCCGGTTTTAGGCCTTTTCTGAATTTACGTATTGCAATATCCGTAAATTGTTTATAATAAGTCCATAAATCAGCTATAATATGCCGGTGTGATGAAACCAGCGAAAAACTCAAAAAACCATAAGCATAAGATAGACGAGGCCGAACTGCTGAGCCGATATATCGCAGGCGACAGCCGGGCCTTCCAACAACTCGTAACCCGCTATAAAGACCCGCTTTACGCGTTTTTACGCAGATTTCTAAATCAAAGACAGCTCATAGAAGAGGCATTTCAGGAGACATTCCTCCAGCTCTACCGCAGCAGGGACAGCTTCGATAAGGATAAACCCCTTCGCCCCTGGCTATATACGATAGCTGCCAACAAGGCCAAGGATGTCCTTAGAAAACAGCAAAGACAGGCTTCTGTATCACTCACTGCCATGGCTCAGCCCGCCGAACTGAGCATAGATGACGTTGTAAATTCTTTAAAGTCTTATGAAATAACACCTTATGATGAAGCGGAAAGGTCTGAACGGGCCGAAAGGGTCAGACAGATAATATCGGATATGCCCGAAAATCTTAAAGAAATTTTGATTTTGGCCTATTTTGAGCAATTTTCTTACAAACAAATGGCCCAGATATTGAGTATACCAATAGGGACGGTGAAGAGTAGACTTCACACAGCGATTGTGCATTTTACGAAAAAATGGAAGACAATGACAGACGAGATTGGTTGATGGACACACTAAATAAGGAGCAAAGAGACATATTATTGGATTATTACTTCAAGTGCGCTGACCAGCAGGAAAGCGACATTGCAAAGGATCTTCTCGATTCACACCAGGGTGCTATGGAATTCTATAAAAGACTTAGTCACTCCCTTTCCCCGCTTGAACACCTCGACCATGAAGCACACGCAAGCTGCCCGGATCATCTGGTAGAACAAACCCTCGAAAAACTATATGCACATCATGCCGAGATCAGTGATGCTGCGACAAATAATTCCGGACTGGAAAAACTGCTCCAGGCCGAAAGCGAAAAGCCTGTGGTGAGCAAGCCGAATCCAAAGGTTACGAAACGGCCGAGTTTCTGGAGAAGTTTTGCCGAGGCCGCTGCAGTCGCTGCAGGAGTGTTCATACTTGCCAGCCTGTTCATTCCAATAACAAGACAGATGAAAACACAGGCAAATAAGACCACCTGCCAGGCAAACCTTTCAAAAGTATCCCGCGGAATTACACAATACAGCAATGAACACGACAATTACCTCCCGGCTGTGCCTGTAAGTTCAGGTTCACCATGGTGGAAAATCGGTTCAACCGGACAGGAGAACCAATCCAATACCAGACATCTCTGGCTGCTCGTCAAAGATGATTATCTCCAGATGAAAGATTTTCAATGCCCGGGAAGACAAACAGATAAATCATTAAATCTGTATCTAAGCCCTCAGCAAATCGCTGAATTGTCCGATTTCCCCTCCAGAGACCATATTGCTTACAGCTTTCAACTCATTTACGATTCCAATAAAGCTGTAATGTCAAAAAGGAAAGTGCCCCTGATGGCAGATGTCAATCCGCTTTTCGAGGGACGCCTGACAACCTCGCCAGATCAGTCCGGTTCGGAATTCGACCCGATCACATTAAACAGAAAATTAAGACAAGCAAACAGCCCAAGCCATCGCGGCAAGGGTCAAAATATTCTATTCAACGATGGAACCGTTGAATTCACCTCACAAAGAGTTTTTGGCGCCGACGACGATATCTTCACCGTAAGAGATTTAGACATCTATCGCGGCACGGAAAAACCAAGCAGCGAAACAGATGTTTTCCTCGTTCCATAACTCCTTATATCCCGAATGGTCGGGATTGCTTTTTTAATTCCCTTTAAACCCCGCCCGGAAAAGCGGGGTTTTTTGTCATTAAAATAGTCATCAGTATTCAGTTATCGGCTATCAGTAAAATAAGTCCGCCAAAGGCGGCTCCTTAATTTTTCACTTTCAGTTTTTCACTTTTAACTTTCTATACCCTATTTATTAATCAGGCACACAGGCAGGATCAAACGGATTTGTCAATATCTCGGTGCCGCTGCCGCCATTGTACAAAGCCAGTATCTCATCCTGGCTCAAAGCCTTTCTGAACAGCATCACATTATCCATATCGCCTGCAAAAAGCGTGGAATTGTTGTCATATTTACCGATATTCAATCCGCTCGGAGCACCCGGCACAGTTGTACTGTTCGAATCGACAACTTCTCCATCCTTATAAAGCGTCAATATGTTAGTGCCTGAATCATAAGTTACCGCTACGAAATACCAGGTATCATTGACCAATGCATTAGGGTCCTGCACCTCGCTGAAGGGAATGCTGTGCCCTGCCGAGAGTTTATTGGTGTAATAGTTAGGCGCCCAGAATGCATGGCCTCCTGCCCCGGATATAATATTATGACTGTACGCCGAAACGCTTGTCTCGAGTTTTATCCACGCAGCTTTGGTATAGGAACCTGTGCCTATAGTATTATCAATGGTTATATAGTCGCCTGTTCCGTCAAAGTGCAGTGCCCCGTTTATGTGTCCCGTCGTTGCCATAAGATCTGTATCCCGTATCGTGGTACCGTTGTTGTCGGCATATGAACTGTCGATAACCGTTCTGTCATCTTCATCATCGTTCATTGTCCAGTGGCCCGCGCAGACAGGCTTTAGATGAATACCAGGCAAAACATCTTCACAGTTTATCAGCCAGTTATCGACCATATCTATAATATCAGTAAAATCTGATATCCAGCTGTCTGCAATGATTACATGATCATCAAAGTTTACCCTGCAATCATCACTCAAGTCACCTGCCAGAGTAAACCTGCACCCTTTCAGGCCAAGAGAGTAATTGTTGCCGGCACTAATAGCTGAAAAACTCGTGTTAGGCTCCGGCGCATCACATTGACCGTAATAATTCCACCCCCAAGCCACAACTGAGCCGTCAGATTTCCATCCCAGCGAGTGAGCCCCGCCTCCTGAAATAGCTACAAAACCTGTATTAGGTTCCGGCACATCACATTGGCCCTGAGAATTGTTTCCCCAAGCTACAACTGAGCCATCGGCCTTGAGTCCCAGTGAATGATAATAACCTGCTGAAATAGCTATAAAACCAGCATTAGGGTCCGGCACATTGCATTGGCCATAATTATTTCGTCCCCAGGCTGCAACCGAACCGTCAACCTTTAAACCAAGTGAATGGTCATGACCGGTTGAAATGGCTATAAAATCTGTATTAAGCCCCGGCACATTGCATTCGCCATAATCATTTTTCCCCCAGGCTATAATCGAGCCGTCATTTTTCAAGCCCAATGAATAATTAACACTGGCTGAGATAGCTATAAAAGCTGTATTAGGCTCCGGAACATTGCATTCGCCATTAACGTTATATCCCCAGGCCATAATCGAACCGTCAGCTTTTAAGCCAAGTGAGTGACTCGCGCCAGTCGCAACAGACGTAAAATTCGCATTAGGTTCCGGAACATCACAACAACCGGAGAGATTATATCCCCAAGCCATAATTGAACCATCAGCCTTTAAGCCAAGTGAATGAGTATTACCTGCTGAAATGGCTATAAAGTCCGTGTTAGGATCAGGAACATCACACTGGCCATCGTCATTTTCTCCCCAGGCCATAATTTCCCCAATACCGAGACTCTGCGCAGAAAAAGCACAGACAATTAAAAGATAAAAACAAATGAAAAGTATAGATACTCTACAACGTGCGTACAACATCTTATCAAAACCCTCCTTCCTTAGATAACCTTAAAACACTCTTGCAGACAGGCTACCACAATTATCCTGAAAATGCAAGCTAAAAGAGTCAGCCTGTTTTCCCGACCAGCAAAAAAACTATACATTACCTACAAAGAATGGAAATTATGCCTTATGCTCTTATGCACCTATGCTCTTATGCACTTATGCTCTTATGCTCTTATGCTCTTATGCTCTTATGCACTTATGCACTTATGCACTTATGCTCTTATGCACTTATGCTCTTATGCACTTATGCTCTTATGCACTTTACTTAGGCACACAGGCAGGGTCATAAGGATTGGTTAATACTTCAGTACCGCTGCCTCCATTATACAATTCTGCAATTTCTTCTTCGCTCAATGCTTTATTGAACAGCATTACATTATCCATATCGCCCTTGAAGTATGTAGCAGTAGTATCGTATCTGCCGATACTAATTTCGCCTATAACGCCCGGCGTAGTTGTACTGCTTGTATCAACTATCTGGCCGTCTTTGTAAAGAACCAGGGTATTACTGTTCGAATCATAAGTTACCGCTACAAAGTACCAGGTGTCCATTGACAAAGCATTTGGATCCTGTACCTCGGTCCAGTTGTTGTTGTGTCCCGCTGACAGTTTATTACCTTGCCAGTTAGGAGCCCAGAACGCCTGTCTCGCTGGTGCGGAAATAATGTTGTGGCAGTATGTCGCAGTACTTGTTTCGAGCCTTATCCACGCTGCTTTTGTATATGAGCCCTGACCTATGGTATCGGCAATAGCTATATAGTCGCTTGTTCCGTCAAAGTGCAATGCACCGTTTATATGTCCCGCAGTTGCCATAATCTCGGTAGTCTGTACCGAGGTTCCGTTATTATTGACCCCTGAAATATCGAGGACTGTTGTGTCAGATGCATTATCATTCATCGGCCAATGACCTGCACAGGCAGGCTTCAAATGGATACCGGCAATACTCTGCATACAGTCCACCAGCCAGTTATCAACTATATTCTCGAGATCAGCAAAATCCGCCATCCAGCTATCTGCCATAATTACAAAATCGTCGAAGTTTACCCTGCAGTCGTTATCCATATCCCCGGGCAGATTAAACGGACAAGCCTTCAGGCCTAAAGAATAATACTGCCCTGCCGATATCGCCACAAAATCCATATTAGGTAACGGCGCATCACATTGACCCTCGAGATTCCGTCCCCAACCTGCAACCGCACCATCCGACTTAAGCCCCAGAGAATGCCACTGCCCTGCCGAAACAGCCGTAAAATTCGTATTGGGCAAAGGCACATCACATTGGCCGTATTCATTATAACCCCAGGCCGCAACAGAACCGTCACTTTTCAATCCCAGAGAATAGTAACGTCCAGCCGAGATGCTGATAAAATCTGCATTAGGCATCGGCACATCACATTGACCATAACTATTTCTGCCCCAGGCAACGACTGAGCCGTCACTCTTCAGGCCCAATGAATGTTCACCTCCGGCCGAGACAGCAATAAAATCTGTATTAGGATCAGGCACATTACACTGACCATAATCATTCCTGCCCCAGGCAAAGATCGAATTATCACCCTTCAATCCTAATGAGTGTTCATATCCTGCCGAGACAGCAGTAAAATCCGTATGGCCCAAAGGCACATCACATTGACCGAGATCATTTTTCCCCCACGCTGCAACTGAACCGTCACTTTTCAGGCCTAACGAGAAATCCAGACCGGCATCAACAGCAGTAAAACTCGTATTAGGTCCAGGCACATCACATTGACCATCATCATTAACTCCCCACGCCAAAACTGAACCATCGTTTTTGAGACCAAGAAAATGTTTTCCATCAGTTGCGACAGCCTCAAGTGTAGTATCCTTCTGCGGCAAATAATAATTATCCTCGGGCCAGGCAGCAACCGTGCCATCACTTTTCAATCCCATTGAGTAAGAATTCCTGGCCGCGATAGCCGTAAAATCCGCATTAGGCAAAGGCACATTATGATCATTATTTCCCCATGCCACAATTGTTCCATCACTTTTCAACCCCAAAGACCTGCCGGTCCCCGCCGCTATAGCTATAAAATCCGTATTAGGCGTCGGCACATCGCACTGCCCGTAATCATTATTTCCCCACGCCGTTATCGAACCATCCATTTTTAATCCCAACGAATGATAATTCCCCGCTGCGACTGCCGTAAAATCTGTATTAGGCGCCGGAACGTTACACTCGCCGAAATAATTCCGTCCCCACGCCGCTATCGAACCATCATCCTTTAATCCCAGCGAATGATAATTACCTCCGGCAACAGCTGAAAAATTAGTATTAGGCCCCGGCACATCACATTGGCCGTAAGTGTTATATCCCCACGCTGATATCGAACCATCGTTCTTCAAACCTAATGAATGAGATGCCCCCGCCGAGACAGCTGTAAAATTCATATTAATCGCCGGCAAATCACACTGGCCGCTTTCGTTAGCTCCCCACGCTGCTATCGAACCGTCAGTCTTCAATCCCAGCGAGTGATAATTGCCCGCCGCAATATTTGTAAAATCAGCATTGACGCCCGGAACATCACATTGACCGAACCTGTTATCACCACAGGCTACTATCACCCCGTCACTTGTCAACACCAGCGAATGGCCGTCGCCAACCGCAATTTCCCAAATGTCCGTCCGCTCCATATCAGGCAGCTTCATACCGCCCCAGGATACAAGCTGACCGGCAGCAAATACCTGACAGGAAAATATAAAGACTAACACTGCAAGAAGCCGAACAAACCCCCTCGGCACCTTAAAATGCCTGTTTACCATAACTCAACTCCTTCCTCCTAAGACCTCGGGTATACTTAATATTCAAAGTACCACAATTAAAGCAAAAAATCAAGTTAAAAGATGATTATAAACCCCCTATTTTAACGCCATTTTCGCCTATTAAAGGACAGAAAAGCCGATATTATAACACCTAAAACCGAAAACAAGATTTAAGCCTTGTTTTTAGTCAAAAAACAGCTCTTTTTAACCTCATTTCTTTGTTATACCCCATAAAGCCGATATAATATCAGCTCATGAAACGACGAAAACAATTTTCACAACCGATTAACCATTCCTCAGATAAAAGGTTATCCCTTTTAATTTGCCTGCTGTTGGCATCGGTCACACTCGTTATTTATTTTCAGGTACACAGCTTTAAATCCACCAGTTTTGATGACCCGATTTACGTTTACAACAATCCAAATGTCCAGGCCCCCATCACACTCGAATCTGTCAAATGGGCCTTGGCCGCCGGCCGCGCCGCCAACTGGCATCCTCTAACCTGGCTTTCACATATGCTGGACTGGCAACTCTTCGGCAGTAATCCACAGGGACCGCATCTTGTCAATCTATTCTTCCACATCGCAAATGCCCTGCTGCTTTTTATCGTCTTCAAACAAATGACTCACAAGCTCTGGCAAAGCGCCTTTGTAGCCGCCCTGTTCGCTCTCCATCCATTACACGTCGAATCCGTCGCATGGATAGCTGAACGCAAAGATGTACTAAGTACCTTCTTCTGGATACTTACGATGCTGGCCTATGTCCGTTTCACCAAAAAGCCGAACATAACCAGCTACCTGCCGATAATTATATTTTTCGCACTCGGCCTGATGTCAAAACCTATGCTCGTTACTCTACCTTTCGTACTTCTGCTTCTGGACTACTGGCCTTTGGAAAGAATCAGTCTGAAAGACAATAGCAAACGATCACTCAGCCATCTGCTCATCGAAAAAATCCCGTTGTTTCTAATGACCCTTGCATCCTGCATAGTTACATACATCGTCCAACAGCAAGCAGGAGCAGTACGTTCAGGGGAAAAACTCAGCTTCTCTATCCGCCTGGCTAATGTCTTCACCTCGTATATGAAATATATCTATAAGATGATCTACCCCTCTCGATTAGCAGTATTCTACCCGCACCCCGTTCAGAAAGTCTCTATCCCCTACGCCATAATATCAGCCGTCATCCTGGTTATCATAACGATAATTTTCCTCCGCCTTGCGTCAAAACGAAAATACCTCTTTACAGGTTGGTTGTGGTACCTCGGAACACTTGTACCGGTCATCGGTCTTGTCCAGGTAGGCGCCCAGGCAATCGCCGACCGCTACACTTATATCACTCTTACAGGTTTATTTATCATCATCGCCTGGACCGCAACAGAAATAACCTCGAAATGGAAAAATAAAAAGATCATACTCACATTAGCATCCATCCTGATAATCTCAGCACTGTCTATATGCACTTTCTTCCAGGCCGGACACTGGCGAAACGATTTGACCTTGTTCCAACACACCCTCGACGTAACCGAGAATAATCACGTAGCACACTTCAGCATCGTAAGACCTTTGCTCGAACTTGGTCAGACAGAAGCAGCCGTTCATCATTGCTCACAAGCTGTCCAGATCCAGCCCGACTGGGCCGAGGCTGTAAATAATTTAGCCTGGCACCTGGCAACAAGCAAAGGCTCTAAATTTTACGACCCGCAAAAGGCCCTCCAACTTGCCCGACATGCCTGCGAACTTACCAACTACAGCAAACCCGAATTCCTGGACACCCTCGCTGCAGCCTGCGCTGCAACAGGTGATTTTAAAAGTGCCGTAGAAACAGCTCAAAACGCCTTAACCATGTGCCGGGAACCGGAACAAAAAAGACTCAAAGTCGAGATAGAAAAAAATCTGGCTTTATACAAAGCCGGCAAACCCTACATCGAAAAATAATTGGTCTCTATAAATTTCGATTAGTCCCACAGAGCCGCGACCGTAAGGGAGCGGTAATTTATCGGTTAGCCCTGCCATCCCCGCATGGCAGGGTTGGTTTATCCCGAACCAATTAAGAATTTAAATATTTCTACATCCCTACGGTAAAATAAATTGGTGCCGAGGGTCAATAAATCCCCCGCCGCCAGGCGGTTCCACATTGGATGTTCAAAGCTCGATGTTCGAAGTTGGACGTTAAATATCCCCTTGCTTGATAGTTATCAAGTATAGATTTTTAGCCTTTAACCTTAATAATTAACTCCCTGATTTGGTGTTCGGCGCGTTCCAGCCTGTCCGTTCGTAGCCTTGGCGAAGACGGATAGTTTTTGAAAATAACTTTTGCTTTAAGGCGAATAGGCGCAGCCGGAAAAAAGGCAAAATAATAAACCCGACTGAGGCCATGCCCGCAGTAGCTTTAGCGAAGGTGGGTCGCTTCAAAAAGGGGTTTGTTTGAATTTTTAAGGTGTTCACAGAACGCCGCCTTAAAGCAAATAATCCGTGTTAATCAGTGGCTAAAAAATTAGTGCCTTAGTGCCTTCGTGGCATAAAAAAATCCGTTTAATCTGTGTCAATCCGCGGTTAAAAAAACCGTTGCCAAAACGCACGTTTTCTGTTAAAATCCCCATTCTAACGTCGTTTTTGTGTGATATAACTTATTATTTACAAAAAAGTTATATTTTATGCTTGTTTTTCAGGACTATACTGCCGATAATACAAGTATGTTAAAAAGAAGAATAGAAAAAAGCATAACCGAGAATCTAAAGCACTTTCCGGCAATCGGATTAGTGGGTCCCAGACAGTCCGGCAAGACCACTTTAGCCAAACTTATAGCAGAAAAATGGCCCGGACCAGTCACATATCTCGATCTTGAAAACCCGCAGGACTTCGAGAAACTTGACAACAGTCAGTTATATTTAGAGCAGTTTAAAAAGCATTTAGTCATACTCGATGAGGCTCAGCGCAAGGGAGAACTTTTTCCACTCCTGCGGTCGCTGATTGATAAGGATAAAAGACCGGGCAGGTTTATGATACTCGGCTCCGCATCGCCGTCGCTCAAAAGGCAGGCATCAGAATCTTTGGCAGGCAGAATCGCATATCACGAATTATCACCTTTTACATTAGATGAAGCCGGTGTATCGGATGCAAACTTGAATAAACTCTGGCTGCGAGGCGGGTATCCGCAAAGTTATCTGGCCGATTCTGACAAAATCGCAACCGTATGGATGCAAAACTTTATACAAACGCACCTCGAAAGAGACCTGCCTGCTCTCGGCATCCGAGTCCCTTCTACCACTCTCCTGCGATTCTGGACGATGCTGGCCCACTGCAACGGCCAATTATGGAATGCCGCCAAGTTGGCCGATAGTCTTGGTGTTGATTCCAAAACTACGCGAAGGTATCTTGATATCCTCGAAGACAGCTTTATGATAAAACAATTACAGCCGTTCTTTGCCAACACTAAAAAAAGGCTGGTTAAATCTCCAAAAATTTACATCCGGGACACCGGCCTGCTTCACACATTGCTGAAAATACAGAGCTTTGATGACCTGACGGCAAATCCGGCCCTTGGCTCTTCGTGGGAAGGCTTTTGCATAGAACAGATAATCGCACTTAAACCTTCTAATTTTGACACTTATTTTTACAGAACACAGGCAGCCGCAGAAATAGACCTTGTTCTGACAAAAGGGCTTAAAACCGAAATCGCAGTTGAAATCAAATATTCTCTGACACCAAAAATAACCAAAAGTACTGCAAATGCGATTGCCGAATTGAAACCCCAAAAAACCTGGATCGTATATCCCGGAAAAGAAAGCTATCCCATAAGAAAAAATGTATGGACTTTACCTGTCACCAATTTAAATAAAATATTTGAATGAAAATCGGACAATAATTATGGCAGAAGAACTCTCAACAGTATACGAACCAAAGCAGATAGAGGCCTTAGCCGATGATATCTGGCAAAAGGGAAACTACTTCCACACCGCCCCGCCCGCTCAGGGAGGCAAAGATGCAAAGCCTTACACAATCGTTATCCCCCCGCCAAACGTCACCGGCGCATTACACCTCGGCCATGCTATCGACAATAGCTTACAGGATGTGCTTATAAGATATCGAAGAATGCAGGGCTTCAATACCCTTTGGCTGCCCGGCACAGACCACGCGGGAATCGCAACACAATCGGTAGTCGAGAAAAACCTAAAAGCACAGACCGGCCAGACACGTCACGACGTCGGGCGCGAAAAACTGGTCGAGATGATTTGGCAGTGGAAAGATGAGCATGGCAACAGGATACTCGAACAGCTAAAACGCATCGGCGCAAGCTGCGACTGGCAGCGTACCCGCTTTACGCTGGACGATATGTGCGCAAAAGCGGTCAGACATACATTTGTAAACCTGTTCAAAAAGGGACTGATTTACAGAGGCAAAAGACTGGTCAATTGGGACTCGGTCCTGCAGACCGCTGTCGCTGATGATGAAGTCGTCCATAAAACGGTCCAGGGCAACTTCTGGTATATTCATTATCCATTAGTCGATTCGGATGAGCGTATAACGATTGCCACTACACGTCCTGAGACTATGTTAGGCGATACTGCCGTCGCGGTTAACCCCAAAGACGCCCGGGCAAAGAATTTGATTGGCAAAATGGTTCATCTGCCTTTGACCGGCAGGAAAATCCCGATTATTTCGGACGATTATGTAAAGCTGGGCGAGGGCACGGGCTTTTTGAAGGTAACTCCTGCCCACGACCCAAACGACTATGAGATTGGGTTAAGGCACAAGCTTGAGATGATCAACATTTTAACCCCTGACGGCAATATCAACGAAAATGGCGGCAAGTACCAGGGCCTGGACAGATACGCTGCAAGAAAGGCTATTGTCGAGGATTTGGAATCGCAGGGCTTGATGGAAAAGGTCGAGCCGCGTGAGCACGAGGTAGGTCATTCTGACCGCAGCGGGGATATTATTGAGCCTTATTTATCTGATCAGTGGTTCGTTAAGGTTGAACCTTTAGCGAAGAAGGCCATCAAAGCTGTTGAGAGCGGTAAGATAAAGTTCCATCCTGCTCGTTTCGGCAGAACATATCTCGACTGGCTCTACGGCATCCGCGACTGGTGCATCAGCCGACAGCTCTGGTGGGG
>JAFGGI010000024.1 GCA_016930635.1 Sedimentisphaerales bacterium | reverse complement strand
TCCTGCGAAGGCCTGCGAGGCGACCCGAAAACCAGACCGCCCTTCCCAGCACAAAAAGGCTATCTGGGCAACCCGACATCGGTAAATAATGTCGAGACCCTCTGCTGCGTAGTCAGGATACTTGAAATGGGAGCCGGCTGGTTCGTTCAGAAAGGTTCTAAAAGCAGCCCGGGCACAAAACTTTTGAGCATTTCAGGTGATTGCAAACTGCCGGGTGTCTATGAATTATCACTCGGCATAACCGTAAACGACCTGCTCAAAGAAGCACAGGGACAAGATGCACAGGCAGTTCTTATCGGCGGACCAAGCGGACAAATAATCGGTCCAAATGATTATAACAGAAGAATCTGTTATGACGATTTGGCAACCGGCGGCGCTATAGTCATCTTCGGCCCCGATAGAAATATGCTCGAGATCGCCTCTGAATATATGGACTTCTTCATAGAAGAAAGCTGCGGCTACTGCACCCCCTGCAGGGTTGGTAATGTACTGCTGAAAAAATATCTTGATAAGATCCTCGCCGGCAAAGGCGAGCCTGAAGACCTCGATATGCTCCAACAGCTCGGTGAAAGCGTAAAAACCACCAGCCGCTGCGGCCTGGGGCAGACCTCGCCCAATCCGATACTGACGACCCTGAAAAACTTCCGCAAAAACTACGAGGCACTGGTCAAAAAATCTCCTGACGGACTCCGGCCGGACTTCGATATTAAAAAGGCCCTGGCCGATGCCGAGCAGATCGCGCAAAGAGATTCAGTAATCTTTACAGATAAAGGATAAAAATGAGCAATGAGATAAATTTTGTAATCGACGGCGTCGAAGTAACAGGCAAGCCAGGCCAGACGATTCTCGAGGCCTGTGATGAGGCCGGCATATATATCCCCCGCCTGTGCAGACATCCTGAACTTACACCCCGTGGCAGTTGCCGGCTATGCACCGTTCTGGTCAACGGCCGACCGCAAGCCGCCTGTACTCAGCCTATTACTGAAGGGATGATTGTCGAAAGTGAAACCGAAGAGCTCAACGAAAACAGACGCAATATTATCGATATGCTCTTCGTCGAAGGCAACCACTTCTGTATGTTCTGCGAAAGAAGCGGGAACTGCGAACTCCAGGCCCTTGGCTACAGATTCGGGATACTGGCGCCAAAGTACGATTACTTCTATCCAAAAAGAGAAATTGACGCAACTCATCCCGACATTTTCATTGACCGCAACAGGTGCATACTCTGTGGCAGATGTGTCGAGGCATCCAGGACTGTTGACGGCAAAGGTGTTTTTGAATTCGTCGGCAGAGGACCTGAAAGAAAAATAGCAATCAATGCTGAACAGTTTCTTAAAGACACCAACCTCAAAATAACCGATAAGGCCGCAGACGTCTGTCCTGTCGGTGCAATAATCAAAAAACGAACCGCGTTCACTACTCCTATCGGCAAAAGAAAATACGATAAAAAGCCTATCGGTTCGGACATAGAAGAAAAAAGAAAAAAAGATTGAGTTAGCAAGGATATACGAAAATGGCAAAACCAAAAATCGCAACAGCGGCACTGACAAGCTGCTTCGGCTGTCATATGTCGGTTCTTGATATCGACGAGCGGATACTCGAACTTATCGAGATAATCGATTTCGACAAGTCACCCATTAACGACATAAAGAAATTCACCGGCCAATGTGCTATCGGCCTTATCGAAGGCGGTTGCGGAAACGAAGAAAACGTCCACGTCCTTCAGGAATTCAGGAAACACTGCGATATCCTCATCGCTCTCGGCGACTGTGCGATAATGGGCGACATCCCTGCTATGCGAAATAATATACCTCTGAAAGAATGTCTCGACGAGGCCTATCTCAATGGCCCGTCCGTGCACAACCCGGAAAAAATAATACCGAACGACAAAGAAATCCCTCTTTGCCTGGACAGGGTTTATCCCTGCAGCGAGATAGTGAAGATAGACTATTCTCTGCCGGGCTGTCCGCCTAACGCTGAAATAATCTGGCAGGCACTTGTTGCGATTCTAAACAACAAACCGCTTGACCTGCCTTACGAAATAATAAAATACGATTGAACCGCTCTATAGTGAGCAAAGCCGAACTGTACTGGAGCAATAAATGAGCAAAAGAGTAATAATAGAACCGGTAACCAGAGTCGAAGGCCACGGCAAAGTCTCGATTCTGCTCGATGAAAACAATAAAGTCACCCAGGCAAGATTCCACATCGTTGAATTCCGCGGCTTTGAACGATTCATTCAGGGCAGACCTTACTGGGAAATGCCCGTCGTCGTCCAAAGACTCTGCGGCATCTGTCCTGTCAGCCATCACCTGGCTGCAGCAAAGGCAATGGATGTGATAGTCGGCGCCGACAAGCTCACCCCCACCGCTGAAAAAATGCGCCGCCTGATGCACTACGGCCAAACGCTCCAGTCGCACGCACTGCACTTTTTCCATCTATGTTCGCCTGATCTGCTTTTCGGTTTTGATGCCGATGTGCAAATAAGAAACGTCATCGGCGTTGCATTGAAACACAAAGACCTCGCTGTCCAGGGCGTCATGCTCAGAAAGTACGGCCAGGAAATAATCAAAGCAACCGCAGGCAAAAAAATCCACGGCACAGGCGCAATACCAGGCGGAATAAATAAAAACCTCTCTACCAATGAAAGAGATGTATTCCTCAAAGATATCAAACAAATGCTCGTCTGGGCAAGAGGTGCTCTGAAAGTCGCGAAAGATTACACCGTCGAAAATCTCGAGATGGTCAAGCCTTTCGGTTCATTCGATTCCAATCATCTAAGCCTTGTCCGCTCTGACGGCGCGATGGACTTATACCACGGCAACCTAAGAGCTATCGATGCCGAGGGAAATAAAATATTCGACCAGGTCGATTATTCGAAGTATCTGGACTACATCGCTGAAGAAGTAAAATCCTGGTCATATATGAAATTCCCGTTCATAAAATCGCTCGGCCCGGAAAAAGGCTGGTACCGCGTCGGCCCCCTGGCAAGAGTAAATACCTGTGACTTTATCGACACCCCAGAAGCCGAAGAAGCACGCAAAGAATTCATGGCTGTTACCGACAATAAGCCTAACAATATTACAATGGCCTATCACTGGGCAAGAATGATAGAAGTCCTGCATTCGGTCGAAAAAATCAACGAGCTTCTAAACGACCCTGACCTGCAGGGCAATGACCTTGTAGTAAAAGGCGAGCGTAGAAACGAAGGCATAGGCCTGCTCGAAGCGCCGAGAGGCACACTGTTCCATCATTATAAAGTAAATGACGATGACCAGGTTACAATGGCAAATCTCATAGTATCAACCACGAACAATAATATACCAATGAACCGTGCCGTCCAGAAAGTCGCAGCGGACCATATCAGCGGCGCCCCGGAAATAACCGAAGGCCTGCTTAACCACATCGAAGTAGCGATAAGAGCTTACGACCCCTGTCTTAGCTGCGCGACACACGCGATGGGCAAAATGCCTTTGAAAGTTACGCTCTTCGATTACCAGGGTAACGAGATAGAAACTAAAACAAAAGAATGACAGATAATCAGAAAATCTTATTGATAGGATTCGGCAACCCTGCAAGAGCAGATGACGGACTGGGACCTTCTGTCGCTGAAAAAATCGAAGCTCAAAACCTGCCGAACGTTACCGTAGATTCCGATTACCAATTGACCGTTGAAGACTCTGCTCAGGTTGCTGAATACGATATCGTCATTTTCGCCGACGCCTCCCAAAATTGCGCCGAGCCCTTCAGCTTTGAACCGCTAAACGACAGGCAGGAAGGGAGTTTTTCCTCCCACAGCGTAGAACCTGCACAGGTAATGACATTAGCTGAGAAACTATTCGGCTCAAAGGCAAAGGCCTTTATGCTCGGCATCCGGGGCTATGAATTTGACCAGTTCGGCGCCTCTCTGAGCGAAAAAGCGAAAACTAATATGGAAAAAGCCATAGATTTTATTGTGGACTTAATAAAGACAAAGAATTTTAATAAGGAAGCTGCCTGTTTTTAAAGGAGACCGATATGCGAGACGGCAAATACGTAATCCTGGCTATTGATGACGACCCCGATTTTCTCGACGCTATGCGCCTGTTTCTCGAAGCCAACGGCTATATAATGGTCGAAGCGAAAAGTGCCGAGCAGGGACTGGGCGTCTATAAGGAAAACTCACCCGACCTTATCCTTGTCGATTTGATGATGGAAGAGATCGACGCCGGCGCCACTTTCGTCAAGGAGCTGAAACTCCTCGGCAACCAGTCCCCTATTTTCCTTTTAAGTGGTGCAGGCAATGGAATGACAGATAATATCGATTACACCCAGCTCGGTTTTGCAGGCGTCTTCCAGAAACCGGTCAAAAACGAACGCCTCCTGGGCGTAATTAAAGCAAAATTGAAATAGAAAAAGCATCTTGTTGCAATTTTCTACGGCAGTTCCTGCAGCAGTTCAAGGATTTCCTCTTTTTTCGGCAGCGATTCCTGCGAACCGAATTTCGTACAGGCAAGCGCTCCCGCAGCTGAAGCAAATTTTACCGCATCTCTAATCTTATCACCAACTGCACAGCTCGCCGCAAGTGCGCCGTCGAAGGCATCGCCGCAGCCGGCGTGGTCAACAAAATTTACTTCGAAAGGTGCTATCTGATTGGCCCCTGTTTTATCGACAACAAGAGCGCCTCGCTTGCCGAGCTTGATAACTACACAGCCTACGCCCCGGGCGATAAGGTCCGAGCCCATCAGCTTTACGGTACGAATATTATGACTTTGGGAAGTGGTCAGTTCCGCCGCCTCTGCAAAATTCGGCACGAGTATATCAGCGGTATAATAATCCAAAGGCAGCTGGCCGCTTTGGTCCTCGAATTGCTCACTGCTCAATGCAGGGTCAAGTATCACTTTTTTCCTGGCAAGTTTTGCCGCCCTTATCGCACTGCAGATAAAATCTTTTTCAAGCCCGCCGTCTATCAGGCAAATATCGGCCCGGCCCAGAAGTTCTTCAAAATCCTCGCCTTTTATATCGCTCTTTTGCAGCGCCTGGTTCGCTCCTTTGGAAACTACCGTTCGATTTGCCCCGGAACTGCTGACTAATGAGACGCTGACGCCGGTATTCTTCGCCTCCGCCTCGAAAACAAAATCACAGTTGACCCCGAAACCAGCAAGATTATCCTTTATCATCCGGCCGAACTCGTCCATACCGACCTTGCCGACAAGATATACCTCACAGCCGCAAAACGCCGCCTGGACAGCCTGGTTTGCCCCTGCCCCATTGACCGTACAGGAAAAGCTGCTGCCCTGCGCTATCTCTCCGGTAGCCGGGAAGTCCACACAACGGATTGCCATATCAACAAAGACACTGCCTATCACTACTATCGTGGGTTTGCCTGATGCCATCAAAATCCTTTTTTAAGATAATTTCCTTCTGGCCCTATAAAATACAAGCAAAAAGATAATTTTGCAATCTTTTCTCATTTAAAGCAGTTGACTTTAACTTACCTCTGCGATAGACTATCGTGCGCTTCAATAAGACAACTTTTTCGGTGATATTGCTGCTCTAAATCTTTACAGGAAAGCTGGTTATGGACAAAAAGGAAAACTGCGGCCTTTTTGGCATCTTTGGTGATGACGAGGCTGTCGAAAAAACCTTCTTCTCCCTCCACAGTTTGCAGCACCGCGGACAGGAATCAGCAGGTATTGCCTCCAGCGATGGCAACACAATTGCCTGTCATGTCGGTATGGGGCACGCTAACAGAGTATTTCGGGGCGGAAGAAACGTACTTAGTATGCTCAAAAACCCCATTGCAATCGGCCATGTCAGATATTCTACCGCCGGCTCGAGAAATCTGATAAACGCCCAGCCTCTGCTGACCGAGTACTCGATGGGCCAGGTCGCCGTAGCTCACAATGGTAATTTAATCAACGCCCCGCTGCTTCGCGATGAATATGAAGCCTATGGCCATATATTCAAATCAACCAATGACACTGAAATTATAGTCCATCTCCTGGCAAAACCAACACATGTCGCAAAGACAGACCCGCTTGCCCATTTACTGAATCATTTGCAGGGAGCATATTGCCTGCTCTTTCTGTTTCCCGACAGGATAGAAGCTGCCCGCGACCCTTACGGCATCCGACCTTTATGTATAGGTAAAACAAAGGCCGGTGCCTACTGCGTTGCAAGTGAAACCTGTGCCTTTGATACGATAGAAGCAGAATATATCCGCGATGTCGAACCCGGAGAATTAGTCACACTGGACAAAAAAGGTCTTTCCAGCAGAAAATTCGCAAACACCAAAAATATCTCCGGCGCTCACTGCATTTTTGAGCACGTCTATTTTGCAAAGCAGTCCAGCCGTGTCTTCGAAGAAAATGTCCATGAGATCAGAAAAAGATTCGGTGCACAAATCGCAAGAGAACACCCCGTCGAAGCTGATGTCGTAACTCCTGTCCCGGACTCAGGCACTTCTGCTGCAATAGGTTATTCACAGGAAAGTGGAATACCATTTGATATGGGGTTTATCAGAAGCCACTATGTCGGTAGAACCTTTATTTCGCCCCAGCAGGACGCCAGAGACCTTGCCGTTAAATTGAAACTTGCTGTCGTAAAAGAAGTAGTGCAAGGTAAGAGAGTTGTCGTAGTCGATGACTCTATCGTACGCGGCACAACTACAAAAGGTAAGATCAAGGCACTAAGACAAGCCGGTGCAAAGGAAATACATATGCGGGTAAGCTGCCCGCCGGTAAGATTCCCCTGCTTCTACGGCGTTGATTTCCCGACAAAAGAAGAGCTGCTGGCAAGCGACAAAGATATGAAACAGATTAAAAAATTCCTCGACGTTGACAGCATAGGCTACATCTCACTGGAGGGAATGCTTTCCTGCGCCTCAAAACCCAAAGAATGTTACTGCACCGCTTGCTGGACGGGCAACTATCCGATACCGGTTAAAACGGTTGTCAACAAATTCACGATGGAGCGATACCATATGCCGCTTTTCGACGACGAACCTATACAGTTATAATGGTTTTAAATGGCAGATTTTCTTACCTATGCTCAGTCCGGCGTCGATATTGACGCCAATGATGAAATGGTCGAACGGATTGGAGCCTCAGTCCAAAGCACCTTCGGTCCGCGGGTAATCGACCTGCCCGGCGGCTTTGCAGGACTGTTCCGCCTGGACTACGACGAAAAGATCTTCAAAAAAAGTTATAAAAATCCCGTCCTTGTCGCCTGCACCGATGGCGTCGGCTCAAAGGTGCTCATCGCAAGAGATATGAAAAAATTCGACACCCTCGGTTTTGACCTGGTCGCTATGAGCGTAAATGACATGCTCGTTCTCGGCGCAGAACCGCTTTTCTTCCTCGACTACCTGGCAGTAAATAAACTCGAACCGGCCAAAGTCGCCCGGCTCGTCGAAAGTATTGCTGCCGCCTGCCGGCTCGCTGACTGCTCACTCATTGGCGGGGAAACCGCTGAAATGCCGGATATCTATAAAAAGGACGACTTCGACATGGCAGGTTTTGCCGTCGGAATTGTCGAAAGAATAAGGATAATCACCGGCTCAAAAGCTCAGCCCGGAGACATCATCCTCGGCCTTGCCTCTTCAGGCCTGCACTCCAACGGATTCTCCCTGGCAAGACACATCTGCTTCAAAAAACTCGGCCTGAAACCCAATGAAAAAATCACGGAACTCGACAACAAGCCGATAGGCGATTGTTTACTCGAACCGACAAAGATATATGTCCGCCCCATCGTCAAACTGCTTAAACACTATAAGGTAAAACAGGTCATACACGCAATGGCCCATATCACCGGGGGCGGCCTGGGCGGAAATATTCCGCGCATCCTGCCAAAAAACTGTAACGCCGTCATAAACCGCTCTGGGTGGCAAATTCCGCCGATTTTCACTTTTTTACAGAACAACGGCCCCGTCAAAGAAGAGGAAATGTTCAGGGCCTTTAATATGGGAATCGGCTTTATTTTAATAGTTGCGCCGGATTTTGCCGATTCTATAGAAAGACAGCTGTCCCGCACCGGCCAAACCGTTTACAGGCTCGGCACTATCGTCCGCGGCAGCAGAAAAGTTATAATAAAATAATTTTCGGCAGAGTTTATGATTCCTGTTAGAAACCGTGAGAATCAGAAGTTAATTCCATCAATTTTTCTAACGGGGTTACAATGCAGAAAGGATTTCTAACGGGATGACTAAAAAACGTCCGCCAGTTACGCTGTTCGTTTTAGCTGTGATAATCTACACCGCCTTTACGGGCTGGTTATTCTGGAATCACCTGGACAAAATTACTGAATTTCACAGGCTCTCTCTCTTCGCTATCGTTCTTGCCGCCTCAGGAGCATTTCTCGTCAGCGGCAGATATGTTAATTCCTTTGTCGCCTGTTTTATCGCAGGCCTGATCTATGGCTTCGGAGCTTTTGCTTCCGCGTTTCTCTGCTATCATCCATCGGCCGGTCTCGTTTATGCCTGCCTGCCGTGGACCTTTGTCCCTGCTGCTTTCCTGAATAAATGGATACGCCCTGAAAACACAACTGTAGATTTACTCTCAGCAGCCCTTTCTCTTTTACCTTTCATCTTCATAATCGCCTGTTTCTATCTTGCCGCTATGCCGAAATATCGTTTCGTTCCTATACCACTCGGAACATCACTTTCTGCAGAAACACTTACAGGCCTGTTCAGCCCGACAGGTATAAAACCCGATACCTTTTCAGTCGGTTTTTATCATGCCCCGCTTGGCGCACTGGTCGTTGGTTTGATTTTGTTTTTCAGGACACGCAGATTCTGGATAACGGTTATACTCGCAGTCGCTCTGTTCCTTGCATTTCAGGATCCTTTTTTAAATGTCCCTCCTGCCTTCTGGCTGAGCCTGCCGGTTCTGATTTGTTCGATAACGATCGCCGAAGGTTTAGAAGCGCTCGTACTCGCCGGCCGGTCCGATGCGAGCTGGCTGCTCCCCGCCGCCGCAGTTTTGCTCTGTCAGGCTATCTTTAATACCGTTTTAGGCAAAGACCCCGATATCTTTCTTTCCAATATCCTCTCAGGCTTTTCCCTTATCTCCGTTCTGTTTATCTTTTTCATCGCCCGCGCAGGCATAGCTGCACATTACCCGAGAATGCTGGTCTTATATTCAGCCGTTACGATTGATATCATTATCGTCACAAGAAGCGTTGTTGAAATGATCTTCTAACAGGACCCATTACAGTAAAATATCTTTTACCGTCTTGGCTATGCGAAGTGTATCTTCGGTCGGTTCAATACCTAATTTCTTTGCGGTTGCCGTATTAATAAGAGCCGAACCTCTTTCTGTTGCAATTATAGGAAGATCCGCAGGACTCTTGCCGAACAGTATATCACGTGCATAAACTCCTGCCAGATATCCCTGCTCATATGCAGAGACAGAAACGCTGCACAGTGTCCCTTTAAATACACGGTCTTCCCAGAACGAAAAGTCCGGAAGCTTACTGTTCGCCTGCAGCCATTTCATAACTTCTTCCATCGGAACATTATCCCCTCTTTCATCCTTAAATTCAAATACACCGAAAAATCCTATTGCATCAACCTTGTCCTGATAGTCTGCGATCTTGAGTTTGAACTCTTCAAATGTTGGTATTACATCATAACTGGCAACTTTTATGCCGGAAAATTGGCTCTCCTGCTGTTTCATCTCTTCGATAAGTGCTGTCCACATAGCCCCGGTATCACTTATCATTGCGATTTTCCTGGCAGATGGGATCAGTTTCTGCAACAATTTCAAAGTAGGAACATAGTGAAGCTTTTCTACCACGCCGGTAACATTTTTCGCATCAGTAAAACCGTATTTTGCCGGGTCTTCGTTGACCGCACTGAAAACAATTGGAAATCTCGAATTGACATAATACTTTGTGACATATTGCTGAGCGTTATCGTCATTTGCAAAAATAAGATCTGGATTGGATGTATTAATAGCCTTTTGTATCTCTTCGGACACTTCCCGTTTCCAATCTTCACCGCTTTTGCGCTTGGTATCCATCTGCATAACATCATATTCAACATCCATTTTACTCAGAACAGCTTTGAATCCCTCCAGCTGTTTGTCTGTCCATTCCCAGGGACTATGATAGCTCATAACATGAAAGACTTTATAGTGCCTCTTAACAGGATCAGCAACAGCACTTTGCGGTCTTGATGAAATCCTTCTTGCTATGCTGCTTACAGGAACCTCTACAGTTCTGAATTCCGTAAACAAAAATACTGAAACAATAATGACTGTTGCCACTATTACAACAATAGACAATTGTCTGCTGAATCTGTCGTTCTTCTGATTCGACATAATATCACCTTCTTTCAAATCATTTCTCCGCCTTAAGCGGAATGGGTACATATACTTAAAGTCTAATATATATATAACCGTCATCTGTAAATAAAATCGCTTCATATACCCGCAGTGTTTAAGAAAACAGTGATTTCAGTAATAAAATAATGGTCTGCAATTTCAGTTTAATTGTTATAGGACCTCTTTTGGCATTGAATTTACAACCCCCCAAAATCCCCCGCTAAAGATTTTTTGCCTGTCTTTTTTGACGAATCAGAATGTATATTCGATATTCACGCGAGTAAAAAACGCCCCGTCTCTGCTTGACTGTTCGTAGTAATTGCCCGGACAGAAATATTCAACCATAAAATGCCCTTTCAGCTGTTTTGTGATCTCGTATTTAACCCAGAACGTGGCAAGCTGCCCTCTGAATTTCCCGTCATCCGACCATACTAACCCACTGGAATGCGGACTGTCCTTCTTAGTATTTTCATCGGCCCAGAGCAGATGATAGTCCGTACAAATTTGAATCTTATCTGTCGGCCAGAAAGAATGACCAAAAGCAATTCTCTGTACGTTCGTCACATCTGAATGTGCCGTCTCAAGTGTATATGAATAAATAGCTATTTCACTGTCCCACTGAGGCCACTTTCCCCAAAGCAAATCGAATTGCTCATATTTGCTTGTCTCCGGGTCATCGCCGCTGAGATACTCCAGTGACACATGCAGCATATTTTTCTTTTCATCATTGAAATGATACTCAAGTTTATTTACTGTCCCGTATGCGATACGGTCTTCGGTCCCTTTATCACCTCCCTGTACGGCTCCTTCAATCCTGTATTTCCACTTCTCGCTTGACCCTATAGGCCCCTCCATAGCGCCGCCAAAAGTATATATTTCAGATTTTGTACCGGAATTAACAGGATTATCGTTTTTGTATATAAAGTATCCTTCAAGCTGAAGATTTTCTCGCGATTTATCTGTCACATAAGCGATGGCACCTTTTTCATCATAAGGTCCGACCAGCCTGTCTTTATCTCCTATAGGTTTCAGCCAGGCCGCCGAGTCCGCCCGCTGATCTATGTAGATTAAATCCAATGTCGTTTCTTTGTCAGGCACCTGATAAATGAGTCTTATCGCATCAAAATATGCTGTTCGTGAACCGTCGTCCTTTGTAGCATCAAGTACCAGCCAGGCATTGCCGAGTTTTATATCCTGGCGGCCTAATACCACTGTCAACGGCATATCAGCAAAATTTCTCATCGTAATGTTAAATCTGTCCCATACGATTTCATCCCAGTTCATTCTTTTATCTTTGCGATACGGATCATCCCATGTCCTGAATTCCCACACCCATCTGTGATTGAAATCTATATCATCGGTAATCCTGCTCTTTGTCCACCATCGAAACCTGTTACGTGTATAGTGCCATTTACTACTTCTGCCTGCCGCGTCATCCTGTATCGTATCTATATTCCAGCTGTAAACGTATCGCCATCTGATATCTGCTCCCATAGTCAGCCTGTCAGTCGGATTATGGAACCAGTTAATAAATTCATCCATACCATGCTGATGTGTCTTCGTCGGCTCAGGCGAATAGGACTGCTCAACCCTGCGATGCGGGTCTTCATTTGAGCCAACAGCAAAAGATGTAAATATTATCATGATTACAATAAAAAAAATTGATAATGTGTATATGTCTCTTGCCATATTTTCTTCCTTAAAAATAGCCAGGTCTTTTACCCCTTTAACAAATACAATATTAAGTTGAATCGTATAGATTTCAATATCTTTTTCTGTTACAATAGAAGAATGACAGGAATCAATACTTTGCAAAATAATAGAAAAACAGGATTTACATTAGTCGAGCTGCTGGTAGTAATCGCAATTATTGCTCTTTTACTGGCAATGCTCATACCGGCTATGCAAAAGGTCAGAGAGACCGCCAGACGCATTGTCTGTGCCAATCAGGTAAAGCAGATAGGTATGGCAACAGCACTCTACGCCAGCAGTTGCGATGACTTTCTGCCCTGGTATGGAGGCTGGGACCCTGCTTTTAAGTGGCCTTTCAGTTGTACAATAGATTTGCCATATCAACCACATGGCAATTGTCCCGTAGACAAGATAGGCTATCCATTTGTTGCCTACCAGGACACCGGGTTTGGAGTAGATGATGACGGCAATCTCAGGCCTCTGAAACTGGCGCATTTATATGAAGCAGGTCTTATACCGGATGCCAGGATATTTTATTGTCCTTCCGAACAGCATCCAAGATACAGATATGAATCTTACACCAAACCCATGCCGCCTTATACTAATAAAAAATGGGGATTCCTGCCGCAATGGATTAACTCCTCTTTAAGCAGCGAGCCGGGCTTCGGCAACCAGTGGGTGCGTGTAGGTTATACGTATTTTCCTATAGGTTCAAAAGTTCCTTTCAATTTTGCAATCCAGGCACCCGCTTATACCCCAAGAAAGTTTGAAGGGCTGGATGAGAGGATACCATACCTGACAGACCGTATATGGAAAAGGGATGAGCCCGTCAGCGCGCCAATAGAAGAATTGAGAAAATATCCAAAACCTTTTTCCCATCGAATGGGGGGCGTTTACGCGGTAAATGCCCTTTTTAAGGATGGCCATACAATTTACTGCAAGGACCAGGACGCTTTCAGTCATTCATCCTGGGAGGCTTTCGAAATCGGCCAGGTGGTCTATCAAAAGTTTTTCTATGACACATATCGGCACATCGGGAAAGTCGGCAGATAATAGAATTCATCAATACAGTATCGTAAAAGAAGAGAATTCGCAAAAATCCGTCGTGACAGTCTCTTGATAATCTGCAGCAATTGCTGTATTCTAAGCTTATAATGATTAAAGAACAAAAATCACGTTTTATAGCCCTTGACGGCCCCGACGGCTGCGGAAAAAGTACACAAACTACCCTGCTCGGTGATTATTTGACCGGTCAGGGCTGCTCTGTATCAGTATTTCGAGACCCAGGTTCCACTAAAACAGGTGAGAAAATCAGACAAATCCTGCTTGACCCTCAAAATCATATCTGCGACAGGACAGAGCTGCTGCTCTATATGGCCAGCCGGGCACAATTGTGGAATGAAAGCATCAAAGACGCACTGGAAAATGGTGATTGTGTACTCGTTGATAGATGGCTGTCAAGCACCTGTGCGTATCAGGGTTTTGCAGGTGGAATCGGAATTGAAAAAGTATTAGATATCGCAGCCCATTCGCTGGAAAGGATTTGGCCTGATTTGACGATTATTCTCGATATTGACCCTGAAACAGCTAAAAAAAGAATAGACCGCAGCCTCGACAGGATGGAACAAAAAGATGATGAATATCATAAAAAAGTTAGGCAAGGTTTTCTTTCTCTTTCCAAATTCAGCGGTAATATCCTTGTGATTGACGCATCAGCCAATATTGAAACTGTGAACAAGAAAATCATCGAGATAGTAGAAAGTTATTTTGATTAAACTGTAACTTGAAATTATGTTCTTCGGTTGCGGTCCCGTTAGGGATGCCTTGCGGTATTGTGCAACTCGTCACGGTTAACGTAAAACGAAACGAGCATCGCAACCGATAAACGTAATACGTAACCAAAGAAACAAATGAACTTATCTGAAATTTTTTGTCAGGATAAAGCCGTCAACTCTCTGCAGCGGGCATACGCTTGCGGCAGACTTCCGCACGCCTATATCTTCGCAGGAGCCGATGGCGTCGGTAAATTCTGCACAGCCGGCACCTGGAGCAAACTCCTGCTGTGCTATTCACCAATAATTAAAGATAATTTTGCCGATAGCTGCGGAAAATGTGAATCCTGCAGATGTTTCGAAGGTGACAGCCATCCGGACTTTCATCATATCTATAAGGAATTAATCAAATTTGTAAAAGACGCACAGAAAAGAAAAAGACAGCCTGTGGACCTGCCCATAGATGTTATAAGAGAATTTCTGATTGACAAGGTCCAGACAAAACCCGCGCTGTCGGCAGCGAAAGTATTTATAGTGAGTGAAGCCGAAAAACTAAATGCCGCCAGCCAAAATGCACTCTTAAAAGTCCTTGAAGAACCACCCGCCGCCAGCTTCATTATATTACTATGTACGAAACTTGATAATTTATTACCTACGACAAGATCGCGATGCCAGATAGTACGGTTCGGGCCTTTAGACGAAGAAAAGATAATTGCCCATCTGGTCCAGGCAGGGATTAATAAAAATGAAGCGAAGTTCTGGGCAAGATTTACCGGCGGAAGCATCGGACAGGCACAGATGCTTTCAGCCATTGAACCTTCCTTCTATGAAATCAAAAAAGAGTTTCTAAAACGCATCTGCAGGTGCCAACTGGCCGACAGCGTCGACATCGCACAATGGATAAATTCAACGGCTTCGAAATTGACCGAGAGCTGGATGAAGATTAAAAACGATACAAGCAAAGCGGATATAGGCAGGCAGATTAAAAAGATTTTTGTGCAGATGGTCATATCCTCGCTCGATGACGCTATGAAGCAGCTTAAAGCAGAAAAAATGATAAACTTCGACCAGGCCGGACAGATACAGGCTATTGAGCAAAACCGAGGGGCCGAAAATTGTGCCAAATTGATCGAAGATTGCTTCACGGCCGGCCGGTTTATCGACGCCTCAGTCAACGAAAAACTTGTTTTTGAACGCCTGTTGATAAACTTTGCAAATTCTGCTATGATAACCAATTAAATATTGCCGATATTAAACCAAAAAACAGGATTTTATCTTATATATGAACGATACAGATACAAAACAAAAACATAAGCATAACCCTGCAGAAAAGAGAATGCTCGTCCGATACGGCATGACCGGCATCGTCGGATGGTTTACGCACAACGAAAAGCATATGCCTAAAGCTAACAGCAAGGTTATGATAAAAACCGACAGAGGACTGGAAATCGGTGAGGTGGTCGGAAGATTCTGTTATAAATCAGGTGTTTTCAAAAAATCCGCCCAGGCTGTTGTTGATTATTACGGCCAGGGACACGAAAACTGCCCCATAACAGCAGGAGGCAAATTCGTACGTTATGCTACAGAACAGGACCTCAGCGAAGAAAGACACATCAATGACGGCGCAAAAAACGAACTCAATAAGTGCCGCCAGTTCGTAAAAGAAATGAAACTGCCCATGAAACTGGTCGATATCGAACATGTCTTCGGCGGCGAAAGAATCATTTTCTACTTCACCGCAGACAGCAGAATAGATTTTCGAGAACTCGTCAAAAAACTTGCAAAAGAATTTCAAACAAGAATTGAAATGAGACAGCTCGGCTCGAGAGACGCCGCCAAAGTCGCTGCAGATGTCGAAGTCTGCGGGCAGGAATGCTGCTGTGCAAGATTCCTGAAAATACTTCAGCCGGTAAATATGAAAATGGCAAAACTGCAAAAAGCTACTTTAGACCCGTCGAAAATCTCCGGTTATTGCGGAAGATTAAAATGCTGCCTCAGATATGAAGACCATACGTATAAAGACCTCGTTAAACGACTGCCGAAAAAAAGAACTCGTGTCAAAACTTCGCAGGGTGAAGGATTCGTCGTCGATACCCAGGTCTTAACCCAGCTTGTATCCGTAAAAACCGATGATGGTAAGGTTTTTGCTGTTCCGGTGGAAGAAATAGTCATTCTCGAACTTCCCGCTAAACAACAGCAGCAAAAGAAAAAACCAGATCCTTCGTACAGGAAAAAACCTGTCGACAAAAAACAGGAACCTGAAGAAGAAAATGACTATGAAGAAGATGATGATGACAATGATGATGAAAACATTGATGACGAGATCTCAGACAGCCTGAATGAACAACAAAATAATGAGGAACAGTAAATGAATCGAAAAATCGTTGTAACATCAGCCTTGCCTTATGCCAACGGCCCGATACACATCGGCCATCTTGTAGAATATTTACAGACAGATATCTGGGTGAGATTCCAGAAAGCAAACGGTAATCAGTGCCTGTATTTTTGCGCAGATGACACCCATGGTACACCTATAATGATCAGTGCAAAGGCCCAGGGTTTACCGCCTGAAAAACTCATAGAAAGAATGTACGCCGAACACGTCAGAGACTTCAAAAGCTTTCATATAGAATTCGATAACTTCTATTCCACGCACTCTGACGAAAACAGACAGTTAAGCGAACTGGTCTTTGAACATCTGAATAAAAGAGGTTCGATTATAAAAAGGGAAATCGAGCAGGCATTTTGCGATAACTGCAAAATGTTTTTGCCGGACAGATTTATCAAAGGTACCTGCCCGAAATGCAAGGCCGAAGACCAGTACGGCGACTCCTGCGACACCTGCGGAGGAACATATCAGCCGACCGAACTGATCAAACCGGCTTGCGCAACATGCGGAACAAAACCTACTATAAAGAAAAGTATCCATTACTTTTTCAAGCTCGCAGACTATAAGCAACAGCTAAAAGAACTGATGGCATCGGGGCACACCGGCAAAAGTGTCGCCAACAAACTCGATGAATGGTTCGCGGCAGGCCTTAAAGACTGGGATATTTCACGAGATGGACCTTATTTCGGATTCAAGATCCCGGGCGAAGAAAATAAATTTTTCTACGTCTGGCTCGATGCACCGATAGGTTATATGGCAAGCTGTAAAAATTACTGCGATAAGAACGGACTGGATTTCGAAAAAGTCTGGAACGGCGAAGATTACGAGCTTTACCATTTCATCGGCAAAGACATTATGTATTTCCACGCCCTGTTCTGGCCGGCAATGCTGACCGGCGCAGGTTTTAAGATCGCCAATAAACTTTTCGTACACGGATTCCTTACTGTCAACGGCGTGAAAATGAGCAAGTCGAAAGGCACGTTCATCAAAGCAGCCACCTATGCTAAACATCTTGACCCGGAACACCTTAGATACTATTACGCAAGTAAGTTGACCGATGGCGTAGATGATATCGACCTGAGCCTCGACGATTTTGTCGCAAAGATAAATTCCGACCTCGTTGGAAAACTTGCAAACCTTGCAAGCAGGTCTGTGCCGATGCTGACGGGAAAACTTGACTCAAAACTCGGAACTATTGACAAAGAAGGCAAAGAATTACTCGCCCAGCTTACTTCTGCCAGGCAGCAGATAATAAACGACTATGAAAATCTCAACTACGCTTCTGCTGTCCGTCAGATCGCTGCACTCGCCGATACAGCTAATCGATACGTCGAGCAGAACCAACCCTGGACAACGATAAAAACCGATGTCGAAAAAACACGTACCACACTGACTGTAATTGTAAACGCAGTTAAAGTCCTGGCTGTATATCTAAAGCCAGTACTTCCGATATTTGCCGGAAAAATTGAAAAGATTCTCGGCATTGAAAACTTGTCGTTTGCAGATGTTGAGAAAGCTCTGGAAAATCAGAAAATAAACGAATATATAAGACTCGCTGAAAGAATAGATAAGGATAAGGTACAGGCCATGATAGAAGAAACCAAAAATGAACAGGCCGAGCAAAAACCGCAGACAACTCTTGATGAACCCATCGCGCCGGAATGTACAATAGACGATTTTATGAAAGTTGACCTGCGCATAGCAAAGGTTACCAGGGCCGAAGCGGTCGAAGGCGCAGATAAGCTGCTGCATCTGGAACTTGATATAGGCGGCGTTACTAAAAATGTCTTTGCGGGAATCGCAAAAGCTTATAAACCGGCCGATCTGGTCGGAAAATTAGTCATCTGCGTTGCGAACTTAAAACCGAGAAAAATGAAATTCGGATTATCAGAGGGTATGATACTTGCCGCAGGACCAGGCGGTTCCGATATCTTTATGCTCAGCGTTGACAATGGTGCAGAACCCGGACAGAGAGTGCATTGAAAAGATTATGAAAAAAAGCATAAAAGAAATTGCCAGAATCGACGGCAGATATCCAGTCCGGGCATTCGAATTTGTACACGAAGGACTGGGCCGGGCCGTCAAAAAACACTATGGCGATGAAGTCGAAAACGAAGGCCCGCACCATATATCCGGAAAACAGCTTTGCCTGAGCCTGGCAGAGTTAGCCGCTGAAAAATGGGGACGAATGGCAAAGGTTGTTCTAAATCAGCTCAGCATAAAATCTACATACGACTTCGGCCATATCGTATATTTAATGGTCGAACACAAGTGGATGTATGCCCGCCCGGAAGATTCCATAGAAGAATTCAAAAACGTTTATGATTTCGAAAAAGTTTTTGAAAAGGAATTTCAATTCCTGTCAAAAAATAGCGGATTTAAATCGTAGGCGGTTCTAAATCTGACTTACATCAATTTTCCCTGCAACAGCAAGTGCCATTTTCACATCTCCGAACGGCGCACTTATCGCAAATCCCGCCACATGGTCGTTTATCTGCTTTATTAATCCTCTTGCGATCTCAACGCCCATCCTCCTGCTCTGCGCCCGGTCCCTTGCCTGCGACATCTTATTAAGAAATTCCTGCGGCACAACAACGCCGGGTACCTCATTAGCCATAAACTCAGCATTTTTATAACTCGTAAACGGCCAAATCCCCGCAATAACAGGAATCTTACAGTCTTTCGTTTTATCCAGAAAATTAAGAAAACTTTCAGCGTCAAATACCGGCTGAGTTATCGCATACTCAGCACCTGCCGCAACTTTGGCCCTATACCTTTCTATTTCCCTGTCCAAATCAGAAGCAACAGGATTTGCGCCAACACCAATAACAAGAGATGTAGGCGACGCAAAACCATTACCGGCAATATCAATTCCGCAATTCAGATCACGGATAACCGAAGTAAGGGCCACCGAATCAAGATCAAAAACTCCCGTAGCATCCGGATATTCACCTACCTTCGGCGGGTCACCTGTTATCACAAGAATATTGCGAAGCCCTACCGTATGAATCCCAAGCAAATCGGACTGCATCGCTATAATATTCCTGTCCCGGCAGCAAAAATGCAGAATAGTCTCAATATTACAGGCCTGCTCGATCTTTATCGCTGTTATCATCGCACTCAGACGTGAACTTGCCCGCGGCCCGTCAGGAATATTAACCGCATCAATACCGGCCTTTCGGCAGAACCTGACCTTCTCTATAAGCTCATGAATTACCGACCCCCTTGGCGGCGTAATTTCTACCGTGATAACTTTTTTGCCCGCAGCAAGCTTAGCACCAAACTTCGACTTGGCCTTAAGAGATACCGGCTTTTGCCTGACAGCCTCTTTGGGAGCCGGACTTATTTTAATCGCACTCGGCCTGGTCATCATCGCCTTATCAAGTGCCTTTACAGCCTTTGCGATCTGTTTTATATGCTCAGGTGTCGTACCGCAGCAGCCGCCTATAATACGCACACCTTTTTCGTAAAACCGCTTAGCATACTCTGCCATATATTCAGGCGTGCACATATAAAGCGTCCTGCCGTCGACACTTCTCGGCAAACCGGCGTTAGGCTGAAGTGAAACCGGTTTTGTCGTCGCTTTCTTTATAAACTCCAGGCTCTCAAGCATCGCCGCAGGACCCAATGAACAGTTAAGACCTACCGCAATAACCTGTTCTATCTCGCCAAGAGCCGCCATCGCCGGAGATAATTTATCGCCATAGAGCGTCTCCTTATATTCAGTTACTGTCATCTGCGCAACTATCGGCAACTGGCAAACCTCGCCCCCAGCTTTGATCGCTAAAAGCAGTTCTTTTAAATTACTGAATGTTTCGAAGAGAAGAAAATCAACCCCGCCTTTGACAAGTGCTTTTATCTGATTCGCAAAAACCTGTATTACTTCTTTTTCACTCACCCTGCCGCCCTGCGCAATATCAACACCCAAGGGCCCGACAGCTCCTGCAGCAAAAACTTTGTCCCCGGCACATTTTTTCGCAATTTCAGCAGCCGCACAATTTATCTCTTCAACCTTATCTGCAAGACCGAACTTCGCGAGTTTAATTTCGCTCGCACCGAAACTGTTGGTCTCAATAAAATCAGCGCCAGCCGCAACATATTGACTGTGAATGTCTTTTATAAGATTTGAATTGGTCAGGCAAAGCTCATCGAAGCAGGTGTTTACAAACACACCCTTAGCATAGAGCATGGTGCCCATTGCTCCGTCACCGATTATGACCCGTTGTGATAATAACTCTTTCATTCTCTTCCTGTGGCCATTAAAAATCGGAACTCAAAATCTCAGTGGTCATCGAACAGGTTTGTTCTTATTCTGCCTATCTCATTAACAGAAGTGTACCTGTACCCGGGATAAAAAATCCAGTATTCACGCATATATTCCGAATCCCGAGCCAGATAAATCGTCAGGCTCTGGTCAGTATCTTTCACCTCTACGCGAAACTTTTTCGTCTCACGGGAATTATGCGCATTCATAGGAGCGATAGCAGCCAACTCCTTGATTATCCGCTCATCTCCTTCGACATCTTTGCCGTCAACAATCACCTCGGCAGCCTCAGAAGCATTATTCAAAAAAATCCTGACCTCACGCAGAACCATCTTCTCCATTATACCGCTTATCATGAATCCCGCGATTATGGGCACTACAAACATACTGCCCGCTATAAACATCACTACCTTAGTAGCCGTATCGGGCCTTTCCAGCGGAACCTTTTTTAATACAATTAACACCAGAACAAGAACTATTGCTATGGCGATCGCCGTCAAAGATATCTTCCACAAATGCCTCATGATCTTATCGAAAGTATTCAAATCCTTGTCAATCTCAGAACCCTCACTCAAACGGATCGGCTGATTAGATTTAATAATTTCCAGCGGCCGCTCTTTCCGCTCAGCTTTTACAAAATTTACCGCCATCAAAGATATGATCAGAAAAGCCGCCAGGGCGTTGAATAACGTTATCGCCATCCATTTTTCAGCCCTCTGGCCAAATTTCCTCAACCGCGGCTCGGTCGTCTTGGCGTTCAATGACACCCCGAGTATTTTTGCCAGGATTATCGCCCGTATCATACATATTACTGCGACCGAAAAAGGCCATAGAATCACAGCCACTAATGCCACAAAGGTATAGAAATACACCTTATCTGTCGTCTCAAACGTCAATAAATAGCATACTGCCGAGGCAGTGATAACAAATGGAAGAATCTTCCAGAGCAAATTAACTGATTTTTCCTTACTGTTTTCACCCATACACCACCATTATCCCTTTTTTTAACCCTTTGTCCACCCTATTCTACCCACCCCATGTCATTCTGAACTTGCCCCTTAGGGACGCAGTGAAGAATCTCCCGTTTAGCCCCCGGACCTGTGCCGGGGGGTTTAAATATTTAGCCCCCACTTTTAGTGGGGGTTTAAAAAATCTCGGTTAGCCCCGACCCCTACAGTCGGGGTTTTATATTTAGCCCCACGACGTGTCGTGGGGTTGCTTTTCGGTTAGCCCCTGGTTTTACCGGGGGGCAATAAATTCCCCGCCGACCTGTCCTCCGTAGTCCCTTAGGGACGAAGGACGGAAGGCGGTTCCGCATTGGATGTTCGAAGTTAGATGTTCAATGTTGAACGTTAAAAACAGTTCCCGCCCCCTACCAAATACCATATACTAAATACCAATGACCCTTTCACCTTCCCACCTTTCAAACTTTTCTTTGTCATTGCGAGGCCGAAGGCCGCGGCAATCTCCATCCCGCACCAATTGGGTATTTACCCCGCACATGTTAAACATTCCTTCATCTCCATAATTTATTAAAAAAAACAGGTGCGGCGGTTCTTCCATTATCACCACGGTAAAACAAAATTGGTGTGGGGTCATTCTGAGCTTGCCCCTTAGGGGGCATCGCCGAAGAATCTCTATCTGATAACCGATAACCGAATACTGATAACTGTATAATAACCGATAACTGAATACCGATAACTGACTAATAAAAAAGCCCCCGCGATTGCGAAACCGCAGGGGCTTGAATTTTAACCCAATTTAAAAATTAAGGATGATATTCATCTGCGCCCATATCAACATAATCACCATTTACACGCTCTTGGCCATCAATATCAACCTGGCCGTCATAATTTAGATACGGACTGCCTGCATCAATACATGGCGAATTCAACGTCAAATGGTAACCATCAGTAGCAAAATCTGGATCATGATTTATTTGATCTTCACCTATATTACCTGTTCCAGTAGCCCAGCCGCCTTTAATATCACAATAGTTAATAACAGGATTTATACTACTACCCTCTATGTATATCTCACTGCCATAGTCATTGCCCCATAAAATACAGTTAGTAACTTCAGGCCCACCGGAACCTGCAAAATGAAGTGCGCCGCCAGATGTTAAAACACCGCCATTACCACTAATAGTGCAATTAGTAATCTTTGGAGAGCTGTCTTTTATATATATCCCATCACCACCGAAAGCACTGTAGTTCCTGGTAAACAGACAATTGGTTACTGCCGGACCAATATTTGAATTTGCACTGTTTGAGCAATACATACCGCTGCCGTACATCGCAGGTATTGGCGCAGGACAGTTATCTTTAAAGACACAATTTATAAACTCAGCTAAACTATCCACATTGCAAACTCCTCCGCCCGCTAAAGCATTATTTTCGGTAAATATGCAATTCCTTACTATCGGCGACACCTCAGCATTAAACATACCGCCGCCGGCATCAGGAAGATAGGGATTAGAAGAATCATCCGCATATCCCTGTTTAACCGTAAAACCGTCAAGAACAGCTCCGTCAGCACCTTTTACAACATGTTGACTATTGCCCAGATCGAGTCCATCATCATCAATATCACCGTTTAAAATAGTCTCGTTGGCAGGATTGCTCAAGTTACGCTCATTTAAACTTGTCTCGCTACCAACAAATCCGCCATAAACTGCTACATCTTCGACCAATTCAAAGGAAACTGTCTTGTCAGTGTCGTCAGGCTTATAAGTACCCACAGCTACCCATATCTGATCGCCGCTCTGAGCTACAGCAAGTGCATCCTGCAGATCATTATAAGCTGTGCCCCACGACAATCCACTTCCACCGGCATCTGCGTCAACATCTACAAACAAATTTGATTTTGCAGTAGTAAATTCATCCGAACCCATATCTACACCATCACCGAACACACGCCTGTCGCCATCAATATCGATCTGGCCTTCATAGTCACCTGGGGCGCCAGCATTTATACAAGGTGATTCCACCTGCAAATGATAATCACCTTCTGCCGGATTCACAAACAAAGGATTATTTTCTGAGCCCCCGATATTACCCTGGCCTTCATCTCCATCCTCAATACAGCTATATGTTGCAGTAAAACCAGCATCTAAATCCTGAGAATCATTATCCCATAATATACAATTTGTTATAGTTGGCAACTCACCATTTAAAGCTCCATATATACCACCGGCCTCAGGATGGCCGGTACCATTGTCAACAATAGTACAATTACGGATATCTGGTTCAGACCAACTAATACATATTCCTCCTAATGAATTCCCATAAATAATACAATTCGTTATAATAGATGATGAGCTCTCGCCTTCTGGTAAGATTCTGTTGCACCAGATGCCACTTGAACTATTATTCCGGATTATACAACCATTAACAGTAGGAGATGAACCCTTGCAGTATATCCCCGTCGTTCCACCTTCAACGGTTATATATTTTAATATGGACTCATCACCATTCAAAAATGAAACTACATCATCATTTGCTGTTATTATAGTATCCTCAGTAACCCCAGGTGACATACCGCGAACTGTAATTGTCTTGCTGCCGTCGAAAGTGATATTTTCAGTATGAGTGTCCGGCATAACTTCAATAACATCTCCGTCACTTGCAGCATCAATAGCGTCCTGAATTGACGGATACCACGCAAATGTCGTCCTGTTAAAAGCCTTGCAAAAATCCGCCAAACCTGTAATAATATGGCCTTCATCATCTATCTCAACATCATGGAGCTCATTTTCAGTTAACCCATTCCAATCATAATAAGGAGATGGGTCGTAATCATTGTTTAATAAGTATATAGTGCCGTAAATTTCATATAAATCATCTGCGTATTCGCCATACCCGATGCCATAGCAGTTTGTACCGCAATAATATTCTGTTTCTATCACCGGCCGGTTCTGGTTGTCAACTACCTGGCAGTCATTAAAAGTTACTCCTCCAGGCTCATCTATACCTGTTCCTTCGGCTATTTCTATATTTTTAAAAATGGAATCCCTTATAACACAATTTGTAAAAGTAAGATTTACATTGTCTCTTGATTTGCGTGCAAGGATACCTTTATAAGCATTCTCAATAGTAACATTATTAAAATTTATTGTTCCATCCGCACTGCCGCCATATTCATTATCATGAATATATGCAACATCAATACCAAAACCCTTAGTAGCATTATATACATCAGACCCATTAAATGCATTATTAATGAGAATATCTTCGAACACCAAATCTATATCATCGCTTGTGCCATCAAGTGCATGAAGCGAGACAAGAATTCCTATTGTGTTATTAGTGGCCTCTATATTACGCACAACTATATTCTTCAGCTTACAGTCAGGATGTCCCCTGGTCGGCTCGAAGTCAATTCCGCTCTCCGGATCTACACCTCTGGTATTGTTCAGATTACAATTTTCAATTAACAATCCGTCAACACTTGCTACGGCGATTGCATTTCTGTAAATATTATCACAAATTACATTACTGATTGTTACATTTTCATTATAATTTCTGAACTTCTCCTGGTTTTCCTTCTTTTCTCCCTCCCATATATAATCTCGACCAAGCCATATGCCGTCACCACCGGAGTCTTTCAGCTCAACATTTCTTATTTCTATATCCTTACAATTTGTCACCCTGATTACATGACGTCCCTCTCCGCCAGATAGAAGATGGTATTCTTCCGATGGCGCAGAATAGAGATCAATCGGGTTACCTCCCTCAGTTTTTGCCAGTTTTACAGTATCTATCTTTGCGCTTACTATATAATACCAAGCCCGCGGAAGAGCCACTTCTTTATCTACTTCCCAGATCTTTATTGGGTTTTTATCATAATAGTATCGTACTTGAGCACCTTCCTTAAATTTATGATCAGGTATCCTTATTGTATTATTAATCGTATCTACATCATCGGTGTTGAATTCATGAGCCGGTGCATATTCATCTTTTTGCATTTTGAATACTGTGCGTTCATTTTCATCTGTTGTCTCATAACCTTCAATGATAATGTTTTCGCAATCGTGTATTGTCACTAAGCAAGGTTGGGTTGAAAGAGTATGCTTCTTTTCGGGATCGACAGCAAAAGCGCCAGACTCAGCTTCAACCGTAACATCTCCCTCAAATGCTATCTTTGTACCATCATAGGCAACCTCAATAGGTCCCGTCGTATAATGTCCCGTTTTAACATAAACTGTCAGAGGAGCATTTAAACTGCCGCCAGCTGAATTAACGCCCTCTTGGATAGTAGCAAGGGCCGTATCCCATGTCTTACCGTCAGCATCATCATGTCCTGTAGTTTTGACATATAGATCATGGCAGAATTCATCGGCGCCTATATCAACTCGTCCAAATTCTTTATGCTTTCTGAAAATTCTTATCTGACCGTCTAAATCAATCTCACCCGGCGGATCATCATAATCAAATCCTGGATCGCCTTTATCTATACAATATTCTGAATCTTCACTTAAATGATAGCCATCAGTCTCAAATATCGGCTCCACTGCTGTATTCGTTTCACCGGTAGCATTTTCAAAGCAGCTGTATGTTGGGTATGCTGGATCGTTACTTCCAATGCCAATAAGTGGAGTTCCACTGCCGTTACCATAGATAATACAATTAGTTATTGCGAGATTCGTACGCTCCCCAGAAGCAACATTTATACCGGCATTTGCATTACCCCCTATAGTATTGTTTCGAATAGTAATATTATGATCTGCCCCATTTATGAGTATCCCATCGAATGTACTGCCGCTGATAAGACTATTTTTTACATCTTGTTTTGCTGCCTCTACCTGCGATCTCAATAAATTTATACCAACAATCTTGCTTCCCAATACTTTACAGCTTGAAACTGATATCTCGGTCAGAAATGCCATTATGCCAGTATCGTTTTCGCTGAGGATACATTTGCTAATATCGGCCTCACTGCCACCGACAACAAATATTCCAACATCAGCATTCTGTATTGTCAAACCCTCTATAGTTACATCGGCATCAGACGTATATGTTTTAATACCTGGGTAATCCGAGCCTGGACCTCCATCAGCAGTTGGATCAATAATCGTATCTTCTATTATATCCCAATCATCAGGATTAGTGCCGGTTATAGTAATAGACTTGCCGAAAACTGTGATACTTTCTGCATAAGTCCCCGGCATGACCACAACCATATCATCATCAATTGTCATAGAAACTGCATGATTAATAGTTTTAAAAGGTTTGTCCGCAGTTCCACAATCAGGATCACTACAATCATCGCCTGAAGGACTAACATAAAATATACTTTCGTAATCATAAAGTTCAGAAATCTCCTGCTCTGATAAATCTCTGTTATAGAGACGAACATCGTCGATAAGGCCCCAAAAATACTCAACCGGCCAGGAATCTTCTTTTCCTATCAGAAAAGCACCAAGTTCCTCAGTTTCTTTTATAGGCCCTGTAACATTAGTCCATTCTTTGTCGAATTCGCCATCAATATAAATCCTCAATAATCCTGATGTAGGCGTAGACGTATATGTAAAGGCGACATGGTGCCATCTATTTAATATTGCAGTTGTTTTAGAGTGATAATCATCCCAGACTGGATTGCCTTCTGTCTGAAGACCGACAGCAAATTTCCCCTCTCCTTCACCATCGACATCATAAATTAAACTATAGGATGCTTCCCCAAGTTCCTGTGTTCCCGATGCCTGGCCTTGTTTAATTAAAATTATTCCATTGCCTTTTGACTCGCCTCTGACATATACCCAGGCGGCGGCAGTGATTGCAGAAGTGGGGCAAAGACCATTAGTACCTTCAGTTCCACAATCGACATAGCTATGACCTCCCTGCGTAAACTCTAATGCACCGCCAATTTTGCCCGGGACCCAGGTAGGCATAGATTCGCCTTCTCCAGGAGGATTAGGCCCTAATGTTCCATCATAACCGTTGCCGGTGACATCCACAGCAACTGTACCTGAGCCCTCGTCAAACTTCCAATGAGCAATTGGACCCCTGCCGCAAATATCGCTTATTTCTTCCGCTGATAAGACAGTATTATAGAGACGCACATCATCAATCATGCCCCAAAAATACTCCACAGGCCACGAATCTTCTTTTCCTATCATAAAATGGCCATCTTTAAGATCTATTTCCCCCGTAGGCGCCTCTTCACCAACCCATTCTTTGTCCAACTGGCCGTTTATATATAACTTTAATGAGCCTGATGTATAAGTAAAAGCAACGTGGTACCATTTCTCCAATGCTGCGGTCGTACTGGAGTAATAGCCTGCCCAGGTATTATACTCTGTTTCAATACCAACAGCAAATCTCTTCTCTTCTTCTTCACCATCGACATCATAAATTAAACTGTAGGATGCGGTTGATGATCCTTGTGGACCTTGTTTAATTAAAATTATTCCATTGCCTTGTGACTCACCTCTGACATATACCCAGGCAGCAGCAGTGATTTCTGATGTAGGACAAAGAGCAGGATCAGTCCCACAATCGACATAACTATGACCTCCCTGTGTAAACTCTAATGCACCGTCAATTTTGCCCGAGACCCAGGTAGGCAGAGATTCACCTTCTCCAGGAGGATTAGGCTCTAATGTCCCATTATAGCCGTTGCCGCTATCATCTAAAGCAACTGTACCTCCACCCTCATCAAGCTTCCAATGAGCAATTGGTGCCGGCGAATCTGCTATCGCACATGTAACAGAAAACATTAAAACTAAAATTGACAAAATGATTTGCGCAAGAAATGTGTGTCTTTTCATTACCCTGCTCCTTCTAAAAAATGCGAATAAAAAAATATTTAATTCTCTGCGTTCTCTGCCTGTCCCGCCATAGCCCTTGGCGTCGGCGGATGAAATCTGTGGTTAAAAATCCACTTCAGGAAAACACCCACAAGCCTCCGCCCCGATGACTTTGCTTCGGCTTCCTTTCACACCCTTTCACACCACTTTGGCTGGCATTATACCAAAAAAGACAAAAAAGTCCAGAAAATTCCGCACAATCTATACTTAAAATACGTGCAATAACTGCATATGTTCTTAAAATAGCCCTGGTTTTCAATTGAAAGGGATTATTTATGGCAAAAGGGTTAGTAATTTATTATTCCAAAACTGGCAACACAAAGCAGATGGCCGAGATCATCTCAGAATCCATGAACGCCTCCGGCCTGCCGACCGACTGCAAACCTGTCGATAAGGTCAAAGTCGCTGACCTGTTGGCTGTCGATGCGATTGTAATTGGCTCACCGACATATTATGGCCAGATGGCGCCGCCGCTTATGCAGCTTTTTACTGATTCCGTATCCAGGCATGGCAGCCTCACTGGCAAGGTCGGCGCAGCTTTCAGCAGTTCCGCAAACATTGGCGGCGGCAACGAAACCACAATAATGGGCATCCTCGAAGCCATGCTAATCCACGGCATGATCATCCAGGGCGACGCCCAAGGAGATCATTACGGAAGTGTATCGATTGGCCGGCCGGATGAGCGGGTTACTGGGCAGTGTCAAAAGCTGGGGCAAAAGGTGGCTCAACTTACTAATAAACTGTTTGGATGATATGCCACCCTGCTCAGCTCACAAAGAAATTGTTTGGATGATATGGCTTCTTGCTGAACTTACCAAAAAACTGTTCGGTTGATTCGATTCATCGCTCAACTTACTAAGAAATTGTTTGGATAACATGGCCTTTTGCTGAACTTACTAAGAAACTGTTTGGATGATGTGGTTTCGTTACACAGGCCATAAAAAGCTGCTGGGTTGATGAGGTTCCGTTGCCCGGTTGATTCATTTCACTACTCAACCAGTAAATAACTGCATAAGAGATAGGACTTCATTGCCTAAATTAACATTGCCATCTGGCCAGGAACGGGGAGAGGTTTTAGCCAGTTTCTCTTTATTTCCCAAGTTAACGGAAATTACTTCATAAATCCGCCAGAGACGTCCATAAATTCAGAAATGACCTCGGCCATCTGCTTTGTGTTGCCGGTTTTGGAATAATATATTACGAGTTCCTTGGCCATAAAATCCATTCGGTCAGGAATAGGGAGAGGTTTAGCTGGTTTGTTTTTGTTGCCTAAGTTAACGCGACATCAGCCATAGAAAAAATAGCGGTTTTTTGGTTGAAAAGGCCGATTTTTTTTTGACAACCACAATTCTGTCCGATAAACTCTATGCGTTACTTTTTGTATGGAGGCATAATAATGCAAGAATATGAGGATCTAAAAAGGTTAGTGGAAGAAGCCGATAGCGACATAAGAAAAGCTGAAGGCGGTAACAAAGCTGCAGGGACACGCGTTCGAAAACAAATGCAGCAGATCAAGCAGGCCTCTCAGGCAGTCAGAAACAAGGTTCTCGAGCTTCGAAGCTCAGAATAAAACAAAACCTGCTGACAAAACCGCTGCTAAATCGGCGCAAATGACGATAACGGGCTTTTCGGCCTGAAATCAAAAGTACCATTATGATTTCTTAAAGAGAGTAAATATGCCTCCACAACTACTGTTCGACATGTCAAAGATCGACCTCGATAAGGTCGTCATAACCAAAGAACAAATCGAAGCCGTCAATCCGCAACGATACGAATTTCAGCAGCTCGATAACATCATCTGGTACGATAAAGAAAAATTTCTCATTCTCGGCTATAAAGACCTGACCGAAAATGAATTCTGGATTCGCGGCCATATACCCGGCAGACCACTAATGCCGGCCGTGATGATGGTCGAAGCTGCAGCACAACTTTCCAGCGTGTTCGTAAAACATGTTTACGAACTGCCCGGCTTTATCGGCTTTGCAAGTATCGACGAAGCAAAATTCCGCAAACCCGTCTCGCCGGGCTGCCGGCTCTACCTGCTCGGACATATCACCGTGTTCAAAAGACGAAAATATACCTGCATTGTGCAAGGCTTAGTCGATGATGTAATGGTATTTGATACAGTAGTTTCAGGCCTTAACGTTTAGTAGCCACCAAGACTCTAAGACACTAAGTTTTTCTTTAATCACTGATTACGCTGATTATATTGATTTTAATTTGGCCACAGAGGACGCGGATTACACATATTCAAAACTATTAACTACAGAGGACATCCGCCGACGCCAAAGGCTTCTGTCTTCGCCAAGGCTACGACAAGACAAGATGGCGGGAATTGATATGATTTGGCAGTCTTTATTTCAGCAAAGGCTGACCTTGTCAGACTATGGACAAAGCAAACCGGCTGGGGCGAAATTTATTTCAAGCCCAGTCTTTGCTTTGAACATAGAATTATTTGGAAAATAATTTGCTGAAATGAAGACCCTCTATGGCCTCTGTGTTCTCTGTGGTGAAAAACAAATACAGTGTAAATCCGTGTTAATCAGTGTCTAAAGTTTTTGTGTCTTCGTGTCTTCGTGGCTATAAAAAGAACGTGAAATTTGCGTAATCTGCGATTAAGATACTCTTGTGGAAAAGATAGACCAGATATTCGATAACCATATCCCCTTCGATGATAATTTATCCGACCTGCCAACCTCGGCTGGACTCATCCTGTTCGCTGATTCTCAGGACAGGCCTATCCTATTATTAGCCTGTGCGAATATAAGACGTAACGCCAAAAACAAATTAGCAGAACAAATCGAACCTACCAAAAAAGCTGACTTAAAAAGTATTACAGCTAAGATATATTATAAAACTTATCCGTGTAAGTTCCGCCTGGCAATTGCACATTACCAGGCAGTTAAACAGATCTTCGCTAAAAACTATAAAGATTATATAACCTTCGTTTGGCCTGCCTACATTACGGTAAATCTCAACGACAAAATCCCTTCGTTTTCCATTACGAAAAAACCAGCATTGGCCAAAGGGACAAAAATACTCGGCCCCCTCCCCGGCCAAAGACAGGCAGGCGTTTTTTTAAAGGCCTTGGAAGATGCGTTCAGGTTATGTAAGAGGAATGATATTGTCAGTGACGTCGAGGCGGCTAAAAGCTGTCCTTATATCCAGATGGATGCGTGCTGCGGCGTTTGTGCGGGCAAGGTCAGTTTAGCAGAGTATAAGGAGATTGTTGCTGATGCCTTTTCGGCAGGGGCGAGCCCGGCCGGGGTAATTGAGCAGTTGGCCGGGAAGATGCAAGCCGCATCTATCGGTTTAAGTTTCGAAGAGGCTGCGAGGTTGAAGAAAAAAATTGAAAAGTTATCTGTACTGACCAAACAGACGTACAGATGGACGACTGATTTGGAAAAGTTGAAAATTATTCATATAGACAAGGCCGGCAAGGTCAAAGTCGAAGATACTGAGCCACAAAGTCACAAAGACACAAAGAAAAAAGGTAGAAAATCTAAAGTGCAAACGTATGGCGTGTTTGTAATTAGTTTCGACAAGGTAATTGATTTGGGGGATTTTTTAGAAACAGACGAAATTGTTAATGTCATTGCGAGCGAAGCAAAGCAATCTCGGTTAGCCCCCGGACCTGTGCCGGGGGGAATGGCAGGGTCCATATCTAGTCATTCTGAGGCAGCGCCGAAGAATCTCATTGAACAATTCTCAATTGTCTCATATTTTCTCTATCGCAGCAAAGCAAGCGGGCTGTGGGTAAAGGCGGAGGATTTTAATAAGGAAGAACTAGAGAAGTTTTCTAAATTATAACCACGGTACAGATATGGAAGAAAAACTTTTATCTTATATTAATGCAATAAACGAGATGCCTAAAGTTGGTAATGAGTTAATTAATATACTATTACAACAAAAAGTGAACGAGAGTAAAGACATTCTAATTCTTGTGTTCGCAAAAAAAGCTACACGTCTTATTGAAGCTTTATGCTTGCTCATTGAAGAAGATTACATTCAAGAAGCACAAATATTGGCTCGGACGTTATTGGAAACAAAATTTGCATTTGATTATGTTGTGCAAAACAAGAAAAACTATGATGAAGTATTCCAAAACTTTATTGACTCGTTAATGTTAGATAAATTAAAACAGATAAAGGTAACCAATTATGAAATTTGTCCTGACAAAGATGTAAAAGAATCCTATTTAAAAACTGAGGAAGATATCAAATCCCGATATTCCACAGAAAACTTGAAACAACTTCGGCGGTTTGGGTTTACAGGAAGGAGTATTAGGGATTTAGCAGACAGCACGGGTAATATGCGTTTATATAATTTGGCATATCGCTTTTATTCAAGAAACATTCATGTTGCAGATGCAAATGAATCCCTTACACAGTTCTTGGAAACAAAACAAGATAGCGAGGAATATAATGAATCTCAATTTAAAATGATTTGTGAAGTAATTTGTGTAGCTGGTCAATCCGTTCTCCAAGAAATCAACAAATGGTGTGGGTCTCCTATAGATTTTAAACCTCTTTAACCATTTTTTTCTCCTTGTTTTATTTTTTTCTTAAATCATATCGGTTAATAATATCAAACTCCAACACCCATACTTTCAAAAAATTTATTATTATTACTCTCTACTATCGAAAGTGTGTTATAGTCGGGTTGTAATTTTGATCTTAGATAAGCATCCCAATCACCAACTATTGCATATTTCTCATTTTCTTTTTGATTATGTAACTCCATAACACTTGTTTTTACATTATTCAGTATGACTATTAGATGCTCAAAAGTTTCTATAGACATTACTATAGGATAAAATTTCATAGAATTACTTGGGAATATAGGTGGCTTTAGTTTTTTATCTGCTCTTCCTATAATAAATTTGTCAAAATACCAGTTAGAGTTTACAAGGGGCAACTTTCCCAATGTTACTACAAAACCTATGACAGGTTTTTCTTTGTCTATAGAAAAAGCATCAAAAACACCATTATGTAAATCATATGCGGTTGTATAAAATTGTATTAATGCCGCTGCGATCTGACCAGTAGAATTGTTGTTTAATATAGCATTATCAGTAAACATTTTTGCTGTAAATGATGTCGCTTTACATTCAACAAGCACTATCTCTGAATCTGTCTCTATAAGATAATCACAACTTTTCCCTCCCGTAGTATTTTTCACAATCTTCTCTAGTTCATTACATGAGAGTATCTGCGCTTTATTTTCTAAACAATTTAGCAAGTCCTTGGTGTAATTTTCAAAGCTTTTTGAAATACAACTTTCGTAACCATCTATAGAACTTATTAACTTCAGTAATCCTTCTCCAGAATGTAAAAATATCAAATCAGGATGAGGAGCAATCATATTGCCATCATTAAAATCGATTATAGGTCTTTCCAAAAATACTGACCGAATTAAAAAATGAAATACGATATTTTCTTGTTTTCTTATACTTAAATAATTTTCCTTTATCTCTCTGATTGTGTAGGAAATATAACTGTAAAGGGAGTCAATTACATCTTGAGATACCATATAAAAATCACAATTAAGTAATATGTCCTTTTTAAATATACAATCTGCCCTTTGATTTGCTGCTACCCACAATAAAAACATTAAATGAAACCATTGTTCCATGGACATTTTATACTTTTGCTGAAATTCTTTGGCTAATTTAACAGTGTATAGATTATCTACAAATAGAGACCATACTCTTGCCATATAACCCTTAGAAGGAGTATCTTGTAATTCGAATTGTTGTTTTGCCATCATTAGGAAGAAACGATCAGAATTTTCTTCTATTGTGTAATTCAAAAACAGGTTGTCTCCATAATCATGATACACATTCATAATTCTAGCAAATTTATTCCAGCTTACTGGCTCCGTGTAGCCCTCTTTGTAATAAGCACAATTGGCTTCAATACTATGCAATAAATTGTGGGGAGGAGATTGCACAAATTTTTTAATATCGTTTCTGCATTGTGTAAAACGTTTAGCACAATAAGAGATATATTTTTGAGGTGGATGCCTTTTAATCCTTTTTTCTAAGGCATCATAAAATTTCATTACCTGAAGTTTAACTTTTTGCTCTACCTGCGAATATTCCAAGTTTTTTCCTCTGCGATTTATCCTATTTAATTATACTACCGCACCGGGGAAAATGGAAGAAGATTCTTCACGTTGTTCAGAATGACAATGGTGCGGAGTTATCGGTATTCAGTTATTATACAGTTATCAGTATTCGGTTATCAAAAAATAGCCACCAAGACACTAAGTCATAAAGTATTATTAAGGTTTTTTTCTTAGAGCCTTTGCCTGTCCTCCGTAGCTTTAGCGAAGGACGGGTGCCTTTGTGGCTAAAAAATCAGCGTTTAGGGTTCAGGTTTTTCAGGTTTTTCCGGTTTTTTCTCAAGCCGTCTTATAATCAATTCTACAATGTAGAGCGGGATAGTTAAAATTATAATAAATGCAATAAAGTTGATGATATTATTGTCAGAAATTATATTATTGTCGGATATAGGAGCAAGCACCCGAATTACTATAAAAGCGACAATGAAACGTATTATAAATTTCTTTCGTCTTGAAAATTTCATCTTTTCTCCTTATTGTCTCTCTCAATTTTACGGCCGGGGCGGGGAAAAAGCAAGGGCGGAAAAAAGAGCCACCAAGACACTAAGTCACAAAGTATTATTAAGGTTTTTTTCTTAGGGTCTTTGCGCCTTTGTGGCTAACAGTAAAAACAGCGTTTAGCATAGAGATAATATATTTTCGGTCAGGTAGCAGGACGAATATCTCGGACTGCAAAATGATACGCTTTAGCCGCTTCTTTGCCCAGGTCTTTGGGCAACAGAGACAGGATGACTCTTTTGAGCGCTGAGCCTGCTGTTTCGGCGCCCATTGAATCACTGAAGCCCCAGGCGGGGTCGGTACCATCGAAGTTTTCCGTGAAGGATACTATTTTTTCGATGAACGATGAGACCGAAGAGATGGCCTGGTCGTGTATCATCTGGTCAAGTTGACATACTATCGACGATTCAAACTTCAAGCTGCAGAAGTTATCCTTTTTATCGCGTTCTGCATTTAAAAGAATCAGATCGACCTCACCGCTGTACTGCCATTTAGTTTGTGATGCTACATCCTCGCGAAAACGATTGAAAGAAGTAGGGCTGTAGTACCAGATTCCTTCAATGCTTGTTGTTAAGGGTTCCCAGTCATTAAATTCTTCGTCAGGATTCCTGGAATAGCCGGCACAGAAAAAATTAATATGTTCTGCAGACCTATGGTGAAAGTATTCGAGGTTTGGCAGAATCTCAGAGTTGCAGAGATGTGTTTGCGGTCGGGCAAATAATAAACCTATAAGCCTGACGGTAGAGCCTTCGGTTCTTGAGAACCATTTTTCCAGATTAAAAATAACCTCAGCTATCGTTCCTGTTGGTATAGTATACATATCGTACCTCCTTGTCTTATTACTATTCTCCCTTTAACCACCCTCTGTTCTCGTCCTCATTAATATTACCCTCGCACCGAGGAAAAGTGAAGAAGATTCTTCACGTTGTTCAGAATGACATCGGTGCGTGGGAAAAGCAAGGGGGAAGTAATAATCAATAAGCAAGGTACAATTATCAATAAATGACCAATAACCAAACCCCTCGGCAGGCCGAGGGGCTAAATATCCCCCGTCGCGAGCAACGGGGCTAACCAACCCTGCCAAAGTATTGGCAGGGCTAAATATAAAAGCAACCCCACGACACGTCGTGGGGCTAAATATCCCCCCACCACAGGGGTGGGGGCTAACCAAACGAATAAACCCCCAACGTAAAGTTGGGGGCTTTTGGATTACATTATTTATCTTTATTCGTGTTCATCCCGTTAGAAACCTTCTTTTCGAGTAATTTCTAACGGGATTCATTCGTGGTTAGTAATTATCCGCCAAATCCATCGTATCTGTGGTTAAATTTGACAATGTTCAAAAACGGTATTATTTAACGCCTGCGGGGTGCTTTATAATCCTATTCTTTTTATCCCTGGGCATATTGTCGAGATGTATATGACAGTACTCATAGTGGTTGTAGATGCTTAAGGTGTGTTTGCAGTTCGGAAATGCGCATTTCCTGTTCGCGGGCGAGGTTTTTAAAGTTTTTGCCATTGCGGCTCCTTTCGGCAAATCACCAAATGAAAAAGCTGTAAAGGAAGGTTTGCTGAGTCTTTCTCTGCGGCTTAAAGATCTATTGATCTTTTATGATTTATTGATAGTACCATACGGCTGGGCATTGTCAAAGGAACAATTTCAGCGATTTGCGCGTAAAAAAAGGCCCTCCGGTTTGGACAGCCTTTTCGGTTTGCATGTTCTTTCAGATTATAAAGGTGTTACTTTGTTGGCACATGGGCCTTTTTTGCCTTCGCCTACTTCGAACTGCACCTTTTGGTTGTCTGCGAGTGTCGCGTAGCCTGTGGTCATAACTTCCGAGTGATGGACGAACAAATCTTTGCTGCCGTCATCGGGAGATATAAAACCAAAACCTTTTCTTTCATCAAACCATTTTACTGTTCCTGTATTCACTTTTTACTCCTTGGCCTGTTGTCAGGCCGTTTAAAATAATATCTCTCTATTTCAATTTATGGAAGTATATGCCTGAGAGATGGGGGATATACGCCTTTAACAACTATACTGTATAAATTCAATTTCCAACGGGGTTATCTGGTTATTGGTACTACATTATTGGCACAAGGGCCGTTTTGGTTCTCGCCGACTTCGAACTGAACTTTCTGGTCTTCACTGAGTGATATGCAATCTATCATTTTAATTTCCGAGCGGGAGACGAACAAATCTTCGCTGCCGTCGTCCTGAGCTATAACACCATAACCTTTGTCTGAATCAAACCACTTTACTGTCCCTGTATTCATATTTTCTGCTCCTCGGCCCATCTATAGACCGTTCGCATAATATCTCTCGAATTAATTTATTGGAAGTATAGGCCTGAGAGATGAAGGGATATACACCACAAACAATCATATTATACAAAATGGATTTAAAAAGTCAATAAAAATATCAGGTACTTTCTAAGTATCCTGTTCGAGGAAGGGGCAGGATTTATAATATTTTAAAATTTCTTCATTTTTCTTCGAACCGGGGGGATTTTACGCCGTATATTTCCCATAGGAACAGTAGGAATAATTAAAAAGTTAATAAAACAAAGGGATTTGTAAGATAAACGAATCTATTTAGATTGCCGCGGCCTGTAATGGGTCGTGGCAATCGGAAAGTTTTCAGCAGGGTTACAGGTTTTTATTTTTGACCATAATTAGGACTGAATTAGTCCTATATAGATAAATCATGGAAAGAATCAGGGGAATTTTAAAAGGTCAGAGAAAGGGAACGAGAGATGTTGAAGGAACAGATGAATTTATTGATAGTTTTCGCGGCTTTAGCTGCTTTAGTTTTACCATACAGAGTTTTGACGGATGGCCTGAATCCACCTGTATACAGAGGCGACCCTCTGGCAGTATACGCACAGTTGTCCGGCGAGGCGGCGGGATTTTCAATTTTGAACGATTATTGGTGGGTGAATGACAGGAATCCGACAAGTTTCATCTCGCCGTTCTTGCCGGGCATTTTGAAGAAATAAAATTGCACATTACCCCCTCCGAAACAGGGTCGGGTCTCTGGGCTCGGCCCTGCCTCCTTATATCACGAAAACTTGAGCTACTCTTCGCTTCCCTCGAGTATCTTGCGGAGATAGTTGTTCTCCCTGCGTGTGGCTTCCAGGTCGAAAAGCACGTACTTTATCGTCAGGCTCAGATGGTCGAGCGACTGATGAAGTGCGTCGAGATTCTGACGCAAATGCTTGTTGGAAACCTTTGTCCGGCGAGCGGGAGAAAGGATTTTCTTGTCTTTGTGTGAGGGAGGTTCGTTGATTTCATCGAGAAGCTCGGCGAGCTTCCTTTCCAAAGCAGAGATATCCATTTTGTTGTCATCCTCATAGAGTCTTCTTCTCGCGGCCTCGTGCCAGTTAGAGCGTGTCCTTGGAGGGGATTATGTGCAAAGACTGTGCCAGCAGATTTTTAGCAATGTCGGGAGGAAACGGGGATTGAAAAACGGGGCGTAAAGGCTGATTTAGGTAGTAACTTTTCGGCGCAGGAAGAAATTGCAAGATTTGCAAGCTTTGATGCGATGTTGCATAAAATATACACGAAACAGACAGTCAATTTGCCGAGCAATGACAAATTTGTCAAGTAACAGATGACAAATGGGAGCGAATATGGTATCATTAGTATATTAAGCTTATGACGTTATGCTTGATGTGAAAGACGTACTAATATGGGTAGGTTCGTACTTTTTGTTCTGTTGTGCTCATTGTTGCTTTATTTTAACGGCTGTGTTTCGGAGAATACCAAAATGTCAGAAGTTTTATCAAAGCCTGTCACGATAGTATTGGTGGGCGATTCGACCGTGGCGGATTACCAAAGCGAGGATAAGCTGCGGGGTTGGGGACAAATCATACCTGAATTTTTCGATAAAGATGTTGTGATAAAGAACTTCGCGAAGAACGGCAGGAGCTCCAAAAGCTTTATAAAAGAAGGACTGTGGGCCGAGGCTATAGCTGAAAAGGCAGATTTCGTGATTATACAGTTCGGGCATAACGACTGTCCCGGGAAAGAAGAGAGGACGACTGATCCTGATGGGGATTATAGGGAATATTTACGCAAATATATAGATGACAGCCGAAAGGCGGGTGCTGAGCCGATATTGGTGACTTCAGTTGAGCGAAGAAACTTTACAAAGGATGGAAAGATAGAATTGAGCCTGGAAAAGTACGCTAACGCGATGAAAGAGGTAGGCAAAGAAGAAAAAGTCGCGGTGCTCGACCTGCACGCCAGAAGCGTTGAGCTGTATGAAACTCTCGGCGAAGAAAAGAGTAACTATATGAACCGGGACGACCGGACGCATTTTACCGAAGAAGGTGCGAGAACGATAACACGGCTTGTTGTTGAAGAAATAGGTAAAAAAGTGCCTTTATTAAATAAGCATTTGAAGAAAAACCGATAAGATAATGAGAATTCTCACGGCTTAAAACAGGTTATGCTTGCAAAAAAAGGAAAATGATATTATCATTAGTTTATAGTTGCTGTGAGAGTTTAAGGAGAAAGTGCTATGAAGATGAAACTGCCTGAAGAATTTTGGCAACTGCAATGGTATATCCTTTTTGCGGGACTGTCTTTAGCGGCTTTACTTTTTGGGGTTCTGGCGGGTCCGGTGCCGGCTTTTCGGTGGATCTTTCTTATACTTCTTTATATGGCGGGGACAGTTGCTGTTTTTTCGATCATTTTCCTTTTGTCCGAAGCGGTCAGAATCATCAAGTATCAGCAGGAGAAAACCGAGGAGGTCGGTGAATCTATTATCGCAAATAAAAGTCTGCTCGAACAAATCGGTCAGGGTGTCAGACTGAGCGAGGCTGCAAAGGAGATTTTATACCGCGATATGGACAGGCAGCAGCTGAAGGCAAGTGTTCTGGAAAAACTGCATCAGCAGGATTTTGACGGCACTTTTGCAATGATAGATGATATTGCTGAAAAGAGTGAATATAAAGAGCTTGCAGAGGAGCTGAAAGTAACCGCCAACAGATACCGTGATGCAACTGAACAGGAAAGAATTAATCATGTTATCAGTTATATAGAAAAACTTCTCGAACAGCATCAGTGGAGTACCGCGAGTGTGCAGATCGAAAGACTGGTGCAGAAATATCCTGATTCGGAAAGTGCAAAATCGATGAAGGGCCGACTCGTCGAGAAGCGTGAAGAGCGGAAACGTGAGCTTCTGACCACATGGGACGAGGCGGTTAAAAAAGCAGATACCGACTACAGCCTGAGAATATTAAAAGAACTGGATAAATATCTGACAGCAAGTGAGGGGCTGGCTCTTCAGGAGGCAGCAAGTGAGGTCTTCAAGAACAAACTTCACAATCTCGGTGTTCAATTTGCGCTGGTTGTCAGCGATAAACAATGGAGCAAGGCCCTGGAGACGGGAAAGGAGATCATCAGAGATTTCCCAAACAGCAGAATAGCGGATGAAATCAGAGGCAAGCTGTCCATCCTGGAAGAGCGTGCCAAGGAAAATTAGGGATCATTCCTGCGGGATAAATTCTCCGATTGCCTGTCTGACGGTAACCTGAGAAAGTTTTTCTCTTTGCTGCTGCCAAAGATGTGTCAGTGCAGAAGACTGGTCGGAAGGTTTGATGAAACTGGCAGCAGCAACAGCATCGGCGATATCAGCAAGAGTAATATTTTCTGCTATAGTTGAAGGAGTAAAGCCTGGGGCCGGTTCAGTAGTTTTCAAAAGAATCTGCGATTTTGTGAGATGATTTAAAATATTTTCAGTCAAATCCGCAGGCAGATTCAAATGACTGCTGACAAGCTCGGTATGGATAGGCGCATTTCTCTTTTCGAATTCCTTAAAGACGAATGAGACTATATTCATTACATGCAGCTCGGTTGCAAGGAAATGTTCCTGGGGCGCTTTGGCGGCAGCACGTTCAGCTTCCTCTAAAGTTTTTAAGTGCTGTGTTGTAAATGTAAGCTGCAGGCCGAAGAGGACTATGAGCCAGGTAATATATATCCACAGCACGCCAAGGGGTATCAGACCAAGTACGCCATAGACTTTGCTGTACGGAATGAGCTTTACTATGTACAGTCCGAAAGCCCACTTTGCAACCGTCCATACAATAGCGGCAATAATTGCTCCCCATATAGCGGCCCTTGAACTTACTTTCGCACTGGGCATAAGCATATAAAGTGCAAAGAGGCTGATGACGGCAATTGTAAACGGGACTACAGGGCCCAAGTATGCCAGAAGATTTGCATTGGTAATACTATATCGAGCATTGACATAGACCGCTAAACCGAAAAGCAGAGGGCCAAGCGTCAGCAGTGCCCAGTAGTTCGTTATTCGGTGAATAAAATTTCTACCCCGACTTACATGCCAGATATTATTGAAGGATTTTTCTATTGTATTTAACAGGGCCAATGCAGCCCATATAATAATTGCACAGCCTGCTATTGTTATTGAACCTTTGTTCAGCTTTTCATAAAAATTAGTAGTGAATTCATCGATCGACTGTGCTATTGAAACAGCGCCATTTGGGTCGTCTGGCTGCGCTGAGTACTGGATATTTTTTATAAAACTTTGTTCATAGGCAAATTCCCGAAGCTGGACGCCAATATCGTCAAAAGCATGAAGAGAATGAAAGATAAGCAGCATTACTATTGTCAGGGGTACAAGGCCGAAGATAGTATGATATGCCAGTGCTGCAGCCTGCTGGCCGGCGCGATTTTTAATTAAGAGTTTGACGCACTGGGGCCAGAGTCTTATCTGGAAAAACAGGAAACGTGTAAATTTACCGACATCTTTCGGCATAGAAAGCAGTTTATCGAACATCATATATTCCCTTACTTAAATATATCTTCCAGGATTTTTTCTGCCTGTCTTTCAAGTTCCTTCTGTAATATTTGTTCTGCAAGTTTAGCGGTATCAATTTCAGGCTTGTCAACAGAACCTTTCAGCGGCAGAGTGATCCTTTGGCCGTTATGTGTCCAGGGCAGTGTAACCGTCATTTGCATTGATTTGTCCAGTCCTATCTGGCCGGTGAAGTTGATACTTTTATCTTCAAAGTCCATTTGCATATTGTCGTATCTGAGGATGCCGTTGGCCAGTACGAGTTTTGTAGGCTGAACGGTTAAGACCGGGTCCTGTGAGGCGCCGGTCAGTTGAATAATCTGTCCCAGCAGAGATGACTGTCCCAGCCGCATATTGTCTATCGCAAGTATGCCGGTGGTTTCGATGCTGTTTCTATATCCTTTTTTAAGGGGGAAGGCGAGTGTCTGGCAATCGAAATTCAATATGCCTGAGATATCAACGGCATCGGCAAAGAGCGGATTGACATATTTGAGGAGCGCATCGGTTGTTTGCTGATTAATCTGAATAGCATCGAAAATTTTCATCTGGTTAGTAGTTTTAAGCATCGGAGGATTGGTTGTAAGGTCTGCTGTCGCGGCGAAATTGAGCTTGCCTTTGTTGACGGTTGTGCTGAACGGCGCAATCGTCATAATCCCGTCTTTGATCTTTACGTCAAAGTCGCTTTTGCCGATATCCAGGCCCATATACTGAGCGGTATCAAAACCGAAAGTTGTTTGTGCATTAAGATTCGTTCTCAATTGTTCCGGATTGTTTTTAGGATATGTACTTGAAAACCACAGAGAATCATTTCTTTTTCCGGTGGCTTTAAAACCGCTCGGTGTAAAAGGTGAAATAATCGAGCTTGCTGCTGCGAGGTCATAATTTGCTTTTAGCGAGCCGGTTGTTTTGGTTTTTGTGCCCAGGTCTTCATTAGTAATATCACCTGAGATATTTATCTGAGGACTGTTTATCATAAGATTTTTAAGGTCATATATCTTATTTTTAGTGTCAAATTTTCCTGCGAACGAGATTGCCATAGTTGACTGATTAAATGGTTCCTGGCCGGGCGAGGTGATCTTTAGATTCTGGATATCAGTTTTCTTTGTAGATGCTTCGATGATGTCTCCCGATTTTTTGAAGGACAGGTCGCCTTTGGCAAAACCGGCAAATTGTGCTTTTGGGTTTGTTTTTCCGAAAGTTTTTATCCAAGGATCGAACTTATCGAGGTCCACGGCAAAAGTTGTGTTGAACTGTGTCGGGGCCGTTGTTTTTTTATCTAACGGTATCGTGAAACTGTCGATATTAACTTTCCCGGGCCCAGCGGAGATGTCAAGTTTTTTTGCATTGACCATTTTGTTATCTACATCAATATTAAAATTATAACCAACACTTGCTGTCGGTTCTGAAAGCACTGCGCCGTCGGGCATAGTTATTATTATATTACTGACGGAAGCATTGCCTGAGCTGGTAAGTATTCTGTTTACAAGAGAAGCTTTGCCGTTGAGTTTAGCAGTTCCCTGAAGCTTCGGTTTTATTTCAAAGAACTGGCCCACATCGGCCTGGAACCTGACGAGGTCCACATCGGCGGTATAATTCATATTATCCGTCGTGCCATTAAGGGCGGCCTGGACAAAGGACGAATCCATAATAAGTTTTTCTATCGTTATCGTTTCCTGTCTCGATACGATCTTTGCTTCGAAGTCGATGGGCTCTGAAAGAATAATTTGTTTTACAGGAAATTTTCCTTCCAGGGCCCAGAACTTTACCTTTGTCTCAACAATTCTCGTTCCGTTTTTAGCTTCGGTATTTACGGTTCCGCTCACCCTGCCGTATCTTATGTCGAAGTCTTCCTTGAAATTTGAAATGGTCTTAATCTGCTTTAAGCTTTTGGCAAGGTCGCAGTCAAATTCTCCCTGGAGCGTATCGGGGGAATCGGCTTTTAAGAAATCTTCAAGACTCTTTAGCGTTTTCGGTACGGTACCTTTTACGTCAGCAGTTAAGCCGTCCGTTTCTATTTTTAAATGATCAATATTTATTGATGTTTCGGTAGTGCTGAGTTTCGCATCTGCCTCTAATTTAGAAGTCTGCAGTCTGTCACCTTTTAGAAATGAGCCTGACACATCGAGATCACTTGCATTGACTGTGCCCTGGAGATTTTCGAACAGCCCGTTTTTCATTTGAGCATTTATATCGGCCTCTACCCTTCCTTTGGCGGTTGCGTTCACATCGAATATTTCGAACAGCGGCGCCAAAGCAGCAAGTTCAAGGTCGTTGACTTTTATTTTAAGATTTCCTGTGGCACCTGCCAGGGACCATTGTTTTTTGGCAGTTTTTATTTCGCCGACTGCCGTGATGTCAGAGACTTCGTTCGCACCTGCTACGGTCATAGAAACATCGAAACTGCTTTTGCCGGGCGGTGGGTTGACGGCAATTTTGCTGTTTATATCCTTAATTTCCAAAGTCTCCACTGTCTGGTCTGCATTTAGTGAACTGACTCTGATATTGCCGTCGTTTATCGTCAGGTCCATCTGGTCCAGCGGCAAAGGCGGAACTGATGCTTTTTTGCCTGAGTGGACAGATTTGGTACTTTGTTCTGTCTGAATCGGTTTGCTGTGGTCAATCGTTACCGTAAGGAAAGGTTTGTCTATCACAGCCTGGTCAATCATCACCTTTCCGCCAAGCAGTGAAAGGTATTTAAGCTGAGCGGCAATTTGTTCGGCGGTAAGTTTCATCAGGCCTTTGTTGTCTGTAAAGTTCAGCTTGTCTGCCTTTAAGCCTGCAAACCATCCCATCGAAAAAGAATCGACCTCAACTTTGCCGTCAATCGAATTGTTTATTTTGCCGAGGATCAGATTTTTCCCGCTGTTACTCGAAAGATACAGCGGAACAGCAAAGAAGATTATCAGGAAAAGTACTCCAATGAAAATCAGCACGCCCAGAAGATTCTTTCTTTTGAAAATAATGTTGTAAGGCCGCATTTGGTCCCCTCCAAATTATGTTTTTGAGATTTATTAAGTCGACCGTCAGGCCGGCTGTTAATCCTGCACTATCTCATCCGATTTTGTTTTGATAACGGCATCTATTTTATCAGTAAATTCTTTGGTCAGGTCATCGATTATCTTTTTGCCCTTATCACGATCATCTTCCGTAATGGTTTTAGCCTTTTCAAGAGACTCGAGTTTTTTGTTGGCATCTCTGCGTATATTACGGATGCTGACTTTCGATTGTTCTCCGAGCTGTTTAACCTGTGCGATAAGCTGCTGTCGTCTTTCTCCTGAAAGGGGCGGGATGTTAAGCCTGACTATTTTTCCATCACAGATAGGCGCCAAGCTAAGGTCGCTGTTGCGAATTGCTTTTTCAATCTCCTTTATAGAACTGATATCAAAAGGCTTTATAGCTATCATACTTGCCTCCGGTGCAGACAGTGCAGCAATCTGCTTTAACGGCGTCGGTGTTCCATAGTAATCAACCTTGAGATTTTCAACAAGTCCTGTCGATGCCCTGCCTGTTCTGACGGATTTCAGTTCGGCGTGCAGAAACTCAAGAGCCTTTTCCATCATATTTTTGTGTTCATTTATCGTTTTTTGTTGCGGCATAGCTGTCTCCTGACAAAATTAAGAAATAACCGTACCGATTTTTTCACCTAAAATAGCTTTTGTTATGTTGCCGGTCTGGAAAATATTCAGAACGACAACAGGAATTTTATTTTCGCTGCACATACTTATCGCGGTATGGTCCATAATCCGCAGGTTTTTATTCAGCACATCCTGATATGTGAGCGAATCAAACAGTTTTGCCTGCGGATTCTTAACGGGGTCGTCATCGTAAACACCGTCAACCTTTGTCGCTTTTATGATAACATCAGCATCAAGCTCCGATGCGCGAAGTGCTGCACAGGTGTCGGTAGAGAAAAACGGGTTTCCTGTTCCTCCGGCAAGAATAGCGACCCTGTCCTGCTCGAGATGTCTTATCGCCCTTCTGCGGATGAAAGGCTCACAAATAGCAGAGACCTCTATCGCACTTAAGACGCGTGTGGGCTGACCGAGCTTTTCAAGGGTTTCCTGCAGTGCACAGGCATTGATAACCGTTGCGAGCATTCCCATATAGTCGGCGGTATGGCGAGGGATATGACTTGCCCGGCTGAAGGTTTCGCCTCTGAGAAAATTGCCTCCTCCGACAACGATGGCAATTTGTGTGCCGAGTTTTTGTATCTGGACGATGCGTTCAGCAATAGAGTCGAGTTGGGTGCCTTCGATGCCAAAGCCGCCGCTTTGACAAAAACTTTCGCCGCTTAGTTTCAGAAGAATCCTTTTATATTTCAGTTCGCTCATCCTGGCCGCCTTAATCTGAAAACACGAGCATAAAAAAGCACCCCTGACCTGCCCGGCGGCAAGTAACGGGGGCGCTTATTATATTATCCTATAGCGAATCGTACAAATCTTTTTATCGTTGCTGTTCCGCCGGCTGCCTTTGCAGCGTCGGCGATAACTTTCTTGACCTGAACCTTTTCGTCCTTCACAAAGCCCTGCTCCAGCAGACAATTGTCGGCAAAAAACTTCTTTATTTTGCCGTCTATAATCTTTTCAATGATATTTTCAGGTTTGCCCTTGACCTGCTCAGCAGCTATGGCTCTTTCCTTTTCAATTGTTTCGGCATCAATGCCGGATTCATCCAGAGCAAGCGGATTAATCGCTGTAATGTGCATCGCTATGTCCTTGGCGATAAGCTTGAACTGTTCATTGTCGGCAACTTGTTGAGTATCCGTTTCAATTTCTATCATTACGCCGATTTTCCCGTTGAAATGGACATAAGTAGAAATAAGGCCTGGGCCGGTGAGTTTGAACTTTGCATAATTTCCTAATTCCATTTTTTCGCCGGTCTTGCTGACACATTCAGTCAAAACTTCTGAAAACTTTTTCGAATCTTTTTCGGTATCCAGCAATGCCTGAGCGCCTTCGGGGCTGTCACAGCAAAGCAGATAGTCATTGAGAATCCTGGTGGTATTGATAAAGTCGTCACTCTTTGCGACGAAATCAGTTTCGCAGCAAAGTGTAGCCATTGCAGCCTCTCTGCCGTCAGGGGCTATAACACATACAACCGTACCTTCAGTTGTGTCTCTATCGGCTCTTTTAGCAAGCGTAGCCAGACCTTTTTTGCGAAGTGCTGTCATAGCTTCTTCAAGATTTCCGTCGTTTTCCTCAAGCGCCTTTTTGCAGTCCATCATTCCCTGACCGCTCATTTTGCGAAGCTTCATAACTAAAGCTGATGAAATTTCTGCCATCTTGTTATCTCCTGATTACTTATTCTTAATAGAAATTAATTTCCAAATGTATAGAAACCGGCTGTTCTTATTTTCAAGGTACAGCCGATATGTTTGTCTTAATTAGCAGCCTGCGGTGCCTGATCCGATTCGGTCTGTGCCGGCGGTTCTGCCTGGGCAACAGCCTGACTGGTAGCAGCGGATTGAGAATCCCTGTCGTCATTTCCCGTTGCCCTGGCGATCGAACGCCGTTTGAGGCGCGGCTTTCGAACAGGCTCAGCCTCTTTCGCAATGGCCTTATACATAGTTTTGCCTTCGACTACTGCAGCGACCAGCTCATTGGTTATCAGCTCTATCGCCTTGACCGAATCGTCATTTGCAGGTATCGCAAGGTCAACAAGGTCAGGGTCGGAGTCGGTATCTATAATCGCTATGGTAGGGACTCCCATTTTTCTGGCCTCCCGCAGTGCAAGCGACTCTTTGCGAGCATCAACAGCAACTATCACTCCCGGGATATTCTTCAGATTTCGGATACCCTCGAGATTTGCCTTGATTTTGCGAAGCTCACGCTTGAGCGTTGAAGCCCTTTTCTTGCTCTCCGATTCTATAGAGCCGTCCTCTAACATTGATTCGAGCTCTTCAAGTCTCTGAATACGTGAATGGATTGTTCTGAAGTTTGTCAGTGAACCGCCGAGCCATCGTGTCGTAATATAGTGCATACCTGCTGCTTCGGCCGCTGCTTTTACCGGCTTGTGCGCCTGGCGCTTAGTGCCGACAAAGACAACATCCTTGCCTTTCGAGACTACATCGGAAATCAGTTTTTTGGCGAGGATAATTCCTTTGAGAGTCTGGCGAACATCAATAATGTGTATCGAACTGCGGCG
>JAFGGI010000004.1 GCA_016930635.1 Sedimentisphaerales bacterium | reverse complement strand
GTCGGATTTGCTGTGCCTATGCCGACTTTGCCAAGATTGTTCATTACTAATGCTGCAGTTCCGTTGGCATTTTGAATGTCAATTATATCACCACCATCAGTATATCCATACATAGTCCTGACTTTAAGAGTTGCATATCCGCTATCAGATGTCCCGTAAAGATACAATCCGTCACGGTTGACTCTATTATTAAAAATTTCCTCTATTGCTAACTTTGCGGTCGGACTTGCTGTGCCGATACCAACATTGCCATTAGTATCTAAAGTCATTACCATCACATGACCCGGGTCACTTCCCGAATTTTTAAAGAACCTTAGATATTGATCTTCATTATCAATATTCCAGGCATTATGTTCACCTTCAGAATCATCACCAGGGTCACCTAATATTACTTGGCCGCCTTGTGTTATACCATTTAATCGGATAGGTCCTAAAACAGTTAGTTTGTCCTTTGGATTCGTTGTTCCTATGCCGATATTGCCGTTGTCATAGATCGAACCTGTCATGAGAGATAAAGTTACATCGTCCCATTTTGGTACGTAATTGGTGTTAATGGTACCAACTTGCGGGTCTGTCTCAGCAATGTTAGTCAGTTCTGAGCCGTCTCCAACAAAGAATGTTGCCTTGACTTTGCCGGCTACTTCCAACTTCTCACTCGGTGTAATTGTTCCGATACCAACATTACCAGCATGTTGGATTCTCATAACCTCACCGTCTGAAGACGAGGTAAATATCATCTCATTTAGGTTGTCGTAAAGGGTCATAGATTGGTTGTTCATGGAATTTTTCAACTGAAACCCATTAGCTGAGCGAATCGTGATACCGCCATCAACATCCAGTTTGCTTCCAGGAGCTGTTGTTCCGATACCTACATTGCCGCCTGTTTTTAAATATATTCCAGCAATAGTACCAATTGGTCCGGAGGATATGAGCACATTTCCTGCGGAAGTTATCGCCAGATCATCTGCAATGCTGCCTACTATGTACTCATCTGGTCCGGTAGAGACTCCAAACTGAGCCTTGGTTGCCCCGGCATTCTTAATAGTCATTCCAGGATAGGATGAACCTTCTAATGTAAGTAAATGATCGGGAGCTGTCGTGCCGATACCGACATTGCCTATGTTGGTGATAATCATCCGAGACTCTAAAGCGGTTTCATCAACAATTTGCATAGATCCATCTGTAACATCTGACTGCAGGAACCAATTATGTCCTCCTGTCCCGGTGCTGTGCAAATTAAGCCGGGCATATGTAGGATTTTGGATACGTACAGAACCGCTTATGTCCAATGGATATGCCGGAGTTGCCGTTCCGATACCAACATTACCGTTATCAAAGATCGAGCCTGCTATGAGAGATGAAGTTACATCATCCCATTTTGGAACATAATTTGTGGTATTTTCACCGACTTGCGGGTCTGTCTCAGGACCTGTTTCGCCTACCCATTCGCCGGAGTCGTTAATAACTGTTTTTCCACCGACAGCAATAGCACCATTAACATCGAGTTTTGCTGCAGGAGTTGTAGTTCCAATACCGACATTACCTTCAAAATAGTTCTGTGGTGATAGTCCATAGTATCCCCAGTTTGAATTGCCGGCGGTTTGGCCGGCGTCGTAAAAGGCGTATAATGAATCTATTATTTCGCCTGGTCCTGCCCCTTCTAAAACAGGGTTGCTGGCATAATAAAGATAAGCATTTGTAACATCCAGCGAACCCGGTGAAGATGTACCTTTTTCGAGGTATATATTCGAGTCAAATCCGCGTATTGAGTCGACTAAGATATCGCTTGCTTCGAATTCGGCACTTATCAGTTCTACAGTTGCCTTTGCCCCGGCCAGTAACTGAGCACTGGAAGCTCCTGTAGGCTCCCATGTTCCTATAGTATCCAGGCCCAGGGTGTAATCAATATCTCCGCTCTGCTGGTTAATTAGATGTCCATAGTAAGCGGTGGCTGCATCAGCAAGTAAAGTTTTTTCCAGTATTAACCCGTCATTATCGGGCTCGTACATCGAAGAATCAGCCACTGTGGTAATGTCGATAAATCTTGGTATGTAGCTGTATGTGCCTTCGCCTTCGATTTTTTTAACGGCGTTAGCGTTAGCGTTAGCGTTTGGGTTGGCGTTTGCGTTTGGGTTAGCGTTTTCGTTAGCGCCGTAGCTGTTACCGACCGATAATATCGTTACAATCAACAAAAACACAGATAAACTTTTGCCGTAGAACATAACTTTCCCCCTTTATTTGTAGTTGCTTAACCTCGATTAAGGCCTTTTTTAACCCTTTCAGAAAGCCTTTAAAACACGGTACATAAGATAATTATAAGAAAAAATAGGGTGAAAAGCAAATTTAGAGACAGAAAAAATGGATGGGTTTTGTAATGAAATATAGCAAGTGTACAGAGCTATATCTACCGCATGACCCAGCGTTTACCTTTATAGGCAAGTTTGGCACTGCTGCGAAGTTTTTCATCCCCTCCTATAGAATATTGCAGTTCAAGAGTTTTCCTCAGATATAACTTTAACGGCTCTCCGTTTTCATCTTTGTCTATCGGATGCTCGACGGAGACAGTTTCATTGCTCATTCCCGCTAAAAACAGCGAGATATTTTTCGCCCTGGCCTCAAAGTCCGGCCAGATAATTACCAAATCTTTTGTATTGTCCTGTCCCTGCAGGATTCTGCTGTCTGTATGCCAGATGGATTCGAGCAGAGGGTATTTCTTTTTGTGTCTGCGTTTTATTTTATTAAAGACAGCATTTTCAGAGTCGTGATATGCGCCGAGTATCTGAAATGTGTCTGTCATCATTTCGCAGGTAGGGTAGAAAGGTACATCTATATCTGAGTTATTGGTCAAAGTTACAATAATATACCAGAACCTCTGAGCCTTTGACTGCCCCGGTACTTTGACCGTTATCTGCTGAGGCTGGTCAAAGACTACATTTAGAGTCCACTGATTAGTTCTTGGGACTATCGAAGGCTGTGGAGCTGAAAATGCGTTAATAGAGGCCAAAAGTATGATTATTGTGATAATACCTAAAAATCTTTGTCTCATTTATCTTACCTTTTTCATAGATTTAACTTAAAAATACCATTTTACCCTAAATTCCCCGGATCTTCAATCAAATTTTCATCCCGTTAGAAATATGCTTGTGGCGAGTGAGTTTACCTTTCTATTGCAGATATCGATACTCTATAATTTCTAACGGGATTCAATCATTTTCTGCCGCAAAATCCAGCCAATTCGCAGCTGGGACAGTAGGGGTTTTTTCTGCCTGTACAATCCTCCAATATGCCGATTCGGCACATCGCAAAATCGTATTTTACAGGGTCTTTTGGACATATTTGGGCGAAACCGGCGGTTATTTCGACAGCGGCTTTGAGATTAACTGTTTTTCTGCGGTGCAAGCCGATTATTTTGCTCAATCGGCCCATATGAACATCAACCGGAACGATCAGCCTGGATTTATCGATGCCTTTCCACAGCCCGGTATCAACTTTGTCCTGTCGAACCATCCAGCGGAGGAATAGAAACAATCTTTTGCAGGTACCGCCTTTTTTTACGTCCGGCAGCAGAAATTTTAATCCTCTGCCTGGCTTGGCTTTATGCATTTTCAATAGAGTATGGCTGAAATTATTTACGGCCGGGATGATATTCTCGTCTGTTTTGTTGTAACCTTTGAGAAACAGGTTCTCGAGATTGCCATAGCGGTTTAAGACCTTTTTGAGAATGATGAGCAGGCTGATAATATCTTCGCTGGTATTGAAGCGGTATTTTAAATTCCTAAAAAGTTTTTTGTCTGTGGCGGAGAAGTTTTTGATGAATTCGGCAGGGCGGGGCCCCATCTTTGTCAGCAGGGCAGTTAGGAATTTTTCGATCTGTTCGACGGCTCCATATGCGAACACGGCTGCCAAAAAAGCCGCGATTTCCATATCTGCTTTGCTTTTATAATGATAGACAAACTGCAGCGGGTCAGGCGGGATGAATTTTTTGTGATTGTACTTTTGATACAGTCCCTCGAGGATATTTTTGAGTGTTTTTTTGTGCTTCGGCATAATTGGCATATTAGCTTTCGACGGCCAAAAGGCAAGTTTTATTGTTCTTGACAGTACCAAGGCAGGGGCGATACTATATTGTTGTTTGTAAGTTATTGTTTTGTACTGTGTTGAGGGAATCAGGGATGATTGTAGATTGTCATACGCATATGAGTTTTCCGGGCTGCAACATCAGGCCGGAGGATCATTTTGCCGCTGCCGAGCAGATCGACGCCTGTATTGTCCTGGCAGCTCCTGAGGAGGATAAGAATCAATCGAACAAGCTTCTTGGCGAATACGCAGCCAAGCATCCCAAAAAATTATTTGCCTTTGCCTCGGTTAATCCGGTTACTGATGATATTTCGGTAAAGTACTGGTCGAAGATGAAAGACCATGCCAAACTCGACGGGGCCGTGCTTTATTGCTGCCGTCAGGGTTTTCATCCTGCGCACAGCAGGGCGATGCAGTTTTATGAAACTGCTGCCGAGCTTAATCTGCCGTTATTCTTCCATAACGCGCCGCCTTTTACGCCGGACTCCGTGCTTGATTATGCCAAGCCGTATCTGCTTGATGAAGTTGCGCGAACTTTCGGTAATCTTAAAATTATCATCGGTTCGATGGGCATGCCGTTCATTCATGAAACACTTTGTATGCTTGCAAAGCACGAAAATGTTTTCGGCGATCTGACCATTCGGCCGAAAAAGATATGGGAAGTGTATAATATAGTCCTGTCTGCCCACGAAGCCGATGTTCTCGGTAAATTATTTTTTGGTTCGTCCCTGCCGTTGCAAAGCGCGCAAAGCTGTATTGAAACGCTGCTTGGTTTTAACAAATTGCTTGGTGACACTAATTTGCCTGCTGTGCCGCGAGAAAAAATCAGGGAAATTATTGAGCGGGATACTCTCAGCGTTCTTGGGATTGATCATTAAATTTTAGGGTATAGGGTTCAGAAATAGAAAACAGAGCCCAAGCGACAGCGCAGGGAGAAAATATTTCATGGAGGATTAAATGGAGCTTCTTGAAGAACAACGTGAAAATTGGGGCAGCAGAGGGGGTTTTGTTCTTGCTGCCATAGGTTCAGCGGTAGGTCTTGGCAACTTATGGGGATTTCCTTATAAATTATACAGCTACGGCGGCGGAGCTTTCCTGATACCTTATATTATTGCCATTTGCCTTGTCGGCATACCAATGTTAATCCTGGAGTTCAGTCTCGGCCATTTCACTCAGCGTGCAGCTCCGAACGCCTTTCGCCGATGCAATAAAAGACTCGAGATGGTCGGCTGGTGGGGAATTATTCTCGGCTTTGTCATCATTACATATTATCCGGTTATCCTGGCCTATTGTTTCAGCTATCTTTGGTTGAGCATAAAAGGAATTTTCAACGGCGGGGCTTTGCCCTGGGCAGGTGTTGGTATCGAAGGAGTCGAAAACGCTGAAGGTTTTTTTTATAATACTTATCTGGGCTACCAGGAAAGTTTCTCGCTCGGCTCGATACAATGGCAGGTTTTCTGGCCTCTTGTTGTTGCCTGGTTTTTGATGTACCTGTGCATATTCAGAGGCGTAAAACTTGTCAGTAAGATCGTCTGGCTTACTGTTCCGCTGCCCTGGCTGATGCTTTTGATTTTAACTATTCGGGGGCTGACGCTTGATGGTGCTATTCAGGGGCTTGCCTTTTACTTAAATCCGACCTGGGAAGAATTAGCCAAACCTTCTACCTGGCGGTTCGCATTCGGACAGGTATTCTTTTCGCTGAGCCTGGCCTTTGGGGTAATGCTTACTTATGCCAGTTTTCTCCATCGCAAAAGTGATATCAATAATAACGCTGTCATCATCGGCTTAAGTGACTTTGCCACCAGCTTCATTGCGGGTATAGCTGTATTTGCGACGCTTGGCGGAATGGCTTTTGCCACCCAGCAGGCAGGCAATCCTGTAGGTGTGGAAAAAGTCGTTTCAGGCGGTCCCGGTCTTGCGTTTGTGGCGTTCCCGTATGCGCTTGCTCAGCTTCCATACTCGGCGTGGTTCAGCTTTATCTTTTTCTTTGCACTGATAACACTCGGTATCGATTCTGCCTTTTCTATTACCGAATCCGTTCTTGCTTCTATTGTTGATAAAACAGGTTTCAAAAGAGATATCGTACTTATCCTTATGAGCCTGGTCGGGATTGGTTTCGGTGTAATTTATGTTACCAGCGGCGGATTAAACTGGCTCGGTGTTATTGACGGCTTTATTAACGGTACATGGGGCATAGCGTTTCTCGGCCTGCTCGAGTGTGTGGCGCTCGGCTGGCTGTACCGCATCGACAGGCTGCGGCTTCATGCAAACGAAAGAAGTGATTTTGCTCTCGGCCAATGGTGGAACTATCTTATTCGTATGGTGATACCTGTAATTTTAGGCACGTTGTTTGTCTGGTCGCTCTTCGATGACTTCAGCGGCAAGGATTTCCTGGTTAAAGAGGCCGGCGGCTTTAACTGGCCTAATGTTGTCGGCCTGGTCGTAGTTGCACTTGCCCCGGTTATTTCAATCGTGCTTAGTCTGATTAAAAGCCCTTATCCTGAAGATAATCCTGAATCAGCACCGCTTGAAACAAAAGGGCAATCAGGCAGTTTTGCCGGCCTGGTTCTTTCCTTGGTTTCGTTAGTTCTTTTAGTTGTTATTCTGGTTATTCCGCTGACTATAGGGGTTTGCGAAGTACTTATAGTCATTATTATTCTAACGGCAATCGGCGGATTACTTCTGGCTAATTCTATTCTTGACCGTTTCAGCAAAGCCGACTCAAGGGTATCTGTTATCGCACCGATTGCAGGTATTTTGTCTGTCTGTAATATCAGTGTTGCGCTTGCAACGGTTTTGATTTACATAACGAAGCAGGTCAAACCGTCACAGGTTGTGCATACAGATGAATTGAGCGGCGCTTCTTATATTATTTTAAGCGTTGTCTTTCTGCTTATCGTTGTGGGTCTTGGCTGGTGTTTCTACAAGGCTATGTCCGGTGCAGCCTCTGGTGAATCTGTCCCGCAAACGCCTGAAGACCAGGCTGCCTAAAACAGACATTTCACGGCTGGAAACACTTATATTTTGCTTGACTTTTTCGTATTTTTAAGATTTAATATATTTTTGGCCAATAAGTTAAGAGAGAAACTTTTGCTTTATTTAAGGAGAGTGGAAAATGAAGGAATATAAACTCATTTCGGTAGTGTTTTTAATTGTTTGTATTGCACTGGCTGGCGGTATCTATACAGCCTATGCTGCTGAGAAGGAAGTTAAAGTCCAGATTCATACGACAAGAGGTGGAGCTATCAGCGAGTCGCAGATCAGGGGCTATATAGGTGTAGCTAATCAGGCAGACAAAGGCCATGCCAAATTCGTTGTGGACAGCAATCATGTCTATGATCCCAATTCAGGTTATGACCCCAATAAGAACGACCCCAACAGGGTAAATATATGGGGCTTGTCGAAAGCCGTCGTAACCGGTGAACCAAATTATGTGTCCGGACAGATTGGTAATGTAATAGAGTTGGTTCCGGGAAGAAGACCAGGCCCAAACGAGCCGAACGACCCGAATGTCTGGATAAAACCTTCCACACTTGCTCATGAACTGAACCATATTCTTCTCGGACCGGATCATTCCAATGACCCCAATAATAAAATGTATCCGGATGTTAAAAAAGATCCTGATGGTGTTGTACGTTCATGTCATCGAATAGGTATAGTGGTGGCAGCGGCACAGTTTACCGAGATGGATAATAAGCTGGAAAATTTTGCGCTCCATGCGGCTCTTAGAGGCCACGGCCGGGACGCATACGATGCTCTCGGTGATATACCTTTTCCTTTTGTTGACCTTCATTGGGCTCAGTCCTGGATGGAATTTGCAGGTCTGCATGTCCTGCATCTTGTTGCCCAGGTTCAGGAACTCACGTTTGCAGAGCCTACTCAAATTGGATTCTATATAGAAGCTGATAACAATCCGGGTACAGGTGAGCCGCCTGAAGGACTTGATTACCGTGTTACCTATTATCCTTTCGACGGTATGATTACTCTTGAAATGTATGAATTTGGAGCATGGATGCCTATAGATTCTTCACCTATAATCTACGAAATGATTTTTGGTGACAAAGATGCCGACTATATGGTTGTGCCGCCGAGGCCCTGCGGTGTGCAGTTCGATATACCTGTGCAGATTGCTTTACCGACGGCGATGATAGGAACTGAGATATCATATAAGGCCTTTGCGAGAAATATGGCTTTTGAAACGGACTATCTGCCGGATGTCGGTTTGCATACTATCTCATATCCGCCTGAATGGGCGCCTGATTTTTATCCTGATGGCGTGATCGACTACAAAGATGTTGCTGTAATGGCGGAAAACTGGCTCGAACCTGAGCCGTCAAATCCTGATACCGATATGTATCCTGACGGCCAGATAAATAACAGAGACTTTGCTGAATTTGGGCCATATTGGCGAGAAATTATGTATTTGCCAACGGTGCTTGAGCTTGATGTTCAGCCTTGTGATATGGGAGAAAGTTCAAGCCAGTTGGATTCAGTTACTGTAGCTGATCCACCAGGTGGTACGAGATTTAGCATAACAGTGCAGGGCAATATGCTCTACTTTGAGGATATGATTGTGGCAAACTGCTGTACACGTGCAGAGGATATCGGTCTGGATGTATCAGTTGAAGGTAATATGATTATAATTGATGAAGTAGAAAGAATTCCCGGTTTCTGCACCTGTATATGTGATTTCCCGACTACTGCCTTGTTAGGTCCATTTGCAGATGGCGATTATATTGTTGAAGTTTTCAGCGCCTATCCAGGTGATTCTCTTGGAACAGTCGAGGTCACCATACCGTCGCCGTAAATCGATGTTAATATTATTGAGTTGATATTTAAAAACCCCGCTCAAAAGGCGGGGTTTTTTATTGATATCTGATTTTCTTTATTTAAACCCTTTTGGGCAGTTTTCGCAATACTTTTTTATACAAGCTTTTTCGATATCCACATCATTTATATTGGCCAGCGTGCACAGCCAGGCGAAAATATCCGCGAATTCATCTTCCTTTTGCTGTTGGGTAGTTTTTTCCTCAGCAAGTACAGTGGCAAGTTCGCCTACCTCTTCGATAAGCCACATAAACGTCTTTGACGTTCCACGCTCCTTATCGCGATGGAGGTACTTTTCAGCTATCAGCTCCTGGAATTCCGTTATCGTCATTTTTAAAAAAGCCGGTTTAGCTGCCCATCATATCCGAAAGTTTGGCTGCGCCGAAGATATCTCGTACACGTTCTGTTACCTGCTGGCAGACCTTTTCCATTTTCAGACTGAACGGTTCGTTATTTGTCTGTTCAGCTAATTGCAGATGGCTGAACATCGGGCCGTCAACTGCTTCGATGATTTCGAGCAGAGTAATACTCTCGGCCGGCCTGGCCAAAAAGAACCCGCCTCTCGGTCCTCTTTTGCTTCGCAATACATTAGCTCTTACGAGCTGCTGTAATATCTTCAACAAATACTCAAGTGGTATATTATATTGCTTGGAAATTCTTGAAGCTAATACGGCACCTTCCCTGTAATATTGTGCAATGTAGCCTACTGCTACAAGGGCATAACCTGTCGATCTGCTTATCTTCATTTTATAACCTCCAAAAACAATTTATTGTTACGTTCGGATACTTCCTGCGCTATGTAAAACTGTGTATCAACTCGAGATGCCTGACTCATTAACAGTTAAAAGACCCAATTTTAGGCCTCTTATCCAGTGTACTAAACTTAACAGCAAGATATCTGGACATTGTAAGAATTTTCTATCTGAAAAGCAAGAAATTTTCCGCACTATATTTCAAGGAAACAGACAGAAACCATCCAAAAACTCCTTAAACTGTTAAGTTGGTAAATCTACCAAAAGTGAACAGGACTTTCAAGAGTTTTTTTTAATAAGTTAAAAAATTATCATTAATCCCTCTTTATTCCGTTAGAGGGTATTTAGCCTAATTTTAGGTGTATAATCAGTATTTTTACGAAACCTCTAACGGGGTTTACTTGACTTTAGCCGGTATTCGGCTATTATTAGCGTTTTTAAGGACCAATATTTAGGAGTAAAAGCCAATGGAAGAGCTAAAACCGCGAATTAGTGTCTATCATGCTTCAAATGCTACGGTCGTTACGCTTACTGACGAGAAGATCCTTGAGGATGTTGATATCCAGGGCCTTGAGGACTCTATAATGCCGTTAATCGACGGTGAGATTAATTTGGTGATCGATTTTAGCAACGTCAATTTCCTGTCCAGTGCTGTTCTGGGGCTGCTTATAAGGGTAAGCAAACGAATCAAAGAGAATAAAGGCTCGTTGAAGCTCTGCAGTATCAAGCCGAAGATTTTTGAGATTTTCAAAATTACCAGGCTCGATGAAATTTTTGATGTCTATGGTGACGCCAAAAAAGCGATGCAAACCCTTAAATAGTTTCGTTTTTTGGCTGTCAGTATGTTATGTACCAGCTTTTTTGAGACGATAATAAGGCTATGACTGCTAAAGCCTGCACCCATGAAAAATTTGTTTCAAAGGGGATAATATCGGAACTTAGGCAGATATGTGAGAAAATACTCTGCCAGGCCGAGAATCTCAAATACTCTGATGATGCTTTATTCGCGATTCGTCTGGCTATGGAAGAGAGTATTATAAACGCTGTAAAGCACGGCAATAAGCGAAATCCAGATAAGAATGTTATTATTGAATACGGCTTAAGTGCGGAAAGGCTTGATCTGTGGGTAACTGACGAAGGACAGGGCTTTGATTCTGATCATCTGGCGGACCCGCGAAGGGAAGAAAATATTTATAAAACCAACGGCCGAGGCGTTTTGCTTATCAGGGCCTATATGGATGTTGTCGAATACAATGAATCGGGAAATTCTGTCCATATGACCAAATATAACCGAAAGTAAAGGCAGGTTTATTTAAGGGGACCGAGTGCAAATGTTTAAAAGGATTTTTATATTTGTTGTTCTTGCCTATACACCTTTGCTGATGCTTTTTCTCGTCGGCTGCGAGGAGGAAGAAAGCTACTACTCACCCCATATCACCGGCGTAGATACATTGCTTCACAGAAGCAGCCGGGAACAAGTAGCCTATCAAGTACCTGCGACAAAAACTTACTACACGCCTAAAAGTTATAAAAAATCTGAATCTGACACATCTGTTCCTTACGGATGGAAACCTTCGAGCAGGGTAGAAAAGGATTGGGATGCAATTATCATTCATCATTCAGGTACCAGTGAAGGTTGCGCTACCGCTTTTGATAATTATCATCGCAACGAAAAAGGCTGGAGCGAGATCGGATATAACTTTGTTATCGGCAACGGTACAGGCAGCGGTAATGGCAGGGTGGAGACTACCAGCCGTTGGCAAAAACAGAAAACCGGCGCCCATTGTAAAACAGGTTATTCTAACTGGGCGAATAAGGATGGTATAGGCATCTGTCTTGTGGGAAATTTTGATGAGTCGAGACCAAGCAGAAGCCAGATGGAATCTCTATCGAAACTTGTGCGCTTTCTTTCAGAGAGATATGATATCCCGGCCGGGCGAATATATGGTCATAATACCACGCCCGGCCATATCACTGAAACAAGCTGCCCCGGGGAAAATTTCCCGATGAACAAGCTCAAAGCAACATTGTAAATTTTCACTGTGGAAAGTTGTTGTTTAAATCCCCTTGTATTTCCTCGCGGATAAAATCGGCAATATCAAAGTAGCCGGAGGTTGCAGCAAGGTCGGCAGGCCTGGCCCCTGCATTATTTTCAATGGTGGCATCCGCTCCATTTTTAAGGAGAACATCCACAAGAGCTTTTTCACCTTTGCCGGCGGCATGATGCAGAGGTGTATATCCGGTTCCATCGCAGGTATTTACCACGGCTCCATTTTTGATGAGAAATTCAATAGTGTTTGGGTCCCTTGCATAATACAAAGGCGTGAGGTTATTATCATCTCTTCCATTTATATCTGCTCCTTTTTCGAGCAATAGTTTTATGATGTCCGCATTGCCTGCAAAGGCGGCTGAGTGCAGAGGTGCTCTTCCATGCCTGCATATTTTATTCACCAAATCACTGTTCTTCTGGAGTATAGAAGTTATTGCGGGGATGTTTTCTGACCATATTAGTCCTTCCAGGCAGGGGTCCTGATTACTCCAGATTTCATAGCCCAGATATGCAATAATAATAAAACCAGCCAGACAGGCTAAAATTATCAATCCGATGACATTTTTATTTGGATTTTTTTCTGTCATTGCGTCCTTATGGATTAAAAAAATTATATCTCGGCTTATTTAGCAACGCAATAATAAAATCTATAGTCTTGAATCTTCGATTTTAAGTTTATATATTAACGGTAGATTGAAATGAAGAGCCTACATCTTAAAAAACTCATTCAGACAAGCAGGGAGGTAATTAAGGATAGTTCACTGCAAAACGGGGCGATTGTTGCTGCGGATTCTGACAAGTCGATTTATCCCTCAAATGTTCAGGATTACAGACGTATCTGGGTTCGCGATGCTTCATATATATGTATGGCGGCAGATATACTTGGATTGAAGGAAATACCTGAGGCATTTTTTGACTGGTGTATGAACAGGGCTGAAGGTTTTAGCCAGACAGGGATTTTTTATAATGCGTATAATGTTAATGGCACTATTTGTGGAACTATGGTGCCGCCTGTTGATGTGAGAGTATCTCAAAAAGTAAGGAAAAGATATACACATTTAACACATCATGGGACACAATTTCAGCCTGACCAGAGCGGAGTTTTATTGTTAGCGATTAGTCATCATATAGAATGTATTGGTGCTGATACATCAAAATTCGAGAAACTGATAGAAAGAACTGCTTCAGGAATTTCAAATGTATGGAAAAAAGACAGGTTTATCCTGCCTTATTTTGATCTGTGGGAAGAGAGGGTTATTTTTCCTGTCCAGAGAAGACATCATATCTATTCTTTGGCGATTTGTATCGCCGGACTCAGGACGGCTGTTGAATTGTTGGGAAGAAGGAAAAAATGGCTGCAAACGGAAAAGGAAATGACAGCCGTCTTTAACAGGATGTATTCGTGTAACGCAAATATGATACCAAGAACATACAGTGCAAAAAAAACAGTCAAAAATGATAAAATTACAAGAGATGATTACCGGCCGGATGCTTCGTTATTGGGTCTGGTTTTCCCAGCTAATATATTAAGTCCGCTTGATAAAAAGATGAAAGCGACTGTTGATAGCATGATTAAAAAAAATACAGTTAATAACGGTGGTTTGTTGAGATATCCCGGCGATAAGTACTGCGGCGGCGTTCGGCAGGGCTGGGTAACTTTGACCGGGGCCGGTGCCTGGCCACTGTTGAACTTTTGGGCATCTATTTATTATTCTCTCTGTGATGACAAAGAAAATGCAAAGAAGTATTTTAACTGGTCTTTAGAAAGGATAGGTGAGTATATTCCCGAGCAGATATTTAAGAGCAACAAGAAACTGTCTGTATCGCCGCTTGTATGGTCTCATTCTATGTTTGTTATAGCGGCCAGATTTTTGGGGTATTTGTAAAAAGACTTGAGGTGGAAGCAAGTTTTTGACCTGTTTTTTACTTTGGCATGTCCGATAATCTCCTATTTTATATCAATCTGTATAATTTTTGATTAAACCCCTCCGATTATATGACGAAGTTATTATTGGATGATTTGTAAAGAAAATCTTGGCTTCGTTTCAGGGTGATAAGATGATAATTGAGCAGATAGCAGAGTTGGTTTTTAACAGGTTTTCTGATAGCGATATTGTTTTAGCTATCCTTGACAGGGACGGCAGTTTCATTGCCAATGATCCTGAGGTTTTCGGCAGGGTTTTTCCTTCCGGCCGGATGCTGGGCGAGCTTTGCGATAAGATCGACGACGGCTGTGAGCCTTTGATCTCGCAGGTTGACGGGCACTTTGTAGCTGCTTCAGGTATTTCTGCCAATTTGAATAGTATCGGCTATGCGGTAATACTTTTGCCTGCAGACAACCCTGAAAAGTCTATCGAATATCATGATTTTATAGAGATAATACTTGAGCAATTCTCACTGATAGCCTCTCTTGTTTTGGCTAATCATCGGCTGGCAAATCACAATCAGGCCCAGATAAGCGGTTTACGCTCTGAGATTTTCGCCAGTGTAAATTAGTCCTGTCAGATTTGCTGAAAACAAGCGAATTTGTCCTGTTTGACATGCCCGATTTGAGCAATTGAAATTCATTGCTTTGTAGAAGTTTAATGCTATAATCCCATATCTGTGTGTCTTCGACTCCACTGGGTTTGTCGAAGTCCTGTTTTTAGAGTTTTTTTAAAGGTTTTGCGGGTGAAATTTCAGGTATTCAAGGACGGTAAAGTATTAAAGGATTTTTCTCTTATCGGCGTGACTCTTTTCGGTCTTGACAGGATACCATTTCGCAGTTCAAAGAATGTGACTTTCAAAGATGGTATTATAGAATGTAAGACAAAGACGGCTGAGCCTGCCGGTTTGAGTCTTCTTTGGCCCATCGAAGGTTTCGGAAATGTAATATTATATACGACACGTCTGCCGGACCGTGAGCAGCCTTATATCCTCAATGTCGAACTGGCCAGGGCTAAGCTTATGGAAATTACCATTAAGCGTGAGGACTGGTCCGCTTTTGAAGAGAAAGAGAATTTTGCTGATCAGCTTGCCGAGACACAAAAGCTTTTTATCGAAACTCTTGATAATATCAATGAGCCGGCAAAGGCGTCGATGCTGGCTGATAAGTGTCTCGTTAAGGCAATGAAGTTCTCCGAACAGCTTGCAGCCAAAAATGCCGAACTTGTTTTTAATATCAGGCAGCAGAACCGTAATTTTACGCGGTCGAGCATAGGATGCGGCATTAATCCGAAGCAACTGGAAGATGCGAACTACCTCAAGGTGACTTTTGATATGTTTGCTCATGTTTCTATACCTATTAGCTGGGCGAAAATAGAACCGGTCAAGGGAGAATATGATTTTAGCGAACTGGACAGATGTATCGAAATTCTCGGTAAAAAGCGAATGCTTCTTTGTGTAGGCCCGTTGTTGTGTTTCAGTGAACAGTCTCTGCCTGACTGGCTCAAGGGGTATAGTGATTTTGAGGCCATTCGTGAAGTAAGCTATGAATTTGTTTCAAAAGTTGTCACACGGTATGCAAAGTATATTCATATATGGCTCGTTATAGGCGGGTTGAATGCTTATAACTATTTCAAATTCAGTTTTGAGCGGATTCTTGATATTACCAGGACGGCCTGTCTTTCAGCGAGGGAGGCTGACAACCGCAGTCTTAAAATGATAGAGATAGTACATCCATGGGGCGAGTATTACGCTCAGGACAGTGATACAGTGCCGCCTTTGGTTTATATCGATATGGTAACACAGGCAGGAATCAGCTATGATGCCCTTGGTGTGCAGATGGTCTTCGGTAAAAATGAGCAGGGTATGCATGTCCGGGATATGATGCAGATATCTGCGATGCTGGACCGCTATGCACCCGTTCCAAAACCGGTGCATATAACCTCTTTTGGTGTGCCTGATACGAATGATGCTGATAAACAAAAGGCAAACGAGGCAGGCTTCTGGCACAAGCCATGGGACGCAACACAGCAGGCAAAATGGATAGAGACTTTTAGTATTGTTGCTTTGAGTAAACCTTTTATTAATAGTATAACTTATTCGGCGCTTGCGGACAGCGATGTTAATGTTCTTGCCGGTTCAGGTCTGCTGGATGAAAAGTTTAAGCCGAAAAAGTCTTTTACTTCAATAGCAAAACTTCAGAAGAAGATTATACAGAAAAACTAACGATTTGATTATTAGTTTATGAATTATTTACAGGATGTTAAACAGGCATCGGCCGGGACGCTGACAGTAGTTTTTTTTGCGGGTCTGATTTTGAGTTTATGCTTTGCCGGGGCGATGCTGACGGGTTCTAAACAGATTAATCCTGATATAATTGCAAAACTTAATCCTAATACGGCCTGCGCCGGCGAACTTGCCGAGCTGCCTTCGATAGGCCCGAAAAAAGCCCAGGCAATAGTAGATTATCGTACCGGCACAGGTATGTATGCCGGTGCCGATGACCTTGAGAAGGTTAAAGGAATAGGTAAAAAAACAGTTGTGAAAATAAAACCATGGTTGGAGTTTGATTGAGGAAAAATGGCAGATTGGGAAATACATAAACCATTGGGCATATGCAGCGGAAGCGGTGAGGTGATAGGGCCCGGCAGGAGTTTTATAGCTACACTTGTCGAGACGGGAAACGGGTTCGAACGAAGAGACTATACAGAGCAGTACTGGCAACAGGACAGCCCTGCGGTTTACTGTTACTGGAAGAGTACAATGCCGGAAGATGACAAGAAGAAAAAAATATTTGTAGATAATGATATGCTGCTGGCGTTCTTTGAAAGATTGGCGACAGAAACAGATGAGGAAAAAATAAATTTCCGTTTTGTGCTTACACTTGTTCTGATGCGCAAGAGGCTTATTAAGTATGATTCTTCACAGACCGTTGACGGCAAAGAGATATGGACGGTGAAGATTACAGGACGTAATGAAACAGCAGATGTGATAAATCCGTATCTGACAGAGGATAAAATAGAACAGTTGTCCGACCAGTTAGGGCAAATTCTGCAGGTAGAATTTAGTGGATAAAGAAATTGAAAAATCAGAAATAAAAAATCAAAATTTTCGAATCTGCCTTTGGCGGATGACTTCCTTGTTTTTTATCTTTTATTTTTTATCTTTTATTTTCATATCAGGCTGCGCTGTGCAGAAGCGCATCTGCCCGCCTGTTTCAACTACATCAGCGGCAAGTGCGGCATTGAGAGAATATGCCGGGTCATTGAGGCCGGTGCGGGCGACGGGGAACTGCAAAATAACTTACCAGGACCAGCAGGATAAGGATGTGACACAGTCTTTTGGCGTGAGACTCTGGTTTGAAAGCAGCGATAGATACTGTCTTTACGGCGATGTTATGTTTGACCCCAAGGGAATGAGTTTTGCTGTAAATAACGGCAAATACTGGGTTTACGCAAAGATGTTTAATGTCTATCTTAAAGGCGACATTGATAAAAACAGCAGAAATTATATTTCCAACCCGGCAGTGTTTCTTGATTTCCTGAATCCTTTGGATTCGGGTTGTAATTCTGTCGATATGGCAGCCTCTGCCGGGATTCATGATATTTTAATTTGCCGGGGTATCAGCAGTTGTGGACAAAAGAGGATTTTTATGGACCGCTGTGACCATTTCGTCAGGAAAATCGAGTATTACAGCTGTTCAGATAGTCCTGTTTTGACAGTTGAACTTGATGATTATAAAAAGTTGGCCGAGGCGGAAAATCTTGTTTTTCCCCGAAAGCTGACGTATAGTTACTATCAGGGACAAATTTGTGTTGACCGAAGAGAGATTAAACTTAATTCTGTCAAGTTATGGCGGCCCGGCGAAAAACAAATTGAAGCACTTTTTACCCCGCCTGAGGCCGATATTTTGGAAAACCTGGAGATAAAGTAATGGCAAAAGATAGTCTCAAACAAAAGCTGTCTAAAGGAACGTTTTTCCTCGATGGTGCGATGGGTACACAGCTTATTGCTCGTGGGATTGAGGCAGGAGTATGTAATGAAATGCTGAATATCGAATCGCCTCAGATCATTCAGGAGATTCACCGTTCGTATTTTGAGGCAGGGGCTGATGCGGTCCTGACCAATACGTTTGGAGGCAATGCAATTTCATTAGCCCGTCATGGTCTTGCTGACAAAATAGAGCAGATAAATACTGCTGCAGCAGAGAATGCGAAACAGGCAGCGGGTGAAGATAAATATGTATTGGGAGACATAGGCCCGAGCGGTGATTTTCTAAAGCCTCTCGGCAGTCTTGAACCCGATGCTCTTAAAAGCGCCTATGCAAAACAGGCAAAAGCCTTATATGAGGCAGGGGTTGATGGATTTGCAATCGAAACGTTTATGGCCATCGATGAGGCTAAGGTTGTAGTTGAAGCAATAAAGTCGGTTTGCAGTTTGCCGATATTTGTGTCATTTGCTTACGACCCGGCCGAGAAAGATTTTAAAACGATGATGGGAGCAAGTGTAAGAGCAGTTACCGCGGAATTCTCAACCTTAGGAGTAAAAGCTATTGGTTTTAACTGCGGCACACTGCAGATGGCCCAATATCTCCAACTAACACAACAGCTTGCAAGAGTACTGGCTGGTAAGGATATTCTGCTTTTGGCAGAACCCAATGCAGGTCAGCCCGAACTGGTTGACGGCCAAGCGGTGTATAAGCTCAGCGATGCGGATTTTGCTGACTGGGCAGTAAAGATACGCAAAGCAGGTGCGAATATAATCGGCGGCTGCTGCGGAACCAGACCGGAACATATTAAAGCGATGACTGAGAAGCTAAAAGTTTAATGATAGCATCGATTGTTTTTTGCGTGGCACCCTGGTTTTCCTTTATGACTTTCTGGCCATTGGCGGCTATCTGGGCGGCAAATTGGGGATCATCGAGAAACTTTTTGACTGATTCATAAAGCTGCTTTCCGTCTTTTACTTCGACAGCGCCTTCTTTTGCCAGAAGGGCAGTAACGGTCTGTTTGAAGTTGAAGGTATGCGGGCCGAAGATAGTAGGTTTTTTCATTGCTGTCGGCTCCATCATATCCGAACCTCCCATAGGAACTAAGGACCTGCCCACGAAAACGACAGTTGCCAGCGAATAAAACTTTCTTAAGTCTCCCATAGTATCGCCGAGTATTACGGCATCACGATCTGTTATTTTTTGATCGGTATCTTTGATCTTGCTGTATCTTGTAAGCTGCAGGCCTGAATTTTTAATGAGTTTTGAAACTTCATCAAACCGTTCGGGTTTACGAGGTACGATGGCAAGCCTAATATCGCTGTAATTATCATCTTCTTTTAAATTTTTGAAGGCTTCTATTATGATTTTTTCTTCATTTGGTCCTGTTCCGCCTGCAACCAAAAGACGCTGGCCTTCAATATTTAACTGCTCGGCGAGTTTATCTGCCCCTTCGACCTTTTCAGTTATCTGGGCAGTATCATATTTAAGACTGCTGGTTATTATAGTAGTGTCTTTTCTGCCGGCCAATTCAATAAAACGCTGGGCATATTCATCACTTTGGGCAAGGAAGAGTGTAATCCTTTCAAAGGTTGGTTTTACAAACGGTTTTACGAGATTGTATGTTGGGAAGCTCCTGTCGCTTATCCTGCCGTTGACAACGACGACAGGGATATTTGAATGGGCTGCTCTTGCGGTAAAATTCGGCCAGACTTCAAGCTCCATTAACAAACAGATGCTCGGCCTTAATCTTTTAAATGCCCTGCGGATAGAAAAAGAAAAATCAAACGGGAAATAGAACACGGCCAATTCGTCGCCATAGAGTTTTTTTGCCCGTTCAATTCCTGTGTCGGTAGTGGCGCTTATGACCATCTCGTATTCAGACAGTTGCTTTTTCAGTTCAGCGATGATTGTTTTTGTAGCATTGACTTCGCCAACGCTGACGGCGTGTATCCAGATGCACTTTTTATCGGGAGATTTTCTGCAGACTTTACCGAGTCTTTCATCCCAGCCCTTGCGGTAACGGTTTTGTGCTATGGCCCGGTACAGAATTTTTGGGCTTATAGCGACAAGGGCAAGAAGATATATAATATCATTAAAATATTTCATAAATATCGAAAACACTATAATATGTAGAAAAACACGCCCGGCAGGATTCCGGTCTCCCATCTTCGCCAAGGCTGCGATGGGCAGGTCGACCT
>JAFGGI010000023.1 GCA_016930635.1 Sedimentisphaerales bacterium | reverse complement strand
GGGGCGGCAAAGCCATAATCGCAATGCCGTCAACAGCGAAAAACGGTCAGGTCAGCAGGATAGTGCCTCACCTGACAGAAGGCGCAGGCGTGGTTACAACTCGCGGAGATGTTCATTATGTAGTTACCGAACACGGTGTCGCGTATCTGCACGGCAGGAGTATCAGAGAGCGAGTATTATCACTGATTAATATCGCACATCCAAAATTCAGAACAGAATTGATTCAGGCGGCCAAAGCCCAGAATTATGTCTATCCAGACCAGATCGAACTGGACACGGAGAAGGTTTCATATCCGGAAGAATTGGAAAAATATGACACATTGAAAGACGGTACGGAAATATTCTTCAGGCCTGTTAAGCCTACGGATGAAAAGGCACTGTCTGAAATGCTGTATTCACTAAGTAAAACTTCTGTTCAGATGCGGTATATGGCTCAAACAGTAAACTTCCCGCATAAAGATGTTCAGCAATTGACGAATATCGATTACAGGCAGGATGTTTCCATTGTCGGAATCGTTCCGAGTGTTTCAGGCGAACAGATAGTTGCGATCGCTCAATACTATCTTGACCCTAAAACCGGGGCGGCTGAAGTTGCGTTTTTGGTCCAGGATGAATGGCAACAGAAGGGGTTGGGCTCTTTTTTGCTTGCATATCTTACTCAAATAGCAAAAGATCGCGGTGTCAGGAGCCTCTATGCCAAAGTGCTGGCGAGTAATAAAGCGATGCTGGCGATCTTTAATAATTCAGATTTCGATGTTAAAACCGAGTTCGACGGCCAAGTCTATAGTGTAATGTATGATTTAACTTAAACAGCAGGAGTAGATCTTGGCAGCGAGAAAATCCGTTTTTGTTCATTCACCTCAGCTTGAAAAATACAAGTATCCCTCGCAGTGTCCGTTTAATGTCAGCAGGGCAGGGAAGGTGCGAAAAGTAATCAATTCGATGGGTTTGCTTGACGGTGATTTCAGACGCGAAGTTGCTCCGGAAGCGGCGTCAAGAGCGGTACTTGAAAAATTTCATACTAAAGAATACTTAGATGCCCTGCAGGACGCTGCTCAGGGAGATTTTGACGTCGAATTGCTTTATATGGGAATCGGCACATCGGATTGCCCGGTCTTTGAAGATATGTATGATTATTCCGTTATGGCCTGCGGTGCGACATTGACAGGCGCTAAACTGATTCTTTCAGGCCAGGCTGAATTGGCCTTTAATCCCTCCGGCGGATTGCATCATGCAGGCCCTAAAAAGGCATCAGGTTTTTGTTATATGAATGATGTAGCGATCGGCTGTTTAACATTGGCTCAGGCCGGCAAACGGATTCTTTATTTTGATGTCGATGTTCACCACGGCGACGGTGTTCAAAACGCGTTTTATGACCGTAATGATGTGATGACTATATCATTCCACCAGAACGGCAGGACGATTTTTCCCGGGACAGGTTTTGAAGATGAGATAGGTACCGGCCGGGGCAAAGGTTTCAGCGTAAATGTGCCTCTGCCAATGGGAACCGATGATAAGGCTTATATGGAGGCGTTTAAAGCGATAGTTCTGCCTTTGGCAAAAGCTTATAAGCCTGATTGTTTTGTCTTTGAATTAGGTGCAGACGGTCTGGCAGGAGACCCATTAGCCCGTTTGCAGTTGACGAATAATACTTATGCGGACATTATCTATAAACTGCTGGAGTTTAATATTCCAATTCTTATGACAGGCGGGGGAGGCTACAATATCGAAAATACCGTAAGGGCGTGGTCGCTGGCATGGAGCGTACTTTGCGGAGCTGACGCCGAAGATAAACACGCTAATGCTGGTCTTGGCGGCGTTATGCTGGAAAGTACCGACTGGCCCGGCGGCCTGCGGGACAGGCAATTACCCATTAACGACTCCCAGCACAAGACAGTTACCCGCCAGATAAAAACAACGACAGATTATATCAAAAAAAATGTTTTCCCGATTCACGGTATATAACCGTAAAAAAAGACATATTGACATCAGAATTGTTATTTAGTAAAATCCTTCCCAGCTAATAATGTCCAGCTATAGGAAGGAATCTGTTATGGCCATAGTTAAAATCATTTTGGCAATTTTCCTGCCGCCGGTAGCGGCCTTTCTGCAGGTTGGAGTAAGCACACATTTCTGGATCAATATTATTCTGACAATCCTTGGTGGCGTTCCTGGCGTGATCCATGCTCTCTGGCTTGTATTATCTGGAAAAACCGCATAAGATTTTACGCGAAAATCTGGGTATTTTTTGTTATTCTCGGCCTTTGCTGATGATATGAGAAAAGTTGTCTATATAAATTTTTTGGTTTTACTGCTTATTTGCCTCTGGCTTTGTGTTGATTGCTGCCTGGCAAGTGCAAATAAATTCAATCTGCAGCAGGACCAGCTAAAAGCAAATATATTAGTTGAAAAGCTCAACATTTCAGAGGCTCTTGGACCTTTAGCGCCTGTTGCACTGTCACCTTTCTTCGGTCTTACCTGCCTGAGCGGAACTTCAATCCTGTGTAATAACGGCATACTTCCTGAAAATAGTTTCCTTATGGGCAATGATACTCTCAACAACGCATTTGTATTTGCAGCGTTTCTGGGGCTGACTATTATTACATCTGTGCCGAGATTACTGACGGTATCTAAAGTAGTTGCTGAATCTACAGAACGGCTGGAAACGTATGCCGGTATAATTTCATATGGCGTGATACTTATGCTTGTAGACCAGCCGGACGCCCAGCAGGTAGTTTATACTGCGGGGATCTTTACGTTTACACATCAGGGCTTACTTGCCTGTGCTGCAGCGGTAAATATTTTTGTTATCAGTACCGTCAGGTTTTTCTTCGAGCTGCTGACGCTTATATCACCAATCCCGACTTTGGATGCGATTTTCGAAATTGCCAATAAATCAATCGCAGCTTTTCTTGCATTGATATATGCTTTTGATCCCTGGCTGGCACTTGTTATCAATATAATAATATTCCTTATCTGCCTTGTGATATTCAAATGGGTAAAGCGGAGAATACGATATCTAAGGGCAATGCTGCTTGACCCGATGCTGTTGGGTCTTAAAAGGAGTATATCCAGTAAGGAATGTATACCGGATTCAAAGGCAAAGGATAAGATGTCTAAACATATACCCGGCATAGAGCTGTTGGTTAAGTGTTTCCCTATGCGCAAACTCGGCAAGATAAAGAAAAAAGATTTGTGTTGTCTGATATTTATCGCCAATCGTGTCTCTTTGGTTAAGCCTTGTTTTTTAAAGGCTCCGATGGTCAGGGATTTAGACAGCAGCCAGGTCTCAAAGGAAGTCAAAGAAGGTCTGGTCGGCTATTCGATAGAGATTACCGATAGTGGTAAAAGCTGTGAGTTGGTTTTTGGGGGTGCTTATACAAAGACACTGGATGATGTCAAAGCAAAGCTTGGTGCTCTAAAGTAATTGCATATCAATGGGTATGTTCTATTGGTTTGTCTGTAAGCATTAGTGGAAAGACTATATCGCTTATACAGCAGGGCAGCCAGGTTGCCAGGAACAATACCAAAAGCATAGACATCGCTATTTGGAAAGTAATTTCATTCTGGGTGGTCATAAGAACATGAGAGGATGATGCCCAGGTACTGATAAGTACATGGGCTGCGTGCGGCATTTTAGTCTTTGGCAGAAACCATGCGATCAAAATTCCCAAAAGAGCGGCGGGATTAACAAGATACCATTCTTCTATAAATCCAAGGTGAACTTTCGGTGCGTGTTCTTCGTGATGATGCTCATTATCCATATGCTCGTGAAGATGTTCATCTGCTGCTTCGACTTCTGATTCGTGATGATGGAGTTCACTGTGTGAAGGGATGTGCAGACCGAGAGCCTTTTCGCCTATATATGGCATGATCGAATCGCTTAAAGTGGCTATGCCGATCGATCCAATGTATCCGACAATAATCACTATCCATATATTGGTCTGTTTCCTGTGCATCTTGAACATGGCGGCAGTGACCATCGCACTTAACAGAACGTGAGCGGGGTGGAATATCGCAAAAAGGGTATGGCTGGATGCATGGCTTAAGTTTTTGAAAATAAGCATGAAAATAACGCCTGTTACCGCCCCCAGAGCAGTAAAAGGTATGTGCTCTTTGAGCTCGTGTCCTGTCAGTCTTAACTTGTTTGCTAACATCATCTTATAAATACCAACAAATCCTAACTTCTTTTAGATTATCGGGTTTTGTATAAATATGACTTTAATATGAACATTTTTCAGGAAAAGTAAACGATTTTTCCAAAATTTAGCCTTGACATTCTTAAACGAGCGTTTTATACTTTAGTATGAAACAGTTGTTTAATAAATGGTGATAAAAATGGCAGATAATATCGAGATTAAAGATGCCGTAAAGCAAAGGCTGCTTAATGCCGGCGAGGAGCTTTTTTCCGAATTTGGCCTTGATGGGACAAGCACAAGACAGCTAACGAAAAGAGCAGACTGTAACCTGGCTTCTGTTAATTATTATTTTGGCGGCAAATACGAGCTGTACCTTGAGGTTATACGCAGAAAATTAAAATATCTCAAAGACTTACGTACTGAAATGATAAGAAGCGTTATAGCTGATAAAGGTCAGGCTTTAACAATCGAAGATTTGCTGAGAGTTTTTGCTGAGTCTTTCATAGAGCCTTTGATGGAAGATGAAAGCGGCAGGCAATTCAAGAAGATGATCAGATGGGAAATGATAACTCCTAAATTTCCTGTGCAGGAATTTATTGATGAGATGATTAAGCCTGTGATGCAGCTTATGTTCCCTGCAATGAGAAAATTGTGCCCAAATTTATCTGACGACAAAATAGTTTTGTGTCTTGCATCTGTTGTAGGTCAATTATTGCATATTATTCAGACTGGGGAAATGTTTTCCGGTGCCCAAGCCGAGAAATTTGTATCATTCAGTATACAGCAGCGTATTGACCATATAGTGGAATTTTCCTCAGCGGCTATTAAAGGTATGAGTAGTTAAATGTCATTAAAAAATAGATTACATTTTGGCTTGTTTTTAGCAGTTTGCTGCCTTTTGGCGGGATGTGCGGTTGGGCCTAAGTACGAAAGGCCGACAACTCTTGCCCAAACGGCCGGCTGGTCGTTTGAAAATGATGAATATACGCAGGATACGAACAGCCCGGGCAAATGGTGGGAAAAATTTGAAGACCAGACGACAAATGAGCTTGTTAAAACAGCTCTTGAGAACAATTACGATTTAAAAATAACCGCGGCAAAGGTGCTCCAGGCAGAAGCGGAGTTTAAGATCGCAGGCGGAAAGCTTTTGCCATCGTTTACCATAGGTTCTGACAGTAAATTACTCAGACAAAGCACAGGCCCGCCCGGCTCAGCTCTGGAAAGTACAGCAGTCGTTGCCAAGACAAGGACATATACCAATACGCTTGACGTCAGTTATGTGATGGACCTGTTCGGTAAGCTCAAACATGCAAGAGAAGCCGAGTTAAAAGAGCTGCTTGCTTCTCAGGCTTATCAAAACACTGTTATAAATTCGTTAATTGCTTCGGTTGTAAATGCGAGGGTCAATATTTCGACATTGCAGAACAGACTTGCTATAGCAAAAGCCAATACCGAAAGTCTTGCCAAGACGCTCGATATTGTTGAAAGAAGATACAAACTTGGTCTTGTCAGTCCGGTAGATGTAAGATTGGCCAGGGAAAATTTCGCAGCTGCCCAGGCGGCCGAGCCTGAAATAGAATTGTCTCTTAAACTTGCCGAAAATGCTCTGGATGAACTTTGTGCTGTTAGTATCGGCAGGTCAAAGGATTTTGCCCATATTGTCAGTGACTTACCTTTGCCGCAGGATATACCTGTCGGCCTACCTGCTACTCTACTTCAGCGCAGACCTGATATTGTTGAGGCAGAGCTTAAACTGCAGGCTCAAAATGAAAAAATTGGTAAAAGCATAGCTAATTTATATCCGGATTTGACATTTACCGGTTCGATGGGCTGGAGCTCTAATACTTCCAGCCTGATATTTATTGACCAGGCCTGGATTTACTCGACCTTGATCAGCCTTTCTCAGCCATTATTTATGGGTGGCCAGTTAAAAGCTCAAGTCGAATGGGACCAGGCGAAATTTACTGAATTGGCTGCCGGCTATGCCAAGACGGTATTCGGTGCAATGCGTGAAGTTACCGACCAGACTGTGACTGAAGATCTGCTTCGTAAAAAATTAAAGTTTGCAAAAATCAGATTTGACCAGGCACAAGCGGCTGAAGAGCTTGCAAGAGAAAGGTATAACAGGGGCGTGGAAAGTATTCTTACTGTGCTCGAATCTGAAAGACGAAGAAATACAGCGGCAGAGTCGCTTGCGATACTAAAGGGGCGTATCTGGAATGCAAGGGTTAATCTTTTCCTTGCTTTGGGCGGAGACTGGACAAGCTGAAATTCAGACAACAGGAAAGTTCAATATGAATAAAGATAAAATAAAAAGAATCACAATGGAAAAATTGCAATGGTTAAAAGGCAAACTGAAAAAATGGTTTGCACTGGCGGTCGAGTTCTGGAAAACACATAAGCAATTTGCTATGTCGGTTCGTATCATTTTGGCCAGTATTATACTTACAATCATAGTAGTGTTTCTTCGTTCAAAACCTGAAAAGCTGGATATCCAGGAGCTGCCTCCATTAGTACAGACGTCTGTTATAGAGCCTGGTAATATCGAAATGGTTGTCAAGGGATTCGGTACCGTCAAGCCCAAGTCGGAAGTTCAGATAGTGCCTCAGGTTTCGGGCAAGATAGTTTCAATGAATCCACAGTTCAGGGCAGGTGGTTTTATAAAGGCTGGTGAGCAGTTATTCCAGATAGAGCCACAGGATTTTGAACTCGCAGTTGAACAGGCACGGGCCAAGGTTGCCGAGGCAGAAGTAAAACGTGATATGGAAAAGTCCGAAGCAACCGTTGCCAGAAGGGAATGGCAGCAGATTAATCCCGGCACAGAACCTGATTCGGCCCTTGTATTGAGAGAGCCCCAAATCCGCCAGGCCCAGGCCTCGCTTGATTCTGCAAAAGCAGCTCTGGCAAAGGCTCAGCTCGATTTGAAAAGAACCAGTATTACATTACCGATTGATGTTTGTATTACTACCAAAAATGTTGACCTCGGACAGTTCCTGACAGCAGGTGTTTCTGTCGGCAGCGCATACGGCATAGATGCGGTGGAAATTGAAGTGCCGCTCGAAGATGGCGAACTGGCATGGTTTGATATACCTGATAGTTCTGTAAAGGTAAAAACAGCTTTTGCGGGAACAGAAAAAGTATTTGATGGTATTATTAAAAGAACCACCGGCAAAGTCGATGAAACATCGAGACTGGTTTATGTAGTCGTTGAGGTTGCAAATCCTGCCCAATCAGCAGCAACGACAGATACCCTTATCCCCGGTATGTTCGTAGAGGTAAATATAACCGGCAGGAAGGTCGAAAACATATTTACTGTCAACAGAGACTGGGTTCATAATGCAGATGAATTGTGGGTGGTAAATGACAGCGTCCTTCATATTAAACTTGCCGATATCATTCGAGCCGATGATGAGTTTGCCTATATAAAACAGGGCAAAGACAGCCGGCTGGAGGTTGTAACAAGCAGTGTTGATGCAGTAGTAAACGGAATGAAAGTAAGAATTGCCTCGGATAAATAATGAATACTGTAAATCCGATCAATAATGACGATAAGGGAATACTTTCCTGGTTTGCAAGGAACCACGTTGCAGCCAATCTGCTGATGTTTCTGATAATAGCAGGCGGCTTGCTTACTATTAAAAGGCTAAACATGGAAGTATTTCCGGAAATATCCCTGGATAGAATTACCATATCTGTTCCTTATAGAGGTGCTTCACCTTCTGATGTTGAACAGGGCGTTTGTCTGCGTGTTGAAGAGGCTATAGCGGGTATTGACGGGATAAAAAGGATAAGTGCAACTGCTGCCGAGGGTATGGCATCGGTTGTAGTTGAGGTTGAGGAATATTCCGACCCGAAGGAAGTTCTCGATGATGTAAAGGCAGCAATTGACCGTATAATAACTTTTCCTGAAGAGACAGAAAAGCCGGTAATCGCAGAGGTGGAAACGACTCACCAGGTTATAACTATCGTTATTTATGGTGATGCTTCGGAAAAAACCTTAAAACAACTTGCCGAGCAGGTTCGAAATGACTTGACGGCTACAGATACTATCAGCCAGGTTTCTATATGGGGCGTCAGACCTTATGAGATTTCCATTGAGGTCTCGGAAGAAGCTCTGAGACGGTATGAGCTGAGCTTTGATGAAGTTGCGAAAATTGTCAGTGCCTCATCGGTTGATGTGCCTGCAGGAGTTGTCAAGACCAGCGGCGGAGAAATCCTTTTAAGAACCGAAGGGCAGAAATATCACGGTTCGCAATTTTCTGATATTGTTATCCTGAGTAGAAATGACGGCACGAAAATAAAACTTGGGGATATTGCTGTCGTTCGTGATGACTTTGAGGATACGGAATTGTCGTGCCGGTTTGACGGACAAAGAGCTGTTCAATTAAAAGTCAGCAGGATCGGCCGACAGGATGCACTCGACGTAGCAAGAACAGTAAAAGAGTATATCGCAAGAAAAGAAAAGGTTCTGCCTGAGGGTATTTCATTCGCTCTTTGGGAAGACGAAACAGACATTCTCAAGTCCAGACTCAGTCTGTTATTAAGGAATGGCAGTATAGGTCTTGTGCTTGTGTTTTTGTGTTTGCTGTTATTCCTGGATTTTCGCCTGGCCTTTTGGACAACAATGGGAATACCTGTAAGCTTTCTGGGGGCGTTTTGGCTTATGCCTGCCTGGGATCTTACTATTAATATGATGACACTTTTTGCCTTTATACTTGTGCTTGGTATTGTCGTCGATGATGCGATAGTGGTGGGGGAAAATATTTTTTCCTATAAGCAAAGGGGTCTTTCAGAAGCAGATGCAGCGGTTAAAGGTGTAAAGGAGATGGCTATGCCGGTCTTTCTGGCGGTCTCTACAACTATAATAGCCTTTGTACCGCTTGCTTTTACAGCAGGTATTATGGGTAAGTTCTTAAGGGTATTGCCGATTATTGTTATGAGTATCCTGTCGTTTTCACTTATCGAAGCTCTGTTAATACTGCCTGCACATCTTTCCTTTACAAGGATTTATAAGCCGAATGTCTTTTCAAGATTCCTTGACAACCTGCACAAGTTTACACGTGACAAATTGCAGCATTTCATTCATGGGCCTTTCAAAAGAACAGTCGAAAAAGCAATAAATAAGCGATATATAACACTGAGTATCGGCATAGCGATATTCATAATTAATATAGGTATAATCAAAGGCGGCTACGTGAAGGTTGTCCTTTTTGGTGAGGTAGAAGCTGATAATATGGTTGCAGCAATTGTTATGCCTATGGGGACTCCTTATGCACAGACACTGGAGGTGGTCAGGAAATTTGAAGATGCCGCACAGCAGGTTCGCAGAGAATTTGATGCTGAAAGAAAAGGCAGAAAATCTGTTATAAAACATATATCCACAACAATCGGAGCAATGCCCACCCTTTCCAGAGGCGGTCCTGATTCAACCGATGTTACCGGTTCTTCAGGCCAGGCACATCTTGCGGAGATTAATGTAGAGCTTTTAGGAGGCGAAGAACGCGATGATGTTTCCAGTAAAGACTTAAAGGATCGCTGGCGCGAAATTGTTGGTGAGGTTCCGGGTGTTTCTTCACTTAAATTTGTTTCGGAAATATTCAGTGCAGGCGACAAGATAAGTGTTGAACTGTCTCATGAAAACTTTGGTATGCTCCTTGCTGCAGCAGATGATTTAAAGGATATCGTTCGGCAATATGCCGGTGTGACAGATATTGCTGATAGTTTTGAACAGGGCAAGATGGAACTCCAGCTTGACCTTACCGACAGCGGCAGAATGTTAGGTCTTACTTTGTCCGATCTTGCCAGACAGGTCAGGCAGGGTTTTTATGGTCATGAAGCCCAGCGGATTCAGCGGGGCAGGGATGATATTCGTGTTATGGTTCGTTATCCGCAGCAGCAGAGAAGAAGTATCGCTGATGTTGAAAATATGCGGATAAGACTGCCGAACGGCACGCAGATACCGTTTAAGTCTGTTGCCAATGTTCGTTATACGAGAGGATATGCAACGATAGACCGTATTGACAGAAGAAGAATAGTTACTGTAACTGCTGATGTAGACGAGACTGTTACAAGCAGTGAAGAAGTTAATGCTGAATTACAATCTACTGTTTTGCCGAAGCTTGTTGCCGAGTATCCGTCTTTGCAATTCAAGTTTTCCGGTGAACAGCGTGAGATAGGTGAATCTTTGGGGACACTCAAAACTCATTTTCCGCTGGCATTGCTTGCTATGTATGCTCTGCTTGCGGTACAATTCAGAAGTTATTTTCAGCCTTTGATTGTTATGTCGGCGATACCTTTTGGAATAGTTGGAGCGACACTCGGACATATGCTTTTAGGTTATAATTTAAGTATTTTTTCCATGTTTGGTATTGTTGCATTAGCCGGTGTTGTGGTGAATGATTCGCTGATTATTATTGATTTAATTAATCGGGAAATAAAGGAGGGTATTGGACTGAACGAGGTAATTAGAGACTCTGCAACAAGGCGGTTCAGACCTATCCTGCTTACTACCCTGACAACCTTTTTTGGCCTTATGCCGATGATCGTTGAAAGGTCTCTCCAGGCGAAATTCCTCATACCAATGGCGGTAAGTCTCGCATTCGGTGTAGCTTTTGCAACTCTGATTACCCTGTTTCTTGTGCCATCGTTGTATATGATTGTTATGGACATTATTCATCTTTTTAATAATCGTAAAATCACGTAAAACTTGCTGCGCTTAACCCTTTGACAATTAAGGTGTTACAGCCTAAAGGCCTGATGTGTTGTTTTATAATTTTGAAAATTTTATAGCCATTATTCGTCTTAATGGCGATAATATATATGTTGGATTGGAAAATGAGGAAAACCGTTAAACCTTTCAGCTTTGAGCTGCGTATTTTAGATAACAGCTGAAAGTCATAAGGAGTTGAGCCATGAGAACTTTGAATAATGATAAACTCAAACTCATGAGCGTAAATGATTCTGCCCAGCTTGCTCAAAAGGCACTCGAACTTTTTCTTGATGCTGCGAGCAGAGCTATAGAGAGCAAGGGTGTGTTTTATGTAGCCATATCCGGAGGGAAAACGCCTCTGCACTTTTTTCAATTGATTGGTAAAGAGGATAGAAGTCTCAGTCTTGAGTGGGACAAAGTAGAGTTGTTCTGGGTCGATGAAAGGTGTGTAAAGCCGGATTCTGCTGACAGTAATTATGGACTTGCTGCGAGTACTTTCCTGAATAAAGTTCCTATCCCCCCCAAAAATATTCACAGGATTGGCGGAGAATGTGAAGATTATAATCTGGCTGTCGAGGAATATACGAATACATTAAAGGAAGTATTTGGTCTTGGTCCAGGGCATTTTCCTGAGTTTGACCTTATGATTCTTGGTATGGGTCCTGATGGTCATATTGGTTCGTTATTGCCGAATTCTTATGCCTTATTTGATACAGATGACCTGGTAACAGTTGTTTATCAGATGGAAGGGGGATTAAATCGCATTACGCTTACACATCCTGTAATGTGTGCCGCACAACAGTTAATTGTGATGGTATCCGGCGAAGAAAAAGCTCATATTGTCCATAAAGTCCTGCTTGGCGGCCCGGATGAGGTTAAATACCCTGTTCATACCCTCTGGCCGATACTCGATAAGGTTACATGGCTTGTTGATAAACAGGCAGCTAAACTTCTATAGCAGAGAGCGGGACACCTCTATTGCGGTATTGTAAGCTTCATACCAGGTGTTATTGCATCAGGACCTTTGGGGAATTTTTCTTTATTTGCTTCGTAGATCTTCTTCCATTTATTGGGACTGTCGTAGTAAATCTTTGATATATCACTGAGGGTTTGCCCGGCTGTTACGGTGTGAACCCTGAGAGATTCAGGAACTGCAGGTTTTTTCTCTTCCGTAAGTAACTGCTGAACAGGTTGATAAGCAGAATCATTAAATGTTGCCGTTGATTTCTCTGTAACTACGGGTTTCTCCGGCATTTTCGAAACAGGAAAGTCGGCATTTTCATCTTCTATGATTTCCTGCTCTGTGAGTTCGACCAGATTTGGCGACTCGAATTTTATCAAAGGGCTGGTAACGATCTGCTGTTTTGCACAGAACCAGACAATAGCAACAAGACACAGGACCGTACCTGCGAACATCCCTGTTTTTACGTCTTTTCTCATATTTTCAGGCTATTTAGTCTTTTTCAGCTTTTTCCCAAGTATCAGCAGCGGGGCGGCTATCGCAATTGAAGAATACGTACCGACAATAATACCGACAAGCATTGCAAATGTAAAGCCTCTGAGGCCCGGGCCTCCCCAGATATACATTACGATGACAGCGAGGAACGTTGTCAATGATGTAAGTAACGTTCTGGAAAGTGTCTGATTGATACTGTTTGTTATTAATTCGGGGCTGATAGTTGCGAGTTTACCTCTGTTCTCACGAATCCTGTCAAATACAACGATGGTATCATTCAATGAATAACCGATAATTGTCAAAAATGCCGCTATCATTGCAAGGTCTATTTTGAAATCACCGATAAGCAAAGCCTGTCCCAGCGGAGTTCCTGCGATATAAGTACAGCCCGTTATTACTCCTAAGGTTATAGATACGTCATGAACAAGTGCGACAGTTGCTGCGATGCCGTAACGAAGTGTACCGAACCTGATCCAGATATAAGCGATTATCGCAAGTATCGACAATACAATTGCGACTATTGCCCGTGTCTTAGCCTGTTGTCCCACAGAAGGGGCTATTTGTGTAACACGAGGCAGCGAAGTCTGCATTGTGCCGGCAGTTGTAATTTTGGTGGTTTCATTTGCTGTAAATCTGTTCCATTCATCCTCGCTTAGTTGACGATATCCTGCATCAGCTTCAGCGCTTACGTAGACAAATTCTGTTAGCTTTTCCTCATTTTGTGTGTTTAGATCGCTGTCATAGAGTTCATAACTGTTCCATATAATATCCTGCATATCCGGTTTGAACTGCAATTCTTTGAGCCGTTTATTTATCTCGGCAAGAGTTACAGGTTTTTCAACTGTAAAGTTGATTTTAATTCCGCCGAGAAAATCTCCCAGTTCAGGCATCTTATCAAGAACAGAATCATCAATTTTTTCGGTTGAGGTAATATTAGGCTTAAGATTCTCCATAATCTGTAATTTACCTTCGAAAGCTTCCTTGACAGCTCGGCTGACAATTTCGTCAACTTTCGGATCACTTATTACTACCGCGGATTTGTCTGTATCAAAAGCTTTAGATAGTATTGCCGAGACGATATATCTATTAGCCTGGCTTGTGGTAACAATAAATTTTGATGTGTTTTGCGGATCCTGTTTAACTGAAAGGTCGAACATTACACCTCTGACACTTTTTTGAGCATTTAAGATTGCTGCAGTAATACCTGCAATAGTTCTTTCAGTCTCATCGTAAAACAACAGTTCAGATGTCGTTTTATTTGTCTCCGTAGTTGTGATTTCATATTGTGTTTTTGATTCTTTATCACCTACACTATAGACTTTAGCTGCTGCAATGGCATTATTATTTAGCTGAGCACCTTCTTGCCGAATAATCTCTTCAACCTCTGAACGGTCCATTGCACATTCAGGCTTTAGGTTTATTTGTATGCTTGTGCCGCCTGTAAATTCAATATCATATTTATTATTAGCCTCGTCATCCCGTGTGTAGAAAACACTTAAACCTCCAGCTACCATTATAACAGAGAAAATAAGCATAGGCATGCGAATTTTCATCCAGTTAATTTTCGGGTCTTTAATAATTCTCCTCATTGTCAGATGGTTTCGGATTATACCTTTGTCAAGCAGCAGTTGAAAAATAACTCGCGTCACAAAAAGTGCCGTGAACATACTTGAGCCGATACCAAGCATTAATGTCAGGGCGAAACCTTTGATTTCTTCTGAGGCTACCATATAAAGAATCATCGCAGTGATGAAGGTTGTTATGTTGGCATCAAGAATTGTACTGAAAGCCCGCTGATAACCACTGTCTATAGCTATACGCAGTGACGAGCCCTTGAGCTGTTCTTCACGGATACGCTCGAATATGAGCACGTTTGCGTCAACGCTCATACCTATAGTAAGGATAATACCGGCAATGCCCGGCAATGTGAAAGTCGCTCTGCTCAGCGCCATTATTGCCAGAACAAAAAGAATATTCATAAACAGTGCTAAATCTGCGATCGATCCTGCAAATGTGTAATAAATAAAGATAAATATAGCGACCGCTATCAAACCGATTTGCCCGGCTTTAATACCTCGAGTACGGTTGTCCGCTCCTATGATAGGTCCTATAGTCTTTTCTGATATCGGAGGTTCGATAAGCCTTGCAGGAAGTGAACCTGCGTTGAGCTTGTCAACCATATCCGTCTGCTCGACTGCGGAGAAGTCGCCTTCGATTACGCCTCGGCTGCGAATCGCACTTCTTATATTCGGCGATGATATTGCCATGCCGTCGAGAATAATACAAAGTGGTCTTTGAAGATTATTTCTGGTTACATTATAAAATAGTCCGGCACCGACTTCATCGAACATAAAATCAATAGCTCTTTTACCCATTTGGTCGACGGTATGACCTGCCTTTTGCAGCTTCCAGGCTTTTTGACCGCTGCCCTTCAGAAGACATTCATCTTTCTGATTACTTGCAAGGACATAGTACTTATCTGCAAAGGTATCGATAATAATCTGGTTGTTTTCTGTTTGTCGCCAACTGTTATTTTCTTTGTCTTCTATTTCTATCCAGACGTATTTGCTGTCCGAAGCAAGTTTCGGTCCCTTTGTTTTTAGTGCTTCGATGTAAGTGAGTATCTCATCCTGCTTGGTTCTTCCGTCATCCAGTTTAGGCAAAATTCGGAATTCCAGTACGCCTGCTCCTTTAAGCATTCGTTTTACATCTTCAGGTCCGTCAATTCTTCCCCTGACAGGGCGATATTCTTCAAAGACTTTTACGAGGTTATCGATTTCCTGCTCTTTTGAGGGGAAGTTGTTTTTCAATTGTTGAATCATATCTGCACGGCTTACGGACTTTGCCGGCATCTCGAGAACACCGACAAGAACATCAGTACTGAGGTTAAAATCTCTGAGTTGTCTTTCAGCCTGCCTGTATGCGGCGTTAAGACCTGTTTCCGGCTCTGTAAGTTTGTTAACCACCTGGGCCCATTGCTGGTAGATATCGAGATACTGTTCGATTTGCTGACGTGTCTCCTGTTGAGAAACGAATATCTTTCCAGCCGTGTTTGCGTCGGCGATAAGCTCGTCTATCTGCTTGGATTGTTTGTTGGGGTCCAGATTATTCCATGAAAGAGCGGTATATGACAATGACTGATTATCTATGCCGGCATTTTCAAGCTTATCAGTTATTGTATTAAGTTTGGATTTAAGGTCGTCTCTCTCATCCTGAGCAATTTTCCGGGCGTCGTAGGTTAAAGAAAGTTTTGCAAGAATCTCTTTTCGGTTGTCACTGTCGCCGGCAAATTTGGCAAAATCCTCGTCTCTTTGAGCCGGGTCTTTGGCCAGAGTCCTTTTTATGATTGCCAGATTAATATTATCTTTGGCGATAGCTTCAAGTGCGTCATCATAAGCCTGACGCTTAAGATGTGTATCCGCGCTTGCCAGAGGAACCTGTATTTCAAGCCTCGTATCACCCTGGGGACGCATAATGATATTTTGAACATTTCCGGGGTCAATACGTTTCAACAATGTTGGTGCAAGCTTCTGGGCAAGATTATCTACCTCGTTACCCTGAAGACCCGTTGTGTCGATTTCATAGATAAGACTTGTACCGCCGGCCAGGTCAAGGCCGGGCTTTAATGTTTTCTCAGGCGGATAAAGCTGAGAAACAGCAAAAGCCACCAGGATAATTATCGCTACAAATCCAAAACGTGCGAGATTTCTGTCCATGTCGATTTCCCGAAAAAATTTATTTAATCTTTTTTAGTTCCTATCCGACAACTCTGCTGATAGAAGTTGCCGTAACTTTCATTTTTGTATTATTTGATTCGTCTATCTTAAGGGTTACTTCATTGTCATTAACTTCTATAACGGTGCCTAATATCCCGCCGATAGTCTGTACTCTGTCATTTTTCTTTAAAGACTGTATCATTCGCTGCTGTTCTTGCTGCTTCTTTTTAGGAGTTCTGAACATAACGATGTAAAGAATTCCGAACATCAGAATGAGAAGGATCATTGAATGCAATTGAGGTTTGGGGTTTCTGACCGGCATTGCATAGTTCGGGTCGGTTGCCTGCTGTGTTGTGCTCTGCGAGGTTGATTTCTCTTGAGAGGAAATATCCTCCGCAGTAATTACTTCCTGACCTGCGGGCTGTGATTCAGCTAAAATCCATCCACTTCTCATAATTATCCTTTCTATGATTCAATATTTCCCATATTTTTATTCGCCTCAATACTCCGGCCGTATGCAGGAGAGCTAAGTGCCTGCGCCGCCCAGATTTTGAATGTGCCATTTTCTATATTCTTTCGTATTTTGTCCATTAAATTATGGTAAAAAACAATATTATGCAGAGCCAGCATAATTGGCCCAAGCATCTCAGAAACGTTGAAAAAGTGTCTAATTGCCGCTCTGCTGAACGTTCTGCAACAAAGGCATTGGCAGGATGCATCTACAGGCCCAAAATCGTCGATATAGGCCGAATTACGCAGCCTGATAGGCCCATTTTCGGTAAAAGCCAGTGCATTTCGCCCGTTTCTGGTCGGCATTACACAGTCGAACATATCGACCCCAGCCTCGACAGCCTGTATTATATCCGCTGGCGTCCCGACCCCCATCAAGTAGCGGGGCTTGTTTTCCGGTAAAAGCGGAGCGGTAAAATGGGTAGTTTCAATCATCTGCTCCGGTCCCTCGCCGACGCTTAATCCGCCTATCGCATAACCGACAAAATCCATCTTGATAAGCTCTTCTGCACAGTTTTGGCGAAGCTGTTTATCTGTCTGGCCTTGTACGATCGCGAATAACAATTGCTTATCATTAGAATGTGACTGTTTGCAAATTTTTGCCCATTTTATTGTCCTCTCCACTGCCTTTTGTTGTTCCGGTGGTTTAGCATCAAAGGCAGGACACTGGTCAAAGCACATTATAATATCTGCTCCGAGTCTGTTTTGAATATTAGTTGCCCCGGTTGCATCGAGCTTGATTTTTGCCCCATCGTAAGGACTCGAAAATTCCGTACCCGAATCATCAGTAGCGTTTATCGAGCTTAGTGAGAAGACCTGAAATCCTCCGCTGTCAGTCAGTATAGGTCCATCCCAGGCCATAAATTTATGCAACCCGCCGGATTTTTCTATTACACTAACCCCGGGCCTTAACATCAGGTGAAATGTATTGGCAAGGACTATCTGACTGCCGGCGTCACTAAGTTCTTTAGGCATTATACCCTTGACCGCTGCCCTTGTTCCAACAGGCATAAAGACAGGGGTACTTACAGGACCGTGCGCTGTCTGCAAAACGCCCATGCGTGCATTGCTTTGGCTGTCCTTTTTTGTTATCTCAAAAATACTCATAATTGTACTCCTGTCGCTTTCGCTCCAGGCTTTGTTATATCTGTACTTAAGCCCTATTCACGTAACTATAAGCCGAAAAAGGACTTTTGGCAAGCAGATAACCTGTATGTGCTATTGTTTATTGACAAATCAGCGTTTTTTGTTATAATGACCTTAGCTGGAAGAGGTTTTTAAGTCAGGGAGTGATTCTCGATTTCAAAAACAAGTCATAGTAGTAGTAGTTGTTGTTGTGTAAAAATAATAGAAGTTCGGAGAGGGTTTTAACAGCGAAGATGAAGAGATATATACCAGTTTGCTCGTCAATATTAGCCGCTCATTACAGCTTTTTTCTACTAATTACCGCCTTCCTTTTGCTTGTCGGCTCTTCGGCCTATGCTATTCTGTGTGACGCAGAAGATTTTGCTGGTTTTGCGGAACAATGGTGCCGGCAATGTAATCCTGACAACAACTGGTGTAATGGTTACGACTACGACACCAGCGGTACCATAGACGTCAAAGACTTTAGCCATTTTGCGGAAATCTGGCTCACATCAAATAACCAAGGGGTTACCACTTTTTTAGTTGCAGCCTCAAATGCGCATCCGACGGTTAAGCAAATTGCCGATTATGTCTGTGATGGTACGGCTGACCAGGTGGAAATACAGGCAGCGATGGATATATTACCCGCTTTGGGCGGTAAGGTTGTATTAAGTGAAGGGGTTTTTACCACTGCCGCAAAGATTGAAATTCCAAGTTATGTTTGGTTACAAGGGGCAGGATATGCTACTGAATTGGTATGCGGGGCTTTTAGCGACCCTGTTCTTGTGAATAGTGAAATTGATACGGGAAACACAGGAATAACTATAAGTGATTTGAAGATTGATGCTTCAGCACAAATTTCAAATCAGACTGGAAATAATTATGAGAATGCTATTCAGTTCCGAAAGGTGACATATTCAACTATTTCTAATATTTATGCTTCGGATACTTATCGTGACATTATTCGAGTGGACACTTCTCCATACACGACCATATTAAATTGTACGCTTGTAAATGCAGGTAATCACGGTATATCAGCCGCTACTGCCTCTAATAATCTTACAATTAATGATTGCAGGGTTATAAATAGTGATGATGGAGCTATTCGTCTTGACAGTGATGATGTAATTGTTGCTAATTGCTTAATTGATACGGCTTCTGGCGGTACTGCCCCACATGGATTAGACCTTCTTGGCGAGAACATTGTTGTAACAAGTTGTGTTATTAAAAATATAGAATCGTCGGGTATATTAGTATCCGAAAATAGCGACACTGTTATTGTGCAGAATTGTATTATTGATACGACAGGGGAGAATAGTGTTTTTATCCGCACTTCCAAGAACGTTACAATAGACAATTGTATGTTAAAAAATGCAGCGCAGACGGGTGTTTACATTACTTCAAGTGAGCAAATTATTATGAAAGGATGTTTGATTGATTCGGTGATAGGTACCCCATTGTTTACAAGCAGTGATGTGGCCGGTCTTACTATATCAGATAATATTATATCTGATTTTCGTTATAATGCAGAGTATTTTTATATTCAGGCTGACGAGGTCTTAATCACAGAAAATTCCTGGGTGAATCCTGCAAGTGCATCATTTGCTATTGAAGAAGCAACAGCCGATGGAGGTAATACCGGCCCGGATGATTGCAATTCAAGCGGGGTATTTACTGGACACGAAGAAATTACTTATACGATAGAGATAGACGCAGAAGGAACCCCTGATACTTTCAAATGGTCAAAAGATGGGGGAAACGTTTGGGAAGCGGAAACTGTTGAGATTACTGGTTCTGCTCAATTATTAGATAATGGTGTTTCAATTACTTTTGCAGGAACAGATAATCACGATTTAGGTGATAAATGGACGGTTGATGTTACTCTTTCAATTACTCGCTTAGTTTATATTAAGGCAGAAGCGGAGAACGTTAAGATTTCCAATAATAATTTTACATTAGACAGTACACCTGTTAGTGATTCCGGCGGGACCAACATAGTTATAGAAAATAATTTAAATAAACTCTGATAATGGACAAGAAAACAAAAAAGCTTCATGCTCCAGAGGAATGCGGAACATGGAGACGATTGGCAGTTCGTCGCGGCTTTTTTCTGATAATTGCTGCCTTCATTCTGCTCGCCGGCTCTTGGAGTTATGCTTGTACGTATAATGGTGAGGATTTTGCTCTTTTTGCGAAAAACTGGCGCCAGTGCTGTAATCCTGACAACGGCTGGTGCGATGGTTATGACTACGATTCAAGCGGCATATTAGACCTCAAAGACCTTAGCGGTTTTGTTGACCTCTGGCTCGTATCAGACAATCCTCCTCTGATTGGTGGTACAAAAGGAACTGCCACTTTTTTAGTTGCAGCCTCAAATGCTGATCCGACAGTTAAGCAAGTTGCTGATTATGTCTGTGATCGTGAAGCTGATGAAGTCCAGATACAAGCAGCCATAGATCGTCTCACTTCTGTTGGAGGCGTTGTCTATCTGTCTGCCGGCAGTTTTTATGTAAATAATTCTATTATTCTCAAACAGAAAGTGGGTTTGGTTGGTGTGAGTATGGGAAATACTCTTATCTATCTTGCCGATGGTGCCGAGACGAATGTTATCGAATGGTCGCCAACGGAAGACGAAGGATTTGCTTTTATTAGACAAATGAAGATTATCGGTGACTGTGAAGGTCATATTGGTCATGGAATACATATCACCGATAATGATGGTTATACACCGCGGGACATGATGATAGACCATGTTTATACACGTGAATGTGCCCAGGATGGAATGCATTTTGATAATGGTACATGGGGCCTGAAAATATGGAATTCCATATCGGAACACAATATAGGCTGTGGAATAAATATGTCGGGATATTCTCAGATTAACATCTTTGGCACTTTTATTGCTTATAATCAGGGCATAGCTGGAATCAAGGCTGTAAATAGCGAGTTGATTATTTCCGGCTGTGATATCTTCCAAAACTGTCAGCACGGAATTTATTCTTATGGTCAGCGCGTTGTGATAAATGCTAATGTGTTTAATGGCAACTCTGTCGGGTCGGAAGGTACTTATTCTGCCATTAAGCTGAATTACACCGGAGATGATACTAAAATTATTGGTAATTCTTTTGATGGTAAATCAAGAGAGAAATACGGCATTGAATTAAATGCTGATTCATGTGTTGTGGTAGGCAATACGTTTGAGGATGGATCATTTGTAAAAACACCGATAATTGATTCTGGTGTTGATAATATAATAAGACACAACGCCGGTTATAAAGCTTCTGTAACGAAGTTGATCACACTGGACTGGAATCATGAATTTAATACTACAGATCCCGGCAGTCAAAACGGCCAGTATGGACAGTATTTTGACGACTCATCTGATGAATATGTGGTTCTCACCGGTTTTGTTCCCAATGATTTTAGAGCCGGGACTGCTGCTTTGTTTAAATGGAGATGGGCTCCGACTAATGATCAGGTTTGCAGTAGAGTTGTCCGGTTTAATACACGTATTGCACATGCACCAAACTCAGGTGTTATCCCGGATAGCCCTTATTATTTGCCGCAGAATGAAAATCTTGCTGTCTGTGAAGCAGCACAGACTATTCACGAATCTTGTCGTATGGTTCCGGATCTGTCTGCCGGCGATTTTGTTTCTATTACATTAAAGAGGGAAGCATCGCATATGAATGACACTTGCATGGGTGATATTTTTATGTTTTTAAATGTGTTTCTTGAATACACAGCGGATGAGCCGTAATAAAGATATGAAAATATCAAAATTAATCAAGATAGTTGTCTGTTTGTTTGACTCTTTTATCTTCTGTATCCTAATATAGCGTTTTAATTCTGCTGTGCGGGTAGTAATAATTTAAAATTTCCTGGGCCTTTTTACCTTCTCTTGCCATTTGTCTTGCGCCATATTGACACAGGCCCGCGCCATGGCCGAAACCTCTGCCTGAGACGAATAAAAATTCGTCTCCGCTTCTTGATATCGTACAACTGGTGCTCTGAATTTTCGCACCGGTAGGGTCAATTGCCAATCGCAAATCCTCGGCACGCAATATACCGGTTTTCCCGGAAGAGCCTGTTAATTTTACAGTAATAATTCTTTTAAAACCATTAGCATAGGTATTTACTTTAATCGGTTCTATATTTTCTATTTTTTCCAGATCTTTCAGCTTGGGATATCTTTTAATGATTTGTTCAGTTACGTAATTTTTATCGAACTTTGCCATCGGCCAAAAGAACAGACTCAGTCTTGCAGTCTCGCTGCAGTACGGACAAGGCACACCCGCCAGCGGGCTGAAGCTGTCGCCGAAGATGTTTTTGGTATCTTCGGTATGCCCGCCGCAGACCGAGCTGTAATATGCAGGAAAGTATTCACATGTCCCTGAATCCTGCTTACAGCAAAGAACCATACCATCGGTACTTTTAACGGCATCATTAGTTCGCAGGGTCTCAGCTACGATGCCTTTATAGACCTGATTTGCCTGAGTTGCCATGACATCCCAGTTGCGTTTTTTGCCGAAGTTTGATTTTATGTAAAGACAATATGTCCTTGCCGCGATAGCCTGGGCACGTAAAGCTTCTTTGTCCCAATAGCTGGGCATCTCAGCGGAAACAACTCCTGCAAGATATGTTTCAAGGGCGACATTGTTTATTATCGACATTGTTTTACCATCATCATTGATAACCAGTTCGCAACTGCCCCTATACGATTGTTTGTTAATCGCAAAGGGTGTGTTGCTCCGGGGTTCTATTAGAAGACATTTTGTCTTAAATAACTGCTCGCCTATATTTATGCCGTTTTGAGAGAGTTTTATCTGAATAGTGCCTTTTGTCTTTTTTGCATTAAATACTTCAGCGCTGTCACGGCTGATCAATTTATATGAAGAGTTGATTTTTAGAGATGCCGTTGAAATTTGTTTGTCGAGCAGGACCCTGATAACAGGTTCACCGATATGATTGTTAATACCTGCCTGGCTAATCGGCCCCCAACCTGCCGTAAGAAGCAGCAGTAAACCCACGGCAGGCGGGATTGCGAATTTTGCTTCATGCTTCATATTCGGCGTTTCTCAGTCGAGCCTGCGCAAAGACAATCCGAGCGGCTCGAGAATCTGATTTATTTCTATTAGGCTTGTAGCACCGAAGTTCTTGACGCCGAGCAGCTCGGCCTCTGTTTTTCCAATGATATCGCCAATAGTTCTGATATTCAGATGTTCCAGACATTTTCTTGCTCTGACGGACATCTCAAAATCAGCCAGAGGTTTGTTAAGCAGTTCAGGGTCTATATCAGTTTCAGATTCGAGTATTTCCGGCAGAATTGACGGTGTCGGCTTACCTTCTATCGCCATACCGAGCCTTAAACCCTTCGATTCAAGCATCTGTTTGATTTCATTAAGTGATGTCTCGCCGAAGTTTTTATAAGCAAGCAATTCGGTCTCTGTAATTCTCATCAGGTCGCCGATAGTAAAAATATTCATCTTTTTAAGACAGTTTCTGCTTCTTACGGAAAGTTCAAAATCAGAAATAGGCGTCTCAAGAGTTCTGTGCTGAATATCTTTCGACTTCTCGATTTCTTCGTCATAAAGCATTGTCTTGGAACTTTCGATATCCTTTTTAAAAAGTATCGCTCTTTCGTTATTCGGATGAAATTTGAGAACCTGGTTGACACATTTAAACGCCTTGTCGTATTCACCCATATCTTCGTAGAGTACGACCATGTTCAGCAGGGCACTGACATATACAGGCCCGTTTCCTATCAACTGCTTGTAGTAGTTGATAGCAGCCTCCTCATCACCCCTGATATCAAGCAGAAATGCAAGATGGAACAGCGCTTTCGGGTGAGTTGGTTCGATTTCTACCGCTGCCTGATAATTTTCAATAGCCTCGTCATACTTGCCCTGACTTTGCAGGCATCTGCCGAGCGTATAATGATATAAGGCGCTTACTTTCTGATAATTCTCATATGCTGACAGTGTTTTTAAGGCTTTTTCAAAATCACCTTTTACTCTGTATATGGATGCTTTTGCGCAATTAACAACCAGTCCGTCAGCGCCTATGTTGCCGGCTTTGTCGAGTGATTCGATTGCTCTGTCATATTCTTCTGTTTTCCGCAGACAAAAAGCCAGTTCGAAGTATTTCTCTTTACTTTCATCGGCCTTTTCAAGTGTCTCTATCGCGGCATCATATTTACCCAGTATCGCAAGGGCAGAACCTAATCCGAGATAGTTTTTTCTGCCGGGTTTTGAGGCTTCCTCGTTAACTTTTTGAGTAAAATCAAGTTTGTTTCGCTCACTGGAGTTTACAAATTCTGCCGTCGAAGCAATAGCTTCGAGAGTAACATTTTCAGCACTTAACAAATCGACCTGAGGCTGGCTTATCGCTACCATTATCTTTTGCTCCTATTATTTAAAACATTGTAATTTTGGTTATTTGGTATTCTAATTTCGGATTTCCCTGTTGCAAACAGGGTATTATAGCGTAACTAAAATGATTTGCAATAGCCATTTACAGGCTGATTTTGAGGTTTTTAGGGGGTCCCAGAGCCGCGAATGTTGACGAACGGATTCTTGGAATCAGAGCCCAGGTGTTTACCCGCCGTAGATTCATCGAAGGCTGGGATGTCACAGGGTGGCAAAATCTGCCAAATATGCTATTCTATAAGTGGTTATATTGAGGTAAATGTTTTAAAAGTGATGTTTTGATGACCAAATTCCGGATAGCAACACGTTCGAGCAGTTTAGCCCTGATCCAGACTCAGATTGTGATTAAGGCTTTGAGGAAGGTGCATCCCGGCATTGATTTTGAGATAGTCGAGATAAAAAGCAAAGGCGATATCGATAGGAACAAGCCTTTGTGGAAGTTATCTGAGACAGGTTTTTTCACGGCTGCCATTGAAGAGACTTTACGCTCAAACAAAGCCGATATAGCGGTGCACAGTTACAAGGATTTACCGATAGCAGAACCAAAAGATATTATAACTGCTGCAGTACTCGATAGACGATTCTGCCAGGACTGTTTGGTTGCCGCACAGAAAATCGAATCGTTAAAAGATTTACCCAAAGGCGCTAAAGTTGGCACATCAAGCCTGCGCAGAAGGGCACAGATATTAAAGTTACGCCCCGATATTATCTGCGAACCGATAAGGGGCAACGTGCCGACAAGAGTAGAAAAAGTTAACAGCGGCCAATACGATGCATCTGTCCTTGCTTATGCCGGCCTGGAAAGATTGGGCCTGACAGATAAGATTTCCGTAATATTCGACCCGACGGAATTTATTCCAGCCCCGGCCCAGGGCGCAATCGCCGTCCAGACAAGAGCGGCAGATACTGATACTATAAATTTACTTTCTGCAATTGACGACGAACAGTCGCGAATCAGCTCCGATACGGAAAGGCTTATCTGGCATCATATAAAAGCAGGTTGTCACGCCCCGGCCGGTGTGTTTGCAAAAATCGAAGAAAATGATATAATAATTTATGCATTTGTCTCTGATGGACAGACAGATGGCTTTATTAATTGCCGCCTGCAAGGCCCGGTTGCAGAAGCAAAAAAAATCGCAAGGGATTTAGCGGACCAGCTTTTGGCAGCCGGTGCTTCGGAGCTTTTGAACAATGGCTAAAAAAACAAGAGTATATTTAATCGGTGCCGGCCCCGGCAGCCAGCAGCTTATCAGCATAAGAGCATTGCAGATAGTCAAACAGGCTGATTGTATTCTTTACGACAGGTTGATCGCCAAAGAACTGTTAAGTTTTGCCCGCTCAGACGCAGAACTTGTTTATGTAGGTAAAGACCACTCAAAACATCCCATTGACCAGCAACAGATAAATCGTTTGCTTGTCGAAAAGGCCAGTGTTCATAAAACCATCGCCAGGCTCAAGGGCGGCGATGCAATGATTTTCGGCAGGGCAACAGAAGAAATCAAATGTCTGATTGAAAACGATATCGATTTTGAGATTGTCCCGGGTATAACGGCCGCCTCGGCAGCCGCCGCTTGTGCCGGGATTGTTCTTACTGACAGGGACACAGCTTCAGCGGTAACATTTATTACAGGCCATGGCGCAAAAGACAAAGAAATCGATGTCGATTTTGAAAGTCTTGCTAAACTTAACGGCACAATAGTTTTTTATATGGCCGTTGCAAATATGAAACAAATTTGCCGAAAACTTGTCGACTCAGGTCTCGCTTCTGATATAAATGCAATTGTTGTAGCAAATGCTTCGATGGAAAATCAAAAAATCGTCGAAGGTGCAGTCTCAGATATTGCTGAAAAATGCACCGTCGAAAAAATCGAGCCGCCTGCCTTAATGATAATCGGGAAAAATTGTCAAAGTTATCTGAAAAACCAGCCGTTGTTCGGTAAAAGAGTTTTAATGACCCGCGATGTGACAGGAAATGCTGCCTTTGCGTATAAACTTGCTGCCAGAGCAGCCTGCCCAATTAGTTGTCCGGCATTTGAATTGCAGGATTTAACCGATACCAGAGAAGTTAAAGACATTATTAATAAAATTGGAGATTTTGACTGGGTCTTTTTTACAAGCCCCACAGGTGTTAGAGTATTTTTCCATGCCTTGGCCGGATTTAGTAAGGATGCCAGGGCCTTTGCCTCTGCCAAAATTGCCTGCATAGGCAGCGAAACCGCAAATGCTCTTGGCGAGTTTGGAATAATAGCTGATTTTCTGCCTGCAGAATTTACTTCAAAAACACTTGCCGATAGTTTTATAAAAGAACAAGCCCCTGCAGGCAAAAAAATACTGCTGCTTCGTTCTGCTCTTGCAGATTTGACATTAGCAGAAAAACTTCAGGCAGCGAAGGCTGAAGTTGCTCAGGTCTCAACCTATACTGCTGAAAGACTGAAAAGTAGCTTTTCCGGAAATGTTGACTGGATAACCTTTGCAAGCAGCTTTGCTGTTAGATGCTTCTTCGAAAATATTGACCCGAAAGAGATAAAGAAAATAAAAATAGCGTCTATAGGCCCGGCCACTTCTGATACCTTGAAAAATTTTGGTATCATGCCGACTGTCGAAGCACAGGAACATACTATTGATGGTCTGATAGAAATAATGGAAAAATTTGGTTAGCCCCCGCCCCTGTGGCGGGGGGGTAATATCCCCAAAGATTATGATTAATATTTCAAGATTATATTGCGGTATTGAAAATGAATCGGACAAATATCGTTATCGTGCGGATAATGATACAGGCCCTATAGTTGTCTATAATTGTACCAATAAATGCGGCCAAAACTGTCTCCACTGTTATGCCAAAGCGCAATCTACAAGCGGCAAAGAACTTGATGCAACCCAGGCAAAACAGCTTTTAGAGCAGTTAGCAGCCGTTAAATGTCCTGTTGTACTTTTCAGCGGCGGCGAACCGCTCGAAAGGGAAAAGATATTAGAACTTTTACAGTTTTCGCACAAAATCGGTCTGCGGACCGTCCTTTCGACAAATGGAAGCCTGATAAATGCCGAAATAGCAAAAAAACTTCTCGATGCAGGCGTAAAATATGTCGGCATCTCTATCGACGGCACAGAAGAAACACATGATAAATTCCGCGGCATCAAAGGCAGTTTCAAATCGGCTGTAAATGCGATGAAGTTTTGTAAAGATATAAATCTGAAAACAGGTATGCGTTTTACAATAACAAATATAAATTATACCCAGATAGCTGACATCTTCGCACTTGCTGCAAAATTGAATGTTTCCAGGATTTGTTTCTATCACCTGATCTCTGCAGGCAGGGCGGCAGAAAACAATCTAAAGTGTACAAACCAGCAGATAAGAACTGCCCTGGCCAATATTCTCGATTGTGCAAAAGAATATTCCAAAAAAGGTGTAACCGAGGTCCTTACCGTCGGCAATCACGTCGATGGCGCGTTTGTTTTACATCGTCTGAAACAGGAAAAATCAGAGTCTTACGAAAAAGTATTGTCTCTGCTCGAAAAATTCGGCGGAAACAAAATTGGTACGAAAATTTTCGACGTTGATTCGCAGGGCAATGTTCACCCTGACCAGTTCTGGCAAAATTACACGCTCGGTAATATAACAGAAGAGAAATTTGAAAATATTATGAAGAATTATTTACATATATTTAAAGATAAAACCGCTTTTGCACCGGCCAGATGCAAAAAATGCCGCTGGCTGACAATCTGCGGTACAAATATGCGGTTTTTCGGTAATGATTTAAAATCTGAATGGGTTTTGGAGCCGGATTGTTTCCTGACTGACGAGGAAATATCCGCCCAAGGAGTATAAAGTGGATAAGTTACCAGCTAAAATGCGCAGGCTCAGAACGAGCGAATCAATGCGCCGGCTTGTCAGAGGTGTAAATCTGTCTGTTGATAATCTGATCTATCCCTTATTCATCTGCCCGGGTGCCGGAATAAAAAAACCGATAGAGTCAATGATAGGCTGTTTCCACTTTTCACCTGACTTAATTGCTGATGAGGCAAAGGAGGTCTTCTCTCTCGGCATACCTGCGGTTTTACTGTTCGGCCTTCCTGAAAAGAAGGATGCAAAGGGCTCAGATGCCTATAACGATAGTGCTGCCCTCCAGCAGGCAATTAAAAAAATCAAAAAAGCTGTTCCAGAATTATTAGTTATTACCGATGTCTGTCTTTGCGCCTATACCGACCATGGCCATTGCGGCATAATAAAAGATGAAAAGATTGACAATGATACGACCTGTCAAATATTGGCTAAAGTAGCTCTGTCGCATGCAAATGCCGGTGCAGATATAATTGCTCCATCTGATATGATGGACGGCAGAGTGGCTGTAATAAGAAAAGCCCTTGACGAAAAGGGATTTACAGATACTGTTATTATGTCGTATTCAGCAAAATACGCATCAGCATTTTATGGCCCATTCCGTGATGCCGCCGATTCTGCTCCTGCCTTTGGCGATAGAAAAACCTATCAGATGGACATTGCCTCATCGGTAAAACAGGCTATGCGGGAAATCCAGCTCGATATTGACGAAGGAGCTGATATTGTAATGATCAAGCCTGCCATGGCTTATCTTGATATTATCTGCCGGGCCAAACAGCGTTTTGATGTGCCCATAGCTGCCTATCAGGTCAGCGGCGAATATATGGCAATAAATGTTGCCGCCGCTCATGATGTCTTTGACAGAAAAGAAACAGCGATAGAATCTTTGACAGCTATTAAACGAGCCGGTGCCGATGTAATTATTACTTACTTTGCGAAAGAGCTTGCTCAAAATAAATTATAAACAGTGTTAATCCGTGTAAATCCGTGTCTAAAAAAAACAATATTAATCCGTGTCAGTCAGTCTCTGATAAAGTCAGTGTAAGTCCGTGTCTGAAAAAACCTCGAATAATCGCCTTTGAAGTTACACGCAGATGCAAAATGAACTGCATTCACTGCAGGGCATCGGCGGATCCTGAATTTAAAGATGATTTAACTACCGAGCAATGTAAAAGGATTATAAAATCCATCGCCGATTACAACAGGTCTGTCCTTATTTTCACCGGCGGCGAACCTCTCGAAAGAGACGACATATTTGAATTGATCGACTATGCAGTTTCCGTTGGCCTGCCTGTTTCGGTTGCGACCTGCGGCTACAATTTCAATCAGGATATTGCACAAAAGCTCGTACAAGCACAGGTTATATCACTTTCCTTTTCACTCGACTCAGCCAATGCTGTGATGCATGATAATTTCCGTCAAACACCCGGTGCTTTTGAAAAAACACTCGCTGCAGCTGATATTGCACGCCAGGCCGGTCTGAAATTTCAAATCAATACAACTGTTACAAAACTCAATTTCAAAAATCTTACTGAAATCGCTGAACTTTCTGAAAAACTTGGAGCCTATTGCTTCAATCCGTTTATGCTCGTCCCTGCCGGCAGGGGAGTCGAACTTGCTGATATCGCTTTAACCGGCAAAGAGTACGAACAGACCTTAAAAACCGTTGCAAAGTTGAAAGCCGAAAGTGATATCGATGTGCGTTTTACCTGCGCCCCTCGGTTTGCTGTGGTTTTTCATAGTTTATATCCCGACTCAAAGAAAAAAACCTTTGGCTGTCTGGCGGCTGGCGACTTTGTATTTATCAGTTACGAAGGTGATGTCCAAACCTGCGGATTTTTGAAAATCTCAGCCGGTAATATTTTAAAAGCAGGTGATTTTGGCTCCATCTGGGAAAAATCCGATTTTTTAAATTCGATTCGTCGAAAAAATTTCGTTGGTAAATGTGGCGAGTGTATTTATATAGAAACCTGCGGCGGGTGCCGGGCAAGAGCCTTTGCTCAAACAGGCGATTATCTCGCTTCCGATCCGATTTGTTCTTATACCGGCCCGGTCAGTACACTCATCGCTGCACATATAGAGACCGGCCAGCTTGCCGCCGTTACCGATGCGGTAAATTCTTTGCCGAATGTTTCTCATAATTATTTAAGAGACCATTATTATAATTTGTGGTTTACGTTAAAGGCGAAAAATTCGGATGGAATAAACAAAATTATCAAAGAGTTTTCCGGAAAGTTTAAGACGGAATTCTTTTCTTTTCCTGCGACCAGACGTTACAAGCTCGACTCATCTGCCGTCAGGCGTCACAACCCCCCCGATATAATTAATACCTTGTTTTGCTATGAAGCCCAAGGTAATGTCCTGCAATCCTCTGCTGAATTTCTAAGCAGCCTGGATCAGGTAAGCCATTGTTTCCAAAGGAAGACACAGCCCCATTGGCCGTATAATATTTACGCGATGATACACTCACAAAGCTCCGAACAGCTTGCTGAAATTGTGAATGATTTTGTCGAAAGATTTGGAATAGAAAAGTTTGAGACTTTGGGCACTGTTAAATCACTGAAAACTAAGCATCTTTAGCCTTATTGCTCAGCCCGAACCTCATTGTAATTCTCTGTCCTAATTTGGGGAAACGCATTTTCCATACGATTGCATTTTTCTTGACTTTGGGTATTGCCTGGTTTTTTTTGACGCCGCTGTCCCATCGGATGTCGCTAATAGACCATGACCGGGAGAACTGGATTTTACCGCCGATTTCAAGAAAGGGAGTCCTCACATCCCAGTTATAGAATTCATCTCCCGATGAGAATATTGACGGAAGTCTGTAGCCCCATCGTATATTTCGTCTTTCCCCCGGCAAAAGAGCCGGAGTAATGGAAATAACCAATTGGCCTCGACCCTGTTCATTGACCCAGTTTTTCACCTGGACTGGTAAAGATTTCTCCCCACACGCTGCCCAGGGCTGTACCTCTTTTTCAGATACGTTTTCGGTTTCACAGTAAACAGGAAAGGTTAAATGTTCTAATGCCTTTTCCCCGATATTTATAATACCTGCCTCCACAGTATGGTTTGCATTTCCGTCATCATCTACATCTATTTCCTGGTACCATGACCCGTGTGCATAGTTTGTATCTGTTTGTATCTTGGCCTTATTGGCCAGCAGGTCGGTAAACCATTTATCCTGCCTGTCCTTTTCTGCCTTGTGCTGAAATCGTTGAATTGCAAATACGCCTGCTGCGATTATTATGAAGATAAGAAAAACGCCAAAAGCAATCTCATTCATGACCCTGTCCTCCCATTGTTGCAGAACACCCTCCAAAGGCCGCTGCCAACTATCGTACGACAGTTGATTTTCTTAGGCTTTATCATGATTTAGTTCTCTAAAGCGTTTATTTCTTATATATCTTATCAGGATCATAAACTTTTTCAGCGATAAATTCAAGTTCTTTTGAATTATCTTTTAATGCCCTGTAGAAACAGCTTCTAAACCCCACGTGGCACTGCCCGGCATCTGCCTGGACCTTTAAGATCAGGCAATCCTGGTCGCAGTCCACAAGGATCTGTTTAACCTTCTGTACGTGCCCGCTCTCTTCCCCTTTTTTCCACAGTTTTTTTCTGCTCCTGCTGTAAAAAACAGCATTACCTGTTTTCACAGTCAAATCCAGCGCCTCTCGGTTCATATATGCGACCATCAGAACCTCGCCGGTATTTATATCCTGTGATATAGCTGTAATCAGCCCATTAGAGTCGAATTTCGGCTCAAAATTTGTCCCAACCTCTATTTTCTCATCCGCTGCCAATTTCAAACTCCTTAAGTACTTCTGATTTATCTTCTTGCCTAATAATCTTTTACACGTTATTATGCCCGAACTCAAGTTTTTTTTAAGGAAACATTTTGGCACAAAATAACAAAAAAAACAGACATCTTTCGCATCTTATCAGGATAACGGTAGCTGTCGGAGCTTTTTTGTATTTTGTGATTCAAAATAATCCTAAAAGCATAATAAGTGATTTTGCCGGCCTGAATAAAGTTATTTTTGCCATTGCTCTTGGTCTTTTTGTCGCCGGCCAGCTGCTGTTCGTCCTTCGCTGGCTGACATTACTGCGTACCCAGGGAATACATATAAATTATATACCCGCACTCAAGCTTCATTTTCTCGGCCTGTTTTATAACAATTGTCTGCCCGGCTCAGTCGGCGGAGATGCCATAAGGGCCTGGTATGTTACAATGCATACCGAAAAGAAAATCGAAGCAGCCCTCAGCGTCTTTGTCGACCGTGCCATCGGCCTTTTCGGTACCTTTGCTATCATTTTCCTGTCATATTGGCTGATACCCGCAAAAGGTGCCGAAACCGAACTGCAGTTCACTGCAAATTTCGATTTTGCATCGTTAGCAATTAAGGCCTCCATTGCCCTGGCCGCTTTGATTCTATTGGTTGCTGCGGTACTTGCCGTAATGTATTTTAATAAGAAACTTCGTCCCATACTTTATAAATACGGCCTTGTATTTGCTATGAAATGGAAGTTCTGGCTTGGCCGAATAATGACAGCAGTAAAAATTTATTGCACCAAGCCGTTTACAATTCTGTTGGCGATAATTCTCACCTTTATGTGTCAGTCCCTGGCAATCATAGGCTTTTGGCTCATAGGCCGAAATCTTGGTATAGAAGCTCATATCAAATACTATTTTGTCTTTTTCCCGATGTCATGGATAATAGGCGTTATTCCTATCAGTGTAGGCGGGGCAGGAGTCATGGAAATCGGCATCCAGGGAATGTTCAAAGTCATTGGAGTTACTGAAAAGATACCAACACTTGCCCTGGCTCAAAGGCTTATCTGGATCATAACTTCGCTGCCCGGCATTGTTATACACCTCGCCGGCAAACACCTGCCCGAATCCCAAAGACTCGAACCCTCAAATTGATATTCAGCCACCAAGGCGCAAAGACCCTAAGAATGTCATTCCCGCGCAGGCAGGAATCCATCGTCATTGCGAGGCACAAAGCCGCGACAATCTCGGTTAGCCCTGCCATCACTATGGCAGGGTTTATTTAGCCCGCCGTTTCACGGCGGGTTTGCTTAGCCCCCACCCCTGCGGTGAGGGGTCGTGCTTGCCCCTTAAAGGGCTTTGCCTTAAAGTAATACTTGATAGTTATCAAGCAAGGGGAACTATGACATAAATTGATATGATTTGGCAGTTTTTATTTCAGCAAAAGCTGACCTTGTCAGACTATGAACAAAGCAAACTGGCTGGGGCGAAATTTATTTCAAGCCCAG
>JAFGGI010000022.1 GCA_016930635.1 Sedimentisphaerales bacterium | reverse complement strand
GAAAAAGAACTGTCCGAGGCATTTGCGGAAATTGCGTCTCTTAGTGATATTCTGATCGGTAATGAAGAAGACTTTCAGCTTTGTCTGGGCATTGAGGGCCCCGAGGCCGGTGGACAGGGACTGGATGCGAAAATCGACAGTTTCAAGGAAATGATCGGCCGGGTTCAAAAAGCTTATCCCAATGCTAAATATTATGGAACGACGCTGCGGCAGGTGGTCTCCGCCAATTGTCATATGTGGGGAGCTTTGGTAACTGACAGCAAAGATTGGGAGATCATCAAGCCTCGTGAAATAGGCGTTCTTGACCGTATCGGCGGCGGAGACGGTTTTGTCGGCGGACTGCTTTATGGTATTCTACAGGGTTGGGACGTGGAAAAATGTGCCAGATTCGGATGGGCGACAGGGGCACTGGCGGCTACAATGCTGACAGATTATGCTCAACCCGCCGATGAGGGCCAGATCTGGAGCATCTGGGAAGGCAACGCAAGAGTTAAAAGATAGAAATATTAATTCAAACATAGGAGCAAAAAAATGTCAAAAGCAGATATTGGTATCGTAGGCCTGGCGGTTATGGGCGAAAATCTCATTCTTAACATGGAAAGCAAAGGTTTTACCGTTGCCTGTTTCAACCGTACGGTTTCAAAGGTTGATAATTTTGTTGCCGGCCGGGCAAAAGGGAAAAATATAATCGGCTGTAAGACTGTTGAGGATTTTTGTGCAAATCTCAAAAGACCTCGCAAAGTAATGTTAATGGTAAAGGCCGGCGGCGCTGTCGATGCCTTTATCGAACAGGTTCTGCCTCATCTCGAAAAAGGTGATATTATCATCGACGGCGGCAACAGCCATTTTCCGGACACTATCCGCAGGGCTGAATACGTTGAGAGTAAAGGCATGCTCTACATCGGCACAGGTGTCTCCGGCGGAGAAGAAGGCGCTTTGACAGGCCCGTCAATTATGCCGGGCGGTTCACCTGCTGCGTGGGAACACGTAAAGCCGATATTCCAGAAAATCAGTGCCCATACCGACCAGGGCGAGCCTTGCTGTGACTGGGTAGGCCAGGGCGGTGCAGGCCATTTCGTAAAAATGACTCACAACGGTATCGAATACGGCGATATGCAGATGATCTGCGAGACATATCAGATGATGAAAAAGGGCCTGGGTATGACAAATGCCGAGATGCATGAGGTCCTTGCAGAATGGAATTCGGCTGAGCTGGATTCTTACCTTATTGAAATTACCCGCGACATCCTTGCATATAAGGATGAGGACGGAAATGAGGTTATTGACCTGATTCTTGATACAGCAGGGCAGAAGGGGACCGGAAAATGGACCGCTATCGCTGCTTTGGACGCAGGCCAGCCCTTGACACTTATCGGTGAAGCCGTTTTTGCAAGATGCCTGTCGGCTCTGAAGGAAGAACGTGTTGCCGCTTCGAAAATTCTTTCAGGTCCTTCAAAAAAGTTTACAGGTGATAAAAAAGCTATGGTTGACGACCTCAAGAAAGCCCTGTATGCCTCGAAGATAGTCAGCTACGCACAGGGGTATCAGCTTATGCGTGCTGCTGCCAAGGAATACAAATGGGATCTCAATTACGGCGGAATAGCCCTGATGTGGCGGGGCGGCTGCATTATCCGTTCAGTATTTTTAGGCAAGATAAAAGAAGCATTCGATAAGAATCCAAATATTGTCAATCTGCTGCTCGACCCGTTCTTCAAAGATGCGGTTCAAAGCTCGGTAGATGCATGGAGACGTGTCGTAGTAACTGCCGTTGAACTCGGTATTCCGATGCCTGCTATCAGTGCGGCACTGGCTTATTATGACGGCTACCGCAGCGAGCGGCTGCCTGCCAATCTGCTCCAGGCCCAGCGTGATTATTTCGGTGCACATACCTATGAAAGAGTTGATAAACCTCGCGGCGAATTCTTCCACACTAACTGGACCGGCCGCGGAGGTGCAACCAGCGCTTCGACTTATACAGTGTAGAACCAATAATTATTTTAAGTAGAAAAGGAGGTCGTAATATGGTTAAGGAGATTACTGCTTCACAGCTTGACACTGATCAGTTTATAGCTGAAAAGGTCAGGGAAATAAAAGATGCGGTTGGTGGCGGTACTGCTATCAATGCCTTATCCGGAGGTGTTGATTCGTCCGTTGTTACGATGCTGGGCCATAAGGCCTTAGACAAGCAGCTTAAGACGATATTTATTGAAAACGGCCTTATGCGTGCCGGTGAACCGCAACGGGTGGTAGATTTATTCAGGAAACTCGGCGTCACAGTCGAAATAGTAGATGCACGCAAGGAATTTTTCTCGGCGCTGGCCGGTATAACCGACCCGGAAGAGAAACGTGAAGCTATTACCCAGACTTTTTACAAGAATGTATTCGGAAAAATCGTCAAACAAAGCGGTGCAAAACATCTTCTCCAGGGCACTATTCTGACCGATGTCGATGAGACCATCGCGGGAATCAAACGTCAGCATAATGTCTTTGAGCAGCTTGGTATCGACCCGCAGGAAACCTTCGGCTATAAGATCATTGAGCCCTTGATCCAGCTTCGAAAAGACGGCGTAAGAAAAGTGGGCAAGGCCCTCGGTCTGCCTGCCGAGCTGTTCGATAGGATTCCATTCCCCGGCCCGGCTTTATCGGCCCGCGTAATAGGCCAGGCAACGCCTGAACGTATCGAACTTGTCCGCAAGGCAACGGCTATTGTTGAAAAATCACTCAAAGACACAAAGGCATTTCAATATATGGCTATTCTTCATGACGACCGTGTAACAGGTATGCGGGATGGAAAGCGGGATTTCGGTCAGCAGATAGAATTGCGATGCTGGGACAGCGTTGATGCACGAACTGCAACGCCGACCGAGCTTCCTTTTAATACCCTTACAAAGGTTGCTGACGAGATCATAACCAACGTCCCGGGTATTGTCAGCGTTACATATAATATAGCAGCAAAACCGCCTTCAACAATTGAAGCGGTTTAGTTAATCTATATTTAAAATCAAAGCCCCCTTTCTTGCAAATCAAGTAAGGGGGCTTTGTTTTTTCTTTTTTTCAAAATCTCAATGCTTGAAGTGTCTTTTTCCAGTGAAGACCATAGCAATTCCGAGTTTGTCTGCTGCAGCTATAACCTCATCGTCCTTTTTGGAGCCCCCAGGCTGCACAACGCAGGCGACGCCGGCTTTTGCAGCATTTTCAACGTTATCAGGGAACGGGAAAAAGGCATCCGAGCCCAGAGCGGCTCCTTTTGCCTCATCTCCGGCATTTTTGAACGCTATCAGGCCTGATTCGACACGATTCATCTGCCCGGCCCCTACACCTACAAGCTTTTTGTCCTTAACGAGCGTAATCGTATTGCTTTTTACGTGCTTGGCGCATATCCAGGCCATTTGCAGGTCTTCGAGCTGTTTTTCGGTCGGTTTTGCCTTTGTCGGATAGGTTAATTGGTCAGGCTCCCAGCCGACGAGGTCTCTTTGCTGGAACAGTATTCCGCCAACTACACAGCGGACATCAAATTCGTTTGTATCTATTTTTGTGCGGTCTATCGGGCCTGTTGACATAAGGCGAACACGCTTGCCCCAGGCCTTCAATGTTCGTATGAGTTCAATGGCATCAGGGTCAAATTCCGGTGCGATTATGACCTCGGCAAAAAATCCGCCTGCACCTTTGGCTTTGCCGAACCGTGCGTAGGATTCCATTATCACTGTAGCTAAGTCTTTATCAACTTTCCTGTTCAGGGCAACGATACCGCCGAAGGCGCTTACCACATCACCGAGATAGGCCTTTTGATATGCCTTGTGAATATCCTCATCAACCGAACAGCCGCAGGGGTTTAAGTGCTTGACCACAACGGCGGCAGGGTCGGAAAATTCTTTTACCAGTTCAAAGGCGGCATTTACATCGAGAAGATTATTAAAGCTTATCTGAGTCTGGTCCTCAAGAATATCTGCGGCGGATATACTTACTTCGCCGCTACAAGGCAGTTTATAGAAGGCACCGCTTTGATGCGGGTTTTCGCCGTAGCGAAGTTCTCTAACCTTCGAAAGAGAAAGGTTTATTCGTTCAGGAAATTCAACATCAGCCTTTTGATTTAGATATTTTGAAATCGCAGCATCATAGCTTGCGGTCAGGCCGAAGGCTATCCTGGCAAAATCGCTTCTGGTTTGATTGCTTATAGCGCCTTTGTTGGTTTTCATCTCGGCCAATACCTTTTCGTACTGGTCAGGGCAGGTTACGACAGTTACGAATTTATGGTTTTTTGCGGCAGAGCGAACCATACTCGGCCCGCCGATATCTATATTTTCTATCGCGTCTTCGAATTTGCAGTCCGGCTTTGCTACCGTCTGTTCGAATGGATAGAGATTAATGCAGACCATGTCTATCGGCTCGATATTATGTGTTTCCATTGCGGCAAGATGCTCGGTATTGTCTCGAAGGCCAAGAAGGGCACCGTGAATCTTCGGATGCAGTGTTTTTACACGTCCGTTCATCATCTCAGGAAAACCTGTAACCGAGTCGACGCTTACGACATCGACACCAACATCTGCAATAGCACGGGCTGTTCCGCCGGTGCTGATAATTTTTACGCCCATTGCCGACAGGGCCTTTGCAAAATCCGCAACGCCGGTTTTGTCTGATACGCTGATTAAAGCCGTTTTGATTTTCACATCCATTTGATTCGTCCTTCTCCTTAAGATTTAGCTTTACTTTTTAACAGGCCTGAGACATGAAATGTTTTTTCCTGCCATAACATAGATGTTCGAGTCACTGGTATTGGCAGCAAAATTAGTTACCGCCGCAAAGTTAATCGTTTTGACCTTTTTAGCCGACTTGTTATCCATAACAATACATACTTTGTTCTTGTCAAAAACATAAGCTGTATCCCCGTCCTGCGATAGTAAATCGACCCCATCAGCCAAGAGCCAGATTTGCTTGCCGCTTTTCGCATCGATTGCGTAAAGCCCTTTGTTTCTGGCATGTTGATAGACAGTACTATCGGTAGCTCTTGCGACATCGGTAAGGGCTGCACCGCTGTGAAATGGAAATAACCAGGTTGGCTTTCCGCTGTCCAGTGCAAGCTGGTAGAGGTTTGTGTCTTTAGAACTGATATAGATATTATCTTTCGTTATAGCTAATGGTGCTGTTACGGCACCAACAGCTTCAAATTGCCAGATTCGTTTTGGCTCATTAGGCTCCATACACACCACAATACCGCTGTCTGTTGCAAAGAAGATATGATCATTCATGGCAGAAACACTTGTAATCTGCGAAGCATCATCAGCGGTAACTCTGAAAATTTCATGTATTTCCTCCAAATTGCTGACGTGCAGACCTTTGTCCCGGGCAGGTATGTATAAATGGTTATCATTTACCGCGATAGAAGAAGATGTTGAGAAGGGGATCTTGCTGCGGGAAACTTCCATGCCCTGGACAAGATCAACTACAATCAGATAATTTGCAGCTACGATATAGGCTTTATTATCATTAACTCTCGGCTCAAGTACAGGCATTCCCAGCAGGGCGGCAGTGAAAGCGAAATTCAGTCTGCCTGTTTTTTTCTCAAGACAAAAGATGTAATTATTATCGGTTAATATAAATATATAATCCCCCTCTACAATCATTCGTTCTACTTTTTCTTTCGGGTTTAAAGCGACTGCATTTTCCCATACCGTTTCAAGACCTGCTTCTTTTAAAAGTTTTTGGCCTATGACAGCATTGGAAGTTGCCGGCAGAACTGCCAGGAAAACAAAAATAAACAATACGATCAAACAAGAATTCTTCAATTTCTTTCTCCTGAAAATGTATAAAAGTTTAAGATTACAAATTATTCCACAGAGTCGACATAATCGCACAGATTTACATTATTTTGCTCTTCAAATTGTCTCATCTGCTCAATTCTTTCCACGTCGTCATTAATACGATTTGCCAGTTTAAATATATAGGGCTTGCCTTCCAGACGATTTTTCAGGTCCTGATACATTGCTTCCCATTTACCGCCGTAAAGCTGGCTATTAAGGACTATCAACATTTTATGTTCTGTTGAAAGACCTTTGACAAAATCCGCTATTGCGTTTTTTTGTTTTTTCTCGCCAGTCTTACCTTTTTTTTCGGTAATTTTAGCCATAACAGTCACCTATACTACGGCACAATATAAAGGCAAAAGCGTTAAATTACAATCAAAAACAAATCCCGCAGGCCTCTTTAAAAAGGGCACTTGCTATAGAAATAAGTATCTGATTAATAATGACTTAAATAATGCCGAAGGCACAAAAACTCATTATATCTTTGCCTGGTTGAGTATAAGCTCTTTGGCTTTTCTGCTTGGCAGATTCAACGCTCCAAAGGCTGCTGCGGCAGAAGCCCGCAAATCAGGATCGGCCTGGGCAAACTGGAGGATCGAGTATATTTTATCGACCTGCTCATCAAGCAGAAGATTACCATTTACCTTCGCAGAAGTAGCCAATGCATCAAAAGCTGCAAGCCTGATCTCTTTTCCAATCTCTTCGTTAACAGCCATCTCTGCGACCGCTCTTTGTGCGTCAGGACTGGATAAATATGCCAGGATATTAGCGGCAAAGATCTTTATCTCGTCCCTTGTATCAACAGTTGCTGCTACGAGGGGCGGTAAAACAAGCGAAAGGTCTATAACTTTATTTTTTTTCTGAGCAAGCTCGAGCAGTGCCTGGCAGGCTCTGAAGGCATATAGATCCGCGGTATCCTGCGGCCATGATTCATCTGCAGAAATAGTTACAGCCTCAGCAAGGTTCTGCGCGACAAATTCACTTTCCCTGAATTTTTCGACAGGTCCTGCAAGGGCGATAGCTATAGCAGCAGTGAACTTAACCGCCCGATTATCATACCTTAAAGCGTCAACTAAAGGCTGGGAGGTTTTATACATATACATAAGTGATTTTTCACCTGCATTTTTAGCGAGTGCTTCAACTGTGCCCAAAGCAACTGCATCATCTTTGTCTCTTACTCCGCGTGCAAGAGCCTGATGGAGATATTCCGGTCCTAATGTAGTGGCGTAAGTCATTGCATCCGGATGGCCGGGGCCGAAATATTTCGGATAGTCCAGACCGGTTTTTTCAACGCGGAAAAATGCTGCTATCCATGTCGCGATAGCACTGCCGAAATCAGGATCAGCCTTTAGAGACCACTCACAGCACCGCATAGCCATTAGTTCGTAAAAATATGCCTTATCAACGCCTTCTCTGGCAAGTGCTTTAGCCTGATTGTCCCAGAACCAGATATTTGCCGTATTCGCATCTTCACTGATAGAAACCGAATCGGATTTATAATAGTAATTATCCGCTATTTCGTAGAACAGCTGGGCAGCAGACTTGTTTAAACTTGTCGAATCAATCTGCCTCATACTGTCAGCGGCAAGCTGGCGAAGCTGATCGGAGGAGTCGTTTTCAGCAATATATTTTAAATAACCTAATGATTCAGGATAGCCTATTTTTCCGAGAGCCTTTATTACTTCACCTTTTACTGCCGGATTGTCCATGGCAAGTGAAGCTGTCAAAGGTCTGATAGCGGCTCTGCCTATTTCGCCCAGGGCGGAAGTAATATTTGCAAATTCACTTTTACGGTTCTCATCAGCCAGGGCATCGAGCATGTACGGAATTGCGTATTCGCCGGCATTTCTCAGTCTTTCTATAGCAGTATATTTGCCGCGTACAGTGCTGCTGAGCCTTTTGATTTCTGCCAGTATGATTTCGGAATCACTTCGGCGGGCAAAACGTCCAGCTTCTATAATGTCGAGAATCTTTGCCGCCAGGGGGGCTAACTCGGGATTGGTCGAATGGACTTTAGTAACTATTGCATAACCTCTTGGGTTCTTTTCACTTAATTCCAACAGTGCCAGCGGATCAGGTTTGCTCTCGATAATCTTCTGAGCAAAACCTGAAGCAAGGTCGAATCGGCCTATAACCGTATAATGCAAAAAATCATTCCAGTCATCCTCGAGCGTATCTGCTGAAACAGCCGAAACAAAGGTGGTCAGGAGGAAACAACATAAAATCACAACTACTTTACTGTTCATAGACTTACTCCACTCAAATTAGTCAGGCTGAATAATAAAAATCTTTACGACAATATCGGTCACAATATCTTACAAATATATTAAGCTATTATAGGATATTCAGGTTTTATGTCAACAAAAAAGGCTTTTTTGTGGTAAAAGAGCCCTTTTAGGGCAAAAGGGCAATATTAACATAATTTTTTAAGGTGTTGGGGACAAAACCTGCCAATTTTGCAAAAAATTAGACAAATCATGAAAAAAGCCTTATCATTAGCCATATGGAAGGAGGTTCTATAATCTTATGAGATTAATGAAACTATATATTTTACTTATATTAGCAGTTATTGCCTGTAGTCCTGCATATTCTGCGGAAACAGACCTTCCTGCTGTCCCTACTAAAGAGCAAATCGATAAAATGGTTGCTGCCGGGTGGAAGAAATCTGTCAAAAGCATAGATATTACGTTCTATAGAGACTACAGGAAACCACCGGAGCCGCTGGAGCAGCTTCGCAAGAAAGCCGAAGAGGTTGCTGATAAAGGAGAATATGAGGGCCGTTCGCTTGATGAGCTTAAACCTTATGAAATTGAAAGACGCAACAGGATTATCGAAATCAACTATAATAACTGGGTGGCGCTCCAAAAATCATATCGTCGTACAAAAAACCGAGTATGGATATCAGACGGTATGCAGCGGATTGATACTGTGATGGCAGAACCAAATGAATTACTGAAGCCAGATGCTGCTTATGAGATGACCTATGTTAATCTTGGGGACAAAAGCAAAGGCACGGATAAAAGCATTAGTTGCTATCACAATCTTAAAAGCATGATGATACAAAACAAACAGAGTTGGGCTAAAGATACTGTCATCGATGATCTCGGCAGATTGCCTTCATGTTTTCAGGGAATTCTTGGCAGGCTCAAGAGTCTGGAAGAGTTTGTTTTTGTTCCTGATGCAAATAAAATCGAGCAGTTACAAAAAACAGGTCTCATAGCAAATAATCATAGAGTTACGGTAAGGCCGGACCCTAATAATCCCAATAAAAGAGACCGTATTGATATAAAATCTGACGAGAGTCCCCTTGAGACTGTTATAATATGTGACAGAGAGAACTATTCACATATTTATTATATGGAGGGTTTCAATTCACAATCAGGCAAACCACTGCTAATAAAGCGGTGCGATAACTTTGACAGCCAGGGTTTTCCGCATAATGCAACAGTAATAAATTATGATATAAATGGAAATTTTGATGAGGAGAAAATCTACAGGATTGAGAAAGTCGAGCTAAACCCGGTGATTCCAAAGAATATCTTTGAATATCTTCCTCCCGACGACTATGGAATTACTGAAATAAGCCCAAATGGTGAGAATAGAGTGATACGTGAAAAGGGCGGCATTGAAGGAGCTATGATAAAGCATTCAAAAGCTGTCAGTGAAAAAGATATTGAAACATTGGTGGAATTGCTTAAACATGAGATATGGGAGGTGCGATTGAGATCCTTGCAGGTTTTGGAGAAATTCCTGAAAGATGACGAAGAAGGCCTGAAAAATGCAGCTATACTTCTTAAAAACGATGAAAACCCACAGGTTCGTCAGAAAGCAAACGCTATTCTTAGCCGTCTAAATAGAAAAGGGCAGGGCAGAAGCTGACCTCTGCCCGCCCTGTCAATATCGTTAAATATTCCCGCCCAATTCCTTAAGTTTATTGTAATAGATCTGAAATCTATCCTGTAAGGCCTTCATAGAGTCGTTTAATTTTGATAAATCGTCCTTTAAAGCCGAGGCCTCATTTCCAAGCTGCTCAGTAGCCGGTATCTCTTTGAGCTTTGTCATATATTCAGCAATTTCGTCTTTTTTGGCTTCAATGGCAGCTTTATATTTAGTTGCCACCGCCTTTAGCTGTTCGACATCCATTTTCTCAGCTTCAGCTTTGACTTGATCCAGGGGCTTTGCCTCGTCGACACCTCCACAGCCATAAAGGCCCAAGGCAATTAATACGGCTGTACAAACAATTAGACCGATTTGAATCCGTTTCATTTGACACCTCCATAAAGTTATATTTATACACGCCTGACTATACGAATTTAAGCCAACACCGATTATTATAAGCTGATTGCTGATTATAACAAGTTAATATCTAAGGTCTCATAATATATGTTATGTTTCATTCGCGTTTTTGGCTATTTAAGGGCTTAGGCTTAAAAATATTGGTGTTTCGGGTCAAATCGGCTTATTTGATATTTTATCTGCCAAAGGCATGATCTGCCATATCGCTGATAAGGTTCCAGCCTGCAAAAGCCCTGTCGATAAGGCCCATATTCTGAAGGACCTCATTGAGCGTTGTCAGGGTATTTTGTGAATCGAAGTTCTCCTGCAGTCTGTCTTTGGTGGTCTTTAAGGCATCAAGGAAGCTTCGTCGGCTGCAATATAATAATGAAGTTTTATAATGCAGACCGAGCAGTTCTGAGCTGGTCTCATTTTCATCGTTCAAAAGCATAACAGCCTTGTCCTTTTCACCGTTTTCTGCATAGCAGAATACCCGTCTGCTGTGTGCTCTATAATGGGTCTGATTTTTCTCGGTAACAACGGCAAATCTTTCAGCAGCCTCTTTGAATAAGCCTTTTTTCATCAGAAGCAGTCCCATAGCATATTGCAATGACGGGTTATCCGGATTCAGCCGGCATTGCTGTGCTAATGTGTTGAACATAATTGAGGACGAATTCTGGCTGTCAGCACTGTTATGGGCCTGTGCACAATAACGCAGCCTGGCGGCTTCGGCAAACAGGATACAGCTATTCTGCTGGATTGTGGCTCCGAGCATTAGAGTGCTGTAGGCATCGTCCCGGTTGCCTCTCTTTTTCTGTGCCTGGGCCAAACCGAAATAAGCATCCACTATCTCATCATTAACTGCTGCGGCCTTGTTGAAAAGTTCTGCGGCAATGGTGAAATTGCCCGCAGCCAGATACAGCGAACCGAGTTTTACAAACCCCTGAAGAAAACTTGGCTGCAATCTTATCGCTCTTTCATAACTGACTATGGCATCGGGTACATTGCCTTCGTCTGCGAGTATGTCGCCGAGCAGCAGGTATAATCCGGCCGAGTTAGGCTGCTGTTCGAGCAATATTCTTATGTGTTCGGCCGCCTGATAATGGCCGTTGTTCTCGATAATCTCTTTTATCCGATCCTCCTCCATTGAACTGGTGAAGTTATCCGGATGAACGAGGATCGCATTATTGAAGGCATCTACAGCGGCTTCATAATTGCCGTTGTGCATATATAGATGTCCCAGAAGTACCAGTGTTTCGATATTGTCCGGGTATTCGAGCCGATGCTCTTTATATTCGTTTATAGTCTTTTCGAATTGGCCGTTCTTGAAATAGATCGCTGCCAGTCTCAACCTGGGCAGTTCGAGATAACCCTTGAATTTCAGGCAGTCCTGATAGAACTCGACGGCCTGTGCCTCTTTGCCGAGCCTTTCATAACAATGGCCGAGCACATAAAGAGCGATCGTATTATTCGGCTGTCGGAGGTAAACACTCTGCAGATTTTGCAGGGCCCCTGTCAAGTCGGCTTTTTCGACACATAAAGCAGCAGCTGCCATTCTGCCCATGGAGCATTCGGGCTGTTCAATCAGGTATTCGCTGATCTTCTCTGCAGCGATATCATAATTGGTTAAAGAGATGAGATTTAAAATGTCGTCTATCTGCTCGTAATCAGGATTGCCTCTGATCATCGTGTCGATCCAGTGCCACATTACCCCCGCGGTATTGATCTCTATCCCCCTGCCGAGTATCTCAAGAAGCTTTGACATCAGTTAAGCCTTTTATAAACAATTTATCTTCTACGGAAGTTTAGACATACCTCACAAAAGAATCCTTTTTTATGAGGTAAATGGTCTTAACCTCCACCGCAGTTTAAATCGTCTCAAAGGGGCTTTGGCTTAATGCAAACGGGCTTAAAATCTGCGTTTTTGGCTTAAATCCGGGGTTTTTTTGTGATTGTTTTGCCGATTGTAACGACTTTCAGGAAGCAGTGTATCGAATGTAGGGATTATAACGCAAAGGCCCCTGCCGGACTGTGGAAAGTAGATGAATATTGCAAATTGACTACCTGTCGAAAAGGCGGTAAATTTATGGCGAAAGGAGAGGCAATTATGAAACTAAAAGCAGATCGTTTCGACATATGGACAACAAGCATCAAGGACAAGCCCGGCGGATTAGTCAAGAAAATCGAACCCCTTGCCAAGGCAGGCGTCAATCTTAATTTCCTCATTGCCCGCAGGTCGGCTAAAAGGCCCGGCACAGGAATAGCATTCGCATCGCCTATCAAAGGTGCCAAACAGACAAAGGCTGCTAAAAAGGCCGGGTTTAAAAAATCTAGGTCAATGAGCGGATTAAAGATTACCTGTGATAACAAAAAGGGTATGGCTTTGAAAGTAACCGGCGCGATATCTGATGCGGGAATCAATCTGCGGGGTCTTTCAGGAGCAACCCTCGGCAAACAGGCCGTGCTGTACCTTGCTTTTGACTCAGTCAAGGATGCTAATAAGGCGGCTCGCTGTTTGAAGAAAATTTAAAAAGCCCTAATATTGTCATTCCCGCGGAAGCGGGAATCTGTTCGTTACGTTTCTGGATACCCGTTTACACGGGTATGACACAGAGATTGCTTCACTTCGTTCGCAATGACGTTATATATTTAGATTGCCACACCCCCTGCTTTCTTACAAGGAGGCTCGCAATGACAATTTTCACCTGCTCTACTGTTCACCTGTCACTGTTCTTATCACTATTTTTTCATATGTACATCGCGCTGGGGGTAAGGTATTGATATGCCGTTCTTGTCGAGGGCAAGTTTTATCTTTTCTGTCATATCGAAATAGACGCCCCAGTAATCGGCACCGCTTACCCAGGGACGGACGACGAAATTGACACTGCTGTCGGCAAGCTCGGAGACGGCTACAGTAGAGGCAGGATCATTTAGCACCCTGCCATCGGCGGCGAGGACATCTTCGATAACCCTTTGAGCCTTTTTGAGGTCATCTTCATAAGAGACGCCTATTACGAGGTCAACACGTCTTGTGCCGTTGGCTGAGTAGTTGAGAATGTTGCCGCCTGTTACCTGGGAATTTGGAATAATGATCTTTACGTTATCAGGCGAGGCAAGGACGGTATTGAATATCTGAATTTCCTTTACAGTTCCTTTAGCGCCGCCTGCTTCGACAAAATCACCTATCTTGAAAGGTTTGAATATGAGCATCAATACGCCTGACGCGAAATTGGACAGCGAGCCCTGCAGTGCCAAACCGACAGCCAGGCCTGCGGCACCGATAACGGCTATGAACGAAGCGGTCTGGATACCCAACCTTGCCAGAGCGGCGATAATGACAAAGGCCAGCAGTGCAACATAGCACAAATGCTGTAAGAAGTTGACCAGCATTTTATCTACTTTGGCCTTGGTCATCACCTTGCCGAGGATGTTTGAAATGACTTTGGCGAGCCAGCGGCCTACGACAAAGATAACTATTGCTGCCAGTACCTGTAGGCCGTACGTGGCCAGATACTCGTAGATTTTAGTTACAACATCTTCCATAATCTTGCCTTTCCAAAAACTATGAACTTAATTACCGGTTTTCAATTTGAATTTGTTTATATTCCATATCATCGGTGCCCATAACGCGGATGTTATTGGGTGTCATTTTTATAATAACATACTCCGGCGAGGCAGGGTCTGGGAAGTATTTTTTCAATATAGGCCTTTCATTGTGCAGCCAGAGTTTTTCGTCGCTGTCGGTACTGACGGTACAAGGGCCTGCGATACGGATATGCTTGCCGGTCGAATCGCAGAAGCAATATTCGGCGTGCGGGACTTTTTTAAGTTGGGCAACTTTATCTGAATCCCTGAAGGTCGCGCACAACAGTTCGTTATCCTTCCAGGCAAGGCCTCCCATGGGCCTGACACCGACGGTTTGGCCGTCGGTCGTAGCCAAATAGCCCCAGTGAACATGGACCATAAACTGTTTCAACTGTTCGAAATTCACAAATTTTCTCCTGCTATGTTATGATCATCAAAGCGATCAAGGGAACAATATTGAAAATAATGATAAGCATCTTGTAGAATGAGACGAATAAACAACATATTGCGTTGAAAGCATCACTTGAAATTGAAAAGCATTTATTATTTAACTGGTAAAGAAAGTCTTTAAGAAAGATACACATGAATAAAGACACAAGTAATATACCCACATTGATAATCGTACACCACATAAAGAACATTTTCAGGGCAGTGATATCCATAACAATCTCCCTTCAAATATATATTACTTCGTCCCCTACGATTTGGACGGCATTATTTAGATTGTTTTTCTACTTCATTAAGATACGCAAGTGTTCTTTCGAGCTCATCGGTGAGGTGTTTTAATTTGAGCATGGTTTTTACGCGGGTAATCAGTTCCCATTTGTTTACGGGCTTACTGAGGAAGTCGTCTGTGCCGGACTCTATCGCCCTTTCGATATCGCCAAGCTCATTTAGAGCGGTAACCATAATCACCGGCAAAGATTTTGTGGCAGGGTTAGTCTTTATTCTCCTGCAGACTTCAAAGCCGCTCATCTTCGGCATCATCACATCGAGCAGAACCAAATCGGGAACAGATTCTTTGATAATATCCAGCGCAGAGATACCGTCTTTTGCAGGAACTATATTACAGCCGAGATCTTCGAGATAGGCTACGAGGAGTTCGAGATTCTGTTCGTTGTCATCTACCACGAGTATAGTGGCGTCTTTTTCGATCTGTGTCGGTTCAGCTTTCTTTGTCATTGCCGGGTTTTCTCCGTATTACTTAGCCACCAAGGCCCAAAGACACAAAGAAAAAAATTATTTATTCTTTATTTTAGTGCCTTAGTGTCTTCGTGGCTAAAATCAGTATTCTGTTCAATAAAAGACCTCACCTGAGGTTTAAGATAAATCGATTCGATATCAACGACTTCAGCAAGTGCCCGTGCACAGCATACAGCAATTTCGTAAGTACTCGAATCCATGTCGGCAAAAAAGACGTTTTGGCCTTTTATCTTACACAGGCCCGAGCCGCCGGAGCCGAGGCAATCTTTCCTTATCTTAACATTCTGCTTTTCAAGCACATCGAACAAATCATCAAGAATCGATTTATTATCCATATCTTTAAGGAAAACATTCTTGAATGTCGATAAATATATAACTCAGTGTACCGGTATATTTTGCCAGTTTACAGAAAAAAATACTAAGAAGAAAGGGTTAACGTGCCGCAATTAATTAACAAGCGAAGGTCACTGACAAAGCGGATTAGCCTGCAACAGCAGGAAAATAAAGAACTTAAGGCAAAACTTGCCAAGCTGCAGGCTCTTGCGAACCTGGGTAAGGTCTCTGCTATCGTAGCCCATGAGATCAACAACATCCTTATGCCGTTGGGAAACTACGCCCAGGCAGCGCTGAATTATCCTCAGGATCAGGCTCTTACGGAAAAAGCACTGAAAAAAACCATTCAGAATAGCGCTCGAGCCTCGGAAATTCTCGAAAGTATAATGGCAATGGTTAACGGCGAATCTGCGGAAATACGAAGATGCAGACTGCTGAATATCGTCAAGGAAGTTTTCTCATCTATCGGCAGAGATTTTTCCAAAGACAAAATAAAAGTTAATCTTGAAATTCCCGAGGATATGAATGTCGATGTTATTCCGGTACAGTTTCAGCAGGTAATAATGAATCTTATTCTCAATGCACATGATGCGATGAAACCTCACGGCGGAATACTTACAGTCAAAGCCTGTCAGGAAAAGAACAAGGCAATTATAATTATTGCCGATACGGGGACTGGTATAAGTCCTGAAAATATTGAAAAGATATTCGAACCTTTCTTCACGACAAAAACAATAGAGTCACAGGCCGAGCGTACGGGCTCGGGGCTGGGATTAGCATTTTGTATGGATATAATCGAAGCGCATAACGGAACTATGGCAGTTCAGTCTGAGCGGGGACAGGGAACTGAATTTAAAATTACATTGCCGCTGAAAGACTAAGCTGGCTGCGGAGCAAAAATGCCTCTTTCGGCTGACATTTTCTGGTCGTTGCTGTTAATGCTGGTATTACTGGGATTTTCAGCATTTTTTTCAGGCTCGGAAACAGCGTTTTTTAACCTGAGCAAAAGGCAGAGAGAACAATTCCTGAATTCGAAGAAAAAATCCCATCAGTTAACCGCAGCACTTTTGACAAGACCCAAAAAACTCCTGACCACCCTGCTTTTGGGAAATATGGCAGTTAATGTGCTTTACTTTTCACTGGCAAGTTCGCTTTCGGTCAAGTTTTCAGTTCAATCAGGCGGATATACAGCAGCTTTTTGTGCAGTTGCAAGTTTTGTTGTACTTGTATTATTCGGTGAGATGCTGCCTAAATCAATAGCTTATGCCAATTCACTGACATTAAGTATATTCTCGGCACTGCCTGCGTTTATATGTGTATACTTTTTTGCACCGATAAGATTAATTCTCAACTGGATATTCGTTGTGCCGGCCCTTAGACTGCTGTCTCCTTCAGCAGCACAAAAAAATCCTATCACAGCTCAACAGTTTAATCTATTGATTGATTCCAACAGGCAAAGAGGACTTATTACAGAAGATGAGAACCAGTTCTTAAGTGCTGTTGTCGAGCTTGGAGTACTTAAAGCCAGACATATAATGAGGCCGAGAGTTGATATGGTCTTCTGCAGAGCAAAGACACCATCCAGCAAAGCTGTTGAATTGCTCAAAAAACGCAAACGTCTTATGATATTTGTTTATACGGGCAAAATTGATAATGTTATCGGTGTGGTAAGTATGAGAAAACTTGTGCTTAATACCGATTCACAGGTAAAAGATATTATGGAAGAGGTACAATTTGTACCGGAACAGAAAAGAGTAGATGTTCTTCTTGATACGTTCCTGAAAAATACATTCGACAGTGCCGTTGTCGTTGATGAGTTCGGACAGATTGCCGGAGCAGTAAGTCTTGACGATATTATAGACCATATTCTCGGCAAAGATACCGACCAGGAAGATATCGAACCTGTTGAGCAGGTCGGTCCTATGGAATATCGGCTTGCAGGCGACCTTTCGATCCATCACTGGGCACAGGAATTCGGGCTCGATCACGCTAATGTAAGATTTTCAACAGTTGCGGGACTCACCGCCGCCCTGCTTGGGAGAGTCCCTAAGCCGGGCGATACCGTTTACCTGCGAAATCTCAAGTTTACCGTCGAAAAAGTGCAAAGGCACCGAATAAAGTCGATAATTCTCACGTTCGAACCGCTTAAAAATAATAATGGCAACAATAATTAAAATTTTGCTCGTGATCATCGGTGTTATGCTGGCCAGTTTTTTTGCCGGTGCCGAGACCGGTATATATCATGTAAGTCGGTTTAATCTCCGTATTGGAATAGAAAAGAAACGTCCCCTGTATAAAATGCTTGGTTCGCTTCTCGGCGATACTCACGGACTGATGCTGTCAATGCTGATAGGTACAAACCTGGCTCAATACCTGGTTACGAGCATTGTAACAATTATGTTCATACATTCGGTGCACTGGCATCAAGGTGCTCAGCTTTATGCAACTCTGGTTATGACGCCGGTGCTTTTTGTTTTTTCTGAACTTATTCCTAAGAATGTATTTGCATATTATGCCGATTATCTAATGCCCAGATTCGCACCTCTTCTATGGGCAGGACATAAGTTTTTTACCTATACCGGCAGCGTACCTCTGCTGAAATTTATGGCATCGCTTATTTCTAAGGCCACCGGGACTACACCGGCAAGTCAGCCTGCTATAATCGCCAGTCAGCGGCACCAAATAAGCCAGATAGTCTCTGAAACGATCGAGGAAGGGATACTTACGCCTGCCCAAAGCAAAATAATCCATCGTCTTATAAATATTCCGCAGATAAAAGTCCTGGAGGTGTTTACCCCCCTGTCTAAGGTACGGTCAATTGCCGCTGGCAGCGATCGCAGAGCGTTGCTGGTGAAACTGAGCGAATCGGATTATACAAGATTTGTGGTCTATCAGAAAAAACCGGATGATATAGCCGGATATATAAATGTATATGAAGTTCTCGATAGTCAAACGGATTTTGACAATATTGAGCAGTTTATAAAACCAATAATAAGAATTAAAGAAGGTCTTTCTGTTTCAGAGGCCCTGGGGCAGATGTGCAGCAAAAACGAGAGAATTGCCCTGGTTGTTTCAAATAAGAATCCGGACAGGGTAATGGGAATCGTTACTATAAAGGATTTAGTTGAGGAATTCGTCGGCGAACTGACACATATTTAAGACCTAACCTTCATCAATTATTGTTTTGACAATATTAAAGATAGCTTCTTTTGTCTTATAATTTGCGTCATTTGTCAGGATCGAAAAGAGATATTTCTTGTCACCCGCTATGCAAAATCCTGAAAGTGCACGAACGCCGTTTATATAACCTGTCTTTGCAAAAACTTTACCTTTGTATTTGCCCTGATGAAAATAGTTTTTCAGCGTACCATCGATGCCACCTGTTGCAAGTGTACGCTGAAAGACAGGCCAGAGGTCGCTCGAATAAGCATCTGCAAGAAGCCGGACAATTATGCTTGCAGTCATTTTATTTTCACCACTGAGGCCGCTGCCATCGTCAATATTAAAATTTACTTCGCTGGCGCCGAGAGCAACCAGATAATCTGTTATGACTTTTTTCCCGCCCTGCCAGCTTCCATCCCTACCTTCTTTGGCGCCGAGGGTTTTAAATAAACTTTCAGCCGCAAGCTGCAGGCTGTCTTTGTCACATCTTTTGAGAACCTCTATTATGTCGGTTTTATGCTCGCATATTACCTGCATATCTTTTGAATCAATGCCGGCCTCAGTCAATTGGCCTGATGTTTTTATACCTGCATCATTCAGGGCCTCGGCAAGCAGGAAACCAAAAAAAGCTGCGGGTCTTTCAATTGCTATATTAAAAGATGCAGCCTTTCTGCACTTTCCATAGATAGTAACAACATTTTCTCTATGCGTCCGGGCTGAAGCGATCGCGCTGTTGCCTTTATTAACAGGTTTAACATGGTTAAGTAATTTAACGTATTCTGTATCAGGTTCAGTTGAGAGTCTTATTTCCCCCTTATTATTAGATGCCAGTATCCTGACACAGTTGCCATTATAGTTTACCCCGCTTACCTCGCAGGCATAAGACCTGTTAAGCTGGTCTTTGGGCCAGTTTGGATGTACCCGCATATCATCAAATACAGTGGTATCGATTATGATATCCTTTATCTCGGTTATGTTTCTTTTTTTGAGAGCCTCTATAATATCCGAGATAAACTTATTATCTCCCTCATATCCGAGTAATGGATCACCGCTGCCGATGATAACGAGTTTCTTATCCAGAATCGCCGCGGTAGTAATGTATTCAAAGTCCCTGGACAGAAACTTCAGAGCAGCAAAACCTGTTATAAGTTTCATATTGGAGGCTGGAACGAGAGGAAGGTTTTCATTATGTTCAAAAATACGCGTCCCCGAACACGGATCAATTACAAGAATTCCGTATTTTACCTTTGCCTGGTCTTTATGAGTAATTATCTTTTCAATCTTTTTCTGCAATGATGCCTGACAACTGATGCTGAAGACCAAAATGATAAGACAAAATATATACTTTTTCGTGCTCACTGGTAACATGGGTCAACCTTTTACCATGAAGCAGCAGCGAAATCAACAAATAATATAACTATTTGAAAAATAAAGAGTTATGTCTTGAAACACAAATTTTCAATTTTTCCAAGTATTTGCCGGAGTTGTTTTGCGTAACTCTTTTTATCGCAGACAGTTATATGAATTTATTTATTTTTTTATGTCCGGTTGACAACTAAATATTCGCTGGTTATACTGATTTTCAGTTCAGCAGGTTTTTTGAACTGTACCACACTTACTCAAATTGAATCTTTGCGGCTTTTTTTAGTCGTGGCGAGCTTGGCGGAATATTAGTGGATGAATATTTCGCCAAGTTTTTTTATTTCTTGACAGTTAAGTGTGTAATTGTTTTTATAATAGCTACTTATGATAGACAACCAAAGCGAGAAAAGAGTGATTTTCACGGCCTCGGTTTCGGGTAACAAGGCTATTGGCGGTGATTTTTTCCGTCTTCGACTCGAACTTGACAGTTGCGCAACAGAGGCATTTAAAGATATTAAGCCCGGTCAGTTTGCCCAACTCGACCTTTCAACCCTTGCCCTGCCGAGAGCAGAACAAATTCCTGAAGAACTTTCAGATAAAGCCGGCCGAGGGATTATTTTGCGCAGACCTTTCAGCTTTGCAGATGTCAAATATGCGGGCAATAAAGTAACTGTCGAAATACTTTACTGTGTACTCGGGCCGGGGACACTTCGCATAAAAACACTCAAACCTGTTGATACAATAAATATGATAGGCCCGCTTGGCAATGGTTTTGAAATCCCCCGCGATAAAAAGCTGGCAATACTCGCAGCAGGCGGTATGGGCAGTCCTCCGCTTGAACATCTCGCAAAAGAGCTGCAAAACCACTGTCCAAAAACGGAGGTTATTGTCTTTGCAGGCGCTAAAAGCGTATCACAACTACCCTATCTTGATATTAAGCTCGATAAGATATCGAAAGAACCTGATTTCGTAATAAATGAATTTGTGCAATATAATGCAAAATCGCTTATAAGCACAGATGACGGCTCAGCCGGCTTTAAGGGGTTCGTAACTGATATGCTTAAGAATTGGCTCAAAGACAATAAGCCAGCGGGCAGTGATACGATCATCTATACCTGCGGGCCGGAGGTTATGATGAGCAGTGTGGCTGCGATAAGTGCGGAATATGATATACCCTGCCAGGTGAGCCTTGAAAGGATGATGGCTTGCGGAACTGGTTTGTGTCAGGGATGTGCGGTAAAGTATATTGATAAAAAAACAAAAGAAACTGGTTATAAGCTTTGCTGTAAGGACGGCCCGGTATTCTGGGCAGATGAAGTTGTCTGGTAATTATGGAAAAGAAAGTCGACTTAACTGTAAATTTTGCTGGATTGAAACTAAAGAATCCTGTTTTTACCGCTTCGGGAACCTGCGGTTATGCCGAGGAAATGTCGGACTTTATGGACATAAGCCGGCTGGGCGGTTTTATAACCAAAAGTATTACCCTTGAAAAACGCGACGGCAACCCTGTGCCTCGGGTAGTTGAAACTGATTCAGGCATGCTTAATGCCATAGGTCTTGCTAATATCGGGGTTGAAAGATTTATAGCTGAGAAAATACCTGTAATAAAGCAGTTCGACACATCATTTTTCGTCAATATAGCCGGCAAGACGATCGAAGAATATGTATCTGTAGCTGAGAAACTTGCGCCGCTTTCTGAAATAGCCGGCCTTGAGCTGAACATAAGCTGTCCAAATGTTAAAAAAGGCGGCATAACCTTCGGTACGGACCCAAAGGTTGTAAAGCAAATAACGTCATCAGTAAAGAAATCTATTGGTAAAAAAATCCTGATAGTGAAACTAACGCCTAACGTGACGGATATCAGTGAAATAGCCTCAGCAGCGGTAGATGCCGGCGCCGATGCACTGAGTATGATAAATACATTTACTGCTATGGTAATCGACATAGAAACCAGGCAAACAATTCTTGCCAATCGCACCGGCGGCCTGTCAGGGCCGGCAATAAAACCTATCGCCGTATATCTGACAAATAAGGTATACAATGAAGTTGCCATGCCGGCGAATATACCGATTCTGGCCGGCGGAGGAATAAAAAACACCGCTGATGCGGTTGAATTTATCATCGCAGGAGCAACGGGGATAACTGTCGGGACAGCAAGCTTCGTATATCCAGACAGTGCTGTAAAAATCATCGAAGGCATAAAAAAGTACTGCCAACAGCACAAAATCCCTAATATATCTGAACTTACAGGCAGCTTGAAATAGTACTAATTATAAGGTATAATATTCATGTCATAAGGATTTGGTGATAAATGGAAGTACTGAAAACATTATATGATTATTTTCCCACCTCGGTTTTTACCGGCGATTCTCTTGTATTTATAAGTGAGGACTGGCGGGTGGAACTGACAGAGCATTCGGGCTCTGACTTCAGCAAACAGGATAAAGACTGTGCTGTTATAAGGGTTAAGGTTTTTAAGAAGGCATTAAACGGTGAATTTTTGCCGGGTTATTATGAGGATTTCCGAATAGCCTCTATAAGCGAACTTGCAACACAGATCGAGCGGTATATCCAGGGCGCAGTCGGCAAAAATATAAGGGAATACGGCATAGATGTCTGATAAACCCCCTGCCGATAAGAAAGAGAGTATAAAAATCACCAGCCGTCAAAACGCGGCGGTGTTTTACGTAAAAGTAGTACCTGCCGGCAGCAAAACTTCCTTTGAAGGTGTCTATGACGGCATGTTGAAAATTAAATTATCAGCGGCTCCGGAAAAAGGTAAAGCCAATCAGGCTCTTATCGATTTCCTCGCAGAGACGCTTGGTGTCAGAAAGAAATTTATAAAAATAGTCTCCGGTATGACATCAAAAGTTAAACAGGTCTGCGTAGAACAGATATCGCCGCAGATAGTTGCTGAAAAATTCGGGATTAACCTATGAAGAAGATAACTCTTATATTCTTTTTGATGGCTTTTACTGCCGGGGTCTTTGGGCTGAACCAGCTTTCATATAACCCAAGAGGATTGTATGTAAATTCGATAGAAAAAGCCCTGCAGATACCGGAAAAAGATATTGATCTTGCAACGGCAGTACTTCTCGTTGGTAAAAGATGGCAGCCGGACATAAAAATAAATGATTACCGCCAGAGAATTGACGATATCGCCCTTACAGTACTTGACAGACTTGCCGGCCAAAGTCCTCTGGCAGACGGGCGAAGAACAACGAACATAATAAATCAGCTTTTATTTGATGAGTTAGGTTTTTCCCCTGTAAAAAACGCCGACAATCCTGAAGATCTGTTTCTTCATTCCGTTCTGGATAATAAAAGAGGATACTGTCTTAGTCTTTCAATATTATATCTTTCAGTTGGCGAACGTCTCGGGCTGCCTCTGCATGGTGTTGTTGTGCCGGGACATTTTTTTGTGAGATATAGCGACGGAACTAATTCCTTTAATATAGAAACCACCCAAAAAGGAGTGCATCCGACAGATAATCACTATATAGATGAATTCAATGTTCCGCAGAATAAAGATCGAGCCGTTTATCTGGAAAACCTGGATAAAAAGGCAACTATCGGATGTTTTTTTAACAATCTTGCCAACGTGTATTCCGACCTTGATGATATTGAAAATGCTTACTATTATCAGCAAAGAGCTGTTGATATTAATCCGCAGCTTGCGGAGGCGCGTACGAACCTTGGCAATATTCTTCTGAGGAAAAACAGGATCGACTCTGCAATTCAGCAGTATTTAGCTGCTCTCAGGATAAATCCCTCAGATGCCAAGACGCATCACAATCTCGCAAATGCTTATAATCAACAAGGCTCAACTGATAAAGCAATTAAACTATACACCAAGGCGATGAATCTCGACCCTAATTTTATGGAGGTCTATAACGGGCTTGCACAGGCCTATCATTCAAAAGGTATGAGCAACAAAGCCATTGATATACTCGAAAAAGCCATCGATATTAACTCTGTCAATGCCGATATATACATCACACTCGGTTCAATACAGCAGGACAAGGAAGATTACGACGATGCCATTGCAAATTACAGGCTTGCATTAGTATATAAAAACGATTCTATCAGTGCTGCCTACGGCCTGGCATACTGCTATTTCCAAAAGGAAATGTATTACGATGCTATAGAACAGTTCAGAGCAGCCCTTTTTTACGAACCTGACCATGCGCCTTCCCACTTTGGCCTTGGTCTTGTTTACGGCAAACTCGGCTGGAGAACAGACGAGATAGCTGCTTATCAAAATGTTATAAAGATAGATCCTAACATGGCTGCGGCGTGGCAAAACCTTGCACAGATCTATATGAGCCAGAACCAATACGCACTTGCCGTCCCTATGTATCAGCGAGCAATAGAACTTGCCGAACCTTCTGCTGAAATCTTTTACAATTTAGGGGTGGCTTATTCCCAGCAGGAACAATATTCCCAAGCCAGGCAGTGTTACTCAAAAGCTGTACAATTGCGGCCGAATTATCCTGAAGCACATAACAATCTTGCAATTACTTTATATATGCTGGGTGAATACGAACAAGCCCTGAAGCATGCTGACATTGCTGCCGAACAGGGATTTAAAGTCTCTGATGATTTATTAAATCAGTTATATCACATTTTAGGCATAGAATAAGCGGAAAGCTGAAAGGCAGTAATCACAAGTGGATTTGCGGAGTATAATCAAACATCGTCCGGGAAAAGTTTTTGTCGCTATCAGCGGCGGCGTTGACAGTGCAACTGCCGCTGCAATGCTTCTTAGAGCAGGTTTCGATTGCAGGGCTGTCTATATGAAACTCTACAACCAGGGGCCTCACAAGAGCAGCGATGCTGAAAGAGTTGCAAAACATCTGGGTATACCTTTCGAGATACTGGATTTGAGAGATGAATTTAAAAGTGTCTGCGATTATTTCTGCAGTGAATATAAACAGGCCAGGACACCTAATCCGTGTGTTTTCTGCAATAGACATATAAAATTCGGAAAATTTTTCGAATACGCCAAATCAAAAGGCGCAGACTATATCGCAACAGGCCATTACGCTCAAACAATTGAACAGGAAGGTGATTTCTATCTCTATGCCGCCAGGAATATGGCTAAGGATCAGTCATATATGCTTGCCATGATTAATCGGGATGTCCTGAAAAATGTTATCTTTCCCACAGGTAAATTCGATAAGAACCAGATTCGTCAAATGGCAGAGACTTTCGGTCTCGAAGTAAGTACCAAATCGGATTCACAGGAGATATGCTTTATACCCGATAATGATTACAAGGCCAAACTCGAAAGTATGTGCCCCGAACTTGTTCGTCAGGGCAATGTCATTGACAGCAGCAATAAAATTTTAGGAACACACAACGGCATTCATAATTTTACTATAGGCCAGAGAAAAGGACTCGGCATCGCTATGGGGCAGCCCTGGTATGTGACAAAACTCGATGCCGTGGAAAACACCGTTACTCTCGGCCCTGAAGAAGAGCTCTTATATAAAGGACTTGTCGCCACCGAGCCGAATTGGCTCATTGAAAAACCTACTGAGGCATTTGCCGTCCTGGTCAAAACCCGCTATAATGATGTCCCTGTGCCGGGCTGTGTATATCCCGGCGGCCAAACAGTAAAGATTATTTTTGATGAACCTGCTGCTGCGACAACTCCAGGCCAGGCAGCGGTTTTTTATTTAAAAGATGAAAAGGGACTCAAAGTTGCAGGAGCAGGATGGATCAAAGAGGCATTTGACTAATGGAAAACGAAGATCATGACATTTTAGAAATGGTCGGTCATGCTGAAAAACGGGCCAGACGCTTCGCCTCGCAAGCCCTTATAATCCAGCCGGGCGCAATAGGTGATTGTGTTCTCACTTTGCCACTGGTTGAATTTATTAAAACACATTTCAACATAGGAACTGTAAAAATATTAGGAAGACCTGATTACACGGAATACTTTCTTGGCAGAACTGCTATTGACAGTATAAAGGATATCGACTCTGTAGATATGCACCGGCTTTTTGCAGACCATAAAAAATTTGAGCTTGAAGATCCTGACTCGCTGATACACACTTTTGCGGGCTTTGAGCAAATAGTTACTTTTCTCGGTGATTCAGGCAGCGATTTCGAAAATAATCTTATTTTTACTGCCAATTGCAGCAACTCTGTCGAAGTTACCACATTGAAGCTGATACCTGACGCTGATTTCTCCGGCAGTGTTGCAGCTTTTTATCTCGACTCTTTTATTTCTTCCCAAGGCATTGATGAAACCTCCAAAATGAATTTAAAGAAGAAATATATTACACCGGGCAAAACCGATTTGAAACACGGTCTAAAAATACTTGAATCGGCCGGCATAGAAGAAGGATATAAAATCACAGTTATTCATCCCGGCAGCGGAGGAGAAAAAAAATGCTGGCATATAGATAATTTTTATATGCTTGCCGAGCACCTAAGTGATAATGAAATAAAAGCTGTCTTTCTGCTGGGACCGGCCGAGATGGAAAGATTTGAAACAAAAACCATCGATACTCTTGGAGCAATAGCACCGGTGCTTTGCGATCTTACACTAACTGAGGCATTACAGGTCATCAGTTGTGCTGATTGCTTCATTGGAAATGACAACGGCATAACACATATGGCGGCTGCGGCAGGCGTTCAGACTATAGCATGTTTCGGGCCGACGGACCCTGCTCAGTATTGTCCTGTCGGTCCTCAGGTTACGGCTTTTAAATTTCAGACTTCCGAGTTTAACTCGCCCTGCCCTGACAAAGCAGACCAACTGGCAAAAAAGGCTCTTGAACTCTTAAATTCTTGACCGGCAGAGAAGATTCGCTATAATCAGCCTATAGCTATGAAAAAAACATTATCTCAGCTTGCTCAACACGTCGGCGGAAAGGTAAAAGGTAACGCCGAGGTGGAAATTACCGCTGTTGCTACGCTTGAAAATGCGGCCGCAACAAACATAACTTTTCTGTCAAATCCTAAATATACCAATGCGGTACAGACTACAAAAGCCGGTGCGATTATTGTAGGGCGTGAACTCGATTCACCAAAACCTCTGTTGATTGCCAAAGACCCATATTATGCATTCGCTCAGATAGTTGTTTTACTGCATGGCCACAGACCGCATAAAAACACAGGTCTTTCTCCAAAGGCATTCATATCTGATAAAGCTAAACTCGGCGACAACTGCAATGTCTATGATTCTGCGACAATATGTGATAATGCTGTTATTGGCGATAACGCGGTTATTTATCCCGGTGCTTTTGTCGGGCCGAACGTTACTATAGGCAAAAATTGCATCCTCTATCCCAATGCGGTCATATATGACGGCTGCAAGCTTGGCGACAATGTCATAATCAATGCCAATGCCACTATAGGCAAGGACGGATACGGTTATGCAACACACGAAGGAATACACCATAAAATACCGCAAATCGGTTCTGTGATAATAGAAGATGATGTTGAAATCGGGGCAAACTGCTGCATCCAGCGGGGAACTCTCGATGACACGGTTGTAGGCCAGGGTTGCAAAATGGGTGATCTTAGCAATGTTGGGCATGGCGCTAAAATAGGAGCGCACTGCCTGATCGTCGGCCAGGTCGGCATAGCAGGCTCGACAACTATCGGCCATCATTGTGTAATAGGAGGACAGGTCGGCATTGTGGGCCATATTAAAATCGGTAATTATGTCTCGATAGGTGCCCAGGCAGGTGTTATAAATGACGTGCCCGACGGTAAAAAAATTGTCGGTGCACCGGCCATTGATGCATTGAAAGCTAAAAGAGCTTATAGTATGATTGAGAGTTTACCTGAAATCGGAAAAAGTATTCGTCGTATTGAAAAGCAGCTCGAAGATGGAAAATGAAAATACAATAGGTCTGATAGCAGGCAGCGGCAGGTTACCAATACTTGTTGCTCAGGGTGCAAAACGGGCAGGCTATAAGGTCATCTGCACAAGCCTGGACGACAATCCGGAATCTGAACTCATCAAACAGGTTGATTATCACACAATAGTACCGCTTGCCCGGCCTGATACATGGATAAGAAGGCTGAAAGAAAACGGTGTAACAGATGCCATAATGGTCGGTAAGGTCGATAAGGAAAAACTTTTCACACCTCGACGAATCCTGCGGTATCTGCCGGACTGGCGGGCAATAAGAATTTATTACTGGCGATTGAGAAAAAAAGACAAGATCGACCAGACCCTGCTGCAGGCTATCGCAGAGGAGCTTGAAAGCGGAGGAATCATCCTGCAGGACTCAACCAAATTCTGCACTGACCACATCGCCGCCGAAGGCGCAATGACAAAGACCCTGCCAGGTGCTGATATACAGCAAGATATTGATTTCGGCTGGGACATAGTAAAAAGAATCGCTCAGGCAGGTATAGGGCAGGCAATAACCGTTAAGGAGAAAATTGTTATTGCTGTTGAAGCGGTTGAGGGTACTGAAAAAATGATCGATCGTACAGGACAACTCTGCAGAAAAGGCGGCTGGACACTTCTGAAGGCCTCAAAACCCGACCATGATTTTCGGTTTGATGTCCCCTGTGTTGGTCCGAACACTATCAACTCTATAAATACTAATGGCGGCAAATGCCTCGTTGTCGAGGCAGGCAGAACTATTATCATAGACAAGCCTGAGACTGTCGCTCTTGCCGACGACTTGGGCATCTCGATTATCGGCATATAAAAAAGCTGTAACGATATGAATTACCAAAAAATAAAATTCTCCGGCCGGGTTTTACAGCTTTTAGATGAGTTTCCAGCCAAAGCTTTCGGCCAAATCATCCCTTCCTTTACCGACGGCCAGCGAAGTTCATTTGAGCCTTTAGGTTCTTCCAGGTTTGCAAAAGTCTTCAAGTTTGACATCTATCTTAAAAGCAGAGTTTATTCCCTTATCCTGAAACAGTATCTCAATCGTTCGGCGATTGATATTGCCAAGAATTTTCTGCGTCCCTGCCGGGCACAAAGAGCACTTAATGCGGCACAAATGTTAAAACAGCACGGCCTGGATACTCCAGATGTAATTGCTGTCGGCATAAAAAATATCGCAGGCGTTACTGTTAAAAACTTTCTTATAACTGCTTATATCAGCGATTCTACACCATTACACCAAATGCTCAGCAGCCAGACGGCCGATAGAGATAAACTTATCGCACAGTTCGGCCAAACTGTCGGCAAGATGCATGCTGAAAATATCTTCCATGGCGATTTGAGACTCGGAAATGTTCTTGTAAAGAAAGATGATAACAAATTTATATTCTTCTTTCTCGATAATGAACGGACGAAAAAATTCAAAACCCTGCCCTGGCGACTGCGTCTGAAGAATCTTGTACAGGTATATATGTTCGCTGAGGGTTTAACTGATGAGGATAAAAATATCTTTCTGGATTCTTATCTGGCCCAGCAGAATATAGAAATAGATAGAAAAAAGCTTGTTGACGAGGTTACTGCCTGGACTAATAGGAGACTTGCCGAAAGAGGAATACAGACTAAAACTGCTTAAGAAAAGAAATGTCGTTTTCGAAAAGCAGTCTTATATCTGTTATGCCGTATTTTCGCATCGCCAGCCGCTCTATTCCGAAACCAAAGGCCCAGCCGGTGTATTTTTCACTGTCAATCCCGACCGCATCAAATACATTCGGGTCAACCATGCCGCAGCCGCCAACCTCTATCCATTCTTCCTCACCTTTTTTATTGATGAACAGCAAATCAACTTCAGCGCTCGGTTCTGTAAACGGGAAGAAACTCGGCCGAAGCCGCCATTTGACATCCTTGCCGAAAAACGCACCGATGAACTGAGCTATTGTGCTTTTCATATCGACCATTGAGACACCTTCGTCAACAACAAGCGCTTCGAGCTGATGGAACATAAACATATGCGTTGCATCAACCGTATCAGGCCTGTAAACCCGACCCGGTGCAACAACTCTTATAGGGGGTTTTTGTTTGCCCATTATCCGGATCTGTATAGTTGAAGTCTGACTTCTCAGAAGTTTATCGTTATCGATATAAAAATTATCCGCAGCATCTCGGGCAGGATGCTCAGGCGGAATATTAAGTGCTATGAAATTGTGCCATTCATCTTCTACTTCAGGGCCATAGGCAATTGAAAAACCCATCCGTCCGAAGATTTCAAGCAGCTCATCCTTAGTTTGCGTAATTATGTGAATTTTCCCGATAGCGAAATCAACTCCCGGCAGTGTAACATCGATCATAGGGCCTTTCGCTTTAGAGTCCTGTCCAAGAGAAGACTTTAATTCCTCAAAAGCAGTTGTTACTTCTTTTTTTATTTTATTAGCGAGAGCACCTGCCTCTTTCTTCTGTTCAGCAGGAAAAGAACCTATTTTGCTCAACATTTGCGTTACAGACCCTTTTCGTGATAAATACTGAATACGAAACTGTTCGAGATGGTCGGAATTTGCCACCTTTTTCAGAGATGCAAGTGCTTCTTCCCTGATTTTTTTAAATTCATCAAGCACAATCGATTAGCCCCCAACTTTATGTTGGGGGTTTACCCAAATCTTTTAACCATTCTGTAATGCAGCCTTGACCTTTTCGACAATGACATCAAAGGCCGATGCATCTGCAATTGCAATTTCACTGAGCATTTTTCTGTTAAGCTCTATATTAGCCTTTTTACAGCCGTTGATAAACTCGCTGTATCGGATCTGTCTTTCTTTACAGGCAGCATTCAGACGTACAATCCACAGGCTTCTAAACTGACGTTTGCGCTGCTTTCTGCCGATCTTCGCATTGACCTGCGCCTTTACAGATGCTTCTTTGGCAAGTCTATACGCTCGGCCCGGAGCATTAGCGTGACCTTTTACCCTCTTGAGGATTCTTTTCTTGGATTGTGTTCGTGCTGAACCTTTTCGTACACGTGGCATATCAGCTTTCCTTTCAAATTAATTTTTCTGCTGGCGGCAGCCGATGGTAAGCCGAGAAGCAGAATATCATCTCTATTTACTTGAACCGAGCAGTTCCTTAATCCTGTCCACAACCGCCCCGCGGACAACAAAGGCCTTGCTAAGCCTGCGTCGTCTTTTAGAGGTTTTACTGCTCATCAAATGCCCAGAATAGCTTTTGCGAGCCTTGATCTTACCTCGCGCAGTTACTTTTACGCGCTTCGTTAAACCCTTATGAGTCTTTTGTTTAGGCATATTTTACGACCTTGAATTACTATTTTTCTAAAAAACAAGAGCCGGATTCTAACAAACCGCCCCCGGCCGGTCAATACTTATTTGCTAATGTGTGAAAATTTATAAATGACGCCTATTTAGGCGCCATAAACATTGTCATTCTCTTGCCCTGCATTACTGACGGCTTATCAACCTTGGCAATATCTTCGAGCTGAATAACTATATTGTCCATAACCTCCTGGCCCAGTTCGACATGCAGCATTTCACGTCCTCTGAACATCATGGTAAACTGGACTTTGTGGCCTTTTTCAAAAAACTTCCTGGCATGGTTCACTTTTGTCTCACAGTCATGCGGATCTATCTTGGGGCGAAGACGAATCTCTTTAAGAGCGACAGCATGCTGCTTTTTAATATTCTGTTTTTCTTTTCTTTTCAGTTCGTATAGATACTTGCCAAAATCCATAATCCTGCAGACAGGCGGCTGACCCTCGGGTGCAATCTCAACCAAATCAAGCTCCGCTTGTCTTGCCATTTCCATTGCTTCTTCAATGTTTACTATACCAACCTGATTGTTCTCGGCATCAATGAGACGAACAGGACTTACCCTGATCTGCTCATTGGTCTTAAGTTTTAACCTTGCGATGGCCAAACCCTTTCATAATTAACAATAAATATTACAATCCCTGTTTACAAACTCAGATCTTCCGTTTTGTCGGCAATTTTTTCTTTTGCCTCTGTAATAAACGATTCGACATCCAGCGTCTTTGTATCCTTGCTGCTTCTGATCCTTATATTTACACTGTTGCTTTGAGCCTCCTTGGGCCCTACAACAAGCATATAAGGTATTTTTTCATTATGCCCGCGGAGTATTTTTGCTCCGATCTTCTCATCACTAACATCTATCCCGCATCGCAGGCCTTCGGATTTCAGCTTTGCCTGCAATTCGTCAGCGTACTCATTTGTCTTTTCACTGATAGTCAATATTCTCATCTGCTCAGGTGCCAGCCACAACGGCATTTGGCCGCCGTAATGCTCTATCAATATTCCGATGAACCGCTCAAACGAACCCAGGATAGCCCGGTGTATCATAACAGGAGTTTTTTCGGTATTGTCCTTGCTCGTATAAACCAGGCCGAACCTTTCTGGCATTGAAAAATCAAGCTGAATCGTACCGAGCTGCCAGCTTCTCTTTAAAGAATCCGAAATATGAAAATCTATTTTAGGCCCGTAAAAAGCACCATCACCTTCGTTTACCTGATACTCAATTCCTTTTCTTTCCAGTGCCTTTTTCAAAGCATTCGTAGATACTTCCCAAATCTCGTCCGAACCGATATGCTTTATCGGTTTGGTCGAAAGTTCGATATGAATATCCTTGAAACCAAATGCAGAATATATCTCGAATACAAGATTAATAACACCTACGATCTCATCTTCGATCTGTTCTTCAAGACAGAATATATGGGCATCGTCCTGGGTAAATTGCCTGACTCTTACAAGCCCGTGCATCACACCGCTTGCTTCGTGCCTGTGAACCAGGCCGAGCTCTGCCACCCGCATCGGAAATTCCCTGTACGAATGCTGCCTGTTTTTGTACACCAGACAACCGCCCGGACAGTTCATTGGCTTTATCGCGTATCCGATCTCATCAACCGTAGTAAAATACATATTCTCTTTATAGTTATCCCAGTGTCCGCTGAGCTTCCACAATTTCTCATTCAGAACGATAGGGGTTTTTATCTCTTCATAATCATACTTACGATGTACAGACCGCCAGAAGTCGGTAATTTCATTCCATATTACCATACCTTTAGGATGGAAGAATGCAAAGCCGGGCCCTTCCTCATGGAAACTGAACAGATCAAGCTGTTTTCCAAGCAGGCGGTGGTCTCGTTTTTTTGCTTCTTCGAGCATCCTGAGATATTCATCGAGCTCCTTTTTGTTCTTCCAGCATGTGCCGTAAACTCTCTGGAGCATTTTCTGTGTCGGGTCCCCGTGCCAATAAGCCCCTGCCACCGACATAACCTTGTATCCGCCGACTCTCGATGTATTAGGCAAATGCGGCCCGCGACACAGGTCTTCGAAACCCTCGCCATGTGAATAAAAACTTATAGTATCGCCATCAGCCCGCTCTATATTGTCGATCTTATACTTATTGCCTGCGACATGTTTTACAGCTTCTGCCCTGCTGAGTTCCCTCCTGATAAAGGGGAGACCTTTTGCAACGATCTCATCCATCTTTTCTTCTATTCTTGCAAAGTCTTCAGGCCGAATAGGCTCATCCAGGTCAATATCATAAAAAAACCCATCTTCAACCGTAGGACCGTAAACAAGCTGAGCCTGCGGCCAGAGAGTACAGATAGCTTCAGCCATAATATGAGCACAGCTATGGCGCATTATATCCAGACCTTCGTTAGTGCTGTCTGTTATGACCTCGAAAGATATATCCCCATTTACCGGTGTGCTCAAATCGGCCTTTTGCCCGTCTATTTTTACTGCCACTGCAGCACGGGCAAGCCCTGCGCCAATTTTTTCAACTATCTGCCCAGCCGTTAGGCCTTGTTCAACTTCCAGTTTCTTGCCGTCAGGCAGTTTTACTTGCACCATATATTTCCGACTAAATACCTCTTTAATTTACCAGCCTTACATTCCCTTTTCTTGCAGCTGACATCCCTGTTTCATTAGCCACAATATAACTTATCGTCAAAATTTGTCAAATAATTTACCGTCAAACTGACCAGTTTTAGTCTGCTATTACCAGCACATACTTTGCGGTATCATATCGCATTCCAGCCATTCCAACGCCATTTGGGCAAAATCCAGGAAGTTCACATGGCAGTCATGATTAATATCCGCCAAAAGCACTCCCTGGCAATATGGGCTTTTGCTTGCCTGGGCTGTATTTCCGTAAGCACCCATATTAATCCTTCCGCCGTTCGGCACAGGTTCACTGGCAAAAGAATCGGCTGGATCTCCAATATCAATACAGGGGCTGTGCTCAGCATCGAGGGCCCAGTTTGATGTATCCGGGTCCCATCTGCCTACCATACTCTTTAAATGATAATCACCTGCTATCCAGTTTCCGCTGTTCCAATAACCTGTATCATAAAACAGGGAATCAACATTTACATTGCCGCCGAGGTTATTTATAGTTCCTCCGTAATTACTAATCTCTGCTGTGTCAACATCGCAATATGAATATGTCAGTATCGCATCGCCGGCATAGCTTCCAATAACGCGAAAGACATCATCGGTACCGTCAGCATTATTATCCCTGAATATGCAATTCCTGACGTCAACTGTGGCAGGAAATGCTGAGGTTCCGCTAATGAAGCCAACACCTCCGTTAGCCGTGCAGGTATTACCGACAAATGTACAGTTTATCAGGTCAAAATCGCCATTAGCATTATAAAAGACTCCTCCGCTGCCGTCGGCGCTGCTGCCTTCAATAACACAGTTTATAAGAGTAACATCTCCCTGATAGGCATACATGCATCCGCCGTGCATTCCGGGGCTTTGTACCGAATTGTTTCTGAACACACAATTTGTAGCTGTAAAATAATTGGCGCCGACATAAACAGCCCCTCCGCTGGAGCCGACAAGGGTATAATTGTCGGCGAGAAGACAATTATCCATCGTAAGTCCGCCTGCCATACCGCCGTTATAGATAGCACCGCCTTTGTTTGAAGTACAGTTGACTATATTACAGTCCTCAACTGTCAGTATCGAGTTGTGATTATAGATACCACCGCCGCCGTATAGACCTGTATCGTTGCCGTTCTTAATAGTAAACCCGCGAATAGTTACGCTGTCGGCTCCGTTAACATTAAGCAAACCAAATACCCTCTCAAGTCCCTGGGCATCGATAATACATACCTCTTTGCCGTTCGCTGATTGAATGGTCAAATTGATGCCTTCTTTATCTATCGTAATATCACGATTTTTGGTTCCCGTGTAAGTACCGTCACTGACAATGATCGTTTCGGTACCTGTTGCCGCGTCAACCGCATCCTGCAGGTTGGCATAATTAGCGGGGACATATATAACACCCTGGGCTTGTATAGAGATTGCTAAAATTAAGCTTACTAAGAGAAATGCTTTCGTCTTCATTTCCGTGCCCTCCCGAAAAGTAATAATAACTGATTGTTTCCTTATTTAACCTTCCCCCATTGCAGTTACACTATAACGCTGAAGTACGATTTGTAAAGAAATTTTACCTAGACTAACAGAAAATTCACTTAATCCTTTATTTTTCAATCTTTAAAAAAGTCCAACAACTGACTCGGCTTATCCACAATATCATCGGCCCCTGCTTCGGTCAGTTCCTGGCTGCTTTTCCACCCCCAACCAACCCCAACGGCAAATATATTACACGCCTTTGCCGCTTTAATATCGACATTGCAATCACCGATGAAAACGGTTTGCTCAGGCATAACTTTCAATTCGTTAAGTACCTTGAGTGTATTTTGAGGATTGGGTTTTGCCGGCCCCGAAGATGTTGTTCCAGCTACAACTGTAAAATAATCACCAAAAAAATGGTTCACTATATTCCTGCCCAACTGTTCCTGTTTGTTCGTTAAAATGGCAAGCTTTATCCCTTTTTCATAAAGCTCAGTCACAACTTCTGCTATGCCCTCATACGGCATGGTGTTATCAAAGCATATTTGTGCATACCTCTGCCGCATAATATCAACAGCACTATCAGCAAGAGCCTGACTGGCCGGTTCAAGCGTTCTGCTTATCGTGGTTCTTATCCCGTCGCCGATTACTTTCTGGATAAATTCCGCAGACCTTACCGGCTGACCTAATTGTTTTAAGGCATAATTTATCGCATCTGCCAAATCCGCCAGCGAATCGACTAATGTGCCGTCAAGGTCAAAAATTGCTGCTTTATAGCTCATTTTTCTCCAAAAACAAATATTCCGCTAAAATTCAGGCACAATAATAATAAATTTGAAGGAAAAAACGCCTAAAAAACGCAAATTTTTGCCCAAATTCATATAAAAACTTGCCAAAGCTTTCCTAATATGATATAAAAGAAGTATATTACAGAATCGCTTCATTACTGCAGCCTGAAAGGAAGCGAAATGGATATTTCGTTAGTTTTGCTGAAGAAGGACGGCAAAAAAGTCTTTCCAGTACGGAGTAAAGCTACAACTCTTGGTCGAGGGACGAGTTGCGACCTGTGTATCCCTTTGCAGGTCGTCTCGCGCAAGCATTGTCAATTAAGCCAGGAAGAAAATGCGCTCAAACTTCGCGATCTCAAATCGAGCAACGGCACATTTCTTAACGGCCAAAAGCTCGACAGTGAAGCAGAGTTAAAAGCTGGTGACCAGTTTCAGATAGGACCATTGACTTTTGCTGTACAGGTCGATGGCAAGCCTGATGTGTCTTTCTTGCTGCCGGATACTGCTGTTATGCAGGCACTGCCGGACATATCAAAAGCTGATGATGACTTCCTGAACGGCAGCGGCACCTTCACCGGCCAATAAGCCCAACAGGCCTGACACAGCTTATACCGGAAAGACACAATGCGGAGACTTTATACGCGGACTTTTTCAACAGCCCCACTGTTCCTAATTAATCTTGGTTATAGTATCTTTTTGTCTGTCTTGCTATACGGAACAAGTCGCTAAAAAACGGACTTTTTCAACAGCCCCAACGTCCCCTATTATTCATTAGTACACAAAACCATCCTTTTTAAGCTTCCGTAGTTCTGTTTGCTTAAGATTTTCATACAAATAAACTACTAAAAACTCAATTGTATAGCAAACCATTATCAAAGAAAAAACACCAATATATAAACTTCTCGATGCTACAGTTGAATCTTTCATCGCAACTGAAATCTCGGAAAAAGCCATGCCTAGCGAAAAAATACAGGTGGCTATTCCATAAACAACAATCAGGCTTACAATCAATTTTAACCAGTAAGGACATAAATTCCTTAATGCATCTTTAAGAACTTGTCTTTTTTCCTGCTGTAAGCCTTTAGTGATAGCTATTCTAATAAAAAATAAAGTACCAAGCCCAATATTTAGAACTATAGCTATCTTGCCTGAGGGAAGAGAAAAATCTAACAACAAGCAAAGATGTGTAAGAAAACTAGATAAGGCCCCGAAAAAGTTAAAACATAACAAAACTATCATCAAAATCTCCTGAACTCTGTGCAATAGGTAATATTTGAACAAAACAGCATAATTTTCACATAATACAATCGCTCAACTATCATCCGCTAATGCACATCATTTTTCAAACACTTACAGGAATATAACAATGTCAAGGCTAAAGAGTAAAAAGCCATCCAGTGTCCTGAAAAACCATAAAACTCGTTTGTATCTACAATTGAGCCTGAAGAATACCTTTTGAACGCAAAGAAGATAAGACCTGCCAAGGCATATATAACAAGAAAAACTGTCATAATTAATATCCACCGGGGACAAGCATCAAAAATGGTTCTTTTGCAATTCTTTATATTAGTTTCGCTAAGTATTTTTTTTGAGATGATAAGAGATGAATATATTACAATGATAATACCTATTTGATTTATTATCATCAACTGTCTTGATGGACTATAAATATGAAAAAGCGAGCAAAGATGAATAAATCCACTCAGTATCAAGCCAATGATTGAAAAAACAATTAATGTTATCAATTTAAGACCTTCAAGTTTATCGGCATTTCGAAAATATCAGAACAAACAAAATATAAATAAGTATTTAAAATAATTATACTTTACTGCTACTTCTGCCTCATATAATTGTCATAATTTACATATAGCCACGTCAAAGCACCAAGAGGTGTCGTTGGCAAAGATCCAGGGGGGCCCCCTATTTGTGCTATCATATCTATAACATTAATAACACCATATATAGTAGACTCAGGATAAGCTATTGCCCAATATGCTACCGCCTTAACTAACGCCTCACCTCCTACATAGGCATATCCTACAGTATAAATTACTGTCGTTGTTAATGTATCCCATACTGCCAAAGTAAAGTTTGTTATAATACCTGGCGCAACCGGTAATAGTGGACCTGTTATTGCACCAAAATACATTGCCGGTGCAATATAATTTTGCATTCGGAAACCCATATTTATTAATTCGTCATAGTCGTATTCTATACCTGTTGCAATAGCATAAATCGACGCTGAGTATACAGCAGTACCCGCAGATAACGCACCAAAAATAGGCCAAGCAAACTCTCCACTTAGATCGATTGCATTTATTGAATCATTAGTACAATAAAGGTATGGATGCAAAGTTAGAGGTATCTCCTGTTTACCCAATACCGGATCATAAGCAGTAAATCGCATCAAAACCGGGTCGTACATTCTGGCTCTTAAATAGTACTGGCCTGTTTCGCTGTCGTACCATTGGCCGGTGAATTTGAAGGGATTATAAATCATCTCATTACACTCGGAAGGCAAATCTCGTCCGAAGGCGTCATAGGTGTAACTGTTTATTACATCGCCATCTTCATCGACAACAACCCTTATAGAGCCTAACCTATCGTGGATGTAATAGTATCTGCCTGCCACACCTTCCTGTGCAAGTATCTGGCTGGAAGGAGTATAAAAGTATATAATGTTTCCAAAGAGCCTTTTGAGCGGTTCTTCAGGGCAATTACTTCGTTGCTTTTGCCTGACTACACGTCCTCAACGTACTTCAGTACGCTTCCGGGCGGCAGCAGGCAAGCGCCTCGTACTAACCCAAAATTCCACACTCAAAAGTTATCAAGTTTTTAAAGAACTTGGCCTGAAATGTCAATAATATATCTGCGATTACCGTTTATAGTGGAGTTTTTGAGGATTCTGTTGCCCATCGGGTCATATTTAAGATTTGCTGACCTGCTGCAGGAATGGGCGATACAGGACTTGAACCTGTGACTTCCTGCTTGTAAGGCAGGCGCTCTAGCCAACTGAGCTAATCGCCCTTAAGCGAGACAGGATATAATTACAGTCGGCACTTGTCAACAATAAAAGGATTTAGCTTTTTTAAGTGGCATAACTATGCAGGCCGGCGAAAATACGGGACAAATTCACCCAAAACAGGGTTATAATAATCAAGGCCAGGCCTGAAATAACCCAAAGACTGTTAATCCGCGGATGTTTTCTACCAAACATAGCCCTGAAATGGAAATATCCGACATAAACCAGCCAGGAAGCTAATGACCATAATTCCTTCGGGTCCCAACCCCAAAAATCGCTCCATGCAAGCTGACCCCACCAGCTGCCGAGCAACAACCCCGCTGTCATCAATGGAAAGCCCGCACAAACCATACGATAAGATGCCGACTCTTTTTCGAGTGACCTGTCGCCTGTGCAAAATAATTGTAACATTCCTTCAAAGGCAGCCTTTGCCATAAAGATATACGAAAGCATATAGACTGCAACGTGCGGGGCAAACAGCCAACACTGCAGTGCAGGCGGGAGCTGGCGAGGTTCGGGACTGAAAATAAAACCGGCCGGGAAAAGAACAACAATACCGATAAACATATCAAAGGCATCATTTTCAACCTTAAGCTTTCGCTTACAGAATACCGATACCGGATAAATCAGCATCCCCAAAAACAAAAATACCTCAAACAGGTTCTGCAAAGGCACATGTCTGACCTGATACCAGCGGTAGGCAAAGGAAAAAACCGCAGTCAAAAATCCGAGCATATACAACAGCCGCCCTGCCTTTCGCCATTTGAGCAAGGCACACAAAAAGGCCAATAGGTAACACGCTATCGTAGCGTAAACAAGCAGGCCTTGTGTTGTATAGTAGATTTCCATTTAATTATTTTCCGTTTTTCTGAATAACTGACCCAGCCAGAAGTGCCAGAAAACTCCTGCCGCAAGGCAAAGATACCCAATATAAACAGCCCCTAGGCCGCTGTCGGAGACAACTTTAAGAACAGTATATCGGGCTGCTTTAGGGTCATATGAATGCTGATAGAAATAATATCCACCAAAATGAAGCGGATGATTTACTTCTACATCTTTCTGGGCAATGGTTTTGCCGTCTTTAATTACAGCTAAACTGCTTATAAAATCCCGGATAGCCCCTGTGCCGGTTTGTCCCTGTCCGTAATATTCGATTCTGAAGTCTTTGAGCTTTATCAAAAAAGGCAATAGTTTTATCTGGTCGGTATTTTCCAGCTTGACTATATCTATCTCATGATTTTGGGGTATTATCATTTGGCCCCGATAGATCTTATCAACGCCGAAGATATTTTTCCGGGCCTTGTGCCCTGCTTCTGAGCCGTACATACCTGCGGCAATTATTAATATACAGCCAAAATGAATCAGCAAAAGAGAAGGAGTTCTTGCGAGTCTTGGAAAGTTCAAAAATCCGACTATCAGCATAAAGATTAATATGAGCCAATAGGAAATTAACGGCAGTGAATTGAAAAACTCCTTTGCTTTTTCAGCGCCGATAAATGCACCATAAATAGAAAAGCCGACCAAGAGTATTATCAGCAGCAAAACAATCCACATTACAAGACGATGAAACTTTTCCATAACGTCCCTGTCAAAACAGCATAACTATCGGTAAATACTACAATAAGATACTTTTAACCATTATATATAGTTCCACCAAAATGATAATATCACAGCAATAATTATATTGCAATTCCTGCCCATTGCGATATAATAATCATATTATAGCGTGAGAGTCTGTGTTAATCGGGGGGGATATGTTTTTGTATCTTCAGGGAAAGGAAGAGAAAATGAAGATCAAAACAACAATTCTGATAGTCTTCTTAATAGCCATTGTCTTTTCAGTTTATGCCTGGGTTCCGCTGCTTGTGGAAAATGATCCGCTCGTGCGGATGCCCGGCACACAGCCAAGCCAGGGAATAAATCTTGAGGCACCGGACAGATGCCTGAACTGTCATGCCGATTATGACCAGGCAGTAGAGCCGGGCTTCAACTGGAAAGGCTCTATGATGGCTCAAGCCGCAAGAGACCCGATATTCTGGGCGTGCTTTACTGTTGCGCTGCAGGATTCGATATGGGCTTTGGGCAATGCAAACGCAGGCGACATTTGCGAGAGATGTCATTTCCCTGAAGGCTGGCTTGGCGGCCGGTCGGACCCGCCTAACGCATCGCTTATGACGGCCAGTGATTTTGACGGACTGCACTGCGATTTCTGCCACAGTCTTTATGACCCATTTTTCGAGACAACCTATGGCGGTCTGCGCGAAGGAAGTGATTGGTCAGGTTACTGGGATGAGGCAGGTAATACAGGTCCGGGCAGCGGCACGCTTTCTCAAACCGAGGCAACTAAGACCTATCAGGAAGACTTGTCCCTGTCGGTAGATATTAAGATGTTCTCAGGATCAGATTTTTATACGAAATTTAATGTACCTGTATATTCAACCTATACTGAAAATGGCAGCGGACAGTATTTCTCCAGCGGCGGCGGACAAAAACGCGCAAGCTTTGCCGATGCAGAAGGAAAACACCAGCAGCTTTACAGCAGATATCACAAATCGAAGTATTTCTGCTCTACCTGCCATGATGTATCCAACCCGGCACTGGCAAATCTGGGTCTGTCAGGCCTGCCCGATCAGTCCGGCGGGCTTGACCTTACGACAGATCAATATTCAGCCTTTAGATATTTTCACGTTGAAAGGACTTATTCAGAATTTATGCTTTCCGATTATGCTCAACAGGGAGGCGCAGCTACCAATCCGGAATTCGTACTATTGAGCGGCGGTATCGACTGGGCAGCAAAGTGTCAGGACTGTCACATGAGAGATGTTACAGGATACGGGTGTAATAAGAACGGCATTCCACTGCGGCCGGATGAAAGTACTGAGCATCCAAACTCAGGTCTGCCCGCGCACGATATGACAGGCGGCAACGCATGGCTGTCATATATACTCGGAACGCTTGACCCGACTGTTCCAGAATACGACCCTGTCAATGTACAAATACTCGACAAGGGCCCGGCTGTACTGACTCTTGACCTTAACCTGGGTCAAACCCCGAAAACCAACGGCGATGCGTTAATAGCAGGCTCTCAAAGAGCTAAGGACCAGCTTCGCATCGCAGCTACTTTAAAGGATCTGAACTATGATTCTGTGACAGGTCAGTTGTCCTTTAAAGTTCAAAACAATACGCCGCACAAACTGATATCAGGTTTTCCTGAAGGCAGGAGAATGTTTTTGAATATCAAGGCCTATGTAAACGGCTGTCTAAGTTATGAAGCCAATCCTTATGATTCAGACGCGGGCACGTTGCGAGGTCTTCCGCACGCTCACAGTTCACCTGCTTTAGCACCGACAGAAGCCTATGTCGATGAGCTGGTTTATGAAGTTCATCCGAAAAGTGCTCTGACAGGCGAAGATGAGACGTTCCATTTTGTCCTTGCTACCGGCAGATATAAAGACAATCGAATTCCGCCCAAGGGGTTTGACGTCGCTGCCTCTTATGAGCGTCTGTGCGAGCCTGTCTGGCACGGCCAGGCGGACCCGAATTATTTTACAGCAGCAGAATATGCCGGCGGATACGATGAAGTAACTATGACCATCCCGCAAAATGCCGAATTCGTCAAGGTGTCTTTGTACTATCAGGGCACTTCGAGAGAATATGTCGAATTTTTAAGGGATGAAATAAACGCAGATGCCAATACACTTGCAAGTCCTGCACCTTCCGGCGAACCAAATGCCTACATCGTCCAAACCGACCCGTTCTTCAGTAAGTTAAAAGAATGGGGCAATACCATCTGGGATTTGTGGTTCCACAACCACGGCCTGGACGGAAGCGATGCAGCGGTTGACTGTATAGTACCATTCGAAATGACCTCAGCGAGCTGGGGGACCGAGCCTGTGCCTTGTCCTGTTGACCTGGACGGCAAATGCGGGATAGATTTCCTTGATTTTGCCGTCTTTGCATCGTATTGGCGTAATGACTGCAGTATAGATTGCGGGCCTGCAAATCTCGACGGCCTCGGCGGTGTTGATACTGCGGATTTAGCGATATTTGCAGAAAACTGGTTGTGCGGTAAGTAACGGAGCAATATGAAACTTGTCTTAAATAGTATTAGTTTCCATAACTGCCCTGTCAAAGAGCGTGAACTCGTCTCTCTGACTGAGCAAGACAGACTCTTTGCCCTGGCCAGAATGGGTGCACAGGATGAAATAAATGAGGCCGTTATTCTTTCAACCTGCAACAGGTTGGAAATTTACCTGCATGCAGAGGATGATTTTGATTGTGTCTCTTTTATAAGTGAGCTCATAAGACATATCAAGCCGCAGGCCGGGCATATCTGGGATAAATTCAAACAGCAAATAGAAGGTATGGACGTTGTCCGTCATCTTTTTAAAGTTGCAGCAGGCCTTGATTCGCAAATGATAGGTGAAAATCAGGTTTTGGCACAGGTCAAAAAAGCATACAGCGAAAGTGTTTCTCTAAAGATGAGTAAATCTTTGTTCCATAAACTCTTTCACACAGCCTTTAGGGTCGGCAAAGCCGTACGAACACAAACCGATATTAACTGCGGCGCTGTCTCCATCAGCCTGGCAGCAGTAGAATTGGCCAAAAGCAAGATAAACTTAGCTGACAGTAAAGCGTTAATCATTGGTGCAGGCGAAAATTCAGAACTTGTGGCCAAATATTTAGTCAAGTCAGGACTTGAGAACCTTGTTATTGCAAATCGAAGTACTGAAAAAGCCAAAGAGGTAATTGCTCGGCTCAAAACCGGTCAGATTATTGACCTCTCAGAAGCTGCTAATGTGCTTTGCGAAGCTGACCTGGTTATCTCCTCCACTTCTGCCGGCAAGGCAATAGTGAAACACGATTCAGTTGCCGATATACTGCCAAAAAGAGATAAGCCTTTACTGATAATCGATCTTGCGGTACCGAGGGATATCGAGGCTTCGATCGGCCGGTTCAAATGTGTCCAACTGCTCAACATTGATGATATCGATGAGCGGATAAGCATTAATAAACAAAAACGCCGGACAGAAGTGCCAAAAGCTCAAAAGATAGTCGCGGAATTTACCGAAAACTTTATTTACTGGCTAACGGAGAGGGCGGGATTCGAACCCGCGGTACTCGGTAAAGAGCACACTGGTTTTCGAAACCAGCTCGATCAGCCGCTCCGACACCT
>JAFGGI010000021.1 GCA_016930635.1 Sedimentisphaerales bacterium | reverse complement strand
TTAACTTTTTCATATTCTCCCTTTCTTTTTATTTAGTTTGTTTTTTTCTGCGAATGAGACTTAAAGCTCCCAGGCTTAACATTGCAATTGTTGCCGGTTCCGGAACTACTGTAAGAACAGTTACGCCGTAATGCTCGCGTCCGCTGTAAGTACCGCCCCAGGTCATAGTGTGTTGTCCGAGGCTCCATGTGTCGTGTAAAAATACAGTAGAGTTGAGCGAGTCATAACCGTAGCCGTACATTGTGTGGTCCTCGACATGGATCAATACGGGTCTGCCTGCATCGATCTCTGTCATATACTGTTTGAAAGTGAAACCGTAAGCAAGATCCTGTGTATCGATGTACTGGTTATACAACACATCTACGGTGTAGCCGGCGTATTCGACATATTCTTTGATGCCGTACATTCCGCTTGAGTCATATACGCCGTGTGTGACAGCATCGGTATGTGTAAAAGGTGCACCGTTTGTGTAGTAATAAAATGTGGTCCACCCATTAGAATTTCCGACGCTGTCCTGACTTGTTCCCATGAAGTCAGAGAGACAGTTAAACTGGTGCCATGGCGGTGCAACATCATCCCCCGAGGCTCCGGTTCCGCCTGAGTAGAAATCGGCTATATGTCCGGAGCTGGCTATAGCATTATTTGCCAGATAAGGTCCGGGACCATAGGTATTATTTTCAGCCTGTCCGCCTGGTACGAGATTGCCGAGAGAATGGCCGTTGTAACCGTGGACGTCATAATGCCCCATCATCATGCCGGCTGATGTTGGAGAACATCCGTGCCACCAGTCATAATCTCCCGGGTCAGGCAGAGTTGCAGCAGCACCTGTCTGATGGCGTGCGATGCCTAAGGATTTTAACGTGTCGTCTGTATAAATTGCTCCGGCGTGAGTAACTGCTGCTGTCAGAGTTACGACAGCTATCAAGCATAATATCGATAACTTTTTCATTGTTTTCTCCTTAAAACCCAAAAAATAATTTTTTTGTTAAGCTATCGTTTATTTATGCCTGTTTCTTTTTTTTGAGCAGAGTTAAAGCACCGAGTCCAAGCAGAATAATAGTTGCCGGTTCAGGGACTACGGAAGCGTTATCGAGGTAGTGGTATATGGCGACCGGAGTATTTGTGTAGGTTCGTGTGAATAGCAGGTCAAAGTCGTGTGCTCCGGTAACAGTTGGAACAAATGTGCCGTCAAACGAACTTCGTACAGTTTGCGATGCTCCTATGTCGTCAATATCCCAATCCCATAATAGAGAACCACCTATATAGAGTCGGATTCTGCCGCCGTCATAGTTTGCACCGCCTCCGAGATCCCGTATTGCAGCGGCGCCTATGGATACATCATATGTGTTCCCTGCAACGAGATTTATGGATTGTGATAAGAATCCTCCTTCTTCCTGACCGATTCCATAGTGGGGTACATCAGTACCCGGGTTTGCCCTGAAGCAATTACTTGGCTGGCCGGCAGCGGTGTCAAAGACCACTACTCCTGCTGTCATATTAGGGTCGGAATATTGTGTAGGAGTCCATGTCCAGCCGGTCAGGTCTCCTGTTTCAAAGTTGCCGTTGACAAGCATTTCGGCACCGGCATTTGATACGACCATTGTTACTGTCAGAACGATGAGTGTTGCGATACGTGTTTTGTAAGAAGATAGATTTCCGTAAATTCTCATATTTAGCACTCCTTTGTGTTAATTTTTTTAGTTATTATTTTTTCTGCGGAACAGAACCAATGTGCCGCAACCGAACAGGATGATAGTTGCAGGCTCGGGTGTAATGACAAAGGCCATATCGATTGAATTTCCTGTGTATGGATCAATCAATTCCATCCAGGGGGCTGTGTAAGCGCCGATAACCGCATCGTCGTTCCAGTGGTCCAGAGAAGTTTTCCAGCCTATTTGTCCTTCGACGGTATCTATCTGAAGACCGAGCCAGTAAATGGTACCTATTTCCTGGATGAACGGTTCTATAATGTCAACGATGTTGACCTGATAGAACATATGGTGGTCTTCGGTTTCCCATATCTGTGAAAGAGGTTCGGCCCAACCCTGTGTACCTTCGCCATACGGTATTGTTTTGAAGTCAGTGATGTATCTGCTCCAAAGCAGCTCGTTCGGCATACTATAGCCGGGGCTGTTAGGTTCTGGTCTGCCCGAATGGGCACTTGCGGGACTGTCAGGGGCTGGTTTGTCTGAATAGATGTTTACATTGATTCCCCTGATTTGTCCTACTCTATCCCCTTGCCAGGAGTACCAGAAGTGGATGTCTGAGACGGGACCGGTTTGGCTGCATTTCCAGTCGTCGGCTACTTCCTGCGGAGCGAGTGCAATATCCCAGCCTTGAGGGTCAGGCATTTGCGGGTAGTGCATTTTGTGGGGGTCATCCTGGAACCAGTCAGCGTGCGCTGAGCTGCAGATGATAAAAAATGCACAGCTAACTAAAAAAATAGTAATTAACTTTTTCATTGTTTTCTCCTTAAAACCCAATTTTCACTCCTTTCAACTATCCGGCACGCATAGTTTCTGCATAAACACCTCCTTTCTTTTCGCCACAACAGAGATGCGGCATCAAGCTGCTGTTTTTATTTAGTTCATAATTTTTATATATTTTTGCGAATATAAGAGTCATACTGTCACAGCCCGGCTGTTTTTGTTTTTCCTTAGGAATATCAGAGAACCGATCATCAGTATTGTTAGAGTTGCCGGTTCGGGGACGATATCGATAGCAGAGAGAGTGACGATGTGATTTACATCGGCACCTGCGATACCTGGATAGTCGAGAGACCAGTCGCCGTAGCCATTATCTACCCATGTATATAAGGTGAAGTCTCCGCCATCATCTTTATCGGAGTCAGAAAAATATCCCTGCAGAGGTCCGGCTTCTTCGTTTTCCCAGGCTGTGATGGAATGGCCTATGCTTTGGCCGTACCAGAAAGTAACGCTGACAAGTTTGTCTTCGGCAAGCTGCTGGTTTACAAATTCCGGATTCGCATACGTGTTTCCCCAGTACTCGTCGACTATCGTGTAAAGGTTATCGGCCTCTGGATATTCAGAGAGGTACGCCTGAACCGCCAGGTGCGGCAGCGCAGCAATATCCCATCCAAACATATCCGTCATTCTGTCGTAAATTGTCTTTACTTCACCATCTGCGTAACCTGCAGCTGCAAGCAGATTAGAAGCTGATGCCATCCAGCAGGTGTAATCAGGATTGTGCAGACCGTCTTTGTCCTGGTCTTGTGGAATGATTAGCGCTGCTTGTGCCGAATTTAAGGTCGAAATAAAAACAGTCATGAGTACCGCCAAAATAAATAGTTTCGTTTTCATTGGGAGGCTCCTTCTACTATTTTTGTTTCTACTTGTGTCTTTCTATAGAAACTATAGTAAATAGAAACCTCAGGTACCGATTATTTTTATCTCTTTCTTCCTGCGCCTTGTGAATGAACTAATCTTTTTTTATCTTTATTTCTTTTTCTTACGATTATTAAAGAGCTTGCGGTGAGCATACAAATAGTTGCCGGTTCGGGGATGCCGAGCGTGACAACGTAATTGACATCAGCATCGGTAACGCCGGGGTAGTCAAGTTTCCAGTCACCAGTTCCATCATCTATCCATGTGTACCATGTAAAGTCACTTCCGTTATCTTTATCAGAGTCTGAGAAATATCCCTGCGGAATGACGGCTGACTGGTTGTCCCAGATTGTCAGAGAATGTCCGATTTCCTGGCCGTACCAGAACATAATACTGACGAGTTGGTCGGCTGCTAAACGTTGAGAAATAAAGTCAGGGTTTGCCTGGTCGTTGCCCCAGTGCTCTTCAACAACAGTGTAAGCGTTGGCTGGTTCAGGATATTGGTCGATATACCAGTCCAGTGCGAGTTTCTGCAGGCCTGGCTCTTCCCAGCCGAAAAATGAGGTCATTCTGTCATATATTGTCTGTACATTACCGTCGGCGTAACCTGCTGCTGCGAGCATGTTCGAGGCAGAAGCGAGCCAGCAGGAGTGGTCAGGATTGTGCATACCGTCTTTGTCCTGGTCCTGCGGAATGAATAAAGCAGCCTCATTCAGGCCGGGTGTTGTAATAAAAATTGCCGTCAACACCAAAATGAATAAACTTTTTCTCATTTACGATTTCTTTCTAATATATACTTTTATCTTTTCTTCCTTCTTAAAATCAAACCGCCTAATGTAAGCAGGGCGATTGTAGTTGGTTCGGGGGTAGCTGGGAGTCTCATTGGAGCACATGCAGGAATCCAGGTCTGGCCGCCGTCGACTGAAAGTTCTGTAAATACATCGAAGAAGCTGTCGATGTGGAACAGATTAGTTCCTGGGATCTGTTCGACTACATGCATACCTGAAGAAACCATCTGAGGGGATTCTCGAATGATTATCGGCATTGCACTGTGGCCTGAGAGGGTCATTGAAACTATCTCGGTCTGGAATGTTCCGCCTCCGCCGTCAACAGAAAGCTCTACGAAGACATCAAAGAAGCTGTCAGCCATCCAGGAATTTCCGCCATCGACGGAAAGTTCTGTAAAGACATCGAAAAATGAGTCAACAGGCAGGGATCCACCGCTTGAAGGAGGCAGGTCACCAGGAGTTTTTGAGATCATTGCGAAGTTTCCTAACATATAGGTTGTATCCGGGCCTGCATAGCAAATCGGTCCGTTTTCCATTACGTATGGTATACCCATTACCGGACATCCTGGAGCGTCTGCTATAATACCCTGTGCGATACCTGTGAAACTGACGCATATTGTAAGTACTAAGATGAATGTAAGATTCTTTTTCATTTTTTTGTCTTTCTCTATATCTATTTTTGTTATTTCTTTTTTCTAATTAGTGTTAAAGCGCCAAGGCTGAGCATAGCGATAGTTGCCGGTTCGGGGATCGGGGCTAAGATATCCTGATTTGGATAGTCCGGTGCAGGTCCGAGGTTTAGGACGCGAATGTGTCTTATACTGTCCCAGTCGCTGGCCAGAGCGGCGTCATAGTAAGCTGTTGCCATCGAGTTCCAGTAAACCTTATTAGTTTCATCATACAGGTATGGTACGACCTCATCTTCGAGAGCCCAGATAGCATATTGGAACTGAGTGGCGTCATAATCGACGCTGAATGTGATAGCTCCGGTCAGATACTGGTCGTAAAGCCAGGCTGTTTTTGGCGACAATGGATCAGAAACATCTTCGCCGCCCTTAATAGCTTCAACATTTATCGCGGCGTTGTAGGGTGTGCATGGTAAGACAATTTCATGACGTTCCAGACAAAAAGAACCAAAATTTGTGGGGATCTCTTCGAGTCCGCTGAGAACTGTAACCAGCAGTTCACCTTCGTAATTTCTATTAGGCAGATCATAACGGCCAATGTGCAGTTGTACTATTCCATCACCGAGAGTATATTGGCCGGCTATCAAAGTTATTATAAAACAGGCTGCAATTAATCTTTTCATTTTTACACTCCTTTTTATTGTTTATTTCTTCTTCTTCGTATAAGAGTTAATGCACCAAAACCGAGCAGGGCGATAGTTGCCGGTTCCGGAATTGCGGTAAAGTTGTCAAAGTAAACGCTGCCGGGATACCTCTGGCCGGAATAGAAATGTACATAAGCGATATCCTCGGAAGTAGAAACTGACAGTGTTAATCCTCCAACTGCGTTTTCGGGAAGTAATTTATAATCAGTTCCTATCAATTGACCAGAAGAGTTATAGGCTTCCAGATACAAGGGGTCTTCATCATAGCCGAGGTCTCCCATAACTACCGATACGAAATTGATCGCAGGAACAAGGATGTCGGCTATATATCTTTCACCGGAGTCGTGAGTATTAGGACCAATAACCGAATGTGTTCCGCTGAAGTCCGGGCCGGGGATTTTATTTCCCACATCAAGATTGCCCATATTATTCGTAAACTCAACCCATGAGTAAGCGATACTGGTATAGGGGCCATAGTTAAGGTCCTCAAAACCGGTCCAATACGCCTGTGCCTGAGTTGACAGGCCAAACATAACCGCAAAGATTAAACAAATTACAAATAACTTTTTCATTTTATTTGTTTCTTTTTCTAATAAGAGTTAATGCGCCGAAAGCGAGCAGGGCGATAGTTGCCGGTTCAGGCACGACAGTCAGTACGGTAACGCCGTAATGTTCTTTTCCATCGTAATAACCGCCCCAGGTCATAGCGTGCTGCCCCGAGGTCCATGTATCATGTAAGAGTACGGAGTTGTTAGCTGCATCGTAGCCGTAACCGAACATTGAGTGGTTATCGATGTGGATCAATACTGGTCTTCCGGCATCGATCTCTGCCATGTATTGTGCGAATGTGAAGCCGAAATCGAGTTCCTGTGTATCGATGTACTGATTGTATAAGCTCTCGACCTGATAACCTCTGTACTCGATGTATTCGCGTATTCCATACATTCCGCTCTCTTCTGTCAGGCCATGGCTGATAATATTGTCGCTGGTAAGCGGTGCGCCGTTGAGATAGTAAAAGAAACCAGTAGCACCGTTAGGATTTCCGACGCTGTCCTGGCTGGCTCCCATGAAGTCAGCGAGGCAGTCGAATGAGTGCCAGGGCGGTGAGACATCATCGCCTGAAGCTCCGTAACCACCTGAATAAAAATCATTGATATGGCCTGAGCTGGCAATCGCATTATTTGCCAGGTAAGGACCTGCGCCGTAGGTGCTGTTTTCAGCCTGTCCGCCGGGGACGAGGTTGCCAAGCGACATCCCGTTATATCCCTGGACATCATAATAGCCCATGACCATACCGGCTGATGTTGGAGCACATCCGTACCACCATTTATAATCACCGGGGGCGGGCAATGTTACCGGCGCTCCGGCTTTGTGCATTGCGATACCGGATGCTAATATGCTATCCGGGGCAACCAGAGCTGCCTGAGCCGAGACGGCCAGCATCAATGTTAGAATCGTACAAAACGTTAATAATCTTTTCATCTTTCTTCTCCGTTATTTAACTATGTGTTTTTGTTTTCTGAATAAAGCCAGGGAGCCGATACAAAGCAAAGTAACTGTTGCTGGTTCTGGAACTAATCTTGTTCTGACATCGTCTATTCCGTAGACATTGTCATCAGTGATGATCTGTATGTGGTTGAAGCTGGAACCCCATGGGCCATCATTGTCTGCGATGAAGCCGATAAACATTATGCCTCCATCAGGACCTGGTGATATCAGGTCATATACCATCTCGTAATCAACAGCGATGGTGACATATCCGTAGTCGAGGTCAGTGAAATTGGCTCCCCATGCATACAATTGTCCGCCGATGTGTCCTGCGCTCATCGTGTCGTGGTGTCCCGGGTTTGCAGTAGCATAGAGATAATTCTCGCCTGTGGGGGTCGTGTTGTGAGTGCCATAACCGGCCGGGTCTATTGCTACGACGCCGATGTATGAGTCAGGCGGGGAGGCGAAAGTCAGATCGCCTAATACGGCAGATGTTCCGTATGAACCTAATGGGATTGATTCAAATGTCTCAAGGTCGTGAGTTCCAACTGCTGCGATGAAGTCCGCTTCATCGAAATAAAGTGCACTTTTAACTTTGCCGGGCAGTGCAGTAAATACCAGAGCTATTACAGCTAAGGTCAGGCAATACTGCGGAATGACTTTTGCGTTTCTGTAAATCATTACGTTACCCTCTTCTTTCCTTTCCTTGTTTTTTGATATGCTAATCCGAACACCTTTAACTTTAACTTTTGCTGGGGAGGTGACTGATTCCGGATTGCAAATAGGGTCTGAAATAACGACATTTCGGCTGTCGATAGTTTCAGAATGTGAATTGGCCGCTGCGCAATGAGCGACATTTCCCCCGAGGGAAATTGAGTGTGTCGAGAGACTGTCCGTGTTTAGACAGTTTCTCCGATTGAATCCGTCTGTTAAGCTATTATTGTACTGCCAGCCGGCTGTATCAAGTACAGACCATCTGCGCAGGACGGATAATAGCGGGGATAAAACAGAAAGACTGTTTTTGGGCCAGGGAAAAGGCCGACTTCTTCTCGCGAATGTCATAATTCTTCTCGCAACTCTTAATTCTTCTCATCAAACTTAACTCCAAATAACTTCTTTCCTTCTTTTCCCTGTTTTTCCTCCAGTCCCTGTTCTCCCTCCAACCAATTAAGAACTAAAAACTGTGTACTAACTTTTTTTGATTTAATTTTTCAATCAAATCGGTCTTTAAACAGCACCGAGCTCTAACAGAATATACATATAGAGCTTCTGTGTTTTCTCCAATTTAAGCAGGTAGATGCAGAAAAAGGCGCAACAACCAGCCATTCTGGTACGCGTCTTTCTCCTTCCTCCGTGACGTGTTTTCTCTAATCTCCCAAGTTTTCCTCCACCCCGATAACAACGCATATTATAACATAGATAAGTGGGATTTGTCAAGTAAAAATGCGGATTTTTTTGCGAATTTTGGGGGTAAAAAAGTGCGATATTTGCGCTGAAAGGGGGTTTTTTAGAGGACGTTGAAGGCGTCTGTGTGTTGTTCTGGTCAATTTTTATGTTTAGATGGGCAAGAAAGTCAAACTGTGGAAGCTTTAAAATTGTGGTTTTTGGGGTAAAAATGGGGGTTTTGGGAGAGATAAGCGCAAAAGAAAGAGCCGGTTCTCAGGCCGGCTCCCCAGGATTTTATATAAAAACCCTTCTCCAAATTTTTTTAAAGCATTTTTACTGCTTTTTTCTCTTTAAGAAACCTAAAGTACTGATTGTCAACAGTGCTATTGTTGTGGGCTCGGGGATAACTTCATAGGTGTAAGTTACGGTTACATCGCCACATGCATTTACTGGTGTAAAAGCGACTTCGATTCCGCTGATACTGCCATAATCAAGCCATTGTATTACGGAATAGTCGATATCATAGGTGCCGGAGCCCATATAACCTGTCCAGGCACCGACGTTTACAAAAGCTGAGGAGCTATCGGTTTGCAGTGTTCCATTGTACTGCATACCGTCGGGAGGCGTCGGGTCATAATCGCCGGAGCCGTCGCCAAGGTCATTAGGATCCAGGCTAAAGGCACCGCTGTAATAAGCATCGACCTGTCCTGTAATGGGATTAAACGCGATATCCGTCAAACTTACGTCTGAGGAGCTAATGCTTCCTTTTGCTCCAAATTCGAAGTTTCCTGCAGCAGGGTCCTGGCTGTCATTGTCAAGCACAAGCTGGCCACAATTGGCTTGTAGGTTAACCTCGATTTCAATTGATGATAGAACCCAGAGTCCTCCATTGTCATCGAATTGATTGAATGTCAATGGACCACTCATATTGGGTACACCGTTGAAAGGCTGTGTTTGTACAATTGTATCGGCAAAAGCCGGTACAACTGTCAGCAAGAGAGCAGCAGCAAAGATGTAGAAAAACTTTTTTGCCATATTTACCTCGCTTTCATTAGGTAAAAGATTCTATCTAAATCGCTTTAAAAATACGTGCGCAAACTTCAGTACAAGCCGTTTATTGATTACTGAATAAAACGTGTTTTCCCCAACCCCAATTGCTGAAATCATTATATCACAAGAAAAGAGTAAATGCAAGGAAAAAATCGCTTAGTTAGACATTTTTTATGGGAAAATAGCGGAAAATCGTTTTTAAACAGCTTTTTTATCGAACGTTCAATCGGTGTATTTTCAGGAATTTTAATTCGAAAAGGGGGGATATTTTTTGGTTGATGCGCAAAGGGGAAGCCTCTTTCCTTGTTAGAAAAGAGGCTTCCAGGTTTTGGTTTTGGTTTATATTTATATAAAAGAATTTTCTCCCAACGTCATTCCTTACGAGCTATTTGTTACATAAAATTCCATTTCCTTCTTCTGAGCAGTAAGCTGCCGAATGTCAGCAATAATATCGTGTAAGGCTCAGGTATTATGTCATAGGTATAAAGTACAGTTACCATACCTGCAGCGGTAGCAGGATTATATCTATATTCTATACCGCCTGTGCTGCTGAAATTAAGCCATTGTGTGGCATAATAGTCTATATCAAAAGTGCCATTTCCGAGGAAACCTTTTGTTCCATCGCCCCAGAAGGCCTGTCCTACGAAATCAGACTGTACATCACTTATGACGACACCTCCGTTATACATAGCGCCATCAGGGGCGGTTGTGTCATAATCGCCCGGTATATCGCCGACATTTGGAGCAAGAGTAGTAGAGGCATTGAAGGAAGCTACCGCCGGGAGCGGAATATACTGTGCAGCGGCGTTTTTAAGTGTTACATCGGTAGAACTTACCATTCCGGTTATACCGTATGTAAAGTTAACATCGGCCGGCAAAGGGCTGTCATTATCGAGGTGCATTGAGCCTCCGCTTGCCTGTATGGCGATTGAGACCTGAACGGACTGCAGTATCCATAGGCCGCCGTTATCATCAAACTGGTTGAATGTCAACGGGCCGGTTATATCCGGTATACCGCCGAAAGACCCTGTTTGCGAGATCGTCAGCGCAAGAGCCGGGGAGGCTATTACGACTACAGCAGCTAATAAAGTCAAAAATCCTTTCATCTTATTACTTCCTCACTTTTTAAAAGAGTTCTATTTCCTTGTTACTCTCAAACGCGCGCAGCATGTCCGGGCTGCATAATTGTTCTCTCCATTTAAAAAGCATAGATTTGGGCGCAATTGCCATAAAACGACTGCAAATACGACTGTTCGAATCTAATGCTAAACTACTTTATTTCGCTAACTACTTCTCGACCCCAATAAAGTATGATTGCCTGAATCAAAAGATGAATCATTTTGTATTGCTAACTACTTCTCGTCCCCAATTACGCAAGCATTATATCACAGCATTAAAATAAATGCAAGAGGAAAAATAAATAATTTGAAAAATTTTTTTATCTCGTTTTTATATTTTGAGTTATGAATCATTTTTTTTGCGTTTGAATGCGGTTGCGAATAGAATCGCAAGGCCGATAATAGTTATAACGATTGTATAGACAGCTCGGGAGACAGGTGTAATTTCGGGCAGAGTTACCTTACCGTAATCTGCGATTTTTGCTATCGGCACAGCTATGGACGGATAAATGAGGATGAAGACAAAAGCCCCTGCGAGCATGCCGATTATGGACACCAGAGCGTCTATTCTGCCTGAGGCGGCACAGGCCAGGCCGGTTCCGGGACAGTAGCCGGTCATACCGAAGCCGATGCCGAGCAGGGCGCCGCCGAGCAGCACCGAGACGATAGCGGCTGTTTTTACGCTGTAATGGGCATTTCCTGTTATATCGAGGATCCAGGTTCCGAGCATACCAACGATGATAAACAGGGTGATAGTTTTCATTGCGTGGAAGTCTTTGAGTCTTAATGTACCGATTATTTTGTCCGGGTCGGCCAGGCCGCCCATATATAATGCTGCTCCGAAGAGCAGTCCTGTCATAAAACCTGTTGCATTAGGATTCATTTTTCAACTCCTTTTGTTATTCTATATCCGGGGATTTTGGGTAGAAGATTTTTGCTGTCAGCATGCCGGCTCCAAAGAGGCCGACGGTAAATGGCAGAACAGAGAGAGATAATTGCGCCCAGCCGCTTGCGAACTGTCCGCTGGTACATCCGCTGGCGAATCTGGCGCCGAGCAGAATTAGAAAGCCGCCAAGAAATGCGGTTATCATTCTTTTGGGAATACCTGGGCCGTGATTTGCCTGCCACCATACGGTAGTTTTCTGCAGTTTGAAACGTTTGACCGCGATAGCAGCGACAGCAGCGCCGACAATAATACCGATATCAAGCCAGAAGCCGTAGCCGAGTTTTTGATATTTTTCCTTGCTGATAAGAGGGTGTTGTTCGGTGTACTGCGGTGCTGCGGCTTTGATAACCTTGGCTTCAATGATGACGAACTGTGTTGATACGCCAAGCGGTCCTTTTATGCCGATCGCTAAGATTTGTATCAAACCGAGGACGAGGCCGGCGATAAGCCAATTGAGCGGGGCTTTTTTTACAGTTAAATCATTCATACACGAATCCTTTCAAAATAACTGTAACGGCCGATAATACTACAGAGAGGTCAAATCGTCAAACCAGTAATATTTTATGCAGAATTTGATTTGCGGCTTAAAGGGGCATTTAATCAGCGGGAGAACATTTTGCTGAATAAGCCTTTCTTTTTGCCGGTGTGTGATTCGAGGTATTTTTGGACCATTTCCGGCACTTCGTAGGTGTTAAAGGGCTTTACGATATAGTCGATGGCACCTCTTTTTACGGCCAGGTCGATGTCGCGGGGGTCTTCCTTGCAGGTTAGCATAAATACCGGAATGTGCATTGTATTGCTGTCTCGCTTCAGTTCGGTCAATACCTGCATACCGTCCATTTCAGGCATCATCCAGTCGAGCATTATGACATCAACATTTTCAGTCTTAGCTATTTCAAGTCCTTCCTGGCCGTTGGCGGCGCAAAGGACATTGAATCCCTTCCGGGTCAAAGAGCCCTGAAGGAGAGTTCTGATCACCATATCATCGTCAATAACTAAAACCGTTGATTCTGACATTTAAACTACCTCTTTCAAATAAGGTTTTTCACATTTTAGTATCGGCTTAAAGATGCTGTGCTATAATTAAAATAATAAGTTATAAATCGATTAAATGCATAATTATTCGGATAAAATTTATTCAGCTACGTCCTATAAGCTTTTGAGATATTGACGGTAAAGGGTTTGTTATTTAGTATCAGGTGCTATGAGAGCAGTAGTCCAACGAGTTAAAAAAGCACAGGTTTCTGTAGATGGCGAAGTGGTCGGACAGATAGGGGCGGGTCTGTTAGTTTATCTTGGGGTTGGAAAAGAAGACCGACAGGCAGATGCCGAGTTTGTGGCTGAGAAGATTGCGAATTTGCGGGTATTTGCTGATGACGCCGGCAAGATGAATTTAAGCGTGAAGGATAAGAAAGGTCAGGTGCTTGTAGTGAGTAACTTTACGCTCTATGGTGATTGCAGGAAGGGCAGAAGGCCGGGGTTTGACCTGGCGGCTGAGCCGAAGATGGCGAATGAGCTTTACGAAGAAGTTGCCAGGCTGATTGAGGCTGAGGGGATTGAAGTTAAAAAGGGTGTTTTTGCGGCGTATATGGATGTTACAGCGTCAAATGACGGGCCAATAAATTTTCTTATCGACAGTAAAAAAACTTTTTGAGTAACCCGCAGGGCAGGCCTGCGGGCTAAGCAAATCCCTCTATATTATCATTGATTAGTGGATACAGTTCGTTTAAAATGCCTTTTCGATGAATTTGAGATATTTATGGCAGATGTGAAATTACAAATTGAACAGCTTAAGCGGGGAACAGTTGAGATATTCAACGAAGACGAGCTGGCAGAGAAACTGAAGGCGGCGGTTAAAGAGAAACGGCAGCTTCGTATCAAGCTGGGTATGGACCCTACTGCGCCGGATATTCATCTCGGGCATACGGTTGTAATGCGGAAGATGAGGCAGTTTCAGGATATGGGGCACAAGGCTGTTTTGATAATTGGTGATTATACTGCCCGGATAGGCGACCCGACTGGGCAGAATACGACAAGGCCGACGCTTTCTGGTGAGGCGATCGAGAAGAACGCAACGACCTATCTCGAACAGGCAGGAAAAGTTCTGGACATTTCGCCGGAGAGACTTGAGGTCAGATATAACAGCGAATGGCTCGAGAAAATGACTCTTATGGAACTTATTCAGCTTGCAGCCAAGAAGACAGTTGCACAGATGCTTGCCAGGGACAGTTTCAAGCAGAGATTGCAAAATGATATCGATGTTTATACTCACGAATTTATCTATCCGCTGATGCAGGGCTATGATTCTGTGGTAGTTAAAAGCGATGTCGAACTTGGTGGGACGGACCAGACATTTAATAATCTCGTCGGCAGGGATATTCAGCGGGCTTATGAACAGGTGCCTCAGGTAGTGATGACGATGCCGATACTTGTCGGGCTTGACGGCAAGGATAAGATGAGCAAATCGAAGGGTAACTATATCGGGGTTACGGATTCGCCGAAGGATATGTTCGGCAAGGTGATGAGTATCAGCGATGAGATGATGGAGAATTATTTTACGCTTTTAACTGACATACCTGCCGAGGAAATTGCCGAGCTGATCGATTCTGGAAAGACACATCCGAAGGAAGCAAAAGTTCTATTGGGCAAAACGATTGTTACGCAGTTCTATGATGAAACTGCAGCACAGACGGCTGCGGAGGAATTTGATAAAGTATTTGCTCAAAAGCAGGTACCCCAGGATATGCCTACGGTTAAGATACCGAGTGAGCCGATAACCGCTGCGAAGCTGCTTTTGAAATGTTCTCTTGTATCGAGCGGCGGTGAAGGGAAGAGATTGATATCGGGCGGCGGGATGAGTATTGACGGCGAAAAGATTACCGACCAGAATAAACAAATAACGCCTGCAGAAGGCATGGTAGTTCGTGCAGGAAAGCTTAAATTTGCAAAATTATCGGTTGAGTAGATGCAGTTACCACAATTAAAAGATGCTGACAGGTACACAGGTCTTTATATCGTAGATTTCGGTGACAAGAGCAGTGTCGGGTTTACCGCTGATGAAGTTGCCGGGCTTTTGGAGAGCGAAAAGTTCAAAGATATAAAAGTTTACAAAATCTATAACGCTTATCCAGACGGCAGGATGGAGCTTAAGGGAGTCTCGAACGAGACATTCGGGCTTGAGGCGGGGATGTTTTTCTATGAGTTTGACCGGGTGGTTGCTGAGGCTGATTTTAAAAGCCTTGTAAATTCTGCGGTAAGCGCTGCTGTGCCGGGGCGGGCGAAGGTTCATCTTGCTAAGTACAGCGATGAGAAGTTCGTAACGGCCATTATATATCCTGCTGAGTATAATGAGGAGTTCAGCAAATGGCTTTTGGATATTGATTATAAGACGGCAGGGCCGACGGAGGGAGGCATAGGGGCGGTAAAAAGATATTATGATGATTCTCCGGAGATTTTAGACAGGCAGCGGTTGTTGGCTAAAGGGCAAATTGAGAGCAAGACAGGCAAAGAGCTTCTGGCGGCTACAACGAGGGCAGTTGTAAGATAATGGAAAATCAAAAATCAAAAATCAAAAATAAAAATTGTGGAAGGGGACTGATTTTATTTGGACTGATAGCATCGGTTTGTTCATTATTCAGGCCTAAAGCAACAGCAGATGATATGAAAAGAATGGAGTTTTCTGCTTCTACTCAGAAAATGGGGGTTAGTTTTACAGATAGAATCAGGAATGTGTTTCGAAATCGATGGGTTAGGAAAGCTGATTAAGCGTTTTTTCCGCAGCATTTTTTGTATTTTTTTCCGCTTCCGCAGGGGCAGGGGTCATTTCTTCCAACTTTGGGCTGGTCAAGAACTATCTGTTTTGGTCTTGCTGCATCGCCTTGCGGGGCCTGGGCGGCGGCTCGCTGGCGTTCGGCCATTTCAAACTGGTTGACTTCATCGTGTTTTGTCTGACCTGCCTGGAAGACGTTTCTTGTTCTTGTGCCGGCTTCGAGACGAACCTTGAAGATAGTATCGGTTACCCTGTCGTCGACAAGGTCGAGCATTTCATTGAACATTCGATAGCCTTCCTGCTTGTATTCGAGCTTGGGATCCTTTTCGGCATAGGCACGCATAAAGATGCTTGTCTTTAAATGGTCCATCGAATACAGGTGGTCCTTCCACGCTGAGTCATAAATCTGCAGGAGGACATATCTTTCGAGGTCGGTAAGTTCGGATCGCAGGAATTCTTTTCCTGCTGCGAGGAGTTTTTCTTTGGCTCCTGTCACTTTCGCTCCAGGCTCTGATTTGAAATCGTCACTCTTCAAATTTGCCTTGAATCTTTCATTTGCCCATTGGGATAATTCACGGCCGTCGGTACCGACACTTGCCATTTTGTCGGCTATTTCGTCTTTCAGGCCGACTCTGTGATATTCTTCGCTTATCTTTAACAATTCCTTATGAACAGCATTTGGCTGGGAGTTTTGCAGGTGAGACGGCGAGATTTTGGTATTGAACTTTGTATTTATCCAGTTGGCCAGGTTCTCGAAAGAGTAAACATTCACGCCGTCGCTGCGGTATGTCATACTCATAGCAAATTCAATAGGGTATTCGATTTGCCTGTGGTCGTATTTTTCCTGTACTTTCCGGCAGAGTTTTTCGTAAATCTGCTCAGGTTTCAGGTCTACCAGTTCACCTGTATTGAGTTTTATGGCGAATTTATCAGTTGCCCAGTTGACGAATGTTTTGATGCCGAAATCAGGTTCGAGAAACACATTTACCTGATAGCAGTCTTTTTTGTCGATCTGCTCGGCAGAGGCTTCAATGAGGTTTTGTTCAATTTCGTCAGGGGTCATTTGTTTTATTTTGCTGCCGGACAGATTCACGGAAAATGCACTCATTGCCCATTTGCACAAGGCGTCTATTTTCCAGGTTTTTCTGTCCTCGAAATCCTCGAGGTATTCGCCCAGCGTGATAGAGATGTTTGTTGAGGCTTCGTTCTTTGCATTCTTTTTTATGATATCTTCTATTTGTTCAGCCTCAAGGCCATCGATGCGTTTTGGATTTATATCTACACCGAATGCAGATCTTGCCCATTCGGCTATACAGGTGTAGCAGTATTTGTCGCTGAGTATTGTCGAGCAGGCCTTGTCGATAGCAGATTCTATCATTTCAGTTATTATATCTTTAAGGCCTATTCCTTCGATAACTTGTCTTCTGCGTGTGTAGAATGTTTTTCTCTGGTAATCCATTACCTCATCGAATTCGAGCAGGCTTTTTCGGGCTTCGAAGTTTCGCTCTTCAACTTTTTTCTGTACTTTTTCGATTTGTTTGCTAATTGTTGAATGCAGTATTGGTTCGTTTTCCTTCCATCCTACAAGACTTAAGAGTTTTGGTATTCTATCACCTCCGAACAGCTGCATTAAATCATCGTCGAAACTTAAGAAGAACTGGCTCGAGCCTGCATCACCCTGACGGCCTGAGCGGCCTCTGAGCTGGTTGTCGATTCGTCTTGATTCGTGTCGTTCTGTGCCGACTATATGCAGGCCTCCGATGTCAGCGACGCCTGGACCGAGTTTGATATCTGTGCCGCGGCCTGCCATATTTGTAGCGATAGTTACGTTGCCGCAGGATTTTCCGGTTCTGTCGGTGTGCTGCTGGCCGGCCTTTTCAACGATGGTTGCTTCTCTTGCGTGCTGTTTGGCGTTGAGGACTTCGTGTTCGGTGCCGTAGCTTTTTGTCAAAGCGTTTGAAATAGCTTCACTTTTTTCAACGCTTATTGTGCCGACGAGAACGGGTTTGCCGGCGGAACTTGCATTATGTATTTCTTCTACTATTGCGTTGAATTTTTCTTTCATTGATTTATAAATCATGTCATCACGGTCGTCGCGGACACAGGGTTTGTTGGTCGGGATGGTGATGACTTCGAGTTTATATATCTCCATAAACTCATCTGCTTCGGTGATGGCTGTGCCTGTCATTCCTGCTATCTGGTCGTAGAGCCGGAAGAAGTTCTGCAGTGTTATTGTTGCCAGCGTTTGTGATTCTTCCTTTATATTAACAGCTTCTTTTGCTTCGACAGCCTGGTGCAGGCCGTCGGACCATTGCCTGCCGTGCATTAATCTGCCGGTGAATTCATCGACGATGACGACTTTGCCGTCCATTACGACGTAGTCTTTTTCTTTTTCAAAGACGGTATGTGCGCGGATGCTTTGCTGGAGGAGATGAGGCCAATCCATATTGGAGCCGGCAAAGAAGGAACCTACCCCTGCAAGTTCCTGGGCGGCGGCTAAGCCGTGGCCCTCGTGGTCGAAACGAACTGCTTTGCGGTCATATTCCACTTCGTAATACTGTTTTGCAGAAGTAAACTGATTTTCAAGGTCGACAACCTGAGATTTGGTTTTTTCTATAACGTCGAGGGCCTTATCTATTCGGTTATTATCTTTTGTTTTTTTTGCTTCTGAAAGTTCTCCTTCAGCATTGGCGATAGTTCTTTTTGCTGAGTCGATTTGTTTTTTGATACGGTCGTAACCGCTTTGCATATTTATGATCTGCTTTGCGATGGTGTCGGCTTTTTTGTACCTGGTTACGTCATCGAAGGCGGGGCCTGAGATAATCAGCGGTGTTCTGGCTTCATCGATGAGAATCGAGTCAACTTCATCGATGATAGCGTATTCGAGCGGTCCCTGGGAGAGCTGGGCGGCGTTTGTTTTCATATTGTCACGGAGGTAATCAAAGCCGAACTCGTTATTTGTTCCGTAGGTTATATCACAGGCGTATTGCTGTCTTCTTTCGTCGCCGGTGGTATCCATATCTGCCTGGATTGCGCCGACGGTCATTCCGAGAGAATTATAAACGGGACCCATCCACTCGGCGTCACGTTTTGCAAGGTAGTCATTGACTGTTACGAGATGTACTTTTCTGCCGGTGAGAAAGACCAGATATGAAGCAAGAGTTGCGACGAGAGTTTTTCCTTCGCCGGTGGCCATTTCGGCAATTTTTCCCTGGTATAGAACGTTTCCTCCGATAAGCTGGACATCGAAGTGTCGCATATCGACGTATCTTCTTGCAGCTTCACGGACAACTGCGAAAGCTTCGGGGAGAATTTGCTGCGGGGTTTGGCCCTGGGTGAGACGGTCCTTGAATTCCTGAGTTTTTGCCTTTAATGCCTCTTCGCTGAGTTCTTTTAATTGCGATTCAAATGGTGCAGAGGCGGCAGCGATCTGTGAGTAGCTTTTGACAAGCCTTTCGTTTCGCGAGCCGAAGATCTTCACGAGCATTTTGCCGATTTTTTCTAAAGGCATTGGAAAAAGTAAAAAACTCCTTTTTTATACTCTTGTTACGTACTCGCCTGTGCGGGTATCAACGCGAACGACGTCACCAATTTTTACAAAAGCCGGGACAGAAACGGTGGCTCCTGTTTCAAGTGTTGCAGTTTTCCGCTGGCCTGTGGCAGTTGCTCCTTTTATTTCCGGAGGAGTATCTGTCACAGCGAGGTCAACGGTAGTGGGCAGTGTTACAACAACGGGTTTGCCGTTGTACATACTGACCTGGAGTTCTGTATTGGGTTTTAGATATTTTGTTCCGTCGCCGAAGGCATCGTCGTCGAGCGTTACCTGGTCATAATTTTCAAGGTCCATTATGACGTGTTCGTTGGGCTGAGAATAAAGGTATTCAAACTTACGTTTGTCGAGAAATGCTTCCTCGACTGTTTCTTCGGACCTGATCCTTATATTTTGTATCAGACCATCGGTAAGGCTTTTGATCTTGGTCTGGTATATGGCGCCGCCTTTGCCGAGTTTAACATGTTCATAATCCACAATTATGAAGAGCTTACCATCGACGAGGATGGCCTGGCCCTTTTTCATTTCCGATGCTTTCATACTCTGCTCTCTTTCCAAATTAACTTAAAACGCATTTAATGCTTCGACGGGGCTCATTATAGACAGGCGGTAGTATGCCAGAAACAGGTCATAAAGTCAAGCATACATAAAAGTTTAGCTCTTGAATAAGTTTTTATTATCGATTATATTAATTTGGCTGTTTTGGGTTGCAGCGCTAATCGAGTAAGTTAAATTCTGGTGTTAAAATGGCAAAATTACCAAAAGGAAAGCCGGAAATAGAAGGGCTTGAAGAAATTGTTCCAGAGCATGCGCCTAAGGACCCGTTTCTGGCAGAATTAGCCAGGATTGCCAAGCGGCAAAATAAAATAGCACAACCACTTTACAAACATTACAGCGTTAAGCGAGGTCTCCGTAATGCAGACAGTACAGGTGTTCTTGTCGGCCTTACTGAAATTGGTGATGTACACGGATATATTGTCAGTGAAAATGAAAAGGTTCCGGTTGAAGGTAAACTGAGATATCGCGGCATAGAAATAGAAGATATTGTTGCAGGTTTTCTGAAAGAAAAGAGGCATGGTTTTGAAGAGACTGCTTATCTTCTTCTTTTTGGTGAGCTGCCGGGCAGGGACTATTTAAAGAATTTTTGTGAATTTCTCGGGAGGAACCGCAGGCTGCCGGAAGGTTTTACCGAGAATATGATTCTCAAAGCGCCGAGCAGCGACATTATGAATAAGCTGGCACGGAGCGTTCTGGCTCAGTATTCATATGATAAATCGCCTGAAGACAGGTCTATGAAGAATATTCTGCGTCAGTGCATCAGGCTTATTGCGAGGTTTCCGGTGCTTGCGGCGTATGGATATCAGGCGAAAGCACATTACTATGACGGGTACAGTCTTTTTCTTCACAGTCCGAGTGAAAAACTATCTACGGCAGAAAACTTTTTGAGGCTTATAAGGCCGGATAAGAAATATACCAGGACAGAAGCGGAGCTTCTGGATCTTTGTCTGGTTCTTCATGCTGAGCACGGCGGCGGAAATAATTCGAGTTTTGTTACGCATGTGGTTACATCGACGGACACAGATGTTTATTCCTCTATTACCGCGGCGATCGGCTCACTGAAGGGTTTAAAGCACGGCGGGGCGAATATCCAGGTCATCAAGATGATGGATAACATTAAAAGACATGTGAAGAATTACAGTGATGAGGGGCAGATTGCTGATTATCTTACAAAGATTATCAGGCGAGAGGCATTTGACAGAACGGGATTGGTTTACGGCATAGGTCATGCGGTTTATACCGTATCGGACCCGAGAGCGGTTATTTTGAAGAAGCAGGCAGCAAGACTGGCCAAGGAAAAGAATCTCGAAAATGAGTTCGATCTTTATGCAACGATTGAGAGAATGGCACCGGAGGTTTTCAGAAAGGTCAGGAATTCCAATAAGGTCATGAGTGCTAATGTAGATTTTTATTCCGGGTTTGTTTACAGGATGCTCGGTATTCCTGTCGAGCTGTATACACCTATTTTTGCAGTATCGCGGATTGCAGGCTGGTGCGCTCATATTCTTGAAGAGCATGTCAGCGGCGGGCGTATTATGAGGCCTGCGTATAAGAATGTTGCAGAGAAAAGGGGCTATATACCTCTCTTAAAGAGATAGTCAGCACTTACCATTGTCCCGGGGCGAGAGAATCTGAGATAGGCATATTCCACCATTTTGGGTCTCGCAGATACTGTTTGGTCATCATTGCCGCGTTTACGCCGTCACCTACAGCGGTGGCAAGCTGCATAGCGGCACCGATTCTGCAATCACCTGCTGTGAATATGCCGGGTACTTTTGTGCGGAGATAACCTACGTCACATTTGATAAAACCTGCTTCTGTCAGGTCGAGGAAACCTTTGAGAAAAGCGGTGTTCGGGATCATACCGACGAAGATAAAAACGCCATCGCAGGGGAGCTGTTCTTCTTTGTTCGTTTTTACATTTTTAAGTTTGATGTTTTCGACTTTTGTACTTCCGCCGATGGCGAGCGGTATATTGTCGAGTTTTAGTTTGATATTAGAGTGGGGTTCGTTAACTTTCTGCATAAGCTCTTCCGTGAGGACTTTTGTTGCCCGGAATTCCTGACGCCTGTGTACGAGAGTCAATTGGGCGGCGAATTTTGCCACGTGCAGAGCCTCCTCAATGGCGGTGTTCCCTCCTCCTATGGCGACGACGGTTTTTCCTTTGAAGAACGGTCCATCACAGGTTCCGCAGTAGCTTACGCCTGCACCTGCGTTCCTGAATTCTTCTTCGCCCGGGATACCCAGTTTTCGATAGTCGCTGCCGCAGGCTATGATAACAGAACGGGCGGTGAAATTTTCTTTGGCGCAGTTTATCCGTATATTGCCGTCGGGGAGTTTTTCAAGGCTCTTTACTTCCTGGCTGACTTTTAGTTCAGCGCCGAAATTTTCGGCTTGTGCTTTCATTTTTTCAACCAGGTCTGCCCCTGCGATACTTTCAAAGCCGGGGAAGTTTTCTATCCTGTCGGTGTTGATTATCTGTCCGCCGGGGTAGAATTTTTCGAGGATCAAAGTTTTGAATCTGTCTCTTGCGTTGTAAAGCGCCGCAGCCAGGCCGGCGGGGCCGGCACCGATAATAATACTGTCGTAAATGTCTGACATTTTATCGTTTCCTTTACATTTATAATTTTTCAAATTCCTGAAATAAGGCATCTTCCATTGCATTAATATTTTCGGCATGTTCCGGGAATGCCGCGACGACATTTTCTTTTTTTGTTTTTTGGAGTTTATATGAGAGCCTGCCCTGTACTTTACTTGAAATTATATCGAGATTTCTGTCAAGTAATACCGTTTGTTTTATTGGTGTAGTACCAAGCAGTACAACATCAGCGGCGAAAACGATGTCGGAAGGTGTATCTTTTTGAAGTTCAGCTCTGCTTATAACAGCAGGGCGTATTCTTCCGTCTGAAAGGACGAGGTCGATCATAACGGAGTCGTAATTGCTTTGCAGAAAGTTTTTGATAAAGACATTAAGGAATATTTCCGGCAGCATTGTTGTAGTAAACGTTATGTTTTGTATTTTATCTCCTTTAGAGATGGATAATTTATTTTGGTTGTCAAGTTCTATACCGGTACTTATTTGACGCCTGGTTAAAGAGTCTTTTTGCAATGAAGCCCATTTGAAGTTTTTCAAATCAGGATTTGAGTTAAATACAGTTTGTTCGGCGACGGTATTCAGGCCCGGCTTGAAAAAATAGAAGCTCACGGCCGTTAGTGAATTTGGTTCGGAATCATTATTTCTGATACTGGCATAATCACAGGTGAAGCCGAGAATTTTGTTGGTATAATTTTGTATATAATAATAATTTTGCTCGCCTTTTTTCTGCAGCATATCAGCAAGGGAATTTTGACGGAAGCCGCTCAGTATCTGCCTTCCTTTTTCCAAAGGATTGTCCTGGGTGTAATTTACCGAAGCGATAGTAGTTTCAAAGATTTTTTCAGCTATATCTGCGATGAAACCTTTCTGCATTACCTCGAGGCTCAATGCTCTTCCGTCAGGTAATCGAGTTGTGCCTGAGAGTACCAGTATAGGATTTTTAGCGGCAAAGATCCTGGCGTAGTTAAAGAGGAACTGTCCGAATTTTTCTGAGCCGGTTTTTTCTATTTCTCCGTTAATGCCGTCAGCCTGTATCTGAAATCTTTCCATATCGGTTTTGTCGGTAGGCAGGATAAAATATCTCCAAGTGATAGATATGGCACTGTTTCCTGTTATATGCAGAGCGGAAGTGAGACGAAATTCATCGTCATCATACTGGAATCCTTTAATATCCTGTATAAAGCCGCCTCCTGCCGGGACAGAAACGGTTACCCCTGTACCCTGCAGTTTTATCGGCTCGGAGAGTTGGAATTTTCCGCGTGAGAAAACGATTATTTTTGCAAGCAGCAGTCCGACGATAAGCATAATCAGTAATGCTATTTTGTCGAAGCCTAAATTTTTCAGATTTTCACGGGTTATTGCCATTTTTTTCCTGTTCCAGGTTTTGAGGGATATTTGAAACGAAGTCTTTGATCTGGTCACGGGTTTTTCTGAATGCATCGGTAATTATTTTATCTGTACCCATAAGTACCGTTGGGTCTGCAAACGGATGGTGGATGATTTTTGTTTTTTTGGGGTAAACGGGACATAATTCCTTTGCGTTGTCGCACAGGGTGATAACGTAATCGAAATCGAGGCCTGTAAATTCATCGAAATGTTTTGAATAATGGCCGGTCATATCGACATCGGCTTCAGCCATTACCTGTATAACGCGAGGATGAACTTTTGTGGGGAAGACGCCTGCTGAGAAGGCCTCTATCCGGTCTTTTTTGAGCTTTTTTGCCCAGGCTTCAGCTATTTGGCTTCGGCAGGAGTTGCCTGTGCATAAGAAAAGTATTTTTATTTTTTTATTTTCATCCATGAGCGATTTTACTCCAGCGGCAATCTTAAGCTATTTTTTCTAATAACTCAACAGCGGATTTTCCGGCCAATGAGCCGCTGGAAAAGGCAAATTGGAGGTTATAACCTCCGCAGGGGCCGTCAACGTTGATTATTTCGCCGGCAAAAAACATAGCCTGGCATAATTTTGACTGCATAGTTTTGGAGTCAATTTGGGCTGTATCTACGCCGCCTCTGGTTACTGTTGCCCGTTCTATGGATTCAGGCGAGATAATGGTAAAGGGGAAATTTTTCAGTTTCTGAATCAGGTTTGTTCTTAATTTTTTGCTTATCTGGGATGCGTTTGTTTCGGATAAGTTTTCCTGGAGGCATATTTGTGCGGCTATTGCTTTGGGCAGAAATTTTGCCAGTACTGATGCAATTTTTTGTCTGGGGTTTTGAGCTAAACAGTCAGAAAGTTTTTTGTCCAGTTCATCAATTTTCATATCGGCTGTCAGGTCGATGGATATAGGCAGATTTTTTTTGAAGATGTCCGCAATAGTTCTGCTGAAGTCGAAGACGGCAGGGCCTCCGATACCATTGTGTGTGAACATCATCGGGCCGGCGGAGGATATTTTTTTATTTTCTATTTTACAGGAGATTATGATGTTTTTTACTCCTGTACCGGCTAAACACGCACAGAATTTTTCAGCGGTAATGAGCGGCACAAGTGCAGGGACGGGTTTGATGATGTTGTGTCCGAATTGTTTAGCGAAGCCGAATCCATCGCCGGTGGAGCCGGTTTTTGGCCAGCTTAATCCGCCGGTGGCGATTATTACTGAGCGGGCAGATATTTTTGATTTTTCCAGTGGTATAATGAAGGAATTGTCCTGTTTTGTTATGGAATTTACTTTTTTGCCGAAAAGAATCCTTACGTTAAGTTTTTTCAGCTCATCGGTTAGTACTTTTTTGACATCTTCAGCGCGATTTGTCTTTGGAAATACATAACCGCCGGGCTCTGCAATGGTTGACATGCCTCGGGAATTGAAAAAATTCAATGTTTTTTCGGGAGAAAATTCGTGTATGCAGTGGCGGACGAATCTGTCGAATGGTTTGTAAGCTCTTAAAAAGTCGTCGATAGAACCGGTGTGTGTCAGGTTGCATCTGCCCCGGCCTGTCAGGAGGAGTTTTCTTCCGGCTGTAGTGTTCGACTCAAGCAGGATTACCTGTTTTGACTTTTGTGCGGCTGTGATGGCAGCCATCATACCGGCCGGGCCGGCACCGATTACGCAAATATCCGTTTCCATTCTTTCGACTTTGCTCAAGACAGGCATAATTACTTTGAAAATAGATGGGAATCAGATTAGCATAATCATCTCCAAAAATGAAAAACAATCTGGAAAAACCTGTTATAAATCCGGGCGGCTTTGGAGAGGTTTTTACGATAGCCTTTCCACTGATATTGAGCACCTCTGCGTTTACGCTGCAGCTTTTTATCGACAGGGTGTTTTTGATGTGGTACGACCGGGATGCGATGAGTGCGGCGATGCTGGGCGGGATACTGAATTTTGTGGCGTTCAGCTTCTTTATGGGCACGGCCAATTACGTTAATACCTTTGTTTCACAATATGACGGTGCAGGCAGGGCCGAGCGTATAGGCCCGGCGGTGTGGCAGAGTCTTTATTTTTCTGCAGCGGCTGGTTTGATAATGGTTTTTGTTTCCCTTTTCGGCGAGCCTTTGATGGATATTGTCGGCCATGATGCGGCGGTGCGGGTATATGAGGTGAAATACTTCAGGATACTTGCGGCGTGGGCGATGCCGGGGCTGTTTACAGTTTCATTGTCGTGTTTTTATACTGGCAGGGGCAGGACGATGGTTGTTATGTGGGTCAATATCGTGCGGACGTGTGTTAATATAACGATGGATTATATATTGATATTCGGCAAGCTGGGGATGCCTGAAATGGGGATATCAGGGGCGGCGATTGCTACAATTTCTTCAGGAATGGTATCGACTATGATCTATGTATTTCTCTTTCTTGCCGAGAAGAATCGGAGCCGATATGAGACAAGCAGTTGCAGGTTTGACAGGGATTTGTTTAAAAGGTTGATGAGATTCGGGCTGCCGAACGGGACGCAGTTTATGCTTGAGATGCTGGGCTTTGCATTGTTTATCGTTCTTATCGGCAGGATCGATTCTACAGCACTGGCTGCGACTTCGATGGCCTGCAATATCAATTTATTGTCCTTTTTGCCTATGATAGGATTTGGAATAGCCACCAGTACATTGGTCGGCAGGGCACTGGGTAAAAATGACCCGGCACTTGCTCAGAAGAGCACTTTTTCTGCGAGTATTATGACGTTCGGATATATGAGTGTGGTCGCGGTTTGCTACTTTTTTGTGCCTGATGTTTTTATGCTGCCTTATAAGTTCGGCGCCGATGCAGCGCAATTTGAGGTTTTAAAACCATTGGTGAGTAAGCTGCTTATATTTGTGGCGTTTTACTGCCTGTTCGATACGGGTAATATTATTTTCTCGGCGGCTATTAAAGGCGCAGGCGATACAAGATTTGTGATGATAACATCAGTGGTGTTGAACTGGACTATGGTAGTTGTACCGACGTATCTGGCGGTAAGGTTTCTGGATGGCAGGGCGAGGTTGTATGGGGCGTGGACCGCTTTTACATTATATGTTTGTGCACTTTCAGTGATATTTTTTCTGCGGTTTTTGGGCGGCAAGTGGAAAAGTATGCGGGTAATAGAAAAAGCGCCTGTCCTGCCGGATATGATACCAGCTATACCGACGGTGGAGGATAATTTTTAGAACCTGAGTGGTTCTTTGGTTCAATTACTGCAAGCCTTGTACTTGAAGCAAATCCCTCACTCAAAATCCAGCGGAGTAACTGATTTAAACAAATTCGATATGGGTTTTGAATTTTTCGTCGTCCGATTCTGGGAAGTCATCCCTGAAGTGAGTGCCTCGGCTTTCAGTTCTTGCCTCGGCGGCTTTTGCAATCATTAAAGAGGTGGTCAGGATGTTTTGACATTCCCAGCCTTGAGGAGAATCGAATACTTTATCCAATACGTATCTGTCCCAGAAGGAGATAATTTCCTGTGCTTCTGCGAGAGGTTTTGCGAATCTGATGATGCCGACATTTCGCCACATAAGCGACCTTAGAGAGTTCAGTACGTCAGATGTATCGAGTCTGCTTCTGTCCGATTCGGGGATATCTATTCGGAATTTTCTCAGTCCTACAGGGCCGTTGGGTTTTTTGGAGCGCTGGGCAGCCTGGGTGCCGGCGATCTTTCCGAAGACCAGGCCTTCCAATAGTGAATTGCTGCCGAGGCGGTTTGCGCCGTGCAGGCCGGTCGAAGCGATCTCGCCGCAGGTATATAGATTTTTAATGCTTGTATTAGCAAGGGCATCTGTTTTTACGCCGCCGACCATATAATGTGCACTGGGGCGGACGGGTATAAGGTCTTTGCTGATATCGATGTCAAAGCTTGTAACGATCTCATTGATAAACGGGAAACGTTTTGCAAAGTGAGCCTTGTCGAAATGACGAATGTCCAGAAAGACATGAGTTGAATTTGTCTTGAGCATCTGCTGCAGGATGGCTCTGCTGACGATGTCGCGAGGAGCAAGTTCGGCGTCGGGGTGATAGGCGGACATAAATTTATCACCGTTGACATCGAGCATGACGGCACCTTCGCCGCGGAGTGTTTCAGTGATAAGGGCACGTGAGGCACCTGCGATGTAAAGTGTAGTAGGGTGGAACTGCATAAATTCCATATCGCGCAATATGGCGCCGGCGCGGACAGCCATTGCAAGGCCGTCGGCAGTTGCGGTTTCCGGATTTGTTGTTTCACGATATAATTTGCCTGCTCCGCCGGTGGCGAGGATGGTGGTCTTTGCCCAGATAATCTGTTTTTGGCTGTTGGCAGCCTGGCCGATGACACCGACGCATTCGTTGTCATCGTTAGTTATGAGGTCAATGGCGAAGAAGTTTTGAACTATTGAGATATTTGATTTTTTCTGAACTTTTTTTATAAGTGTCTGTGCGATGGCTCTGCCGGTGCAGTCGCCCTGTGCGTGAGCGATTCTCGGATGGCTGTGGCCTCCTTCACGGGTGATGTCAATTTTGCCTTTTACCTTGTCGAACTCTGTACCCCAGTCGATCAGTTGTTTGATGAGTTCGGGGCCGTCTTTTACGACTTCATTTACAACATCAATATCATTTATGCCGCAGCCTGTTGTGAGGGTGTCTTCTATGTGTGATTCGAAAGAGTCTTCTTCTGCGAGGACGCTTGCGATGCCGCCCTGGGCGTGCCAGGTGTTGCTGTCTTCAAGAGTTTTTTTGCAGGTGATTATAACTTCACAGCCGCCGGCTGCTGCTTCGATAGCTGCTCGGAGTCCTGCGATGCCGGCACCGATGATGAGACAATCAGTAAACAACTGCTGGGTTGACGCGGTGTTTATCGGTGCAAGGTAGCGTCTTACAGCAGGACGTTTTAATGTTATTGGGTTATCTGCCATTTTTTTAACGTAAAACCCTGCCATAGTGATGGCAGGGCTAACCAATTAATTTAAACAATTTTATTCAATAATTCTTAGCCAGTCAATTTCGGTTAAAGTATCCAATACGATATTGCCCAGGATACCTTTTTCGATATTTGTTTCGTGGTCGAAAGGTACGATCGCGAGAATTTGCGTTCTGCCGGTCTGGGCGATAACGGCCGGGCCGGACTGCTGAGCAAAATCGGTCTGCGATTCATCATAACCGTTAATTATCACCCCGGCAAGCGGTAAGTTGGCGCTTCTTACCGCATCGATAGTCAGCAGTGTGTGGTTAATCGTGCCCAGGTTTGGTCTTGCGACGATTACGACCGGCAGATCAAGTGCTTTTGCAAGGGTTAATACGTCCAGTTGGTCTGTTATAGGTACGCGGATTCCGCCGATGCCTTCGACGATTATGCAGTCTGTATTTGAGCAGATGTAATTGTATGCAGTGATGATTTTTTCAAGTTCGATTTTTTTGTTTTCTTCCTGTTCGCAGGCAAAGGGGGCCGCCGGTATTAGAAAATTTATGGGATTTATTACATCAAGGCCGAACTGACTGTCTGTGCAGTGGGCCAGGAATTCGGCATCTTCACTTACAAGGCCTTCTCTGTCGAGTCTGCAGCCGGTGGCGATGGGTTTGAATACGCCTGTAATTTTACCGTTTTGTGACAGGATTTTTGCGATAGCACCTGCGATTACAGTTTTTCCGATACCGGTATCGGTGCCGGTGATGAAGAGACCTTTATGTTTTGCAAATTCAAATTCCATTTTATTTTACAATCTTTGGTAAATCGTTTTTGATTGTATCATAAAGGATATCCAGTAATTTTTTTAATGTATCCAGATTAATTGCAATCGGCGGCATAAGAACAATCACATCAGATAAAGGCCGAAGCATAACGCCTTTTGATCTCATTGCTGCGCAGAGTTTTGCGCCGATGAATTTTTCATAATCGAAAGATTTTTTAGTTTGTTTGTCCTTTACAATTTCGATGCCTGTCATCATTCCGCGCTGGCGGGTGTTGCCGACGAAGTTAAGTGATGAGATTTTTTTCAGGTAATCTGCGATCAGATCTATTTTTGCAGACAGTGATTCTAAGATTTTATTTTCCTCGAAAAGTTCGAGAGAAGCGAGCGCTGCAGCGCATCCGAGGGCGTTTCCTGTGTATGTGTGGCCGTGGTAGAAGGTCTTGAAGTCGTCGGGATTGCCTAAAAATGCGTCGAAAATCTTTTGTGTTGTAAGTGTAGCTGCCAAAGGGAGATAGCCGGCGGTGATTCCCTTGGCTAGACACATAATATCAGGTTCAATTTGCTCGATTTCACAGGCGAACATTTTGCCTGTTTTGCCGAAGCCTGTTGCGACTTCATCTGTTATTAAGATGGTGTCATATTTTTTTGTAAGTGCTCTTGTCTCTTTCAGGAATCCTTTTGGATGGACTATTATTCCCGCTGCGCCCTGGACGAGAGGTTCGACGATTAGAGCGGCAATAGAATCTGAATGTTTTTTCAAGGTCTCTTCGATTTTATCGAGAGTGAATTTTTTACATTCTTCGGCAGTGCCGTCGAAACGATAAGGGAAAGGTGCCGGAACAAAATATGTATCGAACAGCATTGGTTTAAAAATGGAATGGAACAGTTCTATTCCGCCTACGCTTACCGAGCCGATAGTATCGCCGTGATAAGACTGGCCAAGAGCGATAAACTTATTTCTTTTTTGACCCTGGTTTTGATAATACTGGTATGCGATCTTCAAGGCTATTTCTACACTTGTTGCACCGCTGTCTGAGTAGAAGACTTTTTGCAGATTTTTTGGAGTTATCGCGACGAGTTTTTCTGCAAGTTCTATTGATTTGGTCTGGGCCAGGCCTAAAAGTGTGCTGTGGGCAATTTTGTCGAGCTGATCTTTTATTGCGTCATCGATTTTCTTTACTCTGTGGCCGTGGACGTTACACCAGAGGCTGCTTATAGCGTCAATATAGCGATTACCTTCGGTATCTATGAGATAGAAGCCATCGCCTGATTCTATAACTACAGGGTCGCAGGCAAGCCAGGTTTTCATCTGTGTGAACGGATGCCAGAGGTACTGCCTGTCCAGATTAATCAAATTTTCAGTTTTTTTATGCATTTGTTTTTAAAAAATTGATTTGCAAAACGGTCTTATCAAGGCCAATATTATAGTTATGGAGCCGGCAAATAAAAAGGACATTTTTATATTAGATAGGAACAAAATATAAATTGAGAGGAAACAGGGATGAATCTTGTATATTTAGACGAGTCAGGTAATACCGGCCTTAATTTTAAAGATACGCAACAGCCAATTTTTGTATTAGCTGCCATTATAATACGTGCGGATAAATGGTTCTCTATGGAAAAGGATTTTTATGGTATTTTACGGAGACATTTTGGAGGTAAATTGCCAGATAGTATTGAGCTAAAAGCTATGGATCTGCGGGTCGGGCGGAAGTCTTTTAAGGATTTGGGCCAGAAAGAGTGTCTGGCAATTAGAGATAACATGCTTGAACTTTTACTTAATTACGAGATACCTATTGTTTATCAACGCATTATTAAAATAAAATTCGAAGAATTTTGCGAAAAACAATATGGCCCTGGTATCAAGATTAATCCTTATATAATGGCCTTGCCATTTGTTTGTATGGAAATTAATCATTATCTCAAACAAAAAAATCTGAACGAATTGGGGATGTTAATTTTTGATGAACAGAAAGAATCATTTAATGAAGCGGAAAAATCTCTTAAAACATTACGATTGGATTCTAACTCGATATTAAAAACAACAAATCTTATTGAGAAGGGATTTTTTGTTGATTCTTCGAAAAGTTTTGCTCTTCAGTTAGTTGATATTGCAGCTTATTACATTAGAAAATATGAGGAAGATAAACTAAAAATAAAGGTGAGTGAAATTGACAAGCAGACTTTTGCTGCGATTAAGAAGCTGACTTCAAAGGCAGCACAGACCAAAACGGAGGATATTTTTGAATGGATAAAACAGAATTATATCAAATAAAAAAGCGGCTGACCCATAAAGGGGGGGTCGTCCTAAGACGGCCACTATCAGTCGCTAATTATATTATCGGATAAAATGTAAAATAAGTCAAGTGAAAAAATGATAAACGAAGGACAAAAGGACAAATTCGCCAGGGCCCGGGCGGCCATGGTGAAAAAGCAGTTAAAGAGGCGCGACATTGTCGACTTAGCCATTTTGGAAGCGATGGGGCAGTTGCCGAGGGAGAAATTTATTCCTACGGAGGATCCCGATGAAGCTTATCGTGACTGTCCTGTGCAGATCGATTGCGGGCAGACTATCAGCCAGCCTTATATTGTCGCGCTGATGACGCAGGTTCTGGAGATAGATAAAAATTGTGATGTACTTGAGATAGGCACGGGCAGCGGGTACCAGACAGCGGTATTAAGTAAGGTTGCTAAAGAAGTTTTTACGATTGAAAGGATAACTCCCCTTTCTTTGAGTGCGCGAAAGATACTTGCTGAGCTGGGTATAACAAATGTGAATTTTCATATTGGCGATGGAAGCGCCGGCTGGCCCTTCGGCTCCGCTCAGGACAGGCCTGAGCACAGGGAGTTTGACAGGATAATAATGACCGCATCGTCAGCGGTGATGCCTGAGCCGCTGATGCAGCAATTAAAGGTCGGCGGTCTGGCTGTCGGGCCGGTAGGCGGGGAGCATATACAGGAACTTGTGCTGTTCAGGAAAAGTAAGGAAAGCGGTGTACAAACGCAGGTAATTTGCGGGTGCAGATTTGTAAGGCTCATAGGGAAGTTTGGACATTCGGAGTAAAAGTGACGGCAAAACCGGCGGATAATCTTAGTCTTGATATGAAAGTGCAGTTTATCAAGGGTGTTGGTCCCGGGCGGGCAGGTGTTTTTGAAAAGCTTGGAGTTGTGACCGCAGGTGATCTGCTGGAATATTATCCGCGCGACTGGTATTTTGCGCCGGAGCCGGTGAAAATCGAGGATATCAAGGCGAATCATACCGTTACTCTGGCTGGAACTGTTGAAAGTACGGATTTTCAGTTTTATAGAAAACCCCAGTATTTCGAGGCTTATATAAGTGATGATACGGGTAATTGCAGGGTTATCTGGTTCAATGGTAAATACCTGCAGGGTAAAATTACGCCCGGGATGAAACTTATAGTATGGGGCAAGACAAGTCAGTTCAAAGGGCAGGTTCAGCTTACGAACCCCAAGTTCAGGATTGTTGAAGCGGAGCAAATAACCGCTGAGGCATTCAGCGGGCCTGTGTATCCGGCGGCAGCAGGGCTTTCGAGCAGGCAGATACAAAAGATAATATCCGGCTCACTGGAAAGGCTGGCAGGCGTTGTGCCTGAGTTTTTTGATACTGCTTTTCTGAAAAGATCAAATCTTATCGAACGGCAGAAGGCTTTTGAGTGGATACACAATCCTAAAGAAGAAGAACAGATCCAAAAATCTAAACGCAGATTGAAATATGATGAGCTGTTCCTGATGCAGACGGCGCTGGCGCTTAGGCGATACAAGAACAGGAATTTTTCAAAGGCGCTGCCGTTAAAATGCAGCGGGCAGATAGACAGCAGGATAAGAAAACGATTTCCGTTTCTGCTCACCGAAGACCAGAACAAGGTAATCGAGGAAATCGTAAGTGATTTGGCAAAATCAATTCCCGCGAACAGGCTTTTGCAGGGTGATGTCGGCAGCGGCAAGACGGTTGTTGCTTTGTATGCGGCTCTTGTTGCAGTGGCTAATAAAGCGCAGGTTGCGATAATGGCTCCGACGGAGATCCTGGCGGAACAGCATTTCATAAATATCGAGCGGTATCTCAGGGGCAGCGATGTAAAAAGAGTTCTTATTACCGGCGGCCTGACAGGGCCGAAGAGAAAAGAGATACTTAATGATATAAAGTCAGGCGATACGGATATTGTTGTTGGTACTGTTGCGCTTTTGCAGAAGGATATACAGTTTGCGAACCTGGGGCTGGTGATTATCGATGAGCAGCATAAGTTCGGCGTTAGTCAGCGGGCCGAGCTGAGAAAGGATACAACGCCTCACTGTCTTGTTATGACGGCGACGCCGATACCAAGGACGCTGGCGATGACAGTTTTCGGCGATCTGGATGTTTCTATTATAAAAAACTGTCCGCCCGGCAGGGGAGAGGTGATAACCAGATATATCAGTCCGGAAGAACTGCCCAGGGCTTATGAGTTTATCCGTGAAAGGCTCAGGGCTAAAAAGCAGGCTTACTTTGTATATCCGAGAATAATCGACAGTGAGGATGGGGAAACTAAGGCTGCAATTGCCGAGTATGAGAATCTGAGCAAAAATATATTCCCGGAATTTAATGTTGGACTTTTGCACGGGCAATTGTCGGGCGCTGATAAGCAGAAGATAATGGACCAGTTTCGCAGGGGGAAAATTCACTGTCTTGTTTCGACGGTGCTGATAGAGGTCGGTATCGATGTGCCGAATGCTACGATAATGGTTATCGAGGGGGCGGACAGGTTTGGTCTTGCACAGCTTCATCAGCTTCGCGGCAGAATAGCAAGGAGTTCATCGAAGTCGTATTGTCTTTTAGTATCGCAAAGTGCAAATGAAACGGCACAGAGCAGGCTTGAGATAATGACGCGCAGCAGCGATGGTTTTGAAATTGCAGAACATGACCTGAAGCTGCGGGGGCCGGGGGAGCTTTTGAGCACTCGTCAGCATGGCCTGCCTGATCTGAAGATCGCAAATATAATTGATGATTTTGAACTGCTGAATCTTGCGAGAAAAGACGCCTTTGAGCTTGTCGAGAAAGATGCGATGCTTAAATCAGCCGGGCATAAGAATATAAGGGCAGAATTGGGGCGGAAATTTGCCGACAGTCTGGGCCTGGTGGATGTGGGATAAAATTATCTTATAGAGAGGGATTTTTTAGGACCCTGGGGATTATTTTTTGGTTTTTTTCTGTTTTTTTCAGCCTGGGCGGGTTTTGTTTCCTATAATTTATTTACTCGGGGCCGTATCTATTGTTGAAACAATCATAAATTTTAGAGAAGAGAATTTTTAAAAAGGACAAAAATGAGAGGTATGAGAGTTTATCCTGTAGGAAGTCATTTATTTTTAGCGGCAGTATTTGTGATAGGTATTTTTGCCTGGCCTGCAAGTGGTACAGTCATTTTCGAAGATGATTTCGAAAGCGGCAATCTCGATATGTGGACCGTTACAGGCAGACAGCTGGGTATGGCTAATGTTGCTGATGTGGTGGAGAGGAACGGCAGCGAAATGGGACACTTATATCATCAGGGCTTTACCGGGATAAGCCTTTTGCAAACTTTTGATTATGATGAAAGCCTGGCTTTCAGTTTTGATTTTGAAGCGGAAGTAAGCGGCGATAACTACTCAAGCGGTGAAGCTCGGTTTTATTTTCTGGACAGTTCAGAAAATATACTCGGCTCAGCAGGCTATATAAAAGCAACCTCCAATTACGTATTTGAAGTTTCCAATCCTAATCCTGAAATCCATATCTTCCAGATAGCAGAGGGCACAGGTCTGGAGACGTATTCTGTAACAGCACAGGAGCTTTTAAGTAATATTGTAATTAATGAAGATCTGATCGCTTCTGTAATCCTGAGATTTAATGCATACGGCTCGGTAAATCATACAGATTACCAGGCGGATATATGGGTGGATAATGTGAGTGTCCGGACGACGCCGGCTGCAATGATACCTGAGCCTGCGACTATAGCAATACTTGCTTTTGGTGCGGTAATGTTCGGCAAAAGAAAATAGTTCTTATTCGAACCTCATAATTACGAAAAGGCTGTGAAAAGAATTCACAGCCTTTTTTGTTTGTTAATATTTCCTGCTTTTTGGTGCGGCAGAAGTTTTTTTGGGAAGTGTTAGAGATATTTTAAGTATTTGTGCTGAAAGGAAGAAAACTTATCATTGTTTCTTTTTTTGCACGATAGGTATTATTGGTGTGTACTACAAGATCCATTTTAATAATTTCATTCAAATCACGACTTAATGTTTTAGCAGATTTATTAGCATATTCTCTGCTCATCAATAGTTTAATTTCATCCATTGTCAAAGCTTTATCTTGCCGACTGATAGTCAAAGCAAGTTTTCGGCGTCTTTTCAGTGTAATCCCCTGTGGTTTGGGGTTAAATGTTTCATATACATACTCCCGCCAGCAAGTATCAAGTACATGTTTATTTATATATTCTAATTGTTCGTTAAGGCCGTCTATAAATCCCTGTATGGCATAAGTAAATAAATCTGTAATATCTCTTGTTTTGCTGGCCTTATTGAGCTGTCGATAATATTCAGCTCTTGTAAGATTATAGTGATTACTCAATAAATGTGCCGCAGGTGTTGGTATACCTGACTGTAAAAGAATTGTGAATTCCACCAGTCTTGCAGTTCTACCGTTACCATCTCCAAATGGATGAATCCATACAATGTATAAATGAGCTGTTATGGCCTTAAGAATCGAAAATTGAATTGGCATTGTGTTGTTTTCAAAATCATTAGAGTTGATCCATTGATAGAAATTGTCAAGCAGTTCTGGGACATCTTTTGCATCAGGTGCTTTATATACATTGCCGACAACGACTGAGTGATGTCTTATTTCTCCTGGTATGGTGCCTTCAGCGAATGGCACACCGTCTTTTAAAACTGATCTATTATATGACCGCAATCGTTCATTATTAATTGCCGCAGTTTGATTGCCGATTATCTCATTTCCTATTATGTTACAGGCATCGATAATATTTTGGACCTCCTTTTGAAGGTATTGTTTCGATAAAGGAAGCTCTATTTTTTTCTCAACTATATCCTGGACTTGTTGTTCTGAGAGAGTATTGCCTTCTATTGCTGTTGTTGCATGAACCCCTTTTGCGAGATATACCGTGTGAAGTTTTTGTTTTACTTCAGGGGTTAAAGGTATAGTTTTTATCTGTTCACATTTTGCGACACATTCTCCGAGCTTTATCCATGTTTGCCATGGCAATTTTGCCAAATTTAGTTCAAAATTAATCCAAGGGTATTTTGGCTTTATTTTGCTAATATTATTCATGATATATTGTCCACCTTAACACTTTGTGAATAAAAGACTAATGGGATTTATCGGCTTATTCTTGTCCTGACTTTACTCTAATAACAGACAAGATTTTTGTCAACAAATAACTTAAAAATAGTTTGTAGATATAATTATACCTCTAATATCTTCTCTTTTTGGCGGCAGATGAGCAGTTGTAGTTTACAAAGAAGTATCGCAGGGCATCGATGGGGTGGTCATAAATACCGTCTTTTAAAGGCAGTTCATCAGCAAAGCCGGCCTGCCCTGAGCTTGTCGAATGGGAGGGAGGATAATGATAGCACTGCATTGCCTCGATGAGTCTGCCGCAACGCGGATTTATAACCAGGCGGCTTTGTCCGTCACCTGTGCGCAAAGCCCTGCGGATAAGTTCTACACCCTGAAGTATCGGGCTTCTTTTATAACGTATCTTTACCCCGGCCTGTCTGAGAGAGAAAATCGGACTTGTTCCCGTTACGTCATTTACACCTGCACCGGCAGGGTCGCAGAAGGTGGCGATGACATTTTCTTCATTATATGGAGTCCTGTTTTTAATTTCCTCTGTGTGTACATCGATAGTCTGCCTGCTTTTTACATATTCATCGATGATGCGGATTATGCCGTTAGGGTCAATCTGTATCCACAGGCAGACGAAAGGATTTACAAAGCCAAAGTCTATAGTGCGATATAAAGGCAGGCTGCTGTCGTAGTTTACAGGCGCGATGTGTATATCAGGGTAGAACTCTGCGAAGACGACGTTTTCAAGTGATGGCCGCAGACACAGCATTTCAGATTCGAATGCACTTCTGCTGCTTCGGCGCATCTGAGCTATACAATCATCTATTTTTAGAAAGCCTTCTGCCTTTCTTGCTTTACCCTGGCAGTCGCTGTTGAGCGGGCATCTTGAGCAGCTTCTTTCGGGCGGGCAGTTCTCTATCACTTCCCAGATACACCATTTGAATACGGGTATATTTGATACTGAGGCACTGTTGACAAGGTCGTGCATAATTCCGAAAGGCTGGTGCATTGTGCTCAGCGATTCCATTGCACCGGTTATTTTATCCGTACTTTTTGTGACGAATTTTGCAGCTTCGAGGACCTGGGGATCGAACAGTTCGACTTCATCACATCTTAATTTGTTGATATGACTGCCGCGGACAGAGGCGTGCGATTGTGTAAGGACCTCGACATCTGAGCCGTTGAGAAAGGCGCACCTGTTCCTGCGGACAGGGGCGGCGAGAAAACCTTCAAAGCCGTTATGTAAAAGAGTGAGCAGGTAGTCGTACATCCTTTGGGCCTGAGTTTCGCTGCCTGCAAGGATCCTTACTTTACAGCCCGGTTTAAAGATACAGTCCAGAAGGGTAGCAGCGGCGGCGATAAGAGTTTTGCCGCCTCCTCTTGGCGCCCAGACGATGCAGTCACCCGTCGCTTTCGCTCCGGGCTCTGTTAGCTCTGTGTAACAGTGCCACAGGTAGTCGGCGGGGCTGTTGTGTTCGGGACAGATTTTTTTATCAGGGATGTTTAAACGAGCAAAGACCCTGAGATAATTTTTTAAATCGGTCCGGCTTTTGGGCATAGTATTTTTCAGTTTTTCATACAGGCCGGCAGCATAAATGAGATTTTGTGTAGATAGAGCGGTAGTATTCATAGGGAATCCTTTGAAAGAGAGTAAATAAGATGGGTTTTTCAGCTGACAGTGTACAGAAATCTGTACACTGTCAGCTGTTAACTGTTTGTTTAGAATGGACAGCCGGGGCTGCCGCTGCTTGTATTTCCGGTACAGCCGGTATCGACGGTCCATGAGGATACGTTGACGTTGACAAAATTACTATCTGTGCAATAGTCAAGATATGCTGAATTATTTCCAGTGATATTTTCAAATATATTATTAGTATGAGGTGTACCTGATAATCCGTTGATGAAGATGCTTTCGTCACCTGAAGTAATAGTAATGTTCTTAAATACATTTCCGCTGAACTGTCCCGGGCCGGCAGGGAAATAGCCTGCGCCGGCATTATATGTGCTGTCGAGGAAAATACCTTCTTCTGAACAGCCTGATATTACGATGTCTCTGCAGGTAATTCTTCTGGCGCCGCCGCCGTTGTTATTACCTGTTTTCATTCGTATGCCTTTGCCGTTTGAATGCGGGTCATTGTTTTGGAAGAGGCAGTCTTCTATGAGAGAGTCCTGAACCCATGCTGCGGTGAAGCTTCCTATGACATAACCGCCGTGGCCGCGTTCTGTGGTGCAGTTAAAGACCCTGACGTTCTGAACCGGTCTGTTTTCATCCACACCCTGTTGTCCCTGGCCTGCGTTCATGTTGATGCAGTCGTCGCCGGTGTCGAAGTATGAGTTGAAGATATATGCTGTATCGGAGGTACAGAGATTGACGCCGTCGCCGTTGTGTATATCGAAGGTCTGGCAATCGACATCAGCGACAGTGACCTGGTTGCAATAACTTATAAATATTGTATGTTCCGATGGATAGACTAATGTTAAAGTTCCGTTCCAACCGCCTACGTAGATATTATCGACACCTTTTACTGTAACCATATCACCTCGGCGTGTAGAGTCGTAGCTGGCAGCTTCAATTTGAGCGATTCCAAGCGGAGTGTCTCCGTGGTCGAGGATCTGGTGAGGATTACTTGCGCTGTAACCTTCGCATCCGTTGATGACGCCGGAGCCGCAGATTCTTACATTTGTGATGGCTCCGTATGGCTGGCCGAAGGTTTCAGGAGTAGTATAATTGGAGTATGCATTGACTAATCCCATAAAATTATTTCCGGCAGGATAGTATGGGAAACGCCTTGATGTAAGCGGATAATCTGCCGCAAGGCTGCTGCCTAAGATAGTTCCGTCTACCTGGAAAGTCATATTGCTTTTCAGGAATACCGCGCCGCTTAAGAAAGTTTTTCCAGCCCTGAGATGGACTTTGCCGCCGGGGGTGCAGGCTTCGATTGCAGCCTGGATAGCAGCGGTGTCTTTTGTAATACCGTCGGCAGCGGCGCCGTAGTCTTCCGGGTAGAAGACGTCAGGCGTATTTGCTGTTGTTGCGTAACAGGTTGTGCTGATTGCCAGTTCTGCTCCAGCGGCATTTACGGATGCTACAGTAAATGGATACATGGTGTTAGGACTCAGTCCTGAGACATTATAGAAGAGATTTGTTGTATTACCGAGGAATGAGCCGTTCTGATAGACATTATAACTTGCAACATTTGAATAGTCCTTAGGCTTGCTCCATATCAGTATGAGTCCTGTGTCGTCATAAGCCATAGGCGGGACCATAGGATTTTGAGGCGCGTTTAGATTTGCAGGGGTATAATGACAGCCGGATTGTTCTGCCAGGTGACATTCGAGCCAGTCGTCAGCTATATTACTGAGTACGGGATAATCGTTCTGCCATGAGATATAATTATCAGCGAAAAGAAGGTAGTCGCCCATATCAACTTTGCAATCTCCATTTAAATCCCCCGGCATTGCTGAAGGCAGAGTGCAATAGTTATATATATATTTTACAGTTGCATAATCATAGCTTCCGTCTGTACCTTTGCTGTAGCCCGTAGCATATATTAAGCCGTTGTCAAATGCCATTGCAGTGCCGATATCTTCGGTTGCGGCAGGTCCGTCATAAGTTTTTGTCCATTGATGAATGCCATCTGAATTGTAGCCTAATGTAAGATAATCTCTCGAACTTAATTGAGTGGTTCTTCCATGGACATAAACATTGCCGAGGTAGTCTGTTGTTATTGACTGTCCGAAGTCACTTGCATTACCTGTACCGTTATACGGGACATTCCAAATCGGTGCTCCTGTTTGCCCGTTATATTTAACGGTGCCCACATCTGAGCTGCTTGTGCCCTGGGTTCTTCCTGTTACGAGTACATTTCCATCCTTATCGAGAATGACAGCGTATGCATCATCCCAGCCTACAGAGGTGCCGGTGTAGTAAGATGTCCAGATCGGGTTGCCGGCGGTGTCATATTTAATGGTTACATAGTTCGAATCAGTTATGGTCTCGACAGAACCTGTGACATAAACATTTCCTGCCGCATCGGCGGTCATATCCACGAACAGGTCCCAACCGTCTTCATAGCCGGCGTGCTGTTTTGCCCACTGTTGATTTCCTGCCGAGTCATATTTTATTATCAGGCAGTCTGAACCAGTTAAGATCCCTGAGGCATCTCCACAGGCATAGATGTTGCCGCCGATGTCGGTGATGACTTTATAAAAGCTGTCTATATCTCCTGCCGGGCCGTTATATGATCTGTCCCATGCGATAGTGCCGTCAGGTGTGAATTTTACTATCAGGGCATCGTCATCTGTTATGCCGCAGGCGTAAATATTTCCGGCCGCATCGACAGCGACATCATAGAATTGGTCGTTAGTTGAATCGCCGTCAAAACGTTTGGCCCAAAGCTTATTGCCGAGTGAGTCGTATTTTACGATGAGGCCGTCATAACTTGTATCAGGATTGTAGCCAAAACCTGCGACGATAACATTTGAGCCTGAATCCACAGCCATTGCCAATGCGAAATCACTGCTGGTGTTATAGTCGTACGGCTGTGTCCAAAGGGCGGTGCCTCCGGCTGAATATTTTATTGTAACAAAGTCGTAATTAGTGCCTGTGCGTTTAGCGTAGCCTGTTACATAAACGTTTCCTGCAGAATCGAGTGCGATGTCCTCGGCTGAGTCCCAACCGCCGGCGTTGCCCTGGTAGCGTGCAACCCAGCCGGTCTCAGGCGGCAGGACAGCAAGAACAGAACCGCTGAGCAAAAGCATAATTACAAGAACGAGGGAAATTTTGTGAAAGTCCATTTGTCAACTCCAATTAACTATGAATATTCTGCCCAAAAGGGCATTAATTACCAGCACCTCTAATCTTACCTATTATACCATAAAATTATGTAATAATCAAGTTTTAAGGTATTAATGAGGTGTTTTTACAACAGGGCTTGTAAAAGGGCATATTTTGCGGTATATTCGTAAATTAATTGGAAATTTTATAAGAGATTTTTTTGTCTGGCGGGTCGGACGGCTGCTCCTTTGAGATCTCAAAGGGGAGGAAAGTCCGGGCAGGACAGGGCGCGGTGATGGCTAACGGCCATCCGGAGTGATCCGCGGGAAAGTGCCACAGAAAATACACAGCCTATGTCCCTCAGGGACAGTGGCAATGGTGAAAAGGTGCGGTAAGAGCGCACCGCGGCTTTGGTGACAGGGCCGGCACGGCAAACCCCACCGCCTGCAAGACCAAGTATGCCGGCTTGTCCCGCACCTATTTTGTATTTTTGTTTGGCAGAACGTTTAAAATATGTTTTGCAACCAGAAGTTAATAGTTTCTGGTTTGTAGCGAGAATATGGAATAGGTGCGGGATGTACTCTGCCCGAGTAAACGAAATTTCAAATTTGATTTGGGATTTCACAGCCGGCGGGTAGGTTGCTTGAGGCTGTCGGTAACGGCAGTCCCAGAGAAATGGCCGTTGATTACAGAACCCGGCTTATAGACCCGCCAGGCAAAAGAACTTTACTGCATCCGGACAACATGTAGTTAAGGGATTGATGATAAGATATAAAGGGATACAACTTTTTATACACATCTTAGTGTACATCATTGTTTTTCCAGCCTTTGGCTATTGCGCAGATAATGTGTCAGTCGTCAGAGAAGGTAATGATGTAATTCTTGATAATGGAATTGTCAGGGCAGTAATAGATACAGGAAGGGCTGAAGTTACATCGCTTAAGTATGACGGCAACGAGATGGTCAGTCAAAGAGGCAAGAAAAATATTTATTTCAGTATGACTACAGGGGCGGGATATGAGAGGCCCGGCCATTGTATTTATTCTTTTGCAAATCAGACAGGGGAAATTGCTGATATATCCTGCAGGAAAATTTATGAGTCTGGTGACAGGCATGCCTGGGATATAGATATTCATTACGTTATGCAAAAAGGCCTGAGCGGGCTGTACTCTTATGCGATAGTTTCACACCGAAGCGATTATCCTGATGTGGATATGGGCGAATGGCGGATGGTCTGGTGGATGGGTAAAGATAACAACGATTATCTGCTGGATACGATATGTGTGGATGAGCTTAGAAACTGGAAGATGGCATCGTTTTCTGATGAGGTCAATGCGGAGCGGGGCGGTATCAAAGAAATTGTCAAATATACTTCCGGGGCCAGGGCAGGGAGGTATGACTGCAAGTATATGTACTCAGCAGATTATTATAAGCTGGATGCTTACGGTTTTGCGGGCCCCGTTAGAGATAAGACATCTTTAACATCTGATGTTGATATTGGACTGCCTGTCTCTAACGGGGCGGGTTCAAAAAATAATATCGGTGCCTGGATAGTATTGCCCAGCCATGAGTTTTTTAATGACGGGCCTACTAAAAACGACCTGACCGCGGCGGCAGGTATAATTCATCTGTATCTGAATACCAATCATTATAACGGTTCAGGATTTACAATTAAAAATGGACAGGTATGGCAGAAGATATACGGGCCCTGGCTGCTTTATATGAATAAAGAAGGGAGTCCCGATGCCTGCTGGAAAGATGCCAAAAAACAGGCGCAGCTGGAAAGAGAAAAGTGGCCTTACGAATGGGTGTTAAGTAACGAGTATCAGGGGCAAATGCGGGGAGCGGTAAAAGGAAAACTTATTATCAAAGATAAACTAAAGCCTGATGTAGATGCTAAAGGAGCGTGGGTCGGGCTTGCTTTGAGCGAAAAAGAAAACAGGAACTGGCAGTTTCAGGGCAGAGGTTATCAGTACTGGACCAAGGCAAAGGCCAACGGCGAGTTTGTTATCGAGGATGTGCGGGCAGGGGATTATACATTATATGTTTTTGCAGACGGTGTTGTAGGCGAGTATTCAAAGGATGGTATTAAAGTCTGGCCGAGGGAGACGACAAAGATGGGTAAAATCGTCTGGAAGGTGCAGCACAGGGGTAAAAAAATCTCGTGGGAGATAGGCACGCCTGACAGAAGTGCGGCGGAGTTCAGACACGGGGCGACTGATTATTACGAGCCTTACCTGTTTACAAAGTTTGCAGATGAGTTTTCTAATCCGCTTGAATACTATGTGTCGGAAAATGACTGGCAGGAGGTGCTGAATTACGCGCATAATCCTTATAAAGAAAAAGAGCCCTGGAAATGGAGGATATATTTCAGTCTTGAAGAAGTTCCATTGACAGGAGCGGTGCTTACTATTGCAGCAGCAGGGGCGCATCAGGCACATATGTATATCTATGTCAATGACGAGTCTAAAGAGTTTGTAAAGTTCTATGTTGAGCCCAATAGAGGTAACGGGCTTATTCGTGAAGGGATCCATGCAAAATACGGGGTGCATTATATTAATATTCCGTCGGGGAGTCTGAAAAAAGGTCAAAATGTAATTACTTTAGTGCAGGCTTCGGTCAGCGGGATGGGTAATCATATTATGTATGATTATATAAATATGGAACTGGAGCCTATCGACCGATGCAGTTTATCCGGCTGGCGGCAATGACGCGATAGTGGGGGTGGTACTTCTCGATGAATTCAGCGCTGTGGTGGACGACATATTCATCTTTTGCAAGCAGCGAATCGATAAAGGCCTTGTCCTGGTGGAAGTGGGGAATGTTATCTTTTTGTTTTTCAATTTCAGCTAAGATAAGAGGCCATTGAGTTTTCCATCTTGCGATATCAAATTTGCTGACGGGCTCTGCACTTTTGGTAAAGGCATCGGCAAAATCATTTAAGCTTATCTTGTTTTCTTTGATGAGCCTTAGGTTTACTCTTACAAATTTTCCATCCGGCGGCAGGGGGTAAAAATCATATGCCTCAAAGCTATCTGCTTCGGCTGCTTCTGCTTCGATATAGCCTGCAACTTTATTCGGATCTGTTATAAAGTGTGCAGGACCGAAGAAGCCCTGGAAAAAGGCTTTGTAAATATCGACGAGTCTTTGGTCAGGATAAGCAGCAAGCTGGTGCTTTACCGTTATCGAAAGGGCAGTTCCGTTTATATTGCTGCAGGAGGACATAAATAAAACCGAGTTAATTAATAAAAATATAAGACCTGATTTTAGAATTTTCATTGTTAAAAGAAAGCAAGTTTTTAAAACATTGTTAATTGATGTTGTAAGGTATTTTCACAGATAGTTTCAAGTGAGTCATTTTTATCACAAGTATCTGCAAGCTTGGTGATACTAAGCATATTGAGTAATTCCAGGGTAATAGGTCGTTTGGAATCCCACCAGATGTAAGCAGAAAAAAATTCTTTTGCAGGTTCTGATGATAAGAGGCCGTGTATAGCTTCCGCTTCTTCTTTAGACTTACATGAGAGAAAATAACAAGTATCGTCAAGAACAACTGGTTTGCTTTCGTAAGGGCCTATGAGTCGGAATCGCATATTTTTATAGAAGCCGGAAATAGCTATTTTCCAGTCTGTAAAAGTGTAATCACCGACACCAAAGATAGAAAATCGAGGATTATTTTTGTATATAATACTTGTTCTTTGGTCTAACAAACTTGCGTGTTTTTGCAGATATCCCCATGTTTTTGGTGCATTTTGTTTAATGAGATGAGTTTGTTCTCCAACAAAATGTTGTGTTACAAGCATATAGCGGTTTATAACCTTAATTTGGCCGTTGGCTAAATCTGAGCTTTTGAGCATTGGGAAAATATAATCATTTTCAAGTTCAAATTTTTCACCAAGCCCGTTTGTAAAAATATTGCCCTCTTTTCTTAACTCCATAACTTTGACACAGTCATGTTTTATGCCTGATCGCCACTTGAAAACGTTACTCTTATCTGCGCGAAGATGTTTCCATTTTTCATATAGGGCTAAATCGGGTATGAGACGGTTGCTTTCAAAGACGGCAAGATGCTTGGGAGAATCGTAATTTAATTCTTCATAAACTTTGCACTGAAAGTTTTGATTTTTCTGTCCCAATGTGATAACCAGAAAACAGGCATCTACAGCGACATTAAAATGCTGTTGTGAATCTATTTTAAATATTAAACATTGTCCAAGAGAAATGTGATTTTTCCAGCCATAAAGCAGGATTTTGCGTGCAACGGCGGTTTTACAAAGCATTGCTATACAAGTTTGTCGGGTTTTTAGTTGTTCAAGCATGTTGATTATTATCCATTCCGATATATCAAAGTTGCTTTTCCCTGTGATTGCATCCATTCCTTTCATGTTCTGGAAATTTGATTTTTTGGGGAGATTTTTTCCTTCGAGACTGCCAATGCCTGAATTTGTAACCCACGGAGGATTACCAATAACAAGAACAGGGTCAGGCATTGATTTTATTTGTTTTGGCCAGTCAAACGAAAAGAAGTCAGCATGTATTATTGTTGACGTAATGGGTTTTTTAAAAGATTCTATTTTTTTTATAGTTTCCGTTATGTGTTTGTCAGATATGTCTAAACCGAAACATTGTTTTGCTGATGGAAAGATTTCTATTGCGGCAGATAAAAAATTACCTTTGCCACAGGTGGGTTCTATTATTGAAGCAGGGTAAATATCCGTATCTTTGAGTAACAAGCAGGCTTTTTTAGCCAAATCCAAAGGAGTCTGCCAATCTCCTAATTCAATTCTTTTTTTACATTTTGTGGTATTCATTTTTAACGGATCTTAGAAATCCCCTTTATTTTTCCGGCCTGTTCAATAATACGCCGATATTGAAGTCTCCATTGAAGTGCATTTGAGATGGTTAGATAACCTGTGTCAGGTGGATTGTTTATAATTTCTTTAGCGAGTTTTTCGACCTCGATATCATCCACCGGCAACATTCTCTCTCTCAGAAAAGCTACAATATCATCAGTATTACCATTGTTTTGAATTATCTTGCAAAGACCTGTAGTTGTCTGAAAGTCACCTGTCTTTTCTTTTTCTACAAATATGGAGTGTAGAATTTTTAGCTGACCTGTCTTGAGTTTTTCATTATCTGTTTTTTCGTAGACGAAAACCAGTAACGAATAACCTAATCCATATATTTTCTGACGCGCGGATTTGTATGGACAGGAGGATTGTGGTTGTTTTATACTTGTAACTTTCATATCTACGTTTAGCTCTGGGAAGTCGATACCTGATGCTGAACTGCCTGGTATAAAATCGTACTTCTCAGACAGATCATTCTTAAATTTGTGTTCAAAATAAGTACCCACAGCTTTACCATCGGTAACGCCGAAAAGAAGTGGTTCATTATGTTTGGATTCCCGCTCGGCAAAAGAACAAGCTTCATGACATAATTTGGTTGTATTTAGTTTCGGCTTTGCTTTCATAGTGGCTTCCCTGCTTTTATTTAATATTATCAAAATAATACTAATTCAGCAATGATTTAATGCTTTTAGTTAGATACAGCATAAGCATTGCATGGTGAAAGGGTTATCATTTTTGGTAGTATCAGACCTTCAAGAGTTGTTTTATTGTGTTCTCTATGCTTAGCAGTAAGTCTTTTTTGAATTGGCCGGTGTAGAATATCCTCAAATATCAAGCTCCCTGAAAAGCTCATCAACGTCTGCAACTTCGTGCAGATCCTGATTTGCCTCGGCTTTAGCTATGGTTTTTGCTGTAAGTTCGTTGGGGATCTTCAATTCAAAAGGGATTCCCCTGTTGAGAATAATCTGCTTTAGATACATTTTGATGGCTTCGGACATATCGATATGCAGAGCATTCAGGATTTTTACGACTTTCTGTTTTGTGTCCAAATCTATCCTGACCTGAATTGTAGTAGTACTGCCAGCCAAAACAACCTCACTTTCTTAATGCTGATGTAATGATAACTTCACTACAGATATTATGCTAAAAAAGGGGTGTTTGTTCAAGAAAAATCTTTAAAATATTACTAAAAAGCTGAATTTTGCTCTAAAATCGGGTTTTTAGTCTGGTTTTAAGGTTTATCATCAGCCAGGGCGGCGAGGAGTTTAGAGGCGGTTTTGGCGTCGAGACTGGGGAGAGGTGAGTTTGAAATTTGAGATAAGATTTCAGGTTGGTTGGTCTGGAGGTTCAGGATGTCCAGCACAGCTTTTCTGCTGGTCTCCTGATTTTCGCTCTGGCACAGCTCGACTAATTTTGCGGCTGCGAAAGGGGCGTGCTGGGAGAGAATTATCCGGCTGCGTCTTTTTGCAGCTTCCATTCGAGCGGCGATCTCATCAGTAAAATCTTTGACAGACAGCCAATCATTCCAGAGTTTTCTTGAGATTTTGTGTTTTTGCAAGACGGTTGATTCATCGCCTGCGGAGTTGAATAAATCATCAATAACTGTCAGTTGTTTTTTTGTAAGTGCGGACATAGTATTCTCCTTTGTATTAGGGTATAGGGGATAGCAAACTTAAAGATTAAAACTAAAAACTGAAAATTGTTGAATCGCCTCCCATCCTTCGTCCCTTAGGGACT
>JAFGGI010000020.1 GCA_016930635.1 Sedimentisphaerales bacterium | reverse complement strand
TGTTGAGACCCGGAAAGGCTGGACGACCAAAAGCAGAGAAAAGAATAAAAACTGAAAGCGAAAATTAGTATGGTGTCCCCAGATTTCACCAGATTTCACCCAGATTTCCCACCGAGAATATCTTTAACATCCAACATCGAACTTTGAACGTTCAACGTTCAATAAATAATCAATGACCAAGGTACAATTACCAATGAATAACCAAAAATCAATTTCCAATTATCAATAAAGGAAAGATTTTCAAAAACTAATGGAACGCGCCGAGTATCAAATGAGGAGTTTTAATTTCTGGGATTTTAAGGTAGAAATCGGTACTTGATAGTTATCAAGCAAAGGGACAAGGAAAATCAAAACTAAAAGTTAAAAATTGAGGATTCTGCCTTCGGCAGAAGATATTTATTGACCCCGTCATGCGGGGATGACGGGGCTAACCCCGCACCAATTTATTTTACCGTAGTGATATAGGAACAATTAAATTCTTAATTTGTGCGGGACAGGCCGAGATTCTTCACGTTCCGCCGTCGTTAAAACTATGGCGGACAAGTCGATCGCAATGGCAATGGATAAAGGTTAGAAAAGCGTGAAAGGTGGGAACGTATTAAAGGTGAACCCCGGCAAAGTATTGCCGGGGCTAAACGAAAATAAAAACCCCCGTCGCAAGCAACGGGGCTAACCGAACAGCAACCCCACGACACGTCGTGGGGCTAAATGTATTGATATTTGCGGTTTCTATGGGTATGATAGATGGTATAGGGATATTGTGGAAAGGATGACATGGCAAATATAATAGGATTGATAGGGGGCTCGGGGCTGGGCGATGCATTGGCAGAACAGCTGGAAGATGTTAAAAGGATTAAAGTAGATACGCCTTTCGGTTCGCCAAGCGGGGAAATTCTGACCGGTACATTTGTGGGCAAAGAAGTTGCGTTTATAAACAGGCACGGCGAGGGGCATAAATTCAATCCATCAACAGTGCCTTACGCGGCGAATATCTTCGCTCTTAAAAAGCTCGGCGTAAATACGGTTATCGCGAGCGGTGCGGTCGGGTCGCTTGAAAAAAAGATAAAGCCGAAAGATTTGGCAATCGTGGGGCAGGTAATCGATAAGACATTTAAAAGACAGAATACTTTTTTTGATGATATTGGGGCGGTACATTGTGAGTTTTCTTATCCTTATTGTCAAAGACTGGGGAAGGTTTTTCTCAGTGCGGCAGAGGCGGTGAATTCAACGGTGCATCCGGATGTATCTTATGTTTGTATGGAAGGGCCTCAGTTTTCTACGCGGGCCGAGTCGCTGATGCATCAGAAGTGGGGCGGTCAGCTTATAGGTATGACGGGTATGCCGGAGGCGAAACTGGCGAGAGAGGCGCAGATGTGTTTTGTGCTTGTTACGCTTATCAGTGATTATGACTGCTGGCGGGAGCCGAGCGAGAAGAAAGATGCCCAGACGCTGCTGCAGGAGATTATCGGCAATCTCAATGAGGCAACAGTTAATGCGATAGAATTGATAAAAGAGGTTTTGAAGTCCGGCCAGGCTATCTGCGATGATGATTGTCCGTGCAGGAAGAGCCTTGAACTGGCTGTGTGGACCAGGTCTGAGCAGATCAGCGATGAACATAAAGGTATTTTTGAAATATTGAAACAGTGATCCGAGCGGTTATTCTTTTTTGTCTTTTTGCCTTGATTGTTATTTGGAAAAATGGATAATTAATGGGCCGGAAATTATGGGCGGTTAGCTCAGTTGGCTAGAGCGCCTGCTCGACATGCAGGAGGCCGTTGGTTCAAGTCCAATACCGCCCACTTTGAGGGGTTCTTTTATTTCAAAAATGCACGGGTTAATGTGAATTTTTTGTAACCCCGTCATATGGAGATGACGAACCCGCCGTGAAACGGCGGGCTAAATATTTTTTTTATTACCACTCCCTTACGGTCGTGGCTCTGTAACCCCGCCATGCAAGATGGCGGGGCTAAACAACAAATAAAATCCCGACCACAGGGGTCGGGGCTAAACGAAAATAAAAACCCCCGCATAGTGATGCGGGGGCTAACCAAAAAAAACCCCAACATAAAGTTGGGGTTTTTTATCGCTGAAATCATATCATCTTTGGATGCGGGTTATTTTTCCTTCGGTTGTTATTCGGCATCCTTTGGTTTTTCTTCGCTGTCCTTTGGCTTATCTTCACCATCTTTCGGTTTTTCTTCAGCTTTTTTCTGCTCAGACTTAGCCTTTTTTTCCGCTTCGGATTCAATGATGAGCTTATCCAGGATCACACCGGTTTCGGCGCACTGTATCAAGATGGGGCACGTACCCTTTGTGAGGATAGTAACGAGGAACGACTTGGACTTAGTCATTTTGGAATATTCTTCAGGATATAACCTTCCCTTCATTTTTCCAACTGTGATATAGACAGCGTCGTGGTATTCATCCGGAGCGCTCATAATAAAATAGACTGTGTACTTACCTGGTTCGAGATCTATTTCTCCTTTGGCTTGGGCCTTGGGATCCTCGAATGCCACGACCTTTCCGCCGCTGGCCTCGTTGCAGTCTTTTACTTCGGCGTTCGAGATCGCCAGACTTTCTACTTCGATTTCGACAGCCTTTGCAAGATTTGAACAGATGGCAATTGCTGCAACAGCTAATAAACTAAGCATTAAATTCTTCTTCATACAGAGATCCTTTAAAAAAAAATGATAATGTTGTGATTTTTCACTTGGCGGGTATTTTACTCGTCTCTACACCGTTTTGTCAACATTATTAAATGCGATCATTCTATAAACTCAGGGTTAATTTTTTATTAATAATTCTTGAATTTATAATCATTTATGTATAGAATATCTGCCAGAGAGAACAAACCGATAGCTCCGATGAAGGAAAGGAGTTAAAATGCGAGATTGTTTGTGCACTTTGGATAGTAGCATAAAAAGTCGCCGGGAGGGATTGAAATGAGCCAGGCGAGTCCGCATCAAGTCGAGACATTAGCCCAAAGCCAGGCTGCCTATAAGGTCTTATTCGAGTCTAGTCCTGATGGCATAGCTATAGCAGAAGTAGAAACGATGGAATTTATACATTGCAACCCGGCTCTATGCAGGATGTTGGGTTACAGTGAAGAAGAATTAAAAGGGCTTGGCGTAAAGGATATCCATACGAAAGAAGATTTAAATTGGGTGGTTTCTGAATTTCAAGCCCTGGCAAGGAGGAAAAAAACATTAGCACGAGATATTCCATTTCTTAGAAAAGACAGGACCATAGTATATGCAGATATCAGCGCAACGAAAGCTTTGATCGACGGGAAAGAATGTAATATAGGTTTTTTCAGGGATGTTACCGAGAGGCGGAAAACAGAAGAGGAGTTCAAGAATATATTTGACCTTTCTCCTGATATGATAGCAGTTTTTAATATTGAAGGCCAGCTTGTCAAGGCCAATTTGGCCTGTCAGAAGATTCTGGGTTTCACACAAGAGGAACTGCTTGAGCTGCATCAGGGCCAGCTTGTACATCCGGAAGATATGGAACGAACATTTAAAGAGGCCGAAAAAATACTTAGAGGCGAGCCGGTTGAAAAATTTGTTATTCGATACAGGTGTAAGGACGGCAGTTATAAAACGCTTGAATGGCAGGTGGTAGCTGCCGGCGGTTTTGTCTATACTACAGCCCGCGATGTTGTCGAGCGCGAGCAGGCCGCCGAGGCGCTGCGGAAAGAAAAGGATTTTGCCCAAAGCCTTATCGAGACCGCCCAGACTATTATTCTGGTTCTTGATACGACCGGGGCGATAGTTGATTTCAACCCGTATATGGAGGAAATTAGCGGCTATCGAATAGAAGAAGTGCGAGGTAAAGAATGGTTCGCAACCTTCCTGCCCAAAGGCTGCCAGTCGAAAATCAGAGAATTATTCATCAAAACAGTCAAAGACATAAATTCACAAGGCATCAACCCTATCGTAACCAAAGACGGGCGTCAGCGATTAATTGAATGGTATAACAAGACCCTTAAAGATTCTGACGGCGAGGTTATAGGCGTACTTGCGACAGGACAGGATATTACCGAGCGCAAAGAGAATGAGGCTGCATTAAAGGAATCTGAAGAGAGATACCGAACTATGTTCGAACAGGCTGCCAGTCCTATCATGCTTATTGACCCGGCCACTGGAAACATAGAGCAATTCAACGACAGGATGTGTGAAAATCTTGGTTATAGTCGCGGAGAATTTGAGAAACTCAGATTAACCGATATCGATCATACGGATCATCCTGCAAAAATTGCTCAACATTTAGAAAGAATAATTGCTGAAGGGGAAGATATCTTTGAAACCAAGCATAAAACAAAGGATGGTCAGTTGCGGGATATCATAGTAAGCATAAAGGTGATCTCGATAGGTGGTCGGCAGTTGATACAGGCAGTACACAGGGACGTCACCGAAAGCAGGGAAGCAGAAGAAAAACTTGTTGAGCTCGATGCTGAATTAGTGCATGCCTCCCGTGTAGGCGTTATGGCAGAATTCACAGCGGCTTTGGCGCATGAGATAAATCATCCGCTGGGCTCAATTCTTAACAATGCAAATGCCGCAAAGAGGTATCTTGAGAAAGATAAGCCTGATTTGGACCAGATACGTGAAATTGTTGACGATATTATTTCTGAAGACAGAAGGGCAAATCAGATCATACAGAAGCTCAGGGCCCTGATGAAAAAGGTCGAGGCTCAGTATTCTCCATTGGAAATCAATGAAATTATTGAAGAGGTTTTAACGCTGGCTAACAGCGAACTTGTTATTAAGAATATTTCATTGTCAAGGCAATTCGCAGAGGATTTGGGCCGGGTAAACGGCGACCGTGTTCAGCTTCAGCAGGTATTGCTGAATCTTGTTATCAACGCAGCCGATGCGATGGAAGACAGTGAGATAAAGAACATCTATATTTCCACCAGCAAAGAGGACTCGGAAAATATTCTTATTTGTGTCAGGGATACAGGGACGGGGATCGATGAGGATAAAAGTGAGAAACTGTTTACGCCTTTCTTTACGACAAAGGAAGAAGGAATGGGAATGGGCCTGAGCGTCAATAAGACGATAATTGAAGCACATAGAGGTGACATCTGGGCGGAAAATAATCAAGAGGGCGGAGCGAGCTTTTTCATAAGGCTGCCCATATATAAGGAGAACCAAAATGAGTGAGATAAACCCTAAAATATTTATTGTTGATGATGACGAAAAATTCGGTAAGAGCCTGGCAAGATTAGTAGAGTCTATTGGATTTGATGCTGAAGTATTTACATCTTCTGAAGAATTTCTGCAAAGAGGGGCCTTTGATGAGCCGGGCTGTCTGCTTCTGGATGTCCGCATGCCGGGCACTACCGGTCCACAGCTGCAGGAGGAAATGAAAAACAGGGGTATCTCTATGCCGATAGTTTTCCTTACTGCTCATAAAGATGTGCCCACCGGCGTAAAGGCTATGAAAGATGGAGCGGTTGACTTTTTATTAAAGCCTGTAGAGGAAGACAAACTATTCCAGGCAATAGATAATGCTCTGGATAAAGGCGCAGATCTGCAGGAGGCTGACCAGATAAGGTGTCTTTTGAAGACCCTTACAGAAAGGGAGTACGAAATACTGCAGTGGATAATAGCGGGTATGCTGAACAAGCAGATAGCGTGGCACCTTAAGATAACCGAGCGGACGGTAAAGGCGCATCGAAGCCAGATAATGCACAAACTGGGCGTTGTTTCCGTTGCTGAGCTGGTTCGTCTGACACAGAAAGTGGGCATTTCGCCGGTAAAAGAGCCTGTAGAATCCTAAAATCACACATATTGTTCTAAAGTGCACCTGGATATTGTACCAAGGTACAATAGACATTTCATTTAAACATCATACATTTTAAATAGTTGACCCAAATGTAGTTAAGGAGCGGCACAATGAGTAATGGGACAAATCGTGTTTATGTTGTTGATGATGATGAGGCTTACCGCAGGTCGCTTGTTAGGCTGTTGACTTCGGCGGGATATTTTGTCGAGTCGTTCGCATCCGGCCAGGATTTTCTTGAGGAAGTGCTTGTGGACTGCAGGAGCGGCGTGGCGATTCTGGATTTGCGTATGCCTGATATGGATGGATTCGAACTGCAAAAGAGAATGAACCTGCTTAAAAGCAGATTAAAGATAATCTTTATTACCGCGTTTGAGCAACTCGAAGATCGTGAACGCGCCTTACAGGCCGGGGCCGTGGCATTTCTTCAAAAACCGTTCGGCAGCCAGGCTATCATTGAGAAGATCAACCTGGCCTTAGGCGCATTTCCTGCGGAAGAGGATAAGGAAGAAAGTAAAGAGCGATGTGAAACATAAAAACAGGAATATAGAACAGTAGGGAAATTATTATGGAAAGACCAAAATCGAAATTCAGTGTTGTATATGGTATCGGAAAAACAGTTATAACTTTTAATGAGGAGTCGATTTTGGAAGAAGAGGAGATAACAGACCTGGAGCAGGCTGTTATGCCTGTAGTTTACGAGAACGGCGCAAAAGAGTTAATCCTGAATCTTTGTTATATCCACGACATGTCTCCATACATCTTAAACTTTTTCAATAAAGTTTATATAGAAGTCCGCGAACTTGGCGGCAGTTTAAAGTTCCTGAATATGGACCCTTTCGGCCACAGGGCCGGGGCTTTATATAAAAGTCGCGTCAAATTTTAGACATATGCGTTCAGGCCCATTACGAATAGGGCGAGCAGGGGCATCTAAACAAATTTAGATGTCCCTGTGTACATTTCAAGACAACCTCTAAAAATGTTATTGCGAGGAGTGAAACGACGAAGCAATCTTCCTTATTGCTTCAGAAACAAGATTGCTTCGCTTCCGTCTTCGCCAAGGCTACGACGGACAGATTGCTCGCAATGACAAGGTATATTTTCGAGCAGCTTTTTTCAGTGATATTATATGCTCGCCAGCCAGTTATCAGCCATAATAGCTAAGTCTTCGAAATTGACGATATCATCTTCGTTGAGGTCGCCGGCCAGCAGGGGTGTTTCAATTTCAAAATCGACGCCTATAGTTTCTACATCGCATTCGTCAACACCTTCTATAATCTGAGTTACATCGACAGCATATTCAGTGTCCATCTCGATCGGCTCGGCCGGGTCGAAATAACAGATGAACTCGCCAAGCTCATTTGTCATAGCTGTCATTTCCACAACCTCTGTTTCGCTGTCCATAGTTACGGCGATTTCCGTCAGCGGCTCGAATCCCGAACCTGATACGCCCAGCGACCTTCCGTTTGCCATATCCGACGGCTCGATGAGGTACAGTCTTTTTGTTTCGTGAGGCATCGTCAGCTCGTGGTAAATTACCGGTCCGCTTTCAATGTCCTCAGCTATGTCCTGGATAACTAAACCTGAATCTTCTGTATTATAATTTACCATTATTTCGCAAAGCTGGCCCAGACTGGAAGGACATAGATTTTCATTATCGATAAGCAGACTGTTAGAGACCAGAAGTTCGATAACATTGCTTCTTATCATTCCGTCGTCCGGCTCGTTCGGATGCGAAGTTAGTACATTGTCAAGCAGTACCGGCTCATGCAGCATTCCGGAGGCGGGACCTTCGTACCATGACTGGGTTTTTATTACTCCGTCAGGCTCATTAGTGATATATGCGTGAATAGTACCCATGCCCAGGCCGTTTGTTATATCGAAAAGCATATGTGATGTGAAAAGCCTGGACGGATTCGGTTCGAGAGCAGGCTCTATGCCGGGGAATACGCCGTTGAGCCAGACTCGGATAATTGTCTGGCCGTCAGGGTCGGACAAATCAGAAGATGTCAGGCCGATGCTGTGGATATCGGTATAGGCATACATATGATTGCAGGGGTCGATTGGACCGGTCATATCATAGAGGTCGTCGAGTTTTGCGCTTTGGGCGGCTACGGTTTTTGCGGGGTCCGCTGTTGTCTGATTGCCTTTTTTCTCCAGTTTCTTTTTCCTGGCTTTGTTGCAGTGGCCTGTAACTTTTGCTTCCTTTGCCATTTCAGCCTTTTGTTTGTCTGTGCAGTTGGGGTCATATATATCTTCGGGGTCGAATTTCTTTTTGATAATATCAGGTATTGTATTAGCGTCTATGCCTGAATTAATCCCGAGAGTATTTTCTTTGCCGTACATCCAGTTATCTTTTGTCGGTTGTTCTTTCCAGCATTTTTTTGCGACATAAATTTTCAGTCCTTTACCTGTCCATTTTCCTTTTTTGTCTTTCAGGATTTTCTTTAATTCTTTTTTTGCCTCGTCGGGTGCATTCATTATTTCATTAATGTCCATTTCATCATCGCCGTTGCCGACATTGACATTTTTATTTACCTTTTTAATATGCAGTTTGATATTTGCTTTTTTAAGCTTCTTATTTGCCGCTTTGATCTTGGCCTCGATATCGTTGCAGTCGGTATTTCCAACGCAGTTTATGACGACAGGGATGTTGTACTGAATATCTTTTTTGTCTTTTACGACGACTTCAACCCATTCGCCGGGTGTTTCAATAGCGAAATAGTTCGCGTCAATAACCCATAAGTCCGAACTCCAGGCGCCGGCTTTTCCTATCGAATCAGCCATAATCTGCAAAAAGCGTTTGCCTTTTTCACCTTTTCCGACGCTGCAGCCCTGGAAAGTTATATGGTTTACATATTTGTCGATGGATTTTTGAAATGATGCGACATTTTTATTTTCGAAACAGATTCTGTGATTAGGGTCGTCACCGACTCCTGTACTGATCGAGCCGGGCACGCCGTGGCCGTTAAGCTCGACGTGAATTTTCCTGCCGAGCGCTTCTGAACGTGCCTTTATCTCGTCGATGACTCCCTGCTGATTGCTGGCGCGTTTTACGGTCTTGCCGGCTTTTTGGTATGCGCTTGCACAATTATTGGTAGCGCTGTCACGGTTTTCAGAAACGAACAGGTCCGCATCGGGCATAGGAACCTTTTTGGTTTTTGTGGTTTTTTTTGTACTCGGGGTGTCATCCGGGACGACCATATAGCTTTCAGCGAGAATGCAGAATATCTCTGATGCGGCACTTGCGCGGGTGACCCTGACATGATAGACTCCCGGCGTTGAAAACGTAGCGGTTAAGGTGCCTGCGGTCAGGTCGGCTGAGTAATCTATACCCGGAGTATGATAATAGTCGCTGGGTGAATAAACGTGAAACGGAGTATAAGTACCTTCATTAAGTATAGGCAAAATATCCGCATCGATAACAGGGTCTGTATTAGCATCCCAGACGACAGTGTTTTGCATGGCCAGGTCTTCGAGATAGATTTTGGTGTAATAATCCGGCGTGATAGTCGCAGGGTCGAAGTACAGCTCGACATCTGAAAGCGGAACAGCAAAACATGAACTGCAGGAAATCAAAAACAGTGAAACGAGCAAAAATGACCTTTTCATAACCAGCCTCCTTTAACCGGAAAAATCTATACTTTAATTGCTAACACTCTCACCCCGGATTTACGCTCTTTTTACAGCCCCACAATATAATCATATAAAATTATACAGTATTTGCCTTGAAAATGCAAGTGTTTCTGCAAGCTAAACTTAAATCTGTCTACATCTGTGCATCAAAAGCCTGTAGACAGCGGTTCGTTCTCTCAATAGAAGGAAAAATTTAAATATAATTAGTATTTGTACTTAAGAAGGGCTGCAATTGAGCCAATCTGCAGCAAATTTAGCGAAATCTATAAAATCCACTCTTGTGCTCTGATTATAATCATGACCGCTGCACCAGTCTGGTGACGAGCAGTCTGATAGCCAGTTATTAACAAATCCGGTTAAATCTTTGAAGCTTTTACAGTTATTCATATTAAAATCAACTTCAATAGAATCATTCTCACTGTCGCATTGAGCATCGTCTTTGCTCTGGTTATGTGGTACAGTTACTGTTGTGCTTTTTATGGTAGTGTTAGCTGAATCATCGACAGCCTGATAAGTTAGAGTATAAACTCTTCCGTTACTGTTTCCGCTTCTTTCTGCCCTTAAGTAAATCTTGCCGTCAGCATCTATAAATACATCTTCGGTGTGTTCATTATTTTTCAGAACCTTCTTTCTGGTTTCTTCCTGAACGGTAATTGTAACAAGCGATACAGTTGGGGCATCATCGCAATTATCGTTGACGGTCCAGGTCGGAGTTACTTCGATTAATTTATGATTTGGCGGCCACAAGACGGACGGAGATACACTAAGCTCAAATTTAGGCGGGACTGTGTCTCCGACAATAATAGCTACTTCTGTCTGGTCTGAAGCATCTTGTGAATCGATGACTTCGAGAACTATAATATGCTCTCCCAGTGAAAGTAGAACATCAACTTCTTCGCCGATGGCAAGAAGGTTAAGGCTTATATTATTTCCATCAGTTATTTTTTCATACCAGTTGAATTGAACGATATCATCATTAGTTCCATCGGTAGAGTCTTCATCAGCCGAACATGATCCGTCAAGATTAACAACGGCGCCGTTTGCATCCTGTGCCTCGACAAATCTGTTTTCACCTTCAATACATGCTATTGGCGGATGATTATCTTCGGCACTTTGGATCCTGTAATAATGGAGCATATTATCCTCACTTTCATACGCCCAGAGATGTTTGCCGTCCTCACTTACCCCATATACGGTCGTGGAAAATCCAAGTCCGCTCAGCTCAGCACCCGTTTCAGCATCATAATAACGTGATTCGCCGAAAGCGATCTTGTCTGAGGCAGCATAGATTGTCTGGGTCATCATATGCAGATTGTTTTTGACATTCATAGCCTCGACCTGCAGTTTTCCATAATAGAAATAATACCCGTCTGTCGAAAGCACAGAAGTTCCGCCGCCGCCCTGAGCCGTGCCGTATGTTCCGGTGTTTCCTTCGTCAACTAACGTATCTCCTGACACCCTGCGCACATGGATTTCTCTCGATGATGAACCTGAACAGCCGTGATACACACGCTGGGTATAAGGATCGTATTCAAAATCACCGTAATAGTCTGCACGGATGCGTGCCAGCTCTGTCATAGAATATCCGAAACTGTTAAGTGTCATATCCACATGCTGGTCATGCTCCTGTAATAAAACCCTGTCTGGTGAAACAGCTTCGATCTTCCATGCGATCTTCGGAGCCTGGGCGATTGTCCATGTTCTGTTCTGAAGGTCATATCGGTGCACATA
>JAFGGI010000019.1 GCA_016930635.1 Sedimentisphaerales bacterium | reverse complement strand
TATAAAATATAAAATCTTAAAAGTCTTGAGAAAAAATGTTTACCTGCTTTTGTAAGGTTTGAAATTGATTGGCGTTTTTTCTGCTCAATATATACCGTTCGTAAAAAACCTCCTTTTATCAGCAGGATAAACAAAGACAGGCATATATATGTTAATAAGTAGATGTGGCTTACGAATATTGCCTCAGTGCCTTTGAGCGGATGTATTTTCTCAAACAAACCAACCAGTGGGATGAAAACAGCCCAGGGAACGACTATGCAAAATGCCTCGAACCAGCGGGTTTTAAGAACTGATAATGTCTCTTTGATCTCGTTCATATCTCTCCGGGCCAATTACCTATAAATTGTAGCCTGAAAGATCAAAAAGACAAATAATTAGTCTCTGATTTTTTAATTGATTTGGGGGTTTTTAGAATCTATCATAATTGCTGAAAGGAGTCCGGCAAGGAAGGGCCTCACTGGAAAAGAATAAAAAGAAGGTGCAGGATGAAAGGAGTCTTAACTGATACAGTTCTGGTAGGTATTGATGAGGCCGGGCTCGGTCCGATACTCGGGCCTCTGGTTGTGTCAGCGGCAGGGCTTACAATTCCAGGGCAGGGTCTTAAAGGAAAACTTTATGACCTGCTGGCCGAGAGCGTAGGAGCCGAGAAAAAGCATCTGGCAGGCAGACTTCTTATCTGCGACAGCAAAAAGGCATACAATTCCTCGACAGGTCTGAGATTTCTTGAAAAAACTGTGCTTTCATCGCTTGTCTGCACCGACGGCAAAGTACCAGCATCAATAAATGAGCTTATAAATATGCTCTGTCCTTTGTGCAAAGCCAGGCTGGATACATATCCGTGGTATAACGAGTATTCCAATATCCCGATAGAATATAATCGTGATGATATTGCTATCGCGGCAGGGGCCTTGGAAAAGAACCTTGAAAGAATAGGCTCATCTCTTATGACACTCAAGAGTTTCTGCTTCGATGTGGCCTATTACAATGAAATGGTTCAAAAAATTAATAACAAATCAACCGTGCTTTTCTGGGCGGTCTGCAGTCTTATCGATGAGATAATTAAAAGTTCGCAGCACCGCAATTATCATTTCATAATAGACCGCCAGGGCGGAAGAACGAAATACGTCAGGCAGCTTAGAAGGATGTTCTCTGATATGGAGCTTAAGGTTATCAAGGAAAGTGACACGATAAGCAGTTATGAGATGAGCACATCTTACAAAAAAGTCAGAATCGACTTCGCCGTCAAGGCTGATAAGATCTTTTTGCCGGCCGCTTTGGCCTCGATGACCAGCAAGTATCTTCGCCAGCAGTTAATGAGCTGTATTAACAGTTATTTCCAGGATAAGTGCAGAACACTGAAACCGACCGCAGGCTACTGGACCGACGGCAAGCGGTTTATAAGTGATCTGAAGCTGATCTGTCCTGCTGTTAAATATGACCCTGCCCAACTCATCCGCTGCAGATAGCTTAGCCACTAAGACACTAAGTCACGAAGTTTTTATATATTATTTCTTTTAGTGTCTTTGCCTGTCCTCCGTAGCTTTAGCGAAGGACGGGTGTCTTTGCGGCCCTGTTTTAAATCTTAGGCAAAAGGTATTTTTATTAGTTGATGGCAATACGGACATTTGCCGGTTTTGCCTGCAAATTTTGCAGGAACTCTGCCTGTCTTTCCGCAGCTGCAGTAGAAATGGATAAAACCATCATCTGTTAATGATTTTGCTGAAGAATTGATCTGAGCATCAGGCTCCTGGATTTGGTCCCAGGTGCCGGCAGCATAGTCTGCTTTTGGTTCTTCATAAGAAGCAGAATACTCGCGAGTCAGAAGTTGCTCATAAAGAGGTCTTTTTGATTCTGGTTCCGGCGATCTGGTAAATACCTGCAATAGAGACTTTTCATAACGTGCCATCGTAATTATTTTTAACTTTAGCAAAATGACTGCAATCATAACTCCTGATAAAAAGCCGCCGATGTGAGCGAAATAGGCGATGTTTCCTCCTCCTATTACAGCACCCAATATATCATATATGAACCACAGAAGAATTATCGCATAACTTGACACTTCAAAGGTTCTGACATATATGCCTGGAAAAAGAAGCACAAAGAGACATTCGATCGAATTAGTCGGGAAAAATATAAGATACATCCCAATAACTCCGTTAATTGCTCCGCTGGCGCCAATGGCGGGGGTGCCAACCAAGAGCAGATGTAAGGCACCTGCGGCAACACCCAGAATTATGTATATTACTATAAAGGGTATTTGTCCGATTTTAGCGCAAACGGCGTTTCCGAATATCCACAGGAATAACAGGTTTCCAATCAAGTGTATATATCCGCCATGCAGCCACATGTATCCGAGCAATCCTCGAATTGTCCAGCCGGTGAGTACTAATCCTTTAAACAAATCTATGCTCACTGTACTATAGTTTTCCTGTGTAACGGTAGTATTAAGTTCCTCCTCAATGGAGGTATGATAGGTGTTAACTTGATGGAACTGCCATACAAAAAAGGCTATGATTATTCCGATCAGGAGCCAGTTTGCCACGGGCCAACGCTCTTGCGGGACATCAACTCTCAACGGTATTATCAATGCTGACTCTCCTTTATTTTGTACTGAAATGAGATATCGATTTTATATGATAATATCCTGCTATTTTATCAGTTCAATAATCATTTTGCCTTCAAATGTTACCGGTATGCTTTCAGTTGGTCTTAGCGGAAGAGTCATTCTGTCCGGCTCTCTTTTTTCTATGCCGTTGAATTTAGCAGTTGCTTCGCTTTTCTGTAACAGCCCGCTGTCTTTATCTATTATACTTAATGATACTATTGCGCCGGATCTTTGATTTAATATGGTATCTCCATAATTAATTTCTGTCATCGTCAATTCTTTCATCTCGATCTTACTGGTTGTCTCAATATGTATGTTATTTTCGTCACAGCGTTTGAGTTTATATATTGTGTTCGCATCGCAGATGGCGGGACAGCCGGTATCAACATTTGATTTTTCATACCATTTGCTTCCTATTGAAACAGGCTGGTCTGAGAATCTGATAATAATATTTTCTATCATTTGCTTTGTATCCTTCATTAAAAAGTTAAGTACTCTCAGATAAGCTTTTAACAGCAGTTCATATTGATTTTTCTCCATCATTTCCTTCCATTTTTTTGCTTCTGCTCTATCCTTAATATGAATGTCATTAATATCAACCATGGAACGTTCTTTTACTTTTTCTTTTACCTTTGTCTTTAATTCGTCTAAGCCGCTGATAGCAGAGGTATGTCCCGTAGAATCAACTTTCATTTTAAACCTGTTATCAATTACAGATGAGTACACGTCCATCATAGCAGTTTTATAAGTGGCATTAGGGTCTATTGGTTCCATATTTTCGGTATCAATATTAATTCTCGGACTGTCAACTTTCAGTTTTATTGTCTTGTAGAATAAGTCTATGTCCATAGTCCCGTCTGCTTCGACGTTTTTCACATCCAGTCCCACGATCATCTCGGCATTTATACTTGCCTTTTCCATCTGTGCATTAGCTGAAAGGACCATATTGGGGAGAAGTTCCCGCTTAATTCCCTTGTGAGTCAGGGTATGGGAAAATTTATACTTTACTTCATGATATTCACCGGTTTTGAGGCGGAGTTTCAAATCAAATTTTTCCGATCTGAATTTTTCCTGCCAGACAGAATATCCAATTGCCCCTGCTATGATTATGCCGAAAACAGCTAAAAAGGTATTTTTAATACTCATCGATTATTTTACCTCATATAACCAGTCGCGTACATACACTTCGGATATCAACATGATAAATGGGGATATGATTCCTCCGGCTATTCAGGCTGCGAATCCACATTTCCGGCAGTATACCATATTTTTTGCGTGAATTAAACTTTTCTTGCCGGTTTTTTAGGGTATTTTAAGATATTAGAAAGGCCTTAAATCTTCCTCATTAGCCCGACGACTATTCCTGCGATTCGGCAGTTTTTCGTATAAATAGGCTCATAATTGGGATTTGACGACTCAAGTCTGACGCCGTTGTTTTCGGTATAGAATCTTTTTACAGTGGCGTTTTCATTATCTACTATAGCGACAACGATTTTTCCAATCGGCGCTGTCTGGCTGTGTCTGCAGACGACGGTATCGCCGTCGCATATACCATCGCCAATCATACTGTCGCCTGCTACTTTCAGTGCAAATGTATCTTCTGAACCGAATTCGGACTGCAGGGAGATTTGTTCGGTATTTTCGATTGCTTCTATCGGCACACCTGCTGCTACCCGGCCCAGCAGGGGGATACTTTCACCCGCCTGCTCAAACGAATCCTGATGCGACTTAAGCAACCTTTGAGCTTTTCGGGTAAGACTCAAAGAGCGTGCCCTGCCAGGATTGGCTGTGAGCAGGTCTTTTTCTTTTAGCCCTGCGATGTGGCCGAACGCGGTTGTTTTGCTTGTGCCGAGCAGGTTGGCCAATTCCTGGACCGTTATCGAATAGCATCGGTTCTTTTGATAGCTCTCTATCAGCGCAAGCGTCTGGAGCTGGCGGGGTGTTAGATTTATCTGATTTACTGACGGCAATTTCGTCCTCCATATTGACGGTTGGGTCCATGTTCTTTATAGCACGATTGATCTTTTCTATTGTGGAGTCCTTCAACAGCTCTGTCGTTACTGCCATATCGAGCATCTTACTAATAGCTCTGAGAACTGAGCCTATAGGCCTGCGAGTGAATTTCGATGTGTTTTCGCCCGGCCAATCACTTACAAAGTCGCCTCCCGGGCCGAATCGGCAAATAGGTATGTCGTTATTGAAGCTGTCGAATTTGTCCATTTTAACTTTCTTAATTTTTAGCCACCAAGACACGAAGACACAAAGTTTTAAAATAATTCAAAAATTTTTCTGGTGCCTTGGTGTCTTCGTGGCTTTCTTTTGGTAAAACTCTTATCGGCAAACAAGGGTCAATTACCCGAACAAAAACCGAACAAATTTCGAAAATTGTCAAAAATTTTTCAAAACGATATTTAGCAGATTTGCGTAAGGTTTATATGGGACCGAAAGGCGAAAGTTTGGAACCTTATCCCGTTAGAAATAACAGAGCAATGAAGTCTTCAACGGAAATGCTTCTCTGTCTGCAGCGGGAAAATTTCTAACGGGACGAGAATTTAAGGCTTAAAATAGCCATAAATTGTAATAAGGTTAAAATTTTCTGGACTTTTGCATTTTTTTAGGTATAATACGCCGCAATTAATAACATACTGGGTTTGTGCGAATGATTTTTTCATGAACAATCCCGGTTAAATTTAAGTAGTTTAGAGGAAACCAAAACAAGGCCATCAAGGCGGAGGCTTATTGGCTGACCCTAAGGAGGGTGATTTCAGCGAGGAAGTGCCTTTCGGCGGGATGGGTATGTGGGTTTTTCCTAAAATAATTATTGTTAGCAGGAAAAGTCTATAAACATTTCTTAATTAAGGAGCAGGGTTATGAAAAAAACAATTCTTATTATCCAACTTTTAATAATGGTTTTTCTTTTAAGCTCGAGCGGTTTGGCAGCTGAATTGCTTGTGCCGAGCCAGTATTCAACCATCCAGTCGGCGGTAAACGCCTCGAGTAACGGCGATACGATTAAAGTTTCGCCCGGTACTTATTACGAAGCGGTGGATTTAGGCAGCAAATCAGTTAACCTAATCAGTACTGATCCTAATGACTGGGATACGGTAGAAGCAACGGTTATTGATGCAAACCAGATAGCCATGGGCGTCAGAACAACTGGCTCCGGAACAATAGCGATTATAAAAGGTTTTACGGTTAAAAACGCCTCGTCGTGGGGGATATATTGTTCCATCGGCAGCAAACCAGCGATAAGCAGATGTATTATTAAAGAAAACGGAGTTGGTGTATATGGCATGTTGGCCGGGCCATCAATTCTTGAAAACAAGATACTGAACAATACCTCCAACGGAATAATGGTAACAGGTGGAACGGCGAAAGAGATAAAAAACAATCTTATTCAAGGTAATGGCAGCAGTGGAATACAATTAACTGCCCCGGGTGTAAACACTATTGTTCGAAACAATACCGTAGTTAATAATGCAGTTGCAGGAATAAAGGTTACTTCAGGAACGCCGCCTACGATAAGCAACTGTATTATCTGGGACAGCAATGATGCACTGATAAACTGCAGTGCAAAATACAGTTGTATCGATGAGGTTTTTGATATCAATGATCCGAATTTCTCAGGCAGCAACAGCAACGATCCGTGTTTTGTTGATCCAAATGCTAATGATTTCAGCCTGAGTATAGATTCAATTCAGATTGACACAGGCGACCCGGATCCAGACCCGAACTACAGTGGTGAATTTGATATTGATGCCAATCCGAGAGTCTATGCGAGCGGGGTTGTTGATAAAGGTTCTTACGAATTGAGTGGTAATCAGAATCCTGTTGCGGTTTTATATGCTGAACCTCCTGTTGTTAAGCGCGGTGATATTGTAGTACTTGACGGCTCAGAATCTTATGACCCCGATGGTGAGATTGTAGAATATAAATGGGTTGTAGGCGATGGTTCCGATCCTCATATACAGCCGGATAATGGGTATTTTACCGGCAAAACTGTACACGTATATGAGACAGAAGGTGTCTATACAGTTACGTTAACCATTAAAGATAATGAGGATCCGCCGGCAACTGATTCTGTAAACTGTCAAGTTGAAGTTTATCCGTACACACTTACGGTAAGCACAGCAGGCCATGGAACAGTTGCCAAGAATCCTGACAGGACTGTATATGCTACTAATGAGGTTGTTACACTAACAGCTACCCCTTCGCTGGGATGGTCATTTAAAGAATGGAGCGGTGATCTGAGCGGAAGCGACAACCCGACGACAATAACAATGAACAGTAGTAACAAATCAGTACAAGCTGTTTTTGAAAGCGATCTTGTTGCTTGGTACAAGATGAATGACGATGTTATAGATGGCTACGGGGTATTAGATTCCAGTGGAAACAATTATCACGGCACCTCTGCTTATCGCGACACGCATGCTATGCATACTGATGGTAAGATTAACGGGGCGCTACAGTTTAACGGCCTTACGAGCGAAGGGGATTATATTAACATCGATAACAGTTTAGAATCAGTTTTCCAGAACAGTTTCTCCGTAAATTTGTGGGTAAAAAGCGGGGTAAATTGTAATAATTCATATGCCACATCATTTTTGGGTACATTTGGTGTAGGTGGAACAGGCCGATTTTCTTTTGGGCTGGATGATTCCCTTGATTTAAGCGTATGGTACGGCAATTCTGATTGTCTTAATTGTCCTATACCACAGGCATCCTGTTTCCATCTGGTTACTGAGGATACTTGCCTGCTTGAAACGGACGAGTTTCATATGGTAACAGTTGTGATTGAGGACACATCAGTTCCAGAAGAAGACCCCAGCCTTGTCTGTTCCATCTATTTTGACAAAGATTTAAAAGCACAGCAGACTTATAACGTAGCAATGGATTATTATGATAACGACTATCCTCTTTACATTGGCGCAACCAATATGCATGACAGTGTATACTGGAATTTTCAAGGCGGTATTGACAATGTAATGATTTTTGACAGGGCGCTAAATGCTGAGGAAATTGCAGATATGTATAGCGAAGATGGGATAAATGGTAATGGTATCAGATATCTGACAACCTCTGCTACAAGCGGCGGTACCGTATCCACGCCCGGCATAGGAACCTTTTCTTATATTTACAGTACCGATGCGAGTATTGTTGCAACAGCCAACAACGATGGGTACCATTTTGCTGAGTGGACCGGCACGGCTGTAGATGCAGGTGCTGTAGCAGATCCATTATCAGACAGCACAACTGTTACTATGGATGCTGATTATACTGTTAGGGCTAATTTCAATGCGCTACCAATTGTATCTGGCGGCTATTACCATAGCTTGTTTGTTAAATCAAATGGTACTGTTTATGGATGTGGGTGGAATATTTATGGTGCTGTAGGGAGTGGTTCAGGAGACACAGGAAATATTTTACCAACTCTGATAAGCGTACCTGCAAGCATTACTTCTATTAGTGCCGGAAGGCATTCTCTTGCTGTTGACACCGATGGTTATGTATGGGCCTGGGGTTCAAGCCAGTATGGGCAGATAGGTGTTGGCACTGCATGGACCGCACCGTATATTTACTGGACACCTGTAAAGGTTCTGGGTGAAGATGGATTTGGGTTTTTATCGAATATTACAAAAACTGCTGCTGGAGCTAGTGAAGGTGAATATTCTCTGGCACTTGATAAAAGCGGCGATGTCTGGGCGTGGGGACGCAATCACTTCACTATGAATGATAACGGTCATTGTGACGATCCTGGCGTTATATGTAACATTGGTGGACAGCTTGGAATTAACTATCACTGCGATTTTGTTCCAGGTGCTCCTCCGACTATATGCATGGTTGTAACCCCTCATAAAGTACTGGGACTCGATGGCATCTTTATCACGGATATAGATGCTGGGGCTTGCCATTCTATCGCCTGCGGCGGTACAAACGGCAATGTATGGACATGGGGGTATAACGAAGACGGAGAATTGGGAAATGGTGATGGCTCGCCCAAGGCAGGGAGACAACCATATGAATATGATGGTGTTCCTTATTTCAGCATGGTTCCTGTTAAGGTCAAGGGTGGAGAGATGGGAACATATTTTCTTGAAAATATTGTGGATGTAGCTGTCTTAGGTGAGAAATATCCAGTGGATGGATCCAATAATTCCAGTTATGCCCTAGACTCAAGCGGCAATGTATGGGCATGGGGCACTAGCTGGTATGATGGACAACTTGGTGACGATGGAGACCACTATATAGTAGGGCCACCTGAAACCTGGTACAGTCTCACACCCGTTAAGGTTCATGATGGCGAACAGACGCCGAGTGATACCCCTTATCTGGAACATATTGTTGCAATATCTGCAGGTAGTGCACATATTTTGGCTTTGGATGAAGATGGATATATCTGGGCATGGGGTAGCGACAATGATGGCCAACTGGGTAACGGCTCTGCTGGCGGCGGCACAACACCTGTTAAAGTTCAGAAACTTAGTGGCGGCGATTTATCTAATATAGTAGCCATAGATGCTGGCGGAAAACATTCGATGGCAGTAGATGTAAGTGGCAATATATGGGTCTGGGGTTGGAATGGAAACTATAGGATGGGCCTTGCGGGCGGAAGTGGTCCTTATAAGGCTGCTGTTGAGTTGACTTTACCGTAGCCCTTTATTAATGAAAGTGTAATCAATCAGCAATTTAGGTTTAATCAAAGCCGGGCAGGTAAAACCACCCGGCTTTTTTTATTACCTGACCAGGTGTCGGATGGGTATCAAAGGGGCGTTAGTGGTGCTGTAAAGCGGGTTTATGACCTCTACTTGACTTTTTGACTAGTCACTGCATATACTTAATAGCTAATAAAGTCCCGCGAAGCTAACGGGGCTGAGCTTTTATTACCCCCTCTCGAATCCTAAGGAAGGGTGGGGGCCAAAGGGAGTGAAATAATAAATGAAACTTGAGCACGGGATAATCAGCCGAGTACAGCAAGCCAACGATATCGTTGATATTGTCTCCGAGCATGTGAATCTGGCCCGCAAGGGTAAGGAAATGGTTGGGCTTTGTCCGTTTCATGATGACCATAAGCCGAGCATGTACGTCAATCCCGATAAGCAGATTTTCAAATGCTTTGCCTGTGGTGCAGGCGGCGACGTGATCAAGTTCGTGCAGATGCGCGAGGGCCTGAGCTTTATGCGGTCGGTTGAAAGGCTGGCCAGGCGGGCAGGGATAAATGTAAACTTTTCAAAGCAGGCATCAAACGGTCCAAGGTCGGATGTTGACTCTGCTGATATAGAAAAGGTCAACCGCTGGGCGATGAAGTTCTGGCAGCAGAATCTGCAGAATGAATCTGTCGGAGCCAGGTGCAGGGAATATATACAGCACAGGAAGATAAATGAAAAGTCAATAGTGGAATTCGGGCTCGGCTTTGCACAGGACAGATGGGACGATTTTTTATCTGCAGCAAGGCAGAAGCAGATTTCTGAAAAGCTCCTGCTGGCGGCAGGGATGGTTGTAAAAGGCGATGGCGGATTATACGATAAATTCCGCAATCGGCTGATGTTTCCTATTATCGATGCGTCGTCTCGGGTACTCGGTTTTGGCGGCAGGACGCTTGGCGAGGACCCTGCCAAGTATATGAATTCGCCGACATCTGTTCTATTTGACAAGAGTAACTGTGTTTACGGTCTTGACAAGGCCCGGCACGAAATAGTTTCCAGTGGCAGAGCTGTTGTGGTTGAAGGTTATACTGATGTGATTATGGCGCATCAGAACGAATGTAAAAATGTCGTTGCAACGCTCGGAACAAGTCTGACGGCCGGCCACGGCAAGCTGCTGAGACGTTTTGCAAAAGACATGGTTTTGATCTTTGACAGTGATATAGCAGGGGCGGCGGCAGCGGAACGGGCGCTGGAGATATGCCTTGCTGAAATGATAGATATCCGGGTGGCTTCTGTGCCGAAGGGTAAAGACCCATGTGATTTTATCCTGTCGGCAGGAGGCGAGGCTTTCGTAGAACTTATTGGAAATGCTGTTGACGTTATGGAATACCGCTGGGCCAGGCTCAGCGAGAAATTCGGTAATAGTGATAACCTTACCGACAGGCGCAGGGCAATGGAAGAATTCCTGCGGACGGTCTCTACGGCTCTCAAAGGCGGTAAAGTTGATGCGATAATGCAGGGTTTGATAATTAACAGGCTGGCCAGGATATTACAGATTCAGCCTGAGGATATAAGAAAAGAGATAGAACGCCGAAGCAGGCCGATAGAACGAGCTGCGGCGAATACGATAGAAAATGTAAAAATTTCGAAGATTGATACTGGCATTGGTTTTGGTGCAAAGGCACAGGAAGAAATAATTGAGGCAGTATTGAATGAGCCGAGACTTTTTGAATCGGCAGCGAAAAGAGTCGGGGCCAATGATTTTGACATTCCTGTCCTGAAAGAAAGCTGGCAGCTTCTTGAACAAAGGCTGACAGGAAATAATGAGTTTTCGCTGGCAGAGCTGCTTGGCCAGGTCGAATCGCAGGAAACTGCCAGGCTTATAGTGAAATTGAGTGATAACGGCCAGGATGTCGAAACTTTACGAAAGAGACTCGCCGGTGCGGTGAACGCATTGGCAGAGTATAACATTAAGAAAGAACAGACACCGGATGATTTGAGTGATGAAGAGCTCAGGAAAATAACATCTGTTAAAGGCAAACCGGACAGAAGAAATCCTGGTCTGATGCCGATCTAAATCAGTTTTTAAAACTTTTCAGGAAACAAGATAGTGGCAAAGAAAAAAACGGAAAATAAAACGAAGAAGAAAGTAAAGCAAACTGCCAAGTCAGAAAGCAAGAGCAGTAAAAATATTGATACTGATGCTGATATGGATATGGATACTGATTCTCAAAGTTCCCCATCTGTCAAGCAGGGTAAAAAGATGGACGTAATAGAGGAAAAGATAAAGTTCATTATCGAAAAAGCAAAGCAGAAGGGTTATATAACTTATGAAGAGATGAATAATGAACTTCCTGACGAGTCGATTTCACCAGCCCGGCTTGAAGGTATGATTATGACCCTCGATGAGATGGGTATAAGTCTTCTTGATGAGGCAGAGCTGAGAAAGCGTCAGGAGGAAGACGATGATTTTGAAGTTGATGATTCGGCGTTTACCGAAGAGGAAGAGATTGAAACAGAAACTGCAGATCAGCTTCTTGAGGCGACGGTCGGCAGGATAGACGATCCTGTGCGGATGTATCTTACACAGATGGGCGAGATACCGCTGCTTACCCGTGACCAGGAGATATCGCTTGCGCGTAAGATAGAGCTTACTCGTATGGCATTTAGGCGAAAGGTTCTGGAAAGTGATTATTCAGCATCAGGCGCTATTGAAATTCTTCAACAGGTAAGTGACGGGACGCTGCCTTTTGACAGAACGATGAAGATGAGTACCGCGGAAAATCTTGTTCGTTCTGTGGTCAGAAGCAGGCTTCCTGAAAATATAAGGACATCCAAAAAGCTTCTGGCAAACAATGAAAAGCTGTTTTCAAGTTATTTAGCTGAGGAGGATGAAGCGGCGAAGAAGAAACTGGTGAAACAGATTCGGCGAAATCGCCGGAAGGTTGCCACATTGCTTGAGGAGTTGAGTCTGCGGACGAGCAGGATACAGCCTATGATGAAAAAGCTTGAAGGTTTTCTGTCAAAGATGCATCAGCTCCAGCAATATATAGCAACCGGGCCCAACGCTGATTATATTCAGGAAGATATAGATGCGATGAAGCAGGAGTACAGCGGCATCCAGGAAATAGTTCTTGAAACGCCTGAACAGCTTACCAAGCGTCTTCATGCAGTAAAAGTTGTCTTTGCGCAATATGAAGAGACTAAAAGGCTGCTTTCCAGCGGTAATTTGAGGCTGGTAGTTTCTATAGCCAAGAAGTATCGTAATCGTGGTTTGAGCTTTCTTGACATTATTCAGGAAGGTAATACCGGTCTGATGCGTGCAGTTGACAAATATGAGTACCGCAGGGGGTATAAATTCAGCACTTATGCGACCTGGTGGATAAGACAGGCTATTACCCGCGCTATCGCAGACCATGCACGTACGATAAGGATTCCGGTACATATGATCGAGACGATGAGCAAGCTGCGGACAATAAGTAAACAGCTTCTTCAAAAGCTCGGCAGGGAGCCTACGATTGAAGAAATAGCGACAGAGACAGGATTGACTGTTTCAGAAGCTCGTCGCGTATTGAAAATATCAAAGCATCCGATAAGCCTTGACAGACCGATAGGTGAGAGCGAAGACAGCTACTTTGGAGATTTTATTGAGGATGAATCAGTTGAATCTCCGGTGCAGTCAGCCACGCATGAAATGCTTAAAGACAGGATTGAGGAAGTTCTGAAGACTTTAACATATCGTGAGCGGGAAATTATCAAGCTGCGTTACGGCCTTGGTGATGGATACACCTATACGCTTGAAGAGGTGGGCAGGATTTTCAAAGTTACAAGAGAGCGTGTAAGGCAGGTAGAGGCAAAGGCGATAAGAAAGCTCCAGCATCCTGTAAGATGCAGAAGGCTGGAAGGTTTTGTTGACGGCAGCAGTCAATCGTTGCCGGAGCCTATGGAGGAATAAAGACAGGATTTTTAAAAACCTAAACTAACGGCTCATAAAAATTTTCCGGTTCTGGTCCGAGTGTGTTTATAAGTGTTCCTATTTTTTCAATGGAACATTCGATTCTGTCGCCTGCCTTGAGAAAATTACCCGTTGCCATAGCTACACCCTGGGGAGTTCCTGTCGCGATTATGTCGGCAGGTTCGAGAGTCATTATATGGCTTAAAAATGATACTGTATCATAGACATTAAAAATCATATCTGAAGCAGGAGCATTCTGGCGGACCTCATTATTAACCTTTAGGGTCAAATGCAGTTTTTGCGGGTCATCTATTTCGTCGGCTGTAACGATACAGGGCCCCATAGGCAAAAAACCGTCAGCCCATTTGCCGTTGAGCCAGTCGTAAAATTCATCCCATGGTCTTTTTTCTCTTTTTTCTTTAAAGGTTACGCTTCTCGCCGAAACATCATTTACGATTGTATAGCCTGCTATATATTGTTTTACTTCCTGGGGGCTGATGCACTTTGCGGTTTGTCCGATGACCACGGCAAGTTCGATCTCATAATCAATTTCTCTGCTGTAATCAGGCCAGGGAATAATACTGTCTGGATGATTGATTACCGTATTGGGTTTGATAAACGGTCTGGGTACGGTTGTTTTTCCTGGTGAAGCGGTCAGGCCGAGCTTAAGGCCTGCTTCGATGATATGTTTTGCATAATTGCCGGCCAGGGCGATTATTTTTCCCGGGGCTAAAACAGGAGCTAAAAGTTTTACGGCGGTTATATCGATGAATTCTGTACATTTATCGGCAGCTTTTTGAGCTGTTTGAAGGGCTTCGGGACCGGCGGTGATTATTTGTTTTACGCTCTGAAAACTGTCCGTTAAATCAATAATACCTTTATCTGTTAGTATTCCACAGCGGATAGAGGGGCCCTTTTTGAATGTAACCAGTTTCATTTTTTAAACTTACCTCAATTCAATATTTAAAGGCTGTTTTTACTTGCTTTTACAGGTTCTGAGGTTTCTAATTATATCAGATAAACTATTCATTGGAAGATATTATGGCGATAAGGGAGTTGATCTCAAAAACAGGCAAGTGGTTTTCCGGCAAAAAGGAAAGTGCCTTTGAGCCTTTAAGGACGGAACCTGCGGCTGAAGAGATAGAAATTAATGGTGAAATTGTTCCGCATAAAGACGACCGGACAGAAGCACTGGGGATGCTTCAAACCTCATTCGAGCAGCTTGTCGAGAAACTGGGCGGGATAAATGAAAATATCAGCCGGCAGATAGCACAGAACGAGGAGCTTGCAAGGCGGATAGATGAACTGCCGCGATTTTTGCAGAATTTTCCCCAGGGGCTGCAAAATCAAAAAGAAGTTGTTGATGCCCTTATTGAGCAGTTAAAGGTACAATCACTTAAAAATCAGCAGTTTGCTGAGGCGGTTGAAAAGATCCCGGCAGCAACAGAAAAACAGACTAATGCCATTGCAGATATGGCGGTACATCTTTCAGCTTCTGCCGATATTGATGCTCAGCTTGTCGAGGATTTCAGGAGATTTAACAGCATAACTGATAAATTAAAAGATAATCTCGAGGGACAAACAGACAGTATTATTCAAATGAGCAGGACATTTTCGGCCAGCGACAGGTACCTAAAATATATTTTAAATACGCAGCACAAAAGATTTATGTGGGTCTTTATTGCTTCGCTGGGTGTTTGTGTCTTTGCTATTATGGCGATGCTGATAGTGATTTTTCTTTTAAAGTAAAAATTTTTATTTTTATGTTGCCTTTATTTTTTGAGTTGTTATTTTACAAATTGTTCTTTGAAAAAATTATATCTGGTTGCAGAAAAGGGAACACGGTGAAAATCCGTGGCGGTCGCGCCGCTGTAAGCGTTGTTTCGAGTTGTATCGAAAAGGCCGAGAGAAATTGTCCCACTGTTCTTTTTGAATGGGAAGGGTTCTTTCGTCGAGACGCAAGTCAGAAAACCTGTCTGTAATCAGTAGTTTGTTGAGAGTTCTCGCGTAAGGAACACCAGCGAATATACCTTGTATGGGTGTTATTTGTGGAAGATTAAAGCCGTCGTTCCTTTTGCGGGAACGGCGGTTTTTTTTATTGTTTTTTAATTATATTTACCTGGTTCAGCTTTAGGAGGAATGAAAAGATGAGATGTCAGGCAGTTGTTTTTTTGATGGTTATGTTTATGTGTTGTATGATATCAAAAGCCACACCTTATGCCGATTCAGTTGTGAACTTCAGCCAGGGCTTCGGGGCTGAGCCAAATTATAATGATCCTTCAGTTGTTCTCGGTGCACCGCCCGCCGAGGACAGCTATGAAGGATACACCTGGCCGATATCAATAACGTCGGCTCCTTATAAAGAAACTGATGTAGTCAGCCTGGGCAATGGCGGGTCGATAACAATTGCGTTTGACCATCAGGTTATGAATAATCCATTAGATGTTGAGTATGGCACCGACCTGCTTGTATTTGGAAACAGTTTTTTTGCATGTGATTATGAAAATGAAGGCAGAATTGCCGGAGCATTTTTTGAACCTGCCAAAATAGAAGTCAGCCAGGATGGAGTTTTATTTTATGAAATAGCGGATACTTATGCGGATGCCCTTTATCCCTACACGGCATCGGCGGGAAATTTTTTTCACGCTACACCTGCAGATGTACCATATATGAATAGACTACCGGGGGAGGTGGAAGCGGATTTTCTCGGCGGCTGCGGCGGAGCACAGGTTGATATATCAAATGCAATAGGGCTGAGTGAACCTTTAGACTGGATAATGTATGTTCGTGTCACTGATATTGCCGACGACAGTGGTATCGCAGATGTAGCAGGTTTTGCAGATGTTGTACCGGAGCCGGCGACGATATTTGCTATGCTTGCGGGAGCTGTATTTTTAAGAAGAAGGAAAGCGGAAATTTGATAAATAAAATTTTCATAATTGTTCTTTTAATAGTAACCAGTTCTTCGATGGCGGCGCAAATTCCACCTGCTGCTGATAATGTAAGCGGCAGCGGGTTTACAAGGATTGATTTTTGTTACGGCGATGAAAGTCTTTATGCTTTCAACGGACTGAATTTATATAGATATGAGCCGGGGCTGGATGCTTTTATAGTTATCTTTGCCGGAGCTGGAGCCGGTTTTACGTGGGACCCTGCTGATTTTGCGTTTGTCACCGATTTTAATGATGCGATATTGCCGACAGGTTTGTCCAGTAAGGTTATATATGCCGATATTGTTGGACAAACGGCCGAGGAAAAAATAAATCTTACCAGAAACTATTATTCGATCGCTTCACGTTTCAGGGCCGACCAGATTTTTGCCAACGGTGTAGATGCTGCGAGTAACAATACGGTGTATATGCTGAAGATGGCCGGGGATGGCAATGAAACAGAATTGGTACAAGTTTCCAATAGGAATTCCGGAGCGATAGGTTTTGACGCTGCTGATAATCTTTACCTGGCTGATTTTAAGCCGATGTACGACGGCAGCGGTCTGGGCAATGTGAATATCCACAGAATAAGCAGAGGACAAATAGATACATTTGTGCAGGATAGTAATTTTACAGTTGTTCCGGAGATTATAGTGAATGATGTGGTTCTGGCCGGGTCGGATTCAATAGTTATCGACAGTGATTATAACATTTATATAGGCAGTTATGTCGGGGTTGCTAAGATTATACCGACAAATGAACCGAACGATTTTAATGTTATCGAAATAGACGGCGACATATACGCCAATCCGTATGGTTTCCCAAAACCTCAATGGCGTTTTTGCGGGATTGCTGCTGATATTATCAACGGTGTTATGTATTATGGAAAAAGCGAATTTGACTCGGGCATGATACCTCCAGGCTATGGAGATTATGAGCTGCAGACATTTGCGGTTGAATCTATGAGCAATTGGTCTGCGGATCTGGATGGAGACGGCATCGTCGATTACTATGATATTATGCTGATGACTGAAGATTATTTACTGCAGGGTGAGTATATCAGAGGTGATATCAACAGGGATGGAATTGTCGATTTAAAAGATTTTGCAGTACTTGCAAAACAATGGGGCCAAACAGCGAGATGGTATTAGTATGCTGAAGGACAATACAAATAAAGGTTTTACGCTGGTAGAGATTTTAGTTGTGATTTCTATAATGGCACTTCTGGTTTCGATTTTTGTCCCGGTAATGGCCAGTGCACGACAACAAGCTAAGATGGTGATGTGCTCTTCAAATCTGGGTCAGTTTGGTCTGGCATTCATGATGTATCTTGAAGACCATGACCGAAAAGTTTTCCCTCTGGCCGAATACGCTTTTGATGATGCCGGGCAGCTGGGAGTATTATGGTATTTTGGTTTTGAGCCGGGCAGCAGTTTTTCTCTTCCGGAAGGTAAGCGTCAGTTGTTTAGGGAACGTGCCAGGCTGTACCCATATATAGAACAGTACGATTCAGTTGAGATATGTCCGGCATTTCCTTATGGCGACGGCAGATATAAACCAAAATACAGCAGTAAATGGATGACATATGGAGCTAACAGCAAGTTATTCGTTGATTTAGTTAACTCGAGCCATAAAAAAGTCGTGGACTTTGACAGTTATAATGGCGGCGTGAGTAATGTAGTTATTTTTACAGACAGTGCGCAGGTAAATACTTTCCAGTCTCCTGCCAGTCCGACCAGCCCAATGATTGAAGAATGGCACTATGTTGAAAAAACAGGAGGCCAATATGTGCATTTCAGACACAGGGAGAAAGCGAATATTTTGTATGGTGATGGCCATGTAAATAAAGCAGGTGCGGAAAAGAACAGCTATGACGTCAGAATGCCGGATATGAAGATAGGCAGATTCAGCAAAGAGATACCATTCTGAATATTCTTTATTTTTCCTCATTGTTTTTTACCCCGTTAGAAAACTGTAATCTTATTGTCACAGGCGTTCTATAGTAAGGAAATTGTGTCTTTGCTTTTTTTCTGACGGGGCTTATAATTATCTTTGTGAAAAGGATTTTGACCTCAACTGGAAATTTAATCAGGAATTTGCGACAGGTTGCCTGGCAGGATTACTGCCGGCTGTGCGGTACTAATATTTGTGAAGAGGACAAGCATTTTTGCGCCGATTGCTGGCAGGAATTAAGTTTTTGTATTGTTGATTCACACTGTCTGCGCTGCGGCAGGGAGATGAGTGTTTTTGGCCGACTGCCCAATGGCTGTGCTCAATGCAACCAGGAAGAGTTTCACTTTGATTCGATAAGTTGTCTTGGTATATATCGGGGGGCACTGAGAAATCTTATTATTAAATTCAAACTGTCCGACCGAACTGAACTGCTCAGACCTCTGGTAAGTATCGGACAGGATGCAATCGAGCGAGCGAATTTTAATGATAATATAGATTATGTTGTGCCGGTGCCGATGCACTGGCGGAGAAGATTTAAAAGGGGATTCAATCAATCTGCACTTATTGCTAAAAGGCTGGATTTTGGCAGTGCCGCGTTCAATACAGACCTTGTTCGAACCCGCTATACCGGCGAACAGGCTGGTCTGAGTCCGTATGCGAGAAGAAAAAATGTCAAAGGAGCCTTTGCCGTCCGCAAAAATCACGATTTTAAGGATAAGACTATCTGTCTTTTTGATGATATTAAGACAACCGGAGCGACATTAAATGAATGTGCCAGAGCTCTAAAAGAGGCAGGGGCCCAAAAGGTTTTTGCGTTTGTTTTAGCGGTTGCGGGACAGAAGAAGTTTAATGGTTGATAGTCATTGCAAAATACTCCTGTTAAGTATATAAAATTAACAAATGTTCAAGGGATTTAGACAACTTGTTGTTCTTACGATTGTAAGCCGGGTACTTGGTATGTGCCGGGATATGGCTTTTGCGTTTTTCTTCGGTGCCACCGGGCTGATGGATGGATGGGTTATCGCTTTTATGATACCTAATCTGGCAAGAAGATTATTTGGCGAGGGGGCGGCATCGAGTTCATTAATACCCATATACAGTCGACAGCTTGAGATTGACCGAAAGTCAGCAGATGTACTGGCGTCGACAACTTTTACAGTAGTGTTTGTTATCCTGGCCTGTATTGTACTGGTAGGGGAGGCTGTTATCTGGGGATGGTACTCTTTTTTCTCGCCGCTGCCGGCTACAGCGATGAAGTTATCGCTTAGCGGCCTGATGCTGCCTTATATGATATTGATATGTCTTGTGGCAATAACAGCAGGACTGCTCAATGCCCATAAACACTTTGCAATGCCTGCTGTTGCCCCCTTAATTTTAAACATATTTATAATAGGTTCGCTGTTTTTCAGCGGCTGGGTTTTATCGATGAAACCACAAAGCCAGTTATATTTTGTAGCTTGTATAGTTTTAGTGGCAGGAATTGTGCAACTGGCTGTACAATTCATACCGTTGAGAATGCATGGGGTTTTGATAAGACCTTCCTGGCAGGTAAAAACGGAAGAATTCCAAAAGATGATATTATTGATGGCCCCGATGATCTTCGGACTGACAGTGACACAGATAAATACATTAGCGGATGTTTCGATAGCGGCGTGGTTTTCTGGTTCAGCCCAGAAAGGGGCGGCATTCGGATGGTTTGGCAGGGAAATACAGTATCCGATGTGGGAAGGTGCGGTCTCACAGCTTTTTTATTCACAAAGGCTGTATCAGTTTCCTCTTGGAGTACTTGGAATAAGTCTTGCGACAGCTATTTTTCCGGTGATGAGTTCGGATGCTGCAAAAAATAACATAGATGCTCTTTGTAATACTATAGCCAAAGGGATTAAGGGCGCAATGTTTGTAGCTCTGCCGGCAACGGCCGGTCTGATTCTGGTACGTCAACCCCTGGTAAGTTTAATTTTTGAGAGAGGTAAATTCAGTTCAGCAGATACAACCTCTACAGCCTTTATATTAACATTTTATTCCATCGGCCTGGCGGGTTTTTTTATGCAGCAGATATGTACGAGAGCATTTTACTCACTGCACGAATCAAAAAAGCCTGCTCAAAGCGCATTTATTGCGGTAGTGATCAATGTTGTTTTAAATCTTATTCTTATTTGGCCTCTGGGTGCTGCCGGCCTGGCACTGTCAACGGCGTTTTGTTCCTATCTGCAGGTTGTGATACTGTTGAAAAGTCTGGCAGGTAAACTCGGTAGAAAAATATTTGACGGCGTGGTTGTTGAATTTATAAAGACTTTGATTATTACCCTGGTAATGTTTGCTGTTTCGCTTTTTGTAATGAATTCAGCACATTCTTTGCCGCGAATCGTACAGTTAGCAGCGGCAGTTGTTACAGCAGTGATATTATATACAATAGGGGCAGTACTGTTGAAGGCTGAGATGCTTTCACTGGTAACCGGACGTAAGTTGCTTAAATGAAACAGGTTAAAGTACCAGGAAACAATCAAAGGCTCAGTAATGCCGGCCTTGTTGTATAAATACTGCATTTATAAACAGTTATGGTCGATATAAAAGTTAAGGAAAGCTTTATATAAATTTAAGAATGTTCGGCAAAAAAACAAAAGTTCTGATATTGGTCTTTTCGATTATTTTCTATCTGTGCAGTGGCTCTGTCATTGCAGAGCAGGAGGAGTTGTCATCCTCTCTGACCGCCAGAACTTTTTATGATATCGGTTATGAACTTTACGCCGATCAGCAGATTGACTTTGCTGCGACTAAGCAGGTGATTATATTTTTCAACAGCGCCGTCAGGCTTGACAGCAAAGCAGATTATGTTTTGCCGGATATTATTAATATCGTATGGCAGAATCCGGATGAAAATATGTCAGATGCCGTTGAATTAGCGCTTACAGAGTATGTTGACCGTTCGAGCGATCTTGAGATAACATCAAAGGCTGTTGGATATCTGCTCGAGAGACTTGATACCAGAGAAGAACGTGAGGAACTGCTTTTAAAGTTATATCATAAGCTTCAGCATAAGAATGAAATGTTTGCCTCAGACCTTTCTGCCCAGATTGGATTTTTAAAAGCCGAAACTGCTGACTCTGCAGAGGCTCAGGGGTATCTGATACAGGCATTTACTTCGAACAAGTATAATCGCCTTGTTTTTGCCAAGCTTGTTGAGCTTGCGGAAATGAACGATAAACAACTGCCCGATATGGCTTATCTTGAGAATTTACGTTTTGCAGTAAGAGCTGATCCGCTCGATTTTGACTCGGTATATTCTTTTGCGCAGCATTGTGAATTAGTGGGTCTTTATGAACCTGCCGTCGAGGCATATAGATACTGTGCTGACCTGGTTAAATATCTAAAAGGGCAGCAGACTCTCGGGCCTGACCTTTACAGGCCATGGGTACTTAGTTGTTATAATGCCGGGCAATATGGTAAGTGCCAGCAAATGGCCGCCCAGCTTCGGAGTATGGATATATTTGATGTGCGTATTGAAGCAATTGCCTCGGCAGCGGCGTTACAGAATAATGACCGGCAAAGCCATAAAACTATAGTTGACAGGGTAGAATCTTGCGCGGAAAAAATTCTTACCGGTCAGCGAAAAGCATCATTTTCAGAAATGGAGGATTATACCTGGTACTTTAATTTTATTGCAGATGTTAATTCACAGGAGGATTTGACCTGGGCGACGAAGGTATATGATGCGGAACCAAATTCGCCCGGTGCTGCTTCACTTTTTGCTTATGCGCTTGTGAAAAACAACCAAAATGAGATTGCTGAGCCGTTACTTGAAAAAATCGAGACTGCAACTCAGATATCTGATCTTGCCAAAGGAATACTTCTTGCGAAAAAGGGAGAAACAGAATCGGCCAAAGAATTATTGAAAAAGGTATTTATGGCTTCACCGGGGAGTTTTGAGGCAAAACAGGCAGATGAAAAACTTAAAGAGATAGATCCTGACTATGAGTCGCCGCCGGATATGACAGAGTTTAAAATGATGCTGCAGAAGGATTTTGGACAATCCTTTTTCGGCCCGTTTGTTGAACCTGACAAGATGGTATCTATGGAATTTAATATCAAAGGTTCTACATTTTCCTACGGCAGTCAAATCACAGGTAATCTTGCGATAATAAATCATTACTCAGAACCGATAGTTGTATGTCCGGATGCGATGATAAAAGGTAATATACGGATTGATGTGCAGATAAGCGGTGATTTAAACGAGCAGATACCGGCTTTAATTGTAAAAACTGTCCGGCCGTCATATGAGATCCGGCCGGGCAATGCCTTGTTTATTCCGCTTAGGCTGGATACCGGCAGGGTGAAACGTATTCTGGATTATCATCCTCAGGCCCAGTTGAATCTCAAATATACAGCTTATCTTGATCCGCAGATATCAGCCGATGGTCAGGTAAAAGATACACCTATCCTGAAACCTGTAGAGGTGATTCTGCAACGCCGTAAACTCAAGCTCAATACTCGCTATTTGCAGCAGAGGCTTGATGCTATCAAGAAGGGGCATCAGGGCCAAAAGGCGAAATCTGCTCAGCTTTTTGCGGGTTTGCTTGCCGAACAACAGAAATTCAGGCAGACAGGACCGGCCTATAGGTTTATGTATGCTGAGCCGGAGCTTTTAAGTTCGGCACTTGCCCGATGTCTGGCCGAGGATGATTGGGTTTTAAAAGTACAGACAATGGCAACGATGTTGAAGCTGAAACTGGATTATCGGCTTACAGAGGCGGTTTCTGAAGAATTGAATAATCCCAACTGGCCTGTAAGACTGATGGCTGTTTTCACGCTTGCCGGGAACCAGGACGAGAAATTTTCATCAGTTTTGGGCTGGACAGCTAAAAATGACTCAGAGCCTATTGTAAGGGAATTAGCTGCCATACTTATGGGGGATGTTGGAATTGATGAGAGCGATAGCAGCGAACAAATTGAGCAGAATGTGCCCGAAGAGACCACAGCAGAGCAGAAAAACCCGGATTAGCCCTGCTTTTTTATGCTCAGGATATGTTTGATATGAGATTAATCCTTTATTAAAAAGGGGTTATAATATAACTGGTTTTTTAATTTTGTTGAGATTTTAGCAAATTTTCTATTGTTAAAATGGCTGGACTTTTGTACTATTTTCGCCTCAAACTGTATTAATTTTGTATTAATGATTTGATTTTTTGAAAGGAGTTAGGTTATGCCGGCAAAAGTAGATAGAGATAAATGCACAGGCTGTGAGGCATGTATTGAGGCCTGTCCAGCTGAAGCGATAAAAATGGTTGATGGTAAGGCGGAAGTTGATGCTGATGCCTGTGTTGACTGCGGTGTTTGCGTCGATGAATGTTCTGTCGAAGCCATAGAAATGGCATAATAAGTTTTTAGTGTTGAGTTTTGAGTTAACTTGTTTGTCAACTTGAAACTAAAGACGTATAACTCAAAACTTATGATGGCCCCATCGTCTAGGCAGGTCTAGGACACCGGGTTTTCAACCCGGCGACAGGGGTTCAAATCCCCTTGGGGCTAAGTTTTTACCGGCCGGGATTGCGTTTTTTAATGTGTCCCGGCCGTTTTTTCATACCTAAAATGGCTGCTCATAGCAGATCCATAAGGCCAAATAGGCTATGATTTTGCTTGATTTTCAGCGTAAAAAATGGTATAATAAGATATTGTATAATCCATATTTAAATGGGCTCGGAAGAAGAAATGGCAACATCTAAATTAAACGGAATCTCAGCAGCGGCATCAATACTTACAGGTATTATCTGGATAACCGCAATATCTGTTTCTGATATTCTGTCCGGTTCTGTCAACGGCACAATAGAAGATGCCGCGTTAACCTCCGGCCTGGCTGTGATAGGCAATATCGTCGGAGGGGGCGTAATGGCAGGAGTCGTAATAGCTGCTATGCCTCTTTTGTTCAGTATTGCAGGCCTGGGCTTGTATAAACTCTACAAAGCATAAGCATATCATTACAAAAAAACAGGACTGGCGAGTATTTCACCAGTCCTGAAAGAGAACTGTTAGCCCTGTCGGATATTAGTTTTGGAATTGCTAATATTCGCCGGAACTAAGAGCTAAGAGCTGTGAGTAATTCACCAAACTTTGTGTTGACCCATGTGCCGATGCTTGCAATCGTTGCTATAACGCCAACTACAATCAGGCCGGCGATAATAGCATATTCGACTGTTTCCAAGCCTCTTTCCTCGTTGAACAGGTTTTTCAGAAAAGCTTTCATTTTCTTCCCCTTTCAAATTTGAGTTCAGGGTTAAAAACGCTTAAACGATGTATTGCCTATTACCTTGTAAACCCTCTCTTAAAAACTACCCTTCTTCTATATAGAGCATAGTAAATATTCTGAGGATACACCGGAAAAATCTTAAAAAAACTTCAGTAGAAAATTTTCCGTAAACGCTTTATACATAAGAGGTTGCAATTCAGCCTTTAGCTGTTTTTATTGCATAGGCCAAGCCGTTTTTGGCGGGTATTTCGAAAGATTTGTTTGCTATTTGACGAGAAAAGCCCTGTTTGCGGGGGTTCGGTTCCTGCCGTCGTATCTGATGACCATATATCCGCCGCCGGAGACTTCAATTGTTTTAGCGATGAGCTGATCGCCGAAGCCGTCACCGTTACCAGAGATATTAAGCTGATTCTCAGGAAAATATAATGTTCCGTTAAGATCCAGCGAACCTGTTCCGACTATAGTGGCCTCGTTCGTATTGGTACGAGCTTGATAAATTCCTACTTCTTCAAAACTAAAATCGGTGCCTGGCGGATAGCTGTAAGAGGTGTCACAGAATTCATCATTATCAAACTGAACCGGGCTTAATTCTATAGAGCCTGAGCCGTCGATATTTACAATACCGTCGCCTACGACGTAGAACATAACGCCTTTTGCACAGACGTTGGTATTTCCGCCTATAACTAATCCTGATTTTTTTGAACCATCGAGAATATATATGCCGGGCTTAAATACTACATCACCACCGGTGAAATTGAACCCGCCTGAATAATAACCCGGCTCAAATACTGCTGTTCCGCCGGTGACACTTATTATTTCTCCGGAAGAAGGGGACATATCATAATCAGGGTCCCAGACCGGTTCAGGCAGACAATCACCATTATACGGGTCGGGACATAGCGGGTCTGGATTTGGCCACATACCCGTGTTTACCGGGAAATTCGGGTCGAATTCAAATCCGCCGGTAGCATCGACATCACCGACTACATCCAGTTCAAGGGCGTTAATATCCGGCTGGCCTATAATACGTACAGCGTCATCATCTTCGGAATTAACCAGAATAGCGCCGTCCTCTACTGTAAGATGTATATCGCCGTTGATGGATAATCCGATACCATCACGTGCCAGGGAAATCATACCTGCACCGGTTCCTCCGGCGCCGTATGCGATTGCAGTACGGGTAAGATTGCAGGTGTTGATATTAAATATAGAACCAAAATTCAGAGAAACCGGACCTGTTGCCGAATCGTCAGTGAGTTTGGCGGTAACCTGTATAGCGTTGGCAGCGATGGTAGTCGGAGTGAAGGTGCCTGTTGCTAAGTTGTAACGGCCTACGACAATATCTTCGGATGAAAGCTGAATATTTTGTCCGTTGGCGGCATTTTGCAGAGCGGTTTCAGCAGCTTCCTGGCAGGCTAATGGCTGATTGTATTTTACCACACGGGCACCGGCAAGAGCGGCAGCATCGGCGGCATTTTGCAGTTGATGACCTACGTAAATAACTTTTCCAATATCAAGGGATAAACCGGTAGTTGTTAAAAGCAGCAGTAAAACAATTATTGCCCATACATATACTATGCCATTGCGGATGGAGAATTTTGATTGCGAATGCTTATTTTTCTTTAGCTCCTTCATCTTACAACCCTCCTAAAAAAGGAGTCCTTCTATACAAAGTATACAATATATTAGTCGGACTCGGTGCTTATTCCTGCTGAGCATAACTGCTCTTGTTTATTAGAGTTAGGCTCTTCCATAACCTCAAATATAACCTTTAGTGCCTTGATCCGGCATGCGGCGAAAGGCAGCTGCCGGTCTAACCTGACGGCGATTCGGCTGTTTCGATGTAAAAACTGTCTGCCCAGGTTGTCAACCCTGTAAATATTCCCTTCGCATGAGAACATTTCGACGCCGTGGGATTTTTTGAGGGTGGAATTTGAGTAGCCGAAGTATATCTTTATCATACAGCCTGGATGCAGGGCAACTGTGCCGCTTTTGCAGATTAGTGATAGAGAATCAGAGGAGTAATCTATGATATCACCGTAGAAGAATCTGTTGCTGCGGTTAGCGGCAAACCAGATAGGCCAGCTGCAGTAGTTTCTTTTTTCCTTTCTCCGTTCGCGTTTTATATTTCTGAACAACATATCAAAAATATCTCTTCAAATAATTCAATTTTTTATGATTTATCAGCCGGCCTCCATTCCCCTTAAGCGAGGAGGGCCAATCATTTTATTTTTACGAATTGCATTCACATTATAAATCGCATCTTTCTTCGGCAGTATCTGCTCAAAGAGAGCTAATGATTCATCGTAGCGTTCCATCAGCGACAATGTCAAAGCGGCATTTGCGCGATATCTCTTGCTTTGAGGTACGATGTCGGCTGCTTTGGTAAACATTTCCAGGGCTTTTTCATATTCGTTGCAGATCAGCCAGCATATCCCGATATTGTTTATCAGTGTTGTATCATCGGGATATATAGCCAAACCTTTTTGCATTGTTTCGATTGCCTCTTTTTTTCGTCCCTGCTGTAATTGCATCTGAGCCAGGTGGTTGTAAGCAGGCAGTGATTTAGGATACTGATGAATAATACTTTTCATCACAGCTTCGCTTTTGGCGTATTGGCCCTGATTTTGAAGAATACCTGCCATAACATAGAGTGTTTTGACTGTTGGTGCAGGGTCTTTAGCCTGTTCGAATTTGACATTTGAATAGTCGGGGCCTAAAGGTTTGTTTTTTGGCATTTTTCTTTTTTGTGCAGATTCCTTACAGCCGCACAGGCCAACCAGGCAGATAATACTCATTATTATAACCTGTCTGAGATAACCTGATTTTTTCGTTATAGTTTTCATAACTCAATCCCTTATATAATTATTCACTTTGACTATTCGTAACTTCCTCCTGCAAAATAGCTAAGACTTCTTCTGAAGGCATGCCGCGGCCGCCCTGTATGCCGTCTAAAATGATCATCTTGCTTTTATCGACACCGGCATCACCCAGCTTTTCGATAATACCTGTAACTCTCGCAAGATAGATCTTATCCGTAGCGTCACCCTGAGTTATATTCAATGTCCCCGGATTGTCCTTATAGTGTTTTATTAACACGCCCAGATCGTTTTTGCCGAGTTCGTTCAGCTCGGCACTGTTGTCAACGAAGTGGTAGGGGAACAGTGTGTGTCGTGAGACAATCGCGTTGTTAATAGAAATTTGGCTGTAGGCCCTTATTAGCTCGCTGTTAAGTTCATGGGTGTCGTGACTCTTTTGAGTGTTTTCCGAACAACCAGCCAAGGCGATAACAGCCAGGCAAACAACTATGACTTTGTATACTTTCATGATTTAATATCCTTAATTAAATTTTCTTTTGTCAATTATTGTGTCATCATTACTTTTGCTATAACAATAGCAGCCGGTCCTACTACGGTGATAACGGCTGCCGGGAAAATAAACAATACCATCGGAATAATCAGCTTTACCGCCATTTTTTCCGCATTTTCTTCCACGGCGAAATTTCTTTCTTCTCTCATTGACGTGGCAAATACCTGCAGTGTCGAGCCGATACTTGTGCCGAACCTTTCGGTTTGAACAAGTATAGCTGCCAGTGAAGACAGAGCATCGACGCCGGTACGTGCTGCCATGTGTTTTAATGCGGTTACTCTGCTTGCACCTAAATGCATTTCAAAATTGCTGATATCCATCGCACCGGCCAGAATAGGGCAGACCTGTTTTATTTCGTTGGAAACGATGTTCCAGGCCATATCCAGGCCTATTCCGGAAGAGACGCATATTTCAAGCAGGTCTATTGCCTCTGGCAGGTATCGATTGATCTCACGGCTGCGTTTTTTGAACTGCACCATTATTTTGGCATTAGGCAAAAAGAAGAAGACGACACCGCCGACAAAAATGAGAGTCATTTTTGTTATAAGATTAATGTTGATATTTATAACCATACATGCGGTCATTACCATTCCGACAAAGAACAGCAGCATTTTGACACCTGTGTACATCGCCGAGGCGGATTTACTATGATATCCGGCACGTATAAGCTGTTCTGAAAGAGTTGTTGTGGTCTGGCCGTGGGAGACGAAATTTCCTATTTTTTCGAAAATTTCCAGAAGAGCATCTTTCTTTTTCACATCACCTTCACCGGTTTGTCCTGGAAGAGCATCTTCATGCTGCAGCATTTTCATTGCCAATGATTTCTTTCTATTGGCCTGGATGAACATAATTAATCCGCCGAGGGTTACAACGGATAAAAATGTAAGTACCGGAATTATAATTTCAGAGCTTGAAATATTCATCTTATACTTTCTTATTCTAAAGCTTTATTGCAGAAAGACGGTTCATCATCCATGTTCCCATTAATACGCTGGCACTTCCGATTATCAGCATTGCTTTGCCGGCCACAGTGTTATATAACGGCTGCATATATTCGGCATTTACCACATTGAGCAGGAAGAAAAGCATAATAGGCAGTGCGATCAGCACTTTTTTGCTGAATTGAGTCTGTGCCGTTATAACACGAATACGCCGATTTAATCTCATTCTGGCCCGGATAACAGATGCCAACCTGTCCATCAGGTCGGCCAGATTGCCTCCGCTTTGAAACTGTATAGAGATCGCAGTTGCAAAAAGTTTCAGTTCGTTGTTATAGGTAGTCTCTGCTACATTTCGTATAGAGTCCTTTAAGCCAAGGCCCAGAGACTGTTCCTGGCATATTCTGGCAAAGATATCCCCTAAAGGCTCGCCTATCTCGTCAGCAATTAACTGGAAAGTTTCAACCAGCGGATGACCCGCACGAAGTGCACGGGAGGATATACCTAATGCATCAGCCAATTGCCTTTCAAACAGGGCGGTTTGTTTGGCAATTCTTTTTTGTATAAAAGTCCATGCAATAAATATAGCTACTGCAGCGGCACCAAATCCTACAACAATATCGCCGCTTACAAAATATGCTATTACAGAGGTCAAACCGATTGCTGCCAAAATTCTTAATATAATTGTCCTGACCGAAGCATGCCAGCCGGTTTGGGCTATCATTTTATCCAGGTATACAGCCAGAGATTTTTTCTTTACTGCTTTAGTCGGTTTTTTCTCTTCGTATGAGTCGAACCATAATCTCAGCATGCTTGATTCGTCTTCGCCTTCCTGCTTGTCATCCAGCCCCAGTTTTGCACGGGCAGAACGGGCCTTGCGGAGATATTGTACTATCCATAGGCAGATACAGATTCCCCAAACAGAGAAAATCAACCCGAATACGAGCAACATAATAACGACATTTACTAATTTGTCAGGACTCATAATATTTACCGTATCCTTTGGTTATTATCGAACTTTTACTGCTTCTTTCTTTTTTACACTTTTTCCGATAATCTTGTGCTGGAACATATCGGGCGGCATTTTCATACCTTTTTCCTTTAGCCTGTTTAATATCTGAGGGCAGACGCCGCACGCTTCGAAATGTCCTTTGGCTTTGCCTTCATCATCGACTCCATCCTGGACGAAACGGAAGATATCGTGAAGGCAGATCGTATCCATTTCCATTCCTGTTATTTCAGCAACACTGACGACTTTTCTCTGGCCGCCGGTCATTCTCTGCAAATGGACTAAAATGTTTATCGCAGAGCTTATCTGCTCGCGAATTGCCTTCAGCGGGAAATTTACTCCTGCCAGACTGGCCATATTTTCCAGTCTTCTCATAGCATCACGCGGACTGTTGGCATGTACCGTGGTCATTGAGCCTTCGTGTCCGGTATTCATTGCCTGGAGCATATCGATAGCTTCTGCACCGCGAACCTCACCGATGATGATTCTGTCAGGCCTCATTCTCAAGGTATTTCGCAGCAGATCCCTCTGGGTGATGGTTCCTTCGCCTTCTACATTAGGGGGTCTTGTCTCAAGACGTACGACGTGATCCCGCTGCAGCTTTAATTCCGCTGCATCTTCTATTGTTACCACACGTTCTCCCTGAGGTATCCACCTTGACAGGGCGTTGAGTATGGTAGTTTTACCAGTACCGGTTCCTCCTGATATCAGGACATTCATTTTGCACTGGACACAGGCCTCGATGAAAAAGGCCATCTCTTCAGCTATAGATTCTATTTCGATTAGTTTCTTGATATCAATAGGGATTCCGCTGAAACGTCTGATACTCAACGCAGGTCCGTCTATCGCAAGGGGGGGTATAATTGCGTTTACACGGGAGCCGTCCAGCAGACGAGCGTCGAGCATTGGAGTGCTTTCGTCAATTCGTCGGCCTACGGTAGTTCCGATTCGCTGAATCACCCGCATCAAATGGTCATCGTCGGCAAAGGATAAGTCTGTAAGTTCGAGCAGGCCGCTTCGTTCAACGTATATCTGGAACGGGCCGTTCACTAAAATATCACTAACGGAAGGATCTCTCAAAAGTGTACCTAAAGGTCCAAATCCGAAGACCTCGTCCATAATGTCGTGCAGCAGTTGTTGTTTTTCCGGCCCTGATATCGGGAACTGCTGTTCGTCCAGCAGAGCGCTGACTTTGCTGAAGCATTCTTCCTTTAGCTGCTCTATAGAAACTCTCCTGGCTTCGTTCAGATTTAATACTTCAAGCAGCTTCCGATGAACCTCTGCTTTTAACCTCTGCAGGGTCAATTTTCTGTTTTGACCTTCTTTTAGTTCCATTATTTAGTTCCCAAAATAGTTTCTTTTTTATTTGGTTCTTCAACGCCTATTAGAGCTAAAGCAAGTTGCTGCAGATCCTGGCGCATTTTTGACTTGGCTGCGAATTGTGCAAGAGGCTGGCTGAGATTAAAAGCATTAAGCGCCTTTTGAGGTTCGCTGCATATGCTGTGGATATGCTCTATTCCCAATGCCTGTTTACAGTCTTCCAGTTTTATCAGTGAATTTCGTTTGTCAAAGTTATTTGCCAGGGGGATTATCTTATTCGGCGCGGTAAGAAACTGAACAGATGATATAAGGTACTGCGCCAGCTTCAAATCTTTTACGGTGGCATGGAATACGACCAGTATATTGTCGCTTAGGTCAAGTATTTTTTCCAGAACATCCTTATCCAGACGGGAAGGAGTGTCAATTACTGTATATTTGTAAGCATTTTTACATACTTCCAGAATAGAGGTAAGGTTGTCATACCTGGGCGGATTCAGTTCAGGCGAACTTATAATCGCCTTGTTTGTCAATATATGAAAATCGGTCATATAGTTATATGAGCAGGATTTCAATAAGTTTTCATCGATCATATCTTCATGAGACAGGATATCTGAGATGCCGTACTGGGTGGATATTCCAAGATGCAATGCAACTGTTGCATAATAGCTGTCCATATCAACTAATAATATTTCTTCAGATGAGGCTATTCGTATTTCGTTGGCAAGATTGACTGCTACTGTCGTTGCGCCGCAGCCCCCGCTGACAGGGATGACAGATATTATTGAGCCTTGTTTTGACTCACTTTTACGGCCTTCAGAGAGTATCTGTCCCAGCACTTTTTCAAGCTCTTTTTCAATAGAGCTTTTAAGCAGATAATGTCTTGCCCCGGCGTGCATTGCGTGCAGGATCAGTTCATTGCTGAAACTGTTTGAAATGACTACTATGCGCAGTTCCGGATACATAGCTGTAATCGTTCCGACCTTGGTCAGAATTCTCAGCGGATCCGGGTCGATATCAACAATAATCGTCTGAAACTTAATATCCTTTAGATATGAAGTAAGTTCAGAAAATTCCTGACATATGCCGGACAATACTATATTCTGGCTTTTTTCCAGAACCGAATGCAGCATATCTACAGCGGAATTGTCCTTTGTCAGCAATAATATGTTGTGCGTCTGTGTAATCATTTGTCCTTATTTATCTCTACGACTCTATTTATAGGATTCCCATGCACCAGGCCCCAGGAGATCATCTATGCCAAGCTCTTTCAGCTTTTGGGCATCTTCAGGATGGACATTTGGCGGCCCCTGACTTTCAGTATAGCCGTCAATATAAAAATCCCAGTCATTCGGCTCAGCATGCATAAAGCCCGGCAGAGGTCTAACATTTGATGAAGAAATAGGTTCCACTAAAGAAACGGTTACGAGTACGACAAGTTCGGTTTCTTTCTTCTTATAACGTGTAGAACGAAATAGTGTACCCAGGACAGGAATGTTTGAAAGACCAGGCACACGATCCCTTATCGACTCAATATCATCTTTTATTAAACCTGCCATAGCGAAGGTTTGTCCGCTTTTAAGTTCTAAAGTTGTTTCAACTTTTCTTGTCAATAATGAAGGTACGCTGTAACCTTCAATGATAACTCCAACATCGGTTAGTTCGCTTACTTCAGGAGCAACGAACAGGCGGATAGTGCCGTCACCGAGGACAATTGGTCTGAAATTCAAGCGAACACCATATTCCCGGTATTCAACAGAAATAGAGCTTCCTCCGCTTCCACCCTGGACGACAGGTATCGGGAACTCTCCGCCGGCAAGGAAGCTGGATTCTTCGCCGCTTAATGCAACTAAAGTCGGATTAGCCAGCATTTTTAAGTATTGATTCTCAGCCAGTGTCTGAATAAATACTTCAAAGTTATAACGGGGAATACCGGCAAAAATAGTGACCAGAGAACTTGCAACGATATCTGAGTTAATTGCATAACTTGTAGGTGCCTTTGTCCCAATAACTGTATCTTCCGGGGGACCTATCCCAATTGACGGTACCAGGGCTCCTCCGCTGGATGAACCTACACGGGATCCCCCGAAGTGATTTTCACCGGTATAAAGGGCATTTACACCGAAAGACCGCCATATTGTTCGGCTTACCTCAGCAACCTTCACATCTAACTGAACCTGCTGAGTGCCGGCAACACTTGTCATATCGATATATGTAACTTCAGACTTATCAAGGTAATCGTGAAGCTGTCTGACCTGGTCTGCACTTCTCAACAACCCTCTTACTATAAGAGTACCGCCCGATTGGCTTACCTCTAAAGAACATTTGGGGAACAGTTCCTTCAGCTTATCTGCGTATGTTGATATGTTCATTACAACAAGGACTTTCCATTGCTGGAGATCTCCCTCATCTTTGGACCAGACAATAACATCTGTTTCCCCAACCTCCAGTCCCTGCAGCATAAGCTGGTAGGGCGTTAGCACTTTCACGTCGACAGTTTTAGGATTTGTAACTGCCACACGTACTGTCGGGAACTGTGTTCTTATAATTTTTGATTCCCCGGCATTTATTACTATAGTACCCAGCGGTGTGACCTCATCAGCCAGGTTCACGTTGCCGGCATATACAAGTAAACAAGTCATAAACAGGCAAATAAAAGCGCTGACTATTTGCCGGGCACCAATCCGTTTGGTCTTTAATAGTAATTTATTTTTTAGCATAGTACTATTCACCAAATAATAATCTTTTTTGTTTTTCAGGTTCTTATCCTGCTCAGGCGTTCCTATTGCTATTATATTTTTCAAGTTTTTGTCCTGCCTGGGTGTTCTTATCGCTGTAACAGGGTTGTTGCTTATGTAGCCGCGTTTGACTAGAAATTTATAAAAGCTTCTCAATGTTGCCAGCTTCCGGGCAATAGTTGATTGCGAATATTGCTTGTCATTTAAAGCAGCCATATAAGTACGGATGGTCTCAGGTGTTGCCGAGAGAAGAAGTTGTTCTATCTTTATTTCTGGCTGCACAGTTGCGGAATCTGACTGCTCATTGCCTGAGAGGTTGTATGAGCAGTGATCCTGCCGGCTGTTTATATACCGACAGAACTGCTTGAGGTCAGCATGATAACCCTTTGCTGTATGCTGAGAGAAGTATTTTTCAAATTTCAAATAATCCAGAAACTCACGAATAATTTCATAATTTTCCATTTTTTTATCTCCAACTTACCTCAATAAACGACTAAAGTTTATTAGGCGTCTATTTACGTATTATCATTTTAATAGTCATCTTCCTCATCTGGAGAATCAACCTTTTGCACTTCAACTTCTTTGCCGCGAATCACAGTTACATTCCACATCTCTGGCGGGAGATGTTCTGAGTTTTCGTCTAATTCGTCCAGCAGATTATTTTGTGCTGAATGTTCGCCTACTTTTCTCAACAGGTCTATTTTCCCGTCCTGGGTTAAGCCTGCAGGAGTCAGCGCAGAGCCGGACTTTGCCAGTTTTCCTTCGTTCAATACAGTTGAGTCACTGTTAACAGGTGACTTATCAAGAGGATTTCTCATTACAATTGATACAGTGCCGTACTCCCGGGCCAACTGCAGGGCCTCGGCCTGTCTTGAGTTTACCATTAAAGTGACTACAAGTTTTTTACCTCCCGGGCCAGAATAAGATGCTTCTTCCTTATCTTTTTCGCCTTCATCATCTTTGGATACTATAGAGCTGTTTTCCACAGCGAGCACCTGAATACCCTGAAGCAAAGTTGTAGATATTGCCTTGCCTTTGCCCCGATTTTTCGACGGCAGGCGAAAAGATGCCAGGATATCGACAATGCAGCCGGGATACAAAAGACCGCCAGTAGTGGAGGTATTCGGAAAATTCATGGTAATAGCACGCATTCCGTGTGGGATAGCCGCTGCTAATCTGGCCCTGTCTCCCTCTTTTACAAGACAGGTCTGTGTTAAGATCTGATCCTGTGCGACGGATACAGCGAGGATTCTGCCGATAACCTCTACGGGCTCGGAGAAGTATCCTTCCGGCAGATTATCCTTCGAAACATTTTGTATGCTTATATCATTTGGACCAATTGCAGACATTGCGATCAGTGGTTTTGCAGCGACGATCACCTCATCTTTTGAGGATGAATCGCTGGCGCTGGCACTGGCGGGAAGTCCGCGTAGTGCACCGACTAATACTGATGCTGAAATTGCTGCGAATAATCCTAACGCTACCAGAAATACAATAGACCATTTCATTTTATCTCACCTGCCTATTCAAAAATTAAGTATATTAAATTAACCACATTAATTTGTTGCCGTTACGGCCCTTCTTTTGCCATTGAGACAGAAGCCTGCAAGTCGGTTGTCGGCATTGGCAAAAAAGGACTGTTTATTATTGCTATTTGCTGCCACGGCACGGTAATCTGCACGGTAACAATCTGACCGACGGTTAATGATGCAAGATCGGATGGAGTAATTGTTACGCTGTAGCCGGTGATATTGGCAGTGCTCATCAAATCCGAAATAGCGCTTGTTACATCAGTGCTGGTGGAATTCGGAAGGACTGCAATACGTGCTCCGTGTCGAGCAGCATTAGTTACAAGATTGGCATTTAGAAATAGCCAGCCATACTCAATGATGGCAAAGGTCAACAGTAAAAGCAGAGGAAACAATATAGCCGCTTCAACTGCTGCTGCACCTTTTTTCCATGTCTGTTTTATCAATTTTATGTTCATATCAACCTCAAACTTCCTGCTATGCAAACGCCTGCAAAAATTGCTATACCGTATGGAATTGTCAGTGTGTCGGTGCTGACGGCACAGCTGTTCTGATTAACAACTAACGGTTTTGTATTATGACTGAGGGCATAAATAATAGATGTGTATACGGATATAAATACATTCGTAAGGACCAGCTTAAGTTTTTGATGTATTGCTGCTTTGCATAAAGATATGATAATGCCCGCTATCATAACGCATACTAATACGATGGTTCCTTCAGAAATGCCCAGCCAAACTCCGATTGCTCCCATAAGCTTGGCGTCACCGGCACCTCCGCCGGCGAAAATGAATAATAACAAAAACGGAAATGCAAGCCATAAACATGCACCGGCTGCATTAGCTACGCCCCAGAGACCGTTTGCCCAGCCTGCCCAGACCAATCCTGCTATAAGCAGCGGAAAGGTGAGCATATTTGGGATGCGTCTTGTTCGCAAGTCTGTAACGGCTGCAATCAGTGAGGCACCAATAACGATGCCCCACTGAGTTGCAGTTGTCATTTGTTCAACGTTAGAAAACATCTGTTTATGTACACCAGGATTAAGAACTAAGTGCGGTTAACAGTTCACCGAACTTTGTGTTTACCCATGTACCGATGCTGGCAATTGTTGCTATGACGCCGACTACAATAAGACCGGCAATAATAGCATACTCAACAGTTTCCAGCCCCTTCTCATCGTTGACTAATCTTTTAAGAACAGTTCTCATTTTTTTTCCTTTCAAAATCAATAAAACGAACGTTCAGTTTTAAAATACCTTTAAACTATGGACCTAAACCGGCTGCAATTAGAGACATATTGTCAGCGGTCCTTATGGACAATTGAATCGGCATTTGTGGCAGGTATCTGAACTTAGCGGATATTAACTAATGATTATTTGAATTAAAATTCGGATAATTGTCCGATAATAATCTTACAGTGACTCGCCAGGCTATGGTGGATAGCCCGATAAAATGAATAGTGTTTTAAGTGGATAAAAGTGTTGATGTTGTTGAATTAAGGATTAAGGGCAGTCAGTACTTCGTTAAACCTTGTACTTACCCAGGTACCAACGCTGGCAATTGTAGCTATTGCGCCAACTGTAATAAGGCCGGAAATAATAGCATACTCGATAGTCTCCAGGCCTTTCTCATCGTTTAAAAATCTTTTAATTACAGTCCTCATTATTTACTCTTTCAAAATAAATAAAACGGGCAATCGGCTTTAAAATACTTATAAACTATAGACTGCTACAGCCGGTTGAATCGGCATTTATGACAACTGACTGAAGCAGTCTTTGATTAACAGTTATTGTTTGAGGCAAAATCTGATTTTGTCCGATAATAATCCTGAAAATAAATACGGACGTTTTGTAGTTGGCTAAGAAGAGATGACTTAACGACAGCTTATCTTTCCACAGATAAAGCAACGATTTGCTTTGCGACAATATCAGCGATGATCTTCTGCTGAGGTGAAGCCGGTGGTGACGGCATGGAGTTTATGTGTACAGGCTCAGGTTTGCTGGACGGCTGATTATTATTTTCCGGAGGCGATTTTCTCTTGAGTGCCGCAATTTTTCTCTGCTGGGCCAGTATCTTGTCAGCCAGGTTAAGTGAAGGCATTTGACTTGAGCGGTCCTCCGGTTGAGCACGGCCGATCTTTTCAACCATTTGATGAACGAACTCCTTACTGTTATTGCTTTGAAGAGGAGAATGTGTTTCTGGATTTTTGTGCCCTGTGATTTCCTCTAATGTAGGCATAGTGCGAGCAGGAGTTTTTTGTTTTTGAGATTTAGATGGATTATTCTGTTGCCGGACATCTTCTGTGAGGTTTTGAATATCTTGTTCCATTTGCTTGTTGTAACTGCCGTTTTCCATAAACCATCCTTGAATCGCTGCTATCATATCATAAAAAGAGAATATTGCAAGGAAAAACAGTTTTTTATCAGGTGTTATAAGTGTGTTTTTTTAGGGGTGTTATAATTTCGATATTTTAATTTTCCGGCCCAAGAGAAAATTCGGTAAATGGTACAAGCGGATAATCTGCCAAAAGGGCGGTTAAATCATCGAGCGTTACATCTTTTATCCGCTGTATTTCCTCTTCGATTGGTCGATACTTATTCAGATATACCCAGTTGATTCCCAGTTCGATGAGTCTGCCCATAGGAATTTCGTTTTTAATAGTCATGCCGGACAGGACTTTGTTCTTGGCTCTTTGCAGCTCCTGAGCGGAGATCTTTTCTTGCCGGACTGATTCGAAAATCTGCTCAGTAATCTGCAGAACCTTTGGACCGTTTTCCTCACTGCTTCTGATATAGCTGAAAAAGGCTCCCACCCCGTCCATCGCATCACAATGCATTGTTGCGGTTTCGGCGATAGCAGTGTCAACAAGCTGCCAGAAAAATCGTGAGTCTGTGCTGTCTCCTATGATTTTAGCCAGCAATGTTGCGACATAGCTTCTTTCATCCTGATATGAAACAGTTGGGCTGGCCAGGCAGATATGCCTGCAGAACAGATTATGTTTCCTTTCATAGTTTCTTTTGGCAGTGCCGGCAAAATATTCGATTTTTCGCCCGGCTTCTTTAGGCTGCCAGTTTCCGCATCCGGCTTCTATGTATTGACATATTTTTTCGAAATCAAAATTACCTGCAATTACAGCAGTGATGTTATCCGGTGAATATCTGCTCTCAAAGTATTCTCTCATTTGTCCGCTTGTCAGTGCTGTTATACTTTCTACAGTGCCCAGTACACTTCTTCCGCATGGATGTGATCCGAAGTGCAGATTTCTGCATTTTTCGATAACCTCGAATTGCGGGTAGTCCTTATACATGGCGATTTCTTCGAGAATAACATTTTTTTCGATATCGAAGTCTTCATCCCTCAAACTGGGTCTCATTAGCTGGCACCATAATTTTGTGACTTCCTGAAGTTGTTCGGGCAGAACTGCGGCATAATAAACAGTATTTTCTTCGGTAGTGTGAGCATTATATTGTGCCCCGAGGTCATCGAAAATTCGATTAACCTCATGTGCCGATATATTATCAGTGCCTTTGAAAAGCATATGTTCGAGGAAGTGACTTACACCGCTGATATCATCTGTTTCATCCCTGCTGCCTGTTCTGACGAAGAAGCCTATCGCGGCAGAGAGAGCGTGTTTATTAACCTCGCCTATGACGTTAAGACCGTTTACAAGTTTTTTATGCTTAAATTCCATTTTTATACAGGTTTTATTTTTACTGGCCCTGTAGTTACAGAGCAGAAGTTTTCAAAAGGATTATTTTTCAGAAAATCAACAATGCTTTTAATACTGGTTTTGTCTATATTTTGTAGTATTTCTTCAAGATTTCTGACTTTTCCAAGGATGTAATGATCTGTTGCAGCAGCTTGCGCACGTGCCATTGTCGATTCACTTTGCATTACAAGGCCGCTTTTAAGACCTATTTTTGCCCTTTGCAGCTCATCGGCGTCGATATCTTCAGCGAGCCGTCTGAACTCTTTTATTATAACATCATATGTTTCCTGTGCCTTGTCTGGTGTTGTGCCTGCATAACAGGCTATGCCTGCGGTTTCTTTTAAGCAGTGGTAGCCGGCACTTACAATGTAACACAAACCTCTTTTTTCTCTGACTTCCTCAAATAATCTTGAACTCATTCCGCCGGAAAGTATTGCAGTTGCGACTCTTGCGTTATAATAATCACCACTTTGCGGTGTTGCACTTTGAGTCATTATCCCGATATGTACCTGCGATCCGTCATGCGGATGATGATGATAATCGAGAAGTGGTTCTTTTGTGTTTATTTCCTTTTTGCTTTTCGGCTTTTCGCCGGCGAACAGCTTTTCAGTAAGTGGACGAAGCTTTTGAATGTCATATTTTCCTGCGATAGCAAGGATAGTCTGAGAAAGATCGAAATTTTCCGATATTATCTGTTTGGTTTTTTCTGCGGTAAGATTTTGCAGATCTTCCTTTTTACCTGCGGTATTCCTGCCCAGAGGGTCGGGATAGAAATGCTCTTTTAGCAAAAGCATTGTCTCGTGCCGGGGATCATCTTCGAGACTGAGCAGCCCCTGCAGTGCAAGTTGTTTTGAGTATTCGAACTGCTCGCTGTCGAGAGCCGGATTAAGTATCATCTGAGCATAAAGCTCAATTGCTTCTAACAGATTACTTGCATCTAAAGCTGCCGATAAAGCGATATGCTTTGATTCAACGTTACTGTTTCTTAGCAGTCCCAGTCCGTCGAGTGCATCTGCAAGCTCTCTGTTTGTCTTGTCTTTTGTTCCTCTGAATATCCAGTCGGCTATTATGGTTCCTGCCCCGCAGCATCCGTCCGGTATTGTGGCAGCTCCGGCCGGCAGCAATAAACCGATTGCAGCTGACTGCACCGATGCCATTGGAATACCGAGAACAGTCATCCCGTTAGACAGCTTATATGTGTCTATTTTTTCAGTCATAAGAGTTCAGAATCATACAGGATGTGGGATTATTTTGCAAACAATATCTATATTTATATAGTATTCCATGGAATAGCATAATCATTTTCTGTGAGTTGTTGGAAGGTTTCACAGGCACAAATGATAAGTCCCGGTGCGATACTCAGGTCAGGATATGTTTTACGAAAGGCGGTTATTCCACGACAATCATTTTTTGAAGGTTTTGTCGTGGCTTTGATTTCAATCGGAAAAAATCTACCATCTCTTTCAAGAATGACATCGACCTCTCCTCCACTATGACTTCTCCAGTGACACAACCCGGCAGGCGAAGAGAAGCTGTTATATAGTTTTCGTAATTCTCCGATAACAGCAGTTTCAAATAATGCTCCCAACAGCGGATTGCCGCTGAGAGCCTTGGGTGAAGAAATCATTTGTAGTGCGCAGGCCAATCCTGTGTCGGCAAAAAAACCTTTTGGTTTATTACTGATTCTTTTGAGGGTATTTCCATGATATGCAGGTATTTCAAACCATTGAAAAGTTGCCGTAAGAGTTGCCAGCCAGCGTTGCGCAGTCTGAGGAGTTATTGATAATTCTCTGCCGAGTTGGGAATAATTTATTTCCTGTGCTGTGAGAGCAGCGATTAATTGGACGAATCTTCCAAATTGTTGCCAGTCAGCGGTGTCTGAAATTAGGCGGGCATCGCGTTCGATATATGTTTGCAGATATGAGTTATAAAAATCCTGAATGAGTTCTGAATCGATTTTGCCTGCTCCCGGCAGCCAGCCCTGCCATAGATGCTCGTATAGAGTTTTTTTTGTTTCCAGATATATTGGTTTGTTTTTTATAAGATCGCTGTCATTTTCCAGCCATCGCTGGAGCCAACATTCTTTAGAGGTTTGTTCGTAAATTTCACGAAGACTAAAACTTTCCAGATTGAGGAAAACTGCTCTTCCTGCCAGACTGTCAGAAATAGATTTCATAACAGCCCACTGCTGACTGCCAGTTATGAGGTACTGGCCGGGTTGTTGTGTTTTGTCGATTCGGCGTTTTATAGCAGCCGCAAGTTCCGGGGCATACTGGATTTCATCAAGAATGACAGGAGCGGGATGATTGTCGAGAAATAAGTCAGGATCGCTTCTTGCATTGCCCATATCTATTACAGGGTCAAAAACAAAATAATCTAATTTCGGAAAGACATGCTGTACTAACGTACTTTTCCCAACCTGTCTGGCGCCTAAAATGACCACAGAGGGAAAAGAGTCGAATAGTTTTTTTAAACGACTTGTAATAATTCGTTCTTTATACATAACCTGAATTCTAATGATCATATCATCAAATATCAAGTATTATCTCTATGGTTATTGATTAAATCTGCCAATTTTGGGCTAATCTTAACCTATTTGTGAAATTTTCTGCTGTGATTGGCTGATAAAACTATATTTTCCATTTTTTTTATTTGACAATAAATAGTATAGTTATATAATTGACAGCTAATAGGCGATAAATAAATGGCAAATTGGTGGTTTTTATGGAGAATGATATGAAGAAATTAAATATTGAATTAACAGATAGCCAGTATGGTCGACTTGAGTTTGTTGCAGGAAAGTTGGGAATTGGAACAGCTGAACTCTTAAAAGCTTTAATACCTGATATTACTGTTTTTTCGGAGCAGACCGTTAGAATCACTTCGGATAAGGCTGAGAACTTGAAACTGAAAGAAGATTTTGATGTTAACAGGCTTAGAGAGCTTATCGAAAGTTTGGAAAAACAACAGGTTGCTTTAATGTTGTGCAGGGAACTCCGCTATCAGGTTTTAGAAACAGGTAACTCCAGAGAGTTTCTTACCAGCGTTACTGAAAAAAGGTTAAGAAGGTGGGCAAACCCTGGCAGAATTGATGAACGAACACAGATTGCTTTGCCTATTGCCAAAGAAATTTGTGTATGTTTGTTTGGGTTTAACCCAGGAAGAGGAGAACAATAACTTTTTAATAGAAGGAAAAATTTATGAAAAACTGTATCGAAAAAATCTTACAGGAAGTAAAACCGGGTTATTATTTTGACAGCCATTTTGTAGTTGATGAGCTAATTAAGAATTATTCAGATGATTATTTAAATTTCTGTTCGGGTTATCAGGGTAATAATATAACTCTCACAGTACATCGGCAGATTGGTCATTTGATAGCAAAATTTGAAGGTATTCTTGTTGAACGACAGCAAGGACAGTCTTGGTCTGTGAATATTCATGGAAGCTCAAGTGAGTGTGCATTATGGAGAAAAATTGTTCCTAAGAATTAGTTTTATATGCTCTGACGCTCGATTTTTGCACCACAGGCATTTAGTTTTTCCTCGATTTTTTCATAACCTCTGTCTATATGATAAACACGATTTACAATAGTTTCGCCCTGAGCAGCCAGAGCGGCAAGGACAAGAGCTGCTGAAGCCCTCAGGTCAGAAGCCATTACCGGGGCGGCAATCAGCTTTTCTACGCCGCTGACTATTACATGCGGACCTTCTTTTCTGAGATTTGCAGCCATTCTGCTCAATTCCGATACATGCATAAATCTGTCCGGAAAGATTTTTTCAGAAATTACACTGTTTCCCTTTGCCAGACATAGGCAGGCCATGAATTGTGCCTGCAAATCTGTTGGAAATCCGGGATACGGCAGCGTTGTAATATCTGTTGGTTTGCTCAGACTGTTGGAAACAACTTCACAACCATCTTTGGTTTGTTCGACAGTAACATTCATACTTCTGAGCTTATCGATAACAGCCATAAGATGATCGACTCTGCTGTTTTTAAGTTTCAAATTGCCCTTGGTTATCGCAGCGGCCGCAAGAAAGGTTCCCGCCTCGATTCTATCCGGTATTACCGTATGCTCGATCGGTTTGAGTTTTTTTACTCCCTTTATTGTAAGCTGGGGTGAACCTATGCCGCTGATTTTTGCTCCCATTTTTTTAAGACATTTTGCAAGATCTGTTATCTCCGGCTCGCAGGCTGCTGAGTCAATAATAGTTTTTCCTTTTGCAAGGACTGATGCTGACAGGACATTTGCGGTAGCAAGGACACTTGAACCGAAAGGTCCGCCGAGAAATATATTTGCACCTTTAAGCCCGCCGTTTGCGTGAGCAACTATATAACCATTTTTAAGTTCAATTTTTGCTCCCAGTTCTCTCAAACCGCGCAGATGAATATCGACAGGTCTGTATCCGATCGCACATCCGCCCGGCATTGAGACCTCGACTTTGCCGCAGCGTCCAAGAAGGGGGCCGAGGATGCAAACACTTGCCCGCATTTTTCTGACAATTTCGTAATCGCCGAAAGGATTATCAATATTTGTTGAGTCAATAGTTACCGTGCCGTTGTCGATACTCGCTTTACAGCCGAGATTTTCGACTAGTTGGCACATTACTTTGATATCGCTGAGGTTTGGAACACCGCATAAGGTGCTTTTGCCTGGAGCAAGGATTGTTGCCGCTATTATCGGCAGGGCAGCATTTTTGGACCCGCTGATGGTAACTTCGCCGGTTAGCCTTACTGGACCTGAAATTTTAAATATATCAAGAGCCATATGCCGAAATTCCTTGAAAAGACAGGCCTAATTTAATACAAAAGGGCAGCTTATGCAATAGCAGGGTTTTGGGTTTAGGATTTAGGGCATAGAAAAAGGCAAGTTGTGCCCTTTAATGCTCAACTTTCGACTCTCAGCTTTCCATTTTCGCGGCGCAGCCGTTGGAGGTGTTTTGTGTTTTTTGTCAATAATTTGCTGTTGACCGGCTTATTAGGTTATGGATATAACATCTATATATCTGCTGCTATGTTCATTTTAGTTGCCGCCGGTCTGGCATTATTTGCTTATTGGGCGACTACACGCGAATTCGGCTCAAAGGAGCTTGACAGGGCGGTTTTCCGATATAATTCCATGCCTTATTATATTCCCGCTGCGGTTGTTTGCGGCTGGCTTGGTATGTATATGGTTGCGGCAGATATGTCCAGAGAACTTACAGAGCATTTGCCCAAATGGGAGCAGGAGTTTATTACATATTTGATTATTGCTTTAATAGATGTGGTTCTTATCGTTTTTATTCTTGGTGCGGTACGGAAATATTTTGCAGCAGGTCTGGCTGGCTTTGGCTTGCGCAAAAAAGGAATTTTAAAAGATATTGGCGCAGCTGCATTGGTATTCCTGACGGTCTGGCCGCTGGCTACAGGGTCGCTTCGTCTGGTGGCAATGTTCGGCACTATTATTAAAGGGGCTGAATTCCATATGCAGCAAAATGAAGGGCTGGTAGTAATACTCGAAGGTGATCAAATAGGCCTGAGAATTTTTATGATTTTTTTCGCGGCGGTCATAACGCCTGTGTTTGAAGAACTTGTTTTCAGAGGACTTGTGCAAACCTATTTTCGAAATATCGGTTATAGTCCCTGGCGAAGTATCTTCATGGCCTCGGTAATCTTTTCATTGCTTCATCCGCTGATGCATCTGCCCGCATTGTTGATTTTATCAATCGCTATGGGCTATGCTTATGAAAAAAGTGGGTCGCTCTTGCGGGCAATATTTGTACACTGCATCTTCAATTCAGTAATGATAACTTTTGCATTATTGGGCAGTAAGGCTATTTAAGACCCAGCACATCGGCCATTGAGTATCTTCCTGCATCTTTGCTGGCCAGCCAGCCGGCAGCTCTTATTGCTCCTGATGCGAAGGTGTCTCTGCTGTGAGCACTGTGCGATATCGTTATAGTTTCTCCTAATGTGCCGAACATTACCGAATGCTCGCCTACGGTGTCGCCTAATCTGACTGCCTGTATTCCGATAGAACCTTTTTTGCGAGGGACATCTTTACCTTTCCTGCCTATGTCAAGACAATCAGGAATTTTTTTATCTGTCGCAGCAGCTATTCTCTCGGCAAGCGTTATAGCTGAACCGCTGGGAGAGTCTTTTTTGAAACGATGATGTGCTTCAGTAATTTCAATATCATATTCGTCACCTAATTTTTGTGCGATTATACCGACGAGTTCAAAAAGCAGATTCATTCCAACTCCCATATTTGTTGCCTGGATGAGAGGGATCTTTTTTGCGGCGTTATCTACTTTTTTGATCTGCTCATCAGATAGACCTGTTGTACCCATCACAAGTGCGCAATTATTGGCAAGGCAATAATCCATGGTATTATTGAAAGCTGCGGGCAGTGAAAAATCTATTACCACATCGCCGGCAGGTGGAAAATCTGAGCTTATCTTGATATCGTTCTGTCCCAGGCCTGCCAGCAGACCGGCATCGGCTCCTATATCAGGACAATTTTTATCTTCAACTGCTCCGATTATATCAAAATTCTGCGATTGGCCGGCGAGGTATAGAATCCTTCTGCCCATTCTGCCGGCTGCGCCAACGATAATCAGTTTTGGTTTCATTTTACGTCCTTTCCACAAATTCGGCGTAAGTATAAGCTAATCCGGGGCTTTTGACAAGCCCCGTTAGAGACAGGACATACGTAATGCCTGATAACCGTCTTAGAGCTGCTTGTCTCTAACGGGGCAGGCGGCTAACTGGCTTGGGAGGCTTTAAAATAGGGTTTTTTAATAGAAAAAAGAGTTATTTAAAGAGTTCTTGCATTGGTCTGGGAAAAATGTATAATACCTCGCTCTATATTTAAGGTATTAAAAAATGAAAAAAGACATACATCCTAATTATCAGACAGTAAAGGTCAAATGCGGCTGCGGAAACAGTTTCGAGACCCGCAGTACGGTCAAGGAAATCCACGCTGAAATATGCTCAATGTGCCATCCGTTCTATACAGGCAAGCAGAAATTCGTTGATACGGCAGGACGGATCGAGCGTTTCAAGCAAAAATACGGTCAAACCTATATGGACAAAGCAAAAAAGGACAACAAGGCACAAGATAAAAAAGAAAATTAGATTTTTTGATTTACAAACTACGCTGTTGGTCTTATTCAAACAGAATTATGTACCGGCGGCGTATTTTTTTTGGATTGTTTAGGCCGATCCTATGAGCGAAACTGATTCAGCACTTATAAAAAAACTTGATGAGCTTAACGGAAGATTCTGCGAGCTCCAACAACAGCTCGGAGACCCTGAGGTGGCTACGGATCCGAGGAAATTTGTTTCCATCACAAAAGAGCAGGGCAAGCTCCGGACAACGGTAACGAACTATCGAAATTATAAGAAGCTGCTTTCAGATATCGCCGAGGCTCAGGCAATTTTAGATGACAGCGAATCCGACTCTGATATGAAAGCTCTTGCCGCCGAAGAGATAACCGGTCTTGAAGCAAAAAAGACGGAGCTGCTGGAACAAATTAAAGATTCACTTGTAATGGCTGATGATGCGGCGATAGGTTCGGTCATAGTGGAAATACGGGCAGGGACCGGAGGAGATGAAGCGGCACTTTTTGCCCGCGACTTATACGAGATGTATATCCGTTATGCGGAAAAACAAAGATGGAAAGTCGAACAGCTCGACTTCAGCGCTAGTGAGCTTGGCGGATTCCGCGAGGTCATCTTTAATATAAAAGGCCCGAATGTCTGGGCACATCTTGGATACGAAGGCGGTGGACACAGGGTGCAGCGCGTGCCCCAGACCGAAGCCCAGGGCAGGGTGCATACCTCTGCGGTTACTGTTGCCGTTTTGCCTGAGCCGGAAGAGCTGGAAGTTGATATAAAACCTGATGATGTTATTGAACATGTCAGCAGGGCAGGCGGCCCCGGCGGCCAAAGTGTTAACAAACTCAACAGTGCGATAAAACTCGAACATAAGCCGACCGGTATAATGGTCAGTATGCGGGAAGAAAAGAGTCAGCATAAAAATCGAGCCAAAGCATGGCGGCTGCTTAGAAGCAGGGTTTACGAACATTACCAGCGTATCGAACGGGCCCAGAGAGACAAGACGAGAAAGACTATGATAGGCTCCGGCGACCGCTCCGAAAAAATAAGGACATATAATTATCCACAAAACCGTGTTACAGATCATCGGATAAACCTTTCGCTTTACAATCTCGATAAGGTTATGGCTGGCGGGATGGATGAACTTATCGCAGGATTGATTGAATACGATAAAAAACTTCGGCTTGAAAGTTTATAATGAGCCACGAATTAACACAAACTAACACGAATTCAAAAATATTTAGCCCGCCGTTTCACGGCGGGTTTTCTGCTTTAGGTATAGAGAAGAAAAGTTATTGCCGATTAGTTTATAAAAGCATATCAGCAAATGTTAAACTTCAGAGTTTGGTGCGGTACTTTTCAACTCTCAATAATCCTGCGATTCTCGGCGCAGCAGAATTTAATTCTGACAGAAATAGATACAGCTATTTTGCCGCTGAGCCTGTCGAAGTTTTCGAATGTTTAAACACTGAAAAAAAACCCTTAGAGAAATTAAAAGCTGTTCTAAATAAATATCATCTTGAAGAAAGAGATTGCCACGACCTGCTTCGCAGGTCTCGCAATGACATAAGAGACTCTAATTTGTCATTGCGAGGACACCTTAAGGTGGACGAAGCAATCTCAACTCCAAAGATGAATTCAGGTATTGAGGGAGTTTTTACGGGCGGCTGGCTCGGCTTTTTCAGCTACGACCTCAACAGACACATCGAAAATATCCCGACTGCGGAAGACGATATCTGTTTGCCGTTAATAAGGTTATGTTTTTATGACAAGGTTATCTGTTTCGACCATATAGAGAATTGTTTCCACCTTTTTGCGATTGAACTGCCGAATGATAAAACAACAGGTGAAGAAAAGATCAAAAAACTGGAAACTTGTTTAGCGGCCGCCGCAAACGGCGGCCAGACTCCCAACGTAAAGTTGGGAGCTAACCAAATAAATAAAGATTTCAAGTCTAATATAACAAAGGACTATTACCTCGATGCTATCGCAAAGACAAAAAAGTATATCTACGACGGCGATGTCTATCAGATAAATTTCTCTCAGCGGTTCAGTGCTGATTTCAATGCAGATGCTTATAAGCTTTTCCTCTGGCAAAACAAATTTAACCCCAGCCCGTACTCAGCATATATAGATGCAGGTGATTTCCAGATCGTAAGCGCATCGCCTGAGCTTTTTATAAGTATAAATAACGGCACAATTACAACCTGTCCAATCAAGGGTACAAGACCGAGAACAGATGACGAAAAAATTAATAAAGAAAATTGCGCCGAGCTCATTGCCAACGAGAAGGAAAAAGCAGAGCTTGATATGATAATCGACCTTGAGCGGAACGATTTGGGCAGGATTTGCAAACCCGGCACGATTAAAGTTGTAAAAAGACGTGATATAGAGACATTTGCAACAGTTTTTCATGCGGTTGCGACAATTCAGGGCAGACTGAAAGAAAAAATAGATTTTGTTGATATTCTAAAAGCTATTTTCCCGGGCGGTTCAATTACCGGTGCTCCGAAAATAAGCGCGATGAAGATAATCAATGAACTTGAACCGACGGCGAGAGGTCTTTATACGGGCTGTATCGGCTGGATAGACCTGAAAGGCAACGCCTGCTTGAATATCGTCATAAGAACAATTATCATAAAGGGAAATACCGCTTTTGCTCAGACCGGCGGTGGCATTGTAGCCGATTCTATCCCGCAGGCTGAATGGGAAGAGACACTTATCAAAGCAAAAGCATTACTTGCAGGAATAAAAGCAGTTCAGGAGTAAAATGAGCAAGATTTTTTTGAATAACCAAATAGTAGAAAGCTCTGAAGCTTCAATAAGCTGCTCGGATGGCGGATTTTTATATGGGGCTGGGCTGTTTGAGACTATGAGAGCTTCAAACGGTGTCGTTTTTGCACTGGATGACCATCTGGACAGGCTCTTTGACAGTGCTGCTAAATTAAAAATAAATCTGCGAGGCGACAAGAAATTTTTTGCTAAAGCAGTCTATGAAACTTTAAATGCAAATAAACTCAAAGATGCCCGGATACGTCTGACTGCAACAAGCGGGGCTGTCAGCGGCGAAAATCCCGAGCCGACACTGCTTGTCACTGCTGTTAAGTTCGACCCTTATCCGAAGGAGTATTACGATAAAGGAATTATGGTTGTGCTGAACTCTTACAGGCAGAATCCCGCAGATATATTAGCAGGGCACAAGACGACAAGCTATTTTTCAAGGATATCTGCTTTGGGAATGGCTCATCACAAACACGCCGCCGAGGCGTTGTGGTTTACGATCGACGGCAGATTGGCTGAAGGATGTGTGAGCAATGTGTTTGTCGTGAAAGATTCGGTTCTTTTTACGCCTTCGCTGGAAGTTGGTGTCCTGCCCGGCATCGCAAGGAAAACAGTACTGAACCTTGCTGAGAAAAATTTGATAAAAGTTTGTCAGGAAGAGTTTGGTATTGAAGAACTGCTCGCGGCAGATGAAGTTTTTATTACAAATGTTATAATGCAGGTAATGCCTGTAATAAAAATTGAAGCACACGATGTTGGAAATGCAAAGCCTGGTACGATGACAAAGAAAATAGCTGCTCTTTATACAGAATTTTTCAATCAATACTGTTCAAGGAAAGAATAATGAGAATTAAAGACATTATTACGGTAATTGAAAAGCTTGCCCCGCCTAATCTTGCACAGGACTGGGACAATACCGGCCTGCTTATCGGCGACAGCAGTTCGACGGCCAAGAAAATCCTGCTGACGATTGATATAACAAAAGATGTTGTAAAAGAAGCTAAGCAGGCAGGCTGTAATTTTATTATAAGTTATCATCCGGTTATCTGGGATGGCTTGAAAAATATTACCAGTGATTTGGTTGTTTACGAGCTTATCCGCAATGGGCTAAGTGTCTATTCGATACATACCGCGCTTGATGTAGCCAGTGGCGGAGTAAATGACGGACTTGCAGAGATTGTCGGAATAAAAAATCCGCAACCTATTGGAGATTTTGTCCAGGGTGGTCATGATAATTATAAGCTTGTAGTTTTTGTTCCGGTTGATTCACTTGAAAAGGTTGCTGATGCGATTTTCAAGGCTGGCGCAGGGGCGATAGGCAATTACAGCCATTGCAGTTTTCGCAGTGCAGGCGAGGGGACATTTTTGCCGCTGAAAGGTGCTAAACCTGCAATTGGCAAAAAAGGTAAACTCGAAAAAGTCGATGAGATACGATTTGAGTCGATAGTACCTGCTGGGAAAATAGCTGATGTTGTAAAGGTGATGAGAAAGGCCCATCCTTATGAGACGCCGGCCTTTGATGTTATAAAATTGTATGATGTTGAGGACAAAATCGGGCTCGGCAGGATAGGGTTACTCGAAAAGCCGGTGCAGTTGAGTATGATACTAAAGAAAATCAAGGCTGTTACCGGAGCCAGGGCAGCGGGAATTGTCGGACCAAAGAGACGGACAGTAAAAAAAGCCGCGGTTTGTGCCGGTTCGTGCAGTAAATTGATAATGAATGTAATTGCAGCTAAATGCGACCTTTATCTGACTGGCGAGATAAAGCATCACCAGGCACTTGCGGCCCAGGAAGCCGGGATGACGGTTGTGTGTCTGGGCCACAGCGTTTCGGAGAGATTTATACTTAAAAAAGTTGCAAAAGAACTACAAAAAAATCTGAAAGATGTTAAAATCATCATCAGTAAGAAAGATAAAGACCCCTTTGAATGGACGAAGGTATGAGCGAAGAAATTGAACAGCACCAGGAGTTGATAGATTACGAAGATGGTAGTTTAGCCGATGCCGGCACGGCGTCGAGTACTCCTTCACAGGAAATAACCACCGAATCGGTGATCGAGGCGGTACTTTTTGCTTCTGATGAACCGCTCTCTGCCGAGCGGATTGGCGCTATTTCTGAATTTAACGGACCGCCTTCACAAATCAGAGAGTGTATCGAAAGGCTTAATGAGCAGTATGGTCGAAGCGGCAGGGCATTCAGAATAGAAGAGATCGCAGGCGGTTTCCAGATGATGACGCTGCCGGACTATAATAACTGGCTTAGAAAACTTTTACGTCAGAGGGGAGAAACCAAACTTTCTCCTGCTGCGCTGGAGACCCTTGCTATTATTGCTTATAAGCAGCCTGTAATCAGAGCAGATGTGGAAGCAATTCGCGGTGTTGCCTGCGGCGAAATGATACGCTCGCTTATTTACAAAGGTCTTGTCAAAATAGTCGGCAAAGCCGAGATCCTCGGCAGGCCTCTCCTTTACGGCACAACAAAAAAATTCCTCGAAGTATTCGGTTTAAACTCATTAAAAGACCTGCCAAAGGTAGAAGAACTCAAACAACCCGGGCAGTAAAGATAAAAAACAGAAAAGTTTATCTTTTAAGCCAATTTCCCTTACACATTGATTTTTTAATCGATTTATGCTATAATACGCGAGGAAGGAAGGGAAGGTGAGAAGACTGTATTTATATAGAATTAGTCCTATAATATTGCTGCTGGTCTTGCTGTTTTGCACAAGTGTTTATGCTCTGCACGGCTCGACAGCGGCAGATGGTTCCAATTGTCAGGCACTTCACGATATTAACATCACCGGAGCAGGAATAAATATTGGGCTGATTGCTGTACGCAATGTCCGAGATACCCACCAGGCATTTAACGATTCCAACGGTCCTCATGTTTTCAATTATGATTATTCTACAAGCGGGGTAAATTATATGGGAGGTCTCATTACCGGCCATGATACATGGGTTGCAGGTATTATTGCAAGCAGAGGCTGGACAGGTTATTTGGATAGTATCGGCACGGCACCGGGCTGTGATCTTTATTCAGCAAGGGTTGTTAACGATGCATGCAATATATCAATGAGTTATGTTGAAAATGCCTTGGAAGCATTAATTAATACATATGGCTGTAAGGTGATTGTAACTGCCGTGGCATTGGCTGGTGAGGCGGATGGATCGAGTGATTATAGTTTGATGTATGATTATTTTGCAAATACCGGAGATGTTATCTTTGCATTAGCCAGCGGTAATAATGCATCACATCCTTACATTTTTGGTGATATATACAACGGTATTACAACAGCGGCACTGATCGATGAACCGAATGATTTTTATATCAGGATTGGAAATATGTCAGCTACCGGTCCTACTGTTGACGGAAGAAATAAACCGGACATATCCTGCCCGGGCAGCAGCCAGACCACAACTTCTGTCTGGAGTGATGTGGCCTATTATAACACCATTAAAGACGGCGCTACAAGTTTTGCTGTTCCTCAGACCGGCGGTATTGCAGCTTTGCTGCTTGAATATGCGAACCAAAGCCCTGCATTAAATGATGGTTATAGTGAGGTTATAAGAGCTGTAATCGTTAATTCGACTTTTCCGAACATATTAGATAAAAACGGCAATTTTACAGACCCTGCTAATCAGACTTGGCATCCGCATCGAGGCTACGGCAGGATTGACGCATATCGTGCATATCTTACATTATCTGCTGACCAGCTTGTTGCAGGAAATTCGACAGATGCTGTGAGAGGCTGGGCGTATGATGTACTGGGCGATTCTCAGGTGCATACATATCTCGTAAATGCCCAGCGAAGAGAACGGTTAGTTATGACAGTTGCATGGAACAGAGAGGTTACAAGACAGTGGCAAGCGCAGTCTTGGAAATATTATGATGAATCAGGAACTAAGTTTAATATAGATATAACTGTTACAGATCCATGCGGTACGGAGGTGTATTGGGAAACTGATGCGCTTAATAATCTGACTAAGATGGATATACTGCTCGAATTGGCAGGTGAGTATGAAATCACTCTTACAAATACTACTTCAAAAACACGCGATTATGGTATGGTATTCGAAAGACTTGGTCCATTGACTTGTGATTTTAATGTTGACTATATAGTGGACTGGCTTGATTTAGGTCAGTTGGCATCTGACTGGCTAAGTGCTGCAGGTGATACAGATGTTGTGCCTGATGGTGTTATAAATGCTATTGATTACACTGTCTTTGTGGAAAATTGGCTTAAAACTGACGAACAATACTATAATCCATAGAAGATATATCAAATAAATTCCTTTATTATTATAGGACTCTGGCGACTCTGTTATACACCTGATATTAAAACACAAATTTTCGTCCTATAAATCCTTGGTTAACTTAACCCAATATGAATGCATTTCAGACGATAACCGCAAAGCCTGTTTGTAGTTAAGACCAACTTAGGTCCAGCCGAAAAACATAACTGGTAGGTCTGTCTTTACAGGCATAATGTATATAAATACCGAATGGAAAAGTAGAAATGCAGACTGATGGCAAAAAAATGAAGATCAGAATACCAGTGCTGTTGCCGATAGTGCTGACAATTCTGATACTGCTGAGTTCCTCAGTTATTGGTGTTTCCTGGCTGCAGTGGCGCAGTAACACTGACAAGCTGCAGATAGAAATTGAGGGAGCACGTCTGCTTTATAACAGGTATGTAAATACACATACGCAGGAAATGGATGGCCTGTTTGATTTCATTAAGGAAGATGAGGGATTAAAATCGGCCTGGCTTAAAAAGAACCGTGCTAAATTACTGGAATTGTCCAAACCGATTTTAAACGGTATCTATTCCAAAGGTAAAGTAACGCATCTCTACTTCCACGATCTCGATAAGAATTGCTTCCTGCGGGTACATAATCCTGCCAGGCACGGCGATACTGTTACAAGACCTACAGTGAACCAGGCTGAAAAATGGCAGCGTCCTGTATGGGGTACGGAGTTCGATCCGTATGGTACGCTGACAGTTCGTGTTGTACATCCATGGGTCATAAACGGTGAATTGAGCGGTTATATCGAAATAGGCGAAGATATCGGGTATATCCTGCCGGTGTTGAAGGAAGTTCTTGATGTTGAATTATTGATAACTGTTGATAAAGAGTGCCTCCAGCGTGCCAATTGGGAACAGGGCATGCGAATGATAGGCAGGGAAAATGCTAATTGGGATTTATTATCCGACAAGGTAATAGCGGGAGCTACACTTGAAGACATTTCAGAGAAATCTCTTTACAAGGCAAGAAAGGTTCTTGAACGGAATAATGATTCTTTGTTCAGCACAGCAATTACAGACCGCAGTTACAAAGGCGGCTTTATCCCGCTGGTTAACGCAGCTCATATACATATCGGTGATATCGTTGTTCTAAAGGATATGACGCCGATAAGATCGGCAATGGAAGTGTTTATAATGATGCTGACTTCCATAGCCGTAGCGGCAGGAGCGGTGTCGTGGTTGCTGTCTCATTTATATATGCTCCGTGCCGAATCAAAACTGGCAGGTACATATATGGACCTGTACGATAAGATGGAGCAGCAGAAAAAGATCGAGGAAAAACTACAGCAGGCCTATAATCAAAAGGAACTTGATGTGGCAAAACGCACTTCCGAATTACGCAAAGAAGTTGCCGAACGCAAGAAAACACAAGCTGAACTGCAGAAACTCAATACAGAGTTGGAAACGACGATTAAAAGGCTTACTGTAGCTAATCAGGAGCTCGAGCAGTTCGCTTTTATTACCTCTCATCATTTGCGGGAACCGGTCAGAAAAATATCCATGTTCGGAAGGCTCCTGGCCAGGTCGCTGACAGGTAAGCTGGATACCGACCAGCAGGAAAATCTCAGCTTTATGATTGATGGTGCTATGAAAATTGAGCAGATGGTTAAAGGGCTCAGACTTTATTTGCAGGTCTCCGTGGAAAAAATGGAATTTGAGGATATTGATTTGAATCTGGTTATGGAGAATATAAGAAGTATAAGCCTGGCAGATGAGATTGAACAGATGCATGCTGTTATTTCGGTCCCCAGAAAATTACCTGTAATCAGCGGATGTCCTGTTAAACTGCATCAGGTTATGGAGCAGATTATAGCAAACGGTTTAAGATTCAGGAAAGAGGATGTTCCGCTGGAGATTATTGTACAGGCATTTAAAGAAGATGACCAGACCGTGCGTATAGAGATAGAGGACAACGGAATGGGCATCAGGGAAGAACAGCTCGGCAATGTCTTTGACCCCTTCAAACGCCTGCAGCATATAGACAGCGAAACCGAGGAAAGTGTCGGCATCGGCCTGACTGTCTGCAAGAAGATAGTTGAAAGACACGGAGGCCAAATGGGCATAAGGTCTGTCTATGAGCATGGCACGACAATATGGTTTACTTTGCCGCTTGCCACAAATCAAAAGGTTGAGGATCCGCCTGTTACAAGCTCTGCAGAGGCATAAAATAATCACCTCAAATTGGCGTTTTTACCCCTTTAAACCGGCATAAATGCTGCGCCAGCTTGATTTTATAGGACCATTAATATATAATAATGGTCTGTCTAAACATATGTATTTCGATGTAACCTACAAATGTCCCTAAGGAGGGTGATAATGCCGACTGAGTCTTATTTTGCGCTGATAGTGTCAATTGTATTGTTAATTACTGTATCTGTTTTTGCAGTGGAGTATACCGTCGATGATGACGGCCCTGCAGATTACAGCAGTATTCAGTTAGCCATAAATGATTCAAATAATGGGGATGTTATTACCGTTATGCCGGGTACATATGTTGAAAATATTGATTTCTCAGGCAAGGCGGTAACCCTTCAAAGCAGCAGTCCAACTGATTCAGATATAGTTTTAAGTACGATCATCGACGGCAACGGCATTGATAGTTGTGTTAGATTTGACTCTGGTGAGGATACTAATACAGTATTGAACGGTTTTTTCATAACGAACGGCGGCGGATATCTCGGCGGCGGAATATATTGTCAGTACAGCAGCCCGACAATTACTAACTGCATTATAAGCGGAAACATCCTTTCCCCTGCGGATACTCAGGCCAGCGGCGGCGGAATGTACTGCCAACTCGGCAGTCCCACAGTTACAAATTGTACGTTCAGCGGAAATATGACTTCATCCCGGGAATTATCAGATGCCTATTCCTACGGCGGAGCGATATACTGTTACTTCAGTGATATAACTATCACAAACTGTGTTTTTAGTGCTAATCTGGCCTATTCATATACATATACGCCGAATTCAGTTGCAACAAAATCTTATTCATATGGCGGGGCGATATATTGCAGTTACGGGAATCCTACTATTACCGGTTGCGAGTTTAACGGCAACTCAGCAGCTTCATTTACCTCGACGGCTTATTCCTATTCAAGAGCCTATTCTTTCGGCGGTGCAATTTCCTGTCGTGACAGCAATCTGACTATTACCGACTGCACATTCAGTGCTAATACCGCTAATGCTACCGTTGCTTCTTCATCCACGGCCTATTCTTACTCTTATGGCGGGGCAATGTATTTTTCCGACAGCAACAATGCGACTATTAGAAATTGTACTATAAGTGGCAACTCAGCATGTTCCAACTCTGCCAGCGGTATCTATGCTTATGGCGGCGGAATATATGACGATGCAAGTTATACGACAATTTTTGATACCGCTGTCTTTGGAAATTATAAAGTTAGAAACGGCGTATTGAGATATTTTGCTTTTAATCAGATAGAAGGCAATTGTCTCGATGGCGGCGGCAATACAATTTCGGATACCTATCCGTTGCCTGGCTATGATGGTGATCTTGATGGCGATGGTGATGTTGATTTTGAAGATTTTGCTTTAATGGCTGCCGACTGGCTGGCAGGGACACAATAAAGTAAATACTCCTAAAAGGTTAAAAAGAGCATAAAATCCCTCCATAACCGTTTTTCTTTGCATATAGGGCAAAAACGGTTATATTATAGGACATCACATATTTTGAGCGATTCTTGAGGAGGATAGCTGAAATAAGTCTTATCACTCCTTTTGAATTGCTGCAAACTTGAGAGAACTGCTGCAGAGGGTTTTCAATATTTTTCGGCCAGATGAGAAAAGGAGGTTAGTGTTATGGGTATTCGATTTTCAATTAAAACAGATATTCTCTTTGTAATTTTCCTGTTAGTTATTGGCAGTAGTGTATGGGGCACACCGCCTTGGCTGGTAAAAGACATTAATTTGGATTCTTATGATTCAGGACCGAAAGAGTGTGTCAATATAGGAGGCACACTGTTTTTCGTGGCTAATGATTATGTAAATGGAGAAGAATTATGGAAAAGTGACGGTACCCAAGCGGGTACTGTGATGGTTAAGAATATTAATACTACTTCATTTATAGGTTCAAATCCTCGTCATTTGACGAACGTGGGCAGTACGTTATTCTTTGCCGCTGACAGCGATGGAGTAAACGGCTATGAACTATGGAAAAGCGACGGAACTGCATTGGGTACGGTGATGGTCACGGATATCTATCCGTCGGGTAATGCGCAAATATCTTACCTGACCGCTATGGGTTCTCTTCTCTACTTTGCAGCTACAGATGGTACCTCCGGCCAGGAGTTATGGGTAAGTGACGGCACATCGGGAGGGACAGGAATGCTTGCAGATATTAATCCCGGCACGTCCGGCTCGTCGCCTATGCATCTGACGGCAGTAGGCAGTACGTTGTTTTTTGTTGCCGATGATGGTTCGGTTGCTTCCAGGGAATTGTGGAAGAGTGACGGAACCGCACCCGGTACTGTAATGGTCAAGGATATTAATCCTACGCCGGGGTCTCCTTCGATGGCTTCGGACCTGACAGACTTTAACGGCACACTGGTATTTATTGCCAATAACGGTCCGAACGGCTGGGAATTGTGGAAAAGTGACGGCACCTCAGCCGGTACGGTATTGGTCAAGGATATTAATCCCGGCACAGGCAGCTCGGCGATCTCTGATATAACAGTTAAAGGCACTGAGATTTTGTTTCCTGCTAATAATGGTTCTAATGGGATCGAGTTGTGGAAAAGTGATGGAACTACAGCCGGCACGGTAATGGTTATGGATATTAATCCCGGCTCAGCCAGTTCGTCACCATCAGGTCTGCTCAATATCAGCGGGACGGTATATTTTGCATCTGATAATGGAACGAATGGAACAGAACTCTGGAAAAGTGACGGAACAGCAATTGCAACGGCAATAGTCCATGATATTAATCCGGGTCCGGGCAGTTCATCACCATCAAGTCTGGCCCAAATGGGAGGGTTATTATATTGCAGAGCTGATGATGGTAGCAATGGGGCAGAATTATGGGAAAGTGATGGAACGGTTCTGGGAACGGTAATGGTAAAAAATATTAATCCTTCAGGCAGTTCATCGCTGGCTAATCTTATTAATATCAGCGGGACTATTTTCTTCGCAGCTGATAATGGTCCTGATGGAATAGAATTATGGAAGAGCGACGGCACCTTGGCCGGTACGGTAATGGTCAAAGATATTGCCGAAGCTACTGATTCTGCATCGCCTAACTATCTTAAAGAAGTAGATAATACATTGATGTTTGTTGCTGATGATGGAATATATGGAAAAGAGCTTTACAAAAGCGATGGTACAGATGCCGGCACAGTGCTGATTAAAGATATTAATACCGCCGGCGATGCTTTTACAGAAACTGATATGGCTAAAATCGGCTCGGTATTATATTTTGCTGCTACCGATGACACCAATGGAGTAGAACTGTGGAAGAGCGACGGAACGGCAGGGGGTACTGCAATGGTCAAAAATATCAATTTAACAGGCAGTTCTATGCCGTATGGTATGACGAATGTAGGCGGCACGCTGTTTTTTGGTGCCGATGATAATGTTAATGGATATGAGTTGTGGAAAAGTGACGGAACGGCTCCTGGTACAACAATGGTCAAGAATATCAATACTTTAGACCACTCCTGGCCCTCATCATTTATTAATGGGAATAGTGTATTATTTTTCTCGGCTATCGATGATACACACGGCAGGGAATTATGGAAAAGTGATGGTACTTCAGCCGGTACGGTAATGATCAAGGATATTAATCCATCAGGAGATTCGACACCGCAGGCTCTGGCCTATATTAATAATACGTTGTACTTTAAAGCTGATGATGGAACACATGGCAGTGAGTTATGGAAGAGCGATGGGACCGCAGCCGGTACGGTGATTGTAAAAGATTTAATGTCCGGCTCGTGGGGGTCCAACCCGAGCAATATGGTAGAGTCAGGTGGTATTATTTTCTTCGTGGCTTATGACGGCTCGTATTATGTGGTATGGAAAACCGATGGGACCGAACCTAACACTGTGGTCGTTGACTCTTCGACCTGGTGGGCTAATTCGCTTACAGATGTAAATGGTACGTTATTCTTCGCTGCTGATGAGATAGGCGGCGAGACAGAGTTATGGAAAAGCGATGGAACAGATGTGGGTACCGTACTTGTCAAGGATATCAGTCCCGGCGAAGGCTCACCGCAGGATTTAATAGCCTGGGGCGATATGGTATTCTTCACGGCATATGATGATACCTATGGATGGGAGTTTTGGAAAAGTGACGGAACCGAAGCCGGAACTGTCAGAGTTGCAGATATAGATTCCTACGGCAGTTCAGGCCCTGGAAGATTTACTGTTGCAGATGATGCAATTTTCTTCGCTGCAAATCATTATATGTCCGGACTTGAGTTGTGGATTTATTATCCGGACAGCCTGGATGCAGATGCCAACTTTGATGGCAAAGTGAATATGATCGATCTTGCTATATTTGCGAACTATTGGCTTGAGACAAAATGCGGCGTCTGCGGTGGTGCAGAATGCAATGGTGACGGAGGAATCGATTTTACCGATTTGAAGATTGTATGCGATAATTGGCTGGCAGGTGCTTAAGAAACTTATTTATTGTGATATTTAGCGAAAAAGGCCGTCATAGGATGGCCTTTTTTTACTGAAACTCCCCGAACCCAACCGATTCTAACACATGCATTTGAGATTATTTCAAGCACCCGATTTTGAACCTGTTAACCACCAGATTAAAGCTTATCTGATAACGACTTATCCATCAATTTCCCGCACGTCCGCCAGAAAGCGAGTCAGGATCGCACATCGATCCGAACTCGAGTGTATAGCTCAGAGAAAGTTGATGTCTCGAAAAGCTGTTAACCAGCGGTTTTAGAAAAAACATTCATTTCTGGTAATATTATTTTCTATGACCAACAATATAAGCATAATATTTCGCCCGAAATGCCACTTATAGTCTGTAGACTTATAGGGTGCATTTGATGATAATTTGTCTCATAAAATTTTATATTAGAGTTGCTATATGGAAAATAAAACTTTTCGAAAACCATCAAAAGAAATTGCAGATATTCTTGCCAAGAATATTCGCGAGCTAAGACGGGAACGAAATTTATCTCAGGAAAAATTAGCGGAACTGTCAGGTTTGCATCGAACCTATGTTGGGTCTGTTGAAAGATCTGAACGTAATGTTACATTAAGTTCTTTGGAGTTATTAGCTCACGCTCTTGATGTAAGTGTAATCCAATTGTTAACACTTTCTGAGAAGAAAAAATGAATACACAGGAAGCCATTCAGATTGCGAGTGAGCACTTGCAAAGACTCAAAGGGCATAGGTTTGATTCTTTAATTATCGGCAAGCCTCATTCCATGGCTTTTGCTCTAAACTTATCTAAAGTTGTTTCAAAGCTTTCACCGATTCTTGGAAATCTTATTGAGTTTAATACAATTGAGTTTTTAAATACACTCGATGAATTTAAATCTATTGGGAGTTGGAAACGCCAAGACCCAGATTTTCCAGACGCTCTTTTTGAAGGGGATATTGATCCGCCTCCGGGTTTCGAAATTAAGGCTTGGTTTCCTCTTGCAACCGAGATCACAGCACGCTTCAAGGATTCCCAAAATCATTTCGGGCAAGATAAAACACACGTTGTCATGCTTGCTTGGTTGCCAGAGAATTTAATATTTGGATATCCTGAAATTATTGATGTTTGTGTATTCTCTGGTCTATCAATTGCTGAAGCAAGAGATGAACACTATCACAATCCACCAGATTATTTGGTTTTAGAGCCGGAGGACACTACTTCCCGTACTCGAAATCTACAACAGACTAATACAAATGGTTATAAATGGCAAGGTAACCCAAAGCAGTTTGAATCTGCAAAAAAAATTGTGGAATCATGGGGTGCTGATGGTAGTCATTATAAACCTACGAGGGAGTATCAGATTAAACTTCGTGAATTGATAGCAAAATACCCTTATAGGCTAGATACCAATTTCGCTAAAATGGACAGGATAAATCACTCCCAAATTGAAGCCTTCAAATCAAAAGTTCTCTTAAAACAAATTCATGGTAAGTCAATACAAGAGTGGAGTCAGTTACTTTTCCGAGGAAGCGAAAGCAGCCTGTCTTCAACTCTCCACGAAAAATTCAAAATAACTTTTGCCCCTGAAAATTTGTAGTAAACCTTTCAACTCCTAATTGAAAATATGTGCTATCTATTTCAGCAGCAAAGGCATGGCGTTTTATTTGAGTTGCAGCAAGACTCGCTGAAAATAAACCTCCAAATGGTTCCCAAATAACGTCGCCAACAGAACTAGAGGATTCGATAATTAATTCCATCAGGTCTAAAGGTTTTTGGTTTAAATGGGCTGCCTTGCCATTGGGGGATTTGATCCTTTCCTTGCCATTAGTTGGATTTCTATCCCATATATTTGTAAATCCATGTGGGCATTTAAATTTGGCTCTCATTTTTGACCATTTTTTTTTTGAACAAGGACTCTTTCCATCTAAGGAAAAATAGGGTCGGCCTTCTGGGGCTCCAAATTTATTTGCATATTCCTGTAACAAAATAAACATTTCAGGTGGAGGGTAGTACCAAAGATGGCCTTGGTCTAAATATTTTCTAACGGCTGCATCACGAACTCCACAAGCCTCATTTGCTTTTTTAAGTGGTAGCCCTGTTCTTTGCCATTCTTTTTTTAACCATTGTTTTAAAATCAATCCATCGATTTTTACCTCAAAAGTGTATTGAACGCAAACTTCACTTACAACAGGAAAGCGTCTGATTTTTTGAGTGTTTACATTGCCAGCAATATGAGCTTTACCCTTGTTCCAAATGTTGCAATTTTGATATCTCCAACCATATTTTTCCAGAATTGGGTGTACAGCCGCCCATCCTATTTCCGAATTCCAAAACCATAGCGTTGTTTCAGGTAATGCATATTTTGACCATGCTTTGATGTGTTGTTCATACCAATCGGGCAGCCCCAAATGGTCAGAAGTATCGCCTTCAAATCCAAGAATTCCATAAGCTCCATCAGAAACTATAACCGTTGGTGGTGTCCAAACATTATAAAATTCTAAACTATTTCCCAAATACAATGACACATATTGGTCACTCCAAGTCTCAAAAGATGGTTTTGATTTAATTGATACCGTTTTACCTCTACCTACCGTACTGGTTGGTAAAATTTTCCGGTTATTAATATCGCAACGATTGTCTATTTTTAGGGTCATCTTTAATCTTATACTTAACTTTTCATAACTGTTATTTATACAAGTCATGCTACTCATAGTCTGCAATTTGTCAAGAGTTTTTTTGAAGAAGTGTTGTTAACCATGCGGTTTTAGTTTTGTAGAGAAACAGAGAGTGTTTCGAGTTAGAATCAAGGTTCGATCCGGAAACCACGAGTTCAGATCGAACAGCTATATTTTCGGTTTCGAACAGGTGAGATTTTGGAACAACAGGGGAATGTTCGCTAAGTCTTTATAGAAAGGCACTTAAAAGAAAAAGGCCACAGGTTTTATCCTGCGGCCTTTGTTGTTAACAGTTGGGTCGCTTAGTTTAGCGACCCAATATAAAGCTCAAAAACATACTTCCTGGTTTTCGACCGAATGGTTAACAGCCCAAATACATAACCACTTACTATATAACGCCTTACAATCTCATCAATTTCTCAAATTCTATCATTTTCAGACTGTTAACCCCTAAGCTGAAAACAAGAAATATGGGATAAATTGCAAAGTAAAGGTAGCAAAATATCCGATATAAGCTAATGATAGAAACTAACATCTGTCGTCATTTTGTTCATAATAGCAGAAAAATGAGACTTTTCTGAAATGGCAATAGTGGGATATATTGATAACTAAACCTTGCAATATGTTCCATATATGCTATGATTGGCCTTATAAGAAATTAAAAAGATATCCCAATACAAAGGATAAGCTTATGGCTATAAAATGGATAAATCGCTCGATAGAGGTTGAACTTAGCCGGGTATGTAAAGAGTATCCGGTGGTGACTATTACCGGCCCCAGGCAGTCCGGAAAAACTTCGCTTGCCAAACGGTACTGTCAGGGATACGCCTATGCCAATCTGGAATTGCCGGATGTCCGTAAATTGGCCCAAAGCGATCCGAAGGCTTTTTTTAGTGCATATCCCGCACCGGTTATTATTGACGAAGTCCAGCGTGCCCCCGAACTTCTCTCCTATATACAGGTTTACGCTGACCAGACAAGTAAGCGGGGCCAATATATCCTCACCGGCAGTCATCAGATGGGGCTTGCAGCGGCAGTAAGCCAATCGCTTGCTGGCCGTACTGCCTTGCTTAGATTACTGCCTCTGTCATTGGCAGAACTGAAGAGTGCAGGAGTAAAGATTGAAAGAGATGAAATATTGTTCAAGGGTTTCATGCCTCGTCTTTATCACGAGGATATTCGCCCGACAACGCTTTACTCGGAGTATTTCCAGAACTATATCGAGAGAGACCTCCGTCAGCTTGCTGCAATTCGTGACTTACTGTTATTTGAAAAGTTTATGCGGGTACTGGCTGGCCGGGTCGGACAGGTTATCAATATCAGTTCATTGGCAGGTGATGTCGGGGTATCGCGCTCATCGTTGAATGAGTGGCTTTCGGTGCTTGAGTCCTCGTTTATCATTTTCCGACTGCCGCCATGGTTCGAAAACGCCAACAAGCGTGCCATCAAGACACCCAAGCTGTATTTCACAGAGCCCGGACTGGTCGCATGGCTGTTGGAAATAGAAACAGCCAAACAAATCGCACGTGATCCTCTTATGGGGAATCTTTTCGAGAATATGGTTGTTGTCGAGGCTCTCAAGGCCAGACTCAATGCAGGACAGATGCCGAACCTGTATTTTTATCGGGACACCAAAGGCCATGAAGTTGACCTGATCATACGCCAGCATCGACAGCTAAAACCTGTCGAAATCAAGGCAGCGATGACATATTCACCGGATATGACTAAGGAATTGAAGCATTTCTGCAATCGGTTCGATGAGGCCTTGCCCGGTTCGGTTGTTTATGCAGGCGAAATGGAAACCCAATCTGAAACAACGCACATGCTGAATTTCAGCAATACTTCCGAACTTGTTGGATCGTAGTTTTGCATACGAGGATTTGTTCCAGAATTGCAGCAAATGTGAATTCTAACATTTGTTAAGTCAATCCGATTTCGGCAGATATTCGTAAACCGAATATTCTTGATAATCATGAATAACGGACTTGAATCTTACCGGTTTTTGTGGTTGTGATTAGCGACTGATAAAAGCCCAAGCGAAATAGAATCTTAGTTATTGATATATAAGAAGTTTATGATAAAATATTTTCCTTAACAAACACGGATTATGAATATAAATGTCAATGCATGAAAGAAATATACCGCTAGCTCTTCGGATTCTAATAGTAGATGACGAAGCGAATATACGTAAAACTCTGGGGATTTACCTTGAGGGCGAGGGGCACTATGTAAAAGCGGTGAGCAATGCCAAGGATGCCCTAAATGAGATCGGCACAGAAGTTTTCGATCTTGTGTTTTTAGACTTGAGGCTGGGGCAAACAAATGGTCTGGATTTGATCCCTGATGTCAAAACAGCCGCACCATGGGCAAAAATAGTGGTTATCACTGCATATGCATCTATTGACACTGCTGTAGAAGCTATTCAAAAAGGCGCTATCGACTATATCCCTAAACCTTTTGATCCTGAAAATGTAGCTATCATCCTCAACAGAATACAACAGGTTCAATCCATGGAGCAGCATATTTCTCAGCTTCAGCATGATCTTACACAGTCCGGACCGGAACCAATGTTTTCCAGCAAATATGCCACGATGCAAAAAGCTGTAGAGCAGGCCCATCAGGTGGCAGAATCCGATGCAATTGTATTATTAAGAGGCCCCAGTGGAACCGGTAAAACCGTGTTGGCAAAAGCTATACATTCATGGAGCAACCGAAGCGATAAACCTTTCGGAGTGATTTCATGTCCGGCATTGCAATCTGAACTATTGGAAAGTGAGTTATTCGGTCATGTTAAAGGAGCTTTTACAGGGGCAATAAAAGATAATCCGGGCCGGATTGCCATGTGCCAGGGAGGCACAATTCTGCTTGATGAAATCGCAGACCTACCGTTAACTTTACAGCCAAAACTTTTACGTTTTATTCAGGAAAAAGAATATGAACGTGTAGGCGATCATCGCACATTGACTGCCGATATAAGGATCATTGCTGCCACAAATGTTGATTTGCAACAGGCTGTACAAGATGGACGTTTTCGCGAAGACCTTTATTATCGCCTAAATGTTTTTGAGATATTTATACCGCCCTTGAGTGAAAGGCCTGATGATGTCCAAAATATGGCTGAAAATATGCTGGCGTTTTTCAACAGCCAAAATCATAAAAGCATCGCCGGATTTACGGAAGATGCATTATCTGCACTGAAACAACACTGTTGGCCGGGTAATATTCGTGAACTGCGAAATGTAATTGAGCGGGCAGTAATTTTATGCAAATTAGATGCGATCAGTATTGAAAATCTTCCCGAAACTATTAGACCTGCTAAAACCCACGCAAAATTGGGTGACAATATTTCTTTGGATAAAGTCGAGGAAGAACACATCCGGCGTATTTTAGCTTCCACAAAATCACTACAGGAAGCAGCGGATATCCTTGGTATTGATCAGGCAACCCTCTGGCGGAAACGTAAAGCCTACGATATATAATCACATTCCCTTTTACTTTTCAATCTCAAACCCACCTTGCATTTTGCAAGGTTGCATTCTTCCCACTTTGCATTTCACAAGGTTTATCGCTGGCAATCGCTGTTTCAAGCCAAAAAATCGGTTTATTTTAGGCATGCCGTTTGCATTTATAAAATCATATAGAATTTTTTTTGTGCAAGGAATTTAAGCAATGGAACGCAAGATATACTGGACATTAAGAAAAAAGATACTGATCGGTTATAGTCTGGCACTGTGCCTTATTATTGCGGTAATTGTATGGTCTTTGATAAATATGGTTCGCCTTGGCAATGCCGCTGATGCTATCCTCAGGGAAAATTACAAAAGTATTTTAGCAGCAGAGAACATGGTTGATTCAATTGAAAGGCAGGACAGTGCCATCCTGCTTCTCATGTTGAACTATCCGAATGAGGCATTAAAGCAGTTTCGTGAAAATGAGAGTCACTTTCTTCAATGGCTGGGCAGAGCCAGAGATAATATAACAATCTCAGGCGAAGAATCTGTTATTAAAAAGATCAGTGACGGTTATTCAGAGTATTTGATCTTTTTTACTAATCTAAGCTCAATAGTAGAAACCGATACGAGCAAGGCGGCAGAATACTATCACGAGACAGTACTTCCATCCTTTAAAGATGTAAGGGCTGAGTGTGTTAAGCTTAGAGAAATTAATCAGGAAACAATGTTCAATGCCAGCAGCAGGGCTAACAGTGTCGCTGATCGGGCATTCTGGTCTGTTTTTACAGCCGGTTCGGTTTCTGTTATTACAGGACTTGGATTCAGTCTTCTGCTAGCGGGACTTATCGTAAAACCGGTTCACCAGATAATCAATGCCACTCAAAAAATTTCTGAAGGTGATTATGATATTCAGGTAAAAGCCAACTCACGTGACGAACTTGGAGTGATGGCTAATGATTTTAACCTAATGGTTAAAAAATTAAAAGCCTATCGTGATTTGAATGTTAAGCAAATACTTAGCGAAAAACACAAGAGTGAAGCCATTATTCGAAGTATTGATGACGGACTGATCGTATTAAATTCTGAACTGAAAATTGAAGATATTAATCCTACAGCAGCGGATATTTTCAAAAAGACTTCTGATGAAATCAAAGGCAGCCACCTGCTTGAAATTACAAAGGATGAGAAGCTCTATAATTATCTTAAACAGGCTTTGGAGGCAGGAATCGTCAAAAAAGATCAAGACCCCAATGCCAACATACTGACAATTGAAAGCGGTCAAGTGCAGCGGTATTTTCTTTTTTCCGCAACCCCGGTAATTATAGGAAAAGAATCGGTGGTCAGTATGGTTTTGCTTCTTCGTGATGTTACCCGCCTGAAGGAACTGGACAGATTAAAGACTGAGTTCGTGATGGCTGCTTCTCATGAATTGAGAACACCGCTTACAAGCATGGGGATGAGCATTTCTCTTTTAAGGGAAAAAGCTATTGATAAACTGAACTCAAAAGAGGCTGAACTGCTTTTGGCAGCTGATGAAGAAGTTCAAAGACTTAAAGCACTTGTTAATGACCTGCTGGATATTTCAAAGATAGAGGCAGGTAAAATGGATATTGATTTTGATTCAGTTCCAGTTGAATTGCTTCTTGAAAAGGCTGTCGCAGTGCTAAAAAACCAGGCTGAGGAAAAAAACATTGATTTGTCCTACGAGTCCATTCCTGATTTGCCCAATATTGAAGCTGACGTTAACAAGATAACATGGGTTTTGACCAATCTTATTTCAAATTCCTTGCGCTATACAGAAGCTAACGGCTTTATTAAATTGTCGGCAGAAGAAGTGGGTTCTCAGATACACATCTCTGTTGCAGATAATGGGGCAGGAATTCCTTATGAATATCAATCAAGAATATTTGATAAATTTGTTCAGGTAAAAACTGAAAAGGCACTTGGCGGAACCGGATTAGGATTGGCAATATGCAAAGAAATTGTTCGGGCTCATGGCGGAACGATATGGGTAGATTCACAGCCCGATCATGGAAGCACTTTTACATTTACTGTTCCTGTAGCAGGCTAACTTTAATCGGAGGTATTAATATGAAAGCGAACAAAATACTTATCGTGGATGACGAAAAAAATATCCGAATGACTGTTACCCAGTCCTTAGAGGATATGGATGTTGAAATTGACACAGCTGTAAACGGTGAGGAAGCTTTATCAAAACTCGAAGACGGTGATTTCGGGCTTGTACTGCTTGATTTACGCATGCCGGGAATTGATGGCATGCAGGTACTTGACAGACTCAGCAAGGATAGGCCTGATGTCAAAATTATAATTGTTACCGCTCATGGCACGATTGATTCGGCGGTAGAGGCAATGAAGCAAGGTGCTGTTGATTTCATCCAGAAGCCTTTTACTCCTAAAGAGATCAGGGAATTGGTTTCTAAATTTATTCAAAGAGAGTCAAACGGCAAAGATAAAAAGCAAGATTATGATTCATGTCTGAAACTAGCCAAGCAATGTGTTAAAGACAACCATTTGGAAGCAGCTGTTGAGCATGTCAAAAAAGCTATATCGCTGGAGCCATCTCGGCCTGATGCGTTTAATTTTTTAGGTGCATTGTGCGAAATACAGGGCGACAGACTTGAAGGTCAAAAAAATTACAGGGCAGCTCTCTCACTTGACTCAACTTATAAGCCAGCCCAGGATAATTTAAGCAGATCTACTCATGCAAATCTCAATGCGGATGAGAAAATTAAAATCGATGAAAAAACATCCTATTAATTACGGGCATAGAAGATGACTTCGAATCATAATTTATATATTGTTGTAATTGGATGCGGCAGGCTCGGTTCATTACTTGCAAATAAACTAAGCAATGAAGGGCACAGCATTGTCGTGGTAGATATCAGCACAACTGCTTTTGATGCATTAACTCCGGATCAGTTCAGCGGGTTCAGAATAGAAGGTGATGCAACTGAGCTTGGCGTTCTTAAGCAAGCAAAAATTGATAAGGCCGATGTCGTAATTGGTGCAACCCATGATGAAAATGTGAACATCATGGCTGCCCAGATAGCTAAAAACAGATTCAATGTCCCAAAAGTATTTGTCAGAATTATTGATCCCGATAAAGAGTCTTTCTGCAAAGCAATAGGTATTGAATGTGTCTGCCCAACTACTATGGCGGCAGAAAAAATGATAACAAGCTTAAAACAAAATCCGGAAAGTTAAACGGTGTGAATATGGATATATTAATTGTAGGCGGCGGCAAGATTGTTTACTTTTTAGCCAAAGTGTTTTTCTCAAAAGGTTATAATGTGACCATCATCAACCGCAAAAAAGAAGAATGCAGCTGGCTTGCAAGGCAAACAAAGGCAACGGTAGTTTTTGGCAATGCAACAGACCCACAGATCCTAAAAGACGCAAAGACTTTTTCAATGGATGCAGTTTTGGCTGTTACCCCCAATGATGAGGACAATCTGGTTATCTGCCAGCTGGCGAAGTTAAATTATGGCGTAGAAAGAACACTTGCTTTAGTCAATGACCCTGATAACGAAGAAGTATTTCATGAGCTTGGTGTTACAACTGCGTTTTCAACGACACATATTATATCTTCTCTTATCGAACAGCGTACCGGCCTTGAAGATATTGTAGGGCTTTTTTCAGTAGCGGAAGGTAAAGTAAATGTTACAGAGGTAATTTTAAAAGACGATTCGCCGATTCTTAATACTTCACTGATGGAATTAGAGCTTCCTGCTGATTCGCTCATCGCCTGTATTTTAAGAAATGGCAGTACTATAATCCCGCGAGGCTCTACGAAATTACATGCACAGGATCAACTTGTACTAATCACAATGCCTGAGAACCATGGGCAGGTTTTAAAATTTCTGACCGGCAGCAAAGTATAAGGGAAGTAAATCGTGAAACAAAAATACGGACTTATACAATCATATTCAAATATACTCCATTACACAGGACTGATATTTATCTTGTCTGGTGTATTGATGCTTTCGCCGCTGCTTTGCCTTTTTTTCTATCCTGAAGAAATCAAGCAGATATGGGGCTTGGCTGTCCCTGCTATTGGGTTGGCGGCATTGGGGGTGTTCCTGTGGTTCGTGTTCAGAAAAAGAAACGATCACTCACTTGATATTCAGCAGAGTGCGGTCATTGTTGTTTTAAGCTGGCTCATCGTCTGTCTGTTTTCGGCGTGGCCTTTTATGGCCTTGCAGAAGCTCAGTTTTACACAAGCTGTATTTGAGTCTGTCAGCGGATGGACGACAACAGGCTTATCGGTGGTCGATGTAGAGCAGTCCAGCAATTTGATTTTGCTGTGGCGAAGTATCATGCAGTTGGCAGGCGGTGCGGGATTGGCCATAATAATGCTTGCTACGATAGTCGGTCCTGTTGGGTCTGCTGTGGGGATTGCAGAAGGCAGAAGTCAACAACTGGTGCCGCAGGTACGCCAATCGGCAAGACTAGTAATGAAGATTTATGCTGCTTATGCAATTATAGGTACAATTGCATATTATATTGCCGGTCTTGATCTCTTTGATGCGGTTAATCACACCTTCGCTGCTATATCAACCGGCGGATTTTCCACTAAAGTGGACAGTATAGGTCATTGGAATTCCATTTCAGTTGAAGCTGTAACTTTACCACTGATGATATTGGGTAACTTGAACTTTTTGACAGCATACCTGCTTTTTCACGGCCAAACTAAAGCAGCTTCCAAGAATGGCGAAGTTCGTTTAATGCTGCTGCTGATCCCGATCTGTGCTGTTGCTTTATTCTTTCTTGTTTGTACAAGCTTATATCCAACACTGTCGAAAAGCGTTCGTGTTGCTGTTTTTGAGACTGTAACTGCATTGACTACAACGGGCTTTTCAACTGTTGGTTACGGCAGTTGGAACTCATTTGGTTTTTTGCTGATGATTATGCTGATGCTAATTGGTGGCGGAACCTGTTCGACTGCAGGCGGTATTAAGCAATACAGAATATATGTTCTGTATAAATCATTTGTCTGGGAGATCAAAAGATTTTTTCTGCCCCGAACCGCTGTCTCAGAAAATCACATCTGGCAGGGAGAGCAAAAAGATTTTATCAGTGATGGCAGAATAAAACAAATTGGGACATTTGTGTTTCTCTATTTGGCCACTTATATCATCGGCAGCCTTGTCATCGCCTCGACGGGCATAGGTCTCAAGGAATCATTGTTTGAATTTGCATCGGCACTAGGAACCGTGGGATTATCAGTTGGGGTAACCAACTCACATGCCTCGCCTGTTATTTTGTGGGCCGAGATTTTTGGAATGCTCTTAGGGAGACTGGAGTTTTTTGTAATAATAACAGGAACAGCAAAACTAATCAGAGATATTCTACCAAAATGAAATCAGGTTGATTTTATGAGCAAAGATATGATAATTGGTATTCTAGTCGGAGCAGGAGCACTGATCCTTCAGATTATTTTAGTTTTATGGTGTCGGCGTATCATACATCGACTTGACCAAAAACATACTGAATCTTGAAAAAGATAACTAAAAGAATTAACTTGGAAAACAATCAAATACTTTACGAATTCTCTGGGTAACCTTCTTGGTGATATGACGAACAGGCACCGCTATCAGAACTTCTTTTACAGAGGAACTTTTTGCAATTACCTTTTGTTGAGTGCTTCTTTGATTTCAAAGTAAGCCAAAAAGTGCAATCGCCACATGTATGAACAATCTTTCTTTTATTCTTATCTTTACTCATAACCTACAAACTGGACTAGACTTAGCAACAAATAAACATTTAATGATAAAAACAATATCATGACTATAATCAAATCTCAAGCACAGTTTTCAGGAATATTATCCACACATTATATACTGTTTAGCGAATCTGTTTTCGGCATACCCTTGTAAATTGGGAACCTACTCAATAGGTCAGAGTAGCAGCTGATTTGGATCTGGTCTTTTTCGGTCAACCTGATTTCTTCGATGATGTCGGGGATAAACTCCTGCCGAACAGATTCATCCAGCAAAGACCAAATCGTAAACATCCTATTCAGTGTATCCGCTTCATTGGGCATGACTTTCTTGATCTTCTGCCAGAACTTTGCATCTCCCATAGCATCACAGACAAGCCGTTCCAGTTCATAGGCGGAATACCGCACATCTTTACAGGGAGGTTTGCCGCCAGCAGTAGAACGGCAGCGATAATAGCGGTAAGTGATGCCACCTTTCCGATTGGTTTGTTTCTTGTTGGCGGTATCGGTCGTTAGCTTTCGCCCGCACTTAGGGCAGATAATCTTGCCTCGTAAAAGGAATTCGTCATGCTTGCGTTTTGATCGCTTCCCATAAACATCTTTTGTTCGACGGCTGTCAATTATCTGCTGAACTTTTTCAAACTGATCCGGCTCAATGATAGCTTCATGTCCACCGTGACGAGCAGAGTTTCCGTCTTTGAATTTACCAACATAGACAGGATTTCTCAGTATGGCTCCAATCTGCCGGGGCAGCCAGTGATTATTACCGCTTGCTTTGCCGCTGCTTTTGGCTATATGCCTTTTGGTTCGCCAGCCTCTTTTATTGATAATAGCTGTAATTCCAGAAGGAGTTTTGCCCTCGCAGGCCATTGCAAATATCTTTTGCACCTGAGCGGATTCCTCCTTATTAACGATCAATTGCTTCGTGGCAGGATCAGTATCATAGCCAAACGGAATACGACCTGCCAATCTGCGGCCATAGGCTTTTAGGTGCTCTCTTGAAGAGGCTATTCGCTCCTTAATCAGATCCCTTTCAAATTCCGCAAAAGATGCCAGAAGGCTGCTCAAGAAATTGCCCTGAACTTCTGTATTGAATTGGGGCATTTTGACAACATGCAGTTTTATTCCAGCTTTTTGGAATTCCTCAAGCAGCATAGCAGTATCTGTCAGGCTACGGCTGAGCCGGTCAAGATAAGTTATGAAGACATGGGTAAATCGCCTTTCTTTGATCTTCTCTCGAAGACGATTCAGGGCAGGCCGATCCAGAGTTGCCCCGGAAAAGCCTTCATCATCAAAACGCTCAGCAACCCAGTAGATATAAGGGCGGTGTTTTTTGGCGTGGTTCAGGCAGATATCATACTGGGCCTGACAGGAATTCATATCCAGCCCGGACTCTCTCGACTGGCGAGTATAAATGGCGAAAAACTGGCTTTTCTGGAATTCTTTTTTCATAATATATCACGAATTTATTTGGTTAAATGAAAGCCACAATTATACGCGATTTTTTAGAAAACACAAACCCGCCAAGTTTCTCTGTTTCTCTCCATGAAAAGACAAAAATAGGCCTTGTTCAGGAAAGAACAAAGCCGTTTAGCCCATCTTATGATGAAAGATCGCAGAGACAGAGAGAGTTTTAGCACTCTCTGAAAAAGCCCCATTTCGCAAAGTCTCTCATGCGGCTCATATCTAACTTTCCTGTTAACCATTCGGGGATGCCTCAAATAGAGAGATAGAGAGTTTTCGCGTTAGAATCGGGGTGCGATCCGGAAACCACGAGTTCAGATCGGGCTGCTTGACTCTCGGTTTCGAACAGGTGAGATTTGGCAGCAACATGGGAATTGCCACTAAGTCTTTATAGAAAAGGACTTAAAAGAAAAAGGCCACAGGTTTTCGCCGGCGGCCTTTGTTGTTAACAGTTGGGTCGCTTAGTTTAGCGACCCAATATAAAGCTCCCCGAGTAGGGTTCGAACCTACGACCTAGCGGTTAACAGCCGCTCGCTCTACCAATTGAGCTATCGGGGAATAACCAAAAAGCAGCAAGAATTCTCCAGATTTTAGCCGATATGTCAAGTATAACTGTATTTATATCGGTAAAAAAACGAGAAAGACTGGACAAATAGGTAAATTTAGGGTATTATACCCGACTTTCTGAACTTGAGATGTCTTTTATAGGGATATTTCAGGGGTGGTGAAGTTTATTTTCAAATATGTTTAAATTGCTATAATATCAATAATGGCCGACAGACTCGAATTAGATGGTTTTACGATAATCAGGAAGCTTGGCACTGGTGCCCGAAGCATAATTTATCTTGCGCTGGATGAAGAAACCGGCAATACAATTGCGCTTAAACGCGCAATTTATGAAAAGCCCGAAGATACCAGAATTTTTGAGCAGATAACGAATGAATACAAGGTTTCAAAGGTAGTTCAGCATCCATACCTTCGTAAATGCGGCAAACTGATTAAGATCCGCAAAATGCTCCAGGTTAAAGAATTGTTACTTACCATGGAGATGTTTGAAGGTGAATCTCTCGAAAAATCCAGGAATCTGAGTTTAGGTGATGTTCTGTTGGTATTTCGTATGGTTGCTACGGGCCTTAATGCCATGCATCAGCAGGGATATATTCACTGTGATATCAAACCGAACAATATACTGATAAGCGAATCCGGTGCTATTAAGATAATTGACCTTGGTCAGGGCTGTAAAATCGGTACAATCAAGCCGAGGATACAGGGCACTCCTGATTATATCGCGCCGGAGCAGGTTAAAAGGATGCACCTTGACGGGAGGACTGACATATTTAATCTTGGGGCAACTATGTACTGGGCGATGACGGGTAAGAATGTGCCGACGCTTATACCGCAGACAAATGACTTATCTGCGATGCTTGGCCAGCGGGATTTTCCTGCACCACACCAGCTCTATCGCAGAATTCCTCTTGGAGTTTCGAAAATTGTGATGGACTGTGTTAAAGAGGAGCCGGAACAGCGTCCAAGTTCAATGGCGCAGGTGATTTCAAGGCTTGATCTTTTAATCCATAATATTTTTGCCAAGAAATTAGGCGGGCAGGAATGACGCAGAATTTTATAGATTTACTGCAGATTGGTATGGAAGCTAACCATAAGGACAGCTGCAGACGACATAATTTGATAGTGGGGCCGGATAAGGGTGATATGGTTATTGCCGGCGATATCCACGGCCATCGTCGCAATTTTGAGCGAGTAGTAAATTATGCCGCATTAGATAAAAATCCTGACAGGCATCTGATACTTCAGGAGATAATACATGGCGGACTTGAAGATGAACAGGGCGGCTGTCTGTCATTTGAAGTGCTGGCTGATGCTGTCAAACTGAAAATATATTATCCGGACAGGGTGCATTTTATTCTCGCAAATCATGATACTGCCTTTATAAACAACAACGAAGTTATGAAGGGCGGTAAGGAAATGAACGCAGCGATGCGGGCTGCAATGCAAAGGCGTTTTGGTGACCGGGTGTTTGATGTGGAAAGTGCGATCGAAAAATTTCTTTTTTCACAACCTTTAGCAGTTAAAACCGCTAACCGAATATGGATATCGCATTCACTGCCTGCAAACAGAATGCTTGAAAAATTTGACTTTTCAATCTTTGTCAGAAAATTGAAAATAAATGATATTGTAAGACCTAATTCAGCTTATCTGCTGACCTGGGGCAGAGGACATAGCCAGGAAACTCTTGATTTTATGGCTGATAAACTTGATATTGATTTTTTCGTGCTTGGCCATCAGGTACAGGAAACCGGCTGGATGAGCAATAATAAAAACCTTATTATTATAGATTCACAGCATAATCATGGCCATCTGATGCATATAGATCTTACTTGTCAATATACCATACAAAAATTAGTCGACTCTCTTGTGCCTATCGCGGGTATTTACTGAAAGTCTGATATGATCTTTTTATCTACGATAGCGATAATCTTTATCACGCTGCAGATTTTATTTATTGTTCAAATCTTCCGCCACTATAGATATGTTTTGAGGAAATTTGCTGAAAAGCACGTTACCTTCCTTCCTAAAGTCGCATTGATAGTGCCCTGCAAGGGGCTTGACACTGCCTTCGACAGGAATATTCGTTCGTTTTATCAGCTTGATTACAGCGATTTCGAGATAATATTCGTGACCGAAAGCGACCATGACCCTGCTTATAATCATTTGCTTGAGCTTAAAGGACAGCTCCAGAGCAGTTCAAAGGCATTTAAGATAAGGGTTGTTGTAGCCGGCCTGGCCGGTCAGGGAAGTCAAAAACTGCATAATCTTCTTTGTGCATGTAACAGTGCGGATGATGATGTTGAAGTTTTTGCATTTGCTGATTCCGATATTTGTGTTCATGAAAACTGGTTGAGCAGTCTTGTTTATCCGCTGCGTAAGGAAAAATATGGCGTATCAACCGGCTATCGTTTGTATGTGCCGTTGAAGAATAATCTCGCAACGCTGGCACTGTCTGCATTAAATGCCAAAGTTGCCGAGATGCTTGGCCCGACAATGTTTAATTGTGCCTGGGGAGGCTCAATGGCGATACGTGTTTCTCTTTTTAGAGAGCTTGGGATTGATAAGATATGGCAAAAGGCAGCAAGTGATGACCTTACGATTACCAGAGAAGTAAAAAGGGTCAAAAAGCGTGTTGCTCTCGCTCCAGGCTGTTTTGTCGCTTCTTTTGAAGAAACCACCTGGCCCGGCCTTTTTGAATTTGCCAGACGGCAGTATATTATTACAAAAGTTACTGTTCCGGGAACATGGTGGTTTGGTTTCCTGAGCAGTATATTTTCCATTTTAGGATTGTGGGGATTCGGTATATTGACATTTTTCTTTTGGTATAAGGGCGTAGAAAATTGGGATGCCTTTGTAATAGTGCCGATAGTTTTCTTTACAGGCCAGTTAACAAGGGCATTTTTACGTCAGAAAATGATACCAAAGCTTCTGCCTGCAGAGACAGAGAAAATGAAAGCTGCCTCCAGGGTAGATATTATAGGCAGTCCATTCTGGTCATGGCTTATGTTTTTCTGTATTGCTTCCTCTGCTTTTGGCAGAACGATAAATTGGCGGGGCGTAAAATATAAACTTGCTGGTCCGTCGGAAGTTATAAGGCCGTGAGAAAAGCAGATTGAAGAATCTTATTTTGCCTCTTGCTTTTCTTCCCCAACGAGATAGACGCGGTTTTTGCCGCTGCGTTTTGCTTCCAGTAATGCCTGGTCAGCCTGATTGAAAAGCTCATCTACGGTTGAGCCGTCACGTGGAAATGTTGCCAGGCCGCCGCTTATAGTCAAGGTGCCCTTGCCTTCTGCACCGAGTGCGGGAAGATCCGTTTTTTTGAGCTCACTCCTGAATCTTTCGCAAATGTTTATTACCTGTGTAGGATGTTCACTTTCAAGACGTCTTCTTTCTTCTCTGGATTTATCATCAAGAGAGACAGACTTGTCGGTGGGCAAATTCCAGAATACAACGGCAAATTCATCTCCGCCTATTCTGCCTACGACATCCTGCTTTCTGCAGCTTTTTTGCATCAGGACCGCAGCCTGCTTCAAGATGTTATCTCCTACAGGATGTCCATAAAGGTCGTTATATTGTTTGAAGTTATCTATGTCAAAGACAAGCAGTGTGACATGCAGAGATTCTTTCTGAGCCTGATTGGTAATCTGCCGTAAGAACTCTCTGACAAATCTTCTGTTTTTAACACCAGTCAACTCATCTTCCATAACAAGCTTTTCAAGTATCTCAATACGCTTTCTTTGTTGAGTCAGCAATTCGGCTTCAGACTGCTTATTTGTGGACTGTTCACTGTCAGTTGTAAGAAGTGTGAAACTTACGGGCAGAATGTAGTAGTCGTCGGCGAGTTTTGTTCCGTTGCTTGATGAACGGACAAACTCGACCACCTTCGGCTCCTGCCACATTTGTGTAAGCAGAAAAATTTTTGAATTTGGGGTTACTTTTCTGATAGTTCTAAGCGACAGGATGGTGCTTTCACCAAAATCCTCTGCTACCATTGCAATAATACAGAAATCATTTGTTGATGCAGCAACAATAGCATCAGGTATATTGAGACATCTCTGGAACTGTATCGATGGACAATTAGAAGTGTCAACAGCGGTTGTTTCAGCCCGGCCTATTAACAGTATTTTCCCATTTTTATCGTTACTGTCTATATTTATCCTGCTTTGCATCATGGGTCTATTATACTACAATACCGCAGGAAAGTCAAACTGGGCAAAATAGGTCAATTTGTAAATAATAGTGGATTATTGGCTTGGCAGGGCGGAAAGTTTCTCGCTGGCTTGATCTGCATAAATACTGTCAGGATGGTTTTTGAGAAAATTTTCAAGATCTTCCCTTGCTTGGACCAGATAAGCCTGTTTTTCTGTCTCACTTAAGTCGTGTTCTTTCCAGATGGATAGTTTCAGGCAGGCCTGTTCAAATTTTGCCTGTATTCCGCCGTCAGTACCCGGGTATTTATCTGCGAGCTGACCGAGACGCTGTTCTCTCAGAACGGCGTCCGGAGTAAGCATAGTTTGTGCAAGTAATATATTGTCAATGAGAGGACTTTTTTCTCCTGCCTGCTGCAAGAGATTTTCGAGATGTATCTCGAAAATCGGATCATGAGGATTTAGCAGAATAAACTGTGCCAGCAACTGTGGGGTTTTATCGTCATTACCGAGATTTTCACTGCTGATTAAATGCTGCAGGTATTCGAGTTTTCTTTGTATTTTTTTCAGTTCGAATTCTGTAATGACAGTGGTTTGTGGTTTTCGAAATATTTTTTCCGGCTCATCTGTTGATATCGCAATCATCTTAATTGACTCTCTTTCAGCCATTTTCAATGCTTCATCTATAAGTTGATTTGCAAAAGAGAATTGTTCCATTCCTGCAAGATGGAAAGCTCTTCGCCAGCGGGCTTCTATGGATTCTGTGCTATTAGGGTACTTAGAGAAAAGTCTATGCCATATGGGCAGGTTTTCCTTATGTGGATAGTCATTGTAGAAGTGTAAAATTTCCTTATCAACGAGCATATTAAGTTCGGGTGAAAGTTCGCTTAACATCGCTTTGTAATAAAGTGCTATTGGTATACGATTTGTTCTGACTTTTGTATTTAACAATGCCTTATGAAGAAAGGCAGGTTTGAACCAGTGTTTTTGGGGGTCGAGAAAATTTTCATATTGTTCCAGAAGTTGTTGTTTTTTCTCCTGATATTTCAATTCATCAGGAACGTCGAGCCATTCAGGCCAGCGGTCGTGCATAAGCCTGTTCTGGATTTCCTTTTTTAATACCGCTCTTAAAGCTATGGTTTCAGCCGGATAAAAAGGCGGCTGGAAATAACTTCTGCTTCCGGGGTTGGTTACAGTAAGGTCTATGGCCCTGGTTATGCTGTGATCCTGGAATTCGCTTATTGCTTCCGGATTATTTTTTGCGACATAAAGTTGATAATCGAGTTCAGCAAGATTGATTCCCTTTTGAAAGACAACGATAGTTATAATCAGGAAGACAGCGGCAGTACTCCAAACCAGTCCAGGCCTGTAACGTGTGAAATGACCTATCACAATTACGATGGCAGCAATCGCCAGGGCAGTGAGCAAGCCGTACAGCCAGGGTGCAAAAGACAGAGCCCATTGGACAATATCTGCATTTTTTACTCCGCCAAAGAAGATGAAATATATAAATACCGGTGACATACAAAGAACAATCGCAATATACCTTGATCTGAAACGTAAAGGCCTAAGCGCTGCAGCAACAGAACCGAGCAGGACAAATATTGCCAGTCCCGGCAGACCTGCTATTAAATAAAGTATCAGTATGAATAGGATGCTGTATTTGAAACTCATCAGTTGTGATGCAAGGATTGGTACTGCAATGAAGATTCCAACAAGTGAGCCCAATACAAATATCTGAGCAGGATATTCAAAAATGCTTAAAGGCGAAAGTATTAGTTTTTCAAGATAAAATGGTCCTGTCAGATCAGAACTGACAAGTCCGCCTGTCAAAAGCTTGGTACAGAAGACCGCAGCAATATAGTACACACATATTGCCAGAAAGTAGCAGCCATTTACATTTGTATGACTGTAATGCAGCGTGGGCCCGGCGGTCATAAATGGTTTTGGAGCAGATTTAGCTGCCTTTGGATTTTCTGTATTTGCCATATCGGGTATTATATCCTCTTTTGATACCTCACAACAGGTAAATTTATGCCCTTATCAGGTCAGCGATTTTCATCAGTCGGCTTATATTATCGCGTTCGGCTTCAGCGAGTTTGTCGTATATAAATCTAATCATCTGCTGAAGTTCCGGAATAACAACATGCTCAAGGACATTTACCCTGCGTCTGGTTTTCTGCAGTTCATCGGCGAGAAGCTGGGCCTGTTTTTCTTTCTCGGCAAGTTCAAGAAGCCTGTCGAAAACCTTTTCCAGACCCTTAAGAGCAATATCGAGTTCGCCGCTGGTTGTTGAATAACCGTAACTGATTATTTCTCCTTCAATTTCCTTTGCAAATTTTGGTACTCTCACATTCATTATAGAAGCAAAACTTATAGCGAGACTGAATTTCTTAGTAGGCACTTCCATCGCGGATTTTATATTTTCCGGCTCCATTGATGCCCTTGCCATAACGAAACGCCTGGATGTTTCGACAAGTTCCTTTTCGACCTCCTTGCGGAGTGAGCCAAGCTGTTTGGATATCTGTATAAGCTGTCTTGATATCTCATCTCTTTTCTCGCTTAACAGACGATGACCCCTCTGAGCCAGCGCAATGCGCCTGCGGAGTAAAAGAAGCTGCATTCTTGTTGCATTTATATTCGTCTGCATATTTTCTTATTTTCTGAATTTAGGCATATATTTCTTGAGAAACTCAACACGAATTCGTTTCAGTTCGGTATCTTCGAACATACTCAGCAGCTCCCAGCCGAGGTCAAGGGTCTGTTCGACTGTCCTGTTTGCAGAATAGCCCTGCGAGATATACCGTTTCTCAAATTCATTCGCGTAGGTCATATATTTTTTATCTTCATCCGAAAGGGCAGCCTCACCGAGAATTGTTGCAAGCTCCTGACATTCCTTGCCTCTTGCATAAGCTGAATAAAGCTGGTTGTACAAGTCTGCGTGGTCCTGGCGGGTCTTACCCTCGCCAATACCCTTGTCTTTCAATCTTGAAAGGCTTGGCAGCACATCCACCGGCGGGGCGACGGCCTTGCGGTGCAGTGAGCGGGAAAGTATTATCTGGCCTTCAGTTATGTAACCTGTCAGGTCTGGGACAGGGTGAGTCTTGTCGTCTTCGGGCATTGTCAATACCGGCATCATTGTTATCGAGCCTTTTTTATTCTTGATTCGCCCCGCACGTTCGTAAATCGTTGCAAGGTCGGTATAAAGATAACCCGGATAACCTCTTCTGCCGGGCACTTCTTTTCTGGCGGCACTTATTTGCCTAAGAGCTTCACAATAGTTGGTCATATCATTAAGGATGACAAGTACATGCATATCCTTGTCGAACGCAAGATATTCTGCTGCGGTAAGTGCAACTCTCGGGGTTGCAATTCTTTCAATCGCTGGGTCATTAGCAAGATTGATGAACATAACAGCTCTTTCAATTGCACCGGTACTTTGCAGGTCGTTGATAAAGAACTGTGCAGCTTCGAATGTTATACCCATCGCGGCAAACACAACAGCGAACTGTTCATCTTTGCCGAGCACGGTTGCCTGTCTTGCGACCTGTGCGGTTATCTCATCGTGCGGCAGACCTGAACCGCTGAATATAGGCAGCTTCTGGCCGCGGACGATCGGGTTAAGGCCGTCTATGGTTGATATGCCGGTCTGGATAAATTCATTCGGGTAGTCCCTGCTGTATGGATTTATCGGATTGCCGTTAATATTGAGGCGTTTTTCAGCAATGATTTCCGCTCCGCCGTCTTTAGGTTCACCTGTACCATTGAAAACTCTGCCGAGAATATCCATTGAAACGGCAAGCTGCTGCGGTTTGCCTATCAATCTTACCGTTGCCCGGCTGATATCGATACCTTCGGTGCCTTCAAAGACCTGAACCAGCGCTTTGTCTCTGTCAACCTGGAGTATCTGGCCGTGACGAATAGAGCCGTCGCCGATTTCTATCTCGACGATCTCACCGTAACGGGCATTTTGAACTGATTCGACCAGCAAAAGCGGGCCGCTTATACTTTGTACTGTCTTGTATTCTGTAAACATCTCTTACCTCTGCAAAGCCTTAACTTGTTCATCAATTTTATCTCTGATTTTTGCGATTTGTTCCATCTGCTCTTCCGGCACAAAGCTCGAACGTGATATATCTTCCCACGCGTCAAGCTTGAAAATATCTTCTGTCTCGGCGCCGCTTTCGATTGCTTCCAATCCCTTTGTGTGGAAATGGAGTATTGTTTTCAGCATTTCGAATTGTTTGTCTATTGAAGTATATGTATCGATATCGTGGAAAGCGTTCTGGTGCAGATAATCTTCGCGGATACTTTTAGCTGTCTGGAGCACCATCCTGTCGGCAGGGCTTATCGCCTCTGAGCCGACCAGTCTTACAATTTCAGCCAATCCTGATTCCTGCTCCAGAAGACCCATCGCCTGTTGGGCAAGGCCGGACATTTGGTCGCCTTTTTCCTTATCATCGAAACATGCAGGCAGATACTGTTTATAGAATGAATAGCTTGTCAGCCAGTCGATAGCCGGGAAGTGTCTTTGATAAGCGAGCTTGCCCATCAGCGACCAGAAGACCTTTACAACATGCAGCGTGGCCTGCACAACCGAATCGGACAGGTCGCCGCCCGGCGGGCTTACAGCACCGATTATGGATAGGGCTGCCTGGCGTTCAGGTTTGCCCAGGCATTCGATACTGCCGGCACGTTCATAAAACGAGGCTATTCTTGCTGCCAGATAGGCAGGATAGCCTTCCTCAGCAGGCATTTCCTCGAGCCTTGTCGATATTTCTCTCATAGCCTCGGCCCATCGGCTGGTAGAATCCGCCATCAATGCAACGGTATAACCCATATCACGGAAATATTCGGCAATTGTAATACCTGTATAAACAGATGCCTCTCTTGCAGCTACAGGCATATCGGAAGTATTAGCAATCAGTACGGAACGTTTCATCAAAGGCTCACCGCTGCGAGGGTCTTTTAGTTCCGGGAATTCTGTCAGCACATCTGTCATTTCGTTGCCGCGTTCACCGCAGCCGACGTAAACTACAACATCTGCGTCGACCCATTTTGCAAGCTGATGCTGTACAACTGTTTTTCCCGTACCGAAAGGACCGGGCACACAAGCCGTGCCGCCTTTGGCGATCGGGAAAAATGTATCAATAACCCGCTGACCGGTAAGAAGCACTTTATCCGGTGCGAGTCTTTGCTTTACGAGTCTGCCTGTCCGGACAGGCCATTTCTGCATCATCTTTATTTCGTGACTCTGGCCGTCCTTTGTTTTTACCGTTGCAATTTGCTGTTCAACAGTGAAATCGCCTTCTTTCAGCCCTTCGATTTTTCCGCGTATGCCCGGCGGGATCATAATTTTGTGCAGCAGGATAGATGTCTCCTGGACTTCGCCGATTATATCGCCGTCGGCCACTTCGGTTCCGTTTTCGATAACAGGCTTGAAGTGCCATTTCTTTTCCCTGTTCAGGCCCGGTAACTGGCTGCCGCGGAGAATATGGTTTCCCTGAGCCTTGTAAAGCTCATCAAGCGGTCTCTGGATACCGTCATAAATACTTGTTATCAGCCCCGGCCCCAGTTCGACGCTCAAAGGAGCCTCGCTGTCAACGACAGGTTCACCCGGACCGATGCTCGTAGTATCTTCATAGACCTGAATATTTGCGGTATCGCCTTTGAGTTCGACTATTTCGCCGATAAGATTCTGCTCGCCCACGCGGACAACATCGTACATTCGCGAGCCGAGCATGCCCTCGGCCGAGACGACGGGGCCTGCAACCTTTATTATTGTTCCTGTTTTAGTCTCTGCCATAATCTATCCTGTAATACTAAAAATTCTAAATTCGAATATCGAAATCCTAAACAAAACCTAATTTTCAAAATTCAAATTACCAAAACTTATTGGATATCTTGTTTCGAATTTCGGATTTCGTTTTTCGGATTTTCATTGCAATATATCTATTCCTGTAGCGATTTTTAAAAGCCTGCCGAGACTTTCGGCAGCTATTCCCTTCGATTCTGTAGTAAACGGTACGGTAAGAACGCAGGGCACTGGTTTTGTGACAAACTCTGTCATTATCTCTTCGATGGCCGGTGCGATATTTTCGGCAACGATTATCATTGCATATTTCTCAGCGGCAATTTTCTCGGCGGTCTCGACTATTTGACTGCGGTCGTCATCCACAGCGAAGCAGTCTATACCCATTGCCGAGTAGGGCATGACAAAATCTGCACTGCCGAGTATCGCAACTTTTCCCTGCATAATCTTTCTTTCTAAGCAACGAGCCTGTCGAGAATTACCTTAGGCTCAATTTCTGCTTTCTTACAGGCAAGGACTATCCTTACCATTCTTATTTCGTGTTCTTTTCTCAAAAGATAAGCCACTATTGGCTGATGACCTGCGGTTATCTGGTCGGTGCTTTTGAGATATCCGATAAAGTGCCCGTCACAGGCAGCTTCAAGTTTTAAAAATGAATTATTTCTTTGCATATAATTCGCACCTGTCTCGATGATATGTTGATACGGCATAGCGGCAAACAACTGTGCCAGTGACTCATATCCTGTATCAACTGCGTGGTCTAATCTGACCGGCTCGATATATCCGCCCGGCATTAAAACATCCCTGGCTTCGGTTTCAGTGAGTTTCAGTCTCATCATAGTGCGGATATTTGTCAAATCGATTTGCATCCTGAACAGCTCTGTTAAAAAAGTACTATTGATACTTTTGGCTAATCTCAGGAAAAAATCCGCCTCGAATTTATCAATCTCAAGATCGATATCACGAACGTTTTTATTTTTATAATAGCCTAACACCCCGGCCTCTACAGCTTCCTGCAGATGTCCCGGCAGAGTCGAATAGTCTTCCTGCTCAAAAACAAGCCCGAACTGCTCTATCGGGATATTGCCCTGGTCGCAGTAATCGTCTCCGAGCGGTTTTTCAGTTACCAGCCTGCGGATAGCCAGCCGCATATTTGCAAAATCAGACCGACTTCGCAGCAGTTCTATTATCTTTTCATCGATAAGAAACTGACAGATCAATTGATTTACTTCTCTTCTCCTGTCGCAAAGCAATTGTTCGATTTCTTCGCTTGTACCTGCCCCGGCAATGGCATAATCAGTGCCGGTTAAAAGCTCGGCTGCTTCTTTAAAGCCTCCGCAGTGCGCAAGCTCATGAAAGAATGCCTGGTCGAACAGCTTCTCTGCCAGTGTTCTTACCTGCGCAGTTGCGAAGATGTACCGCCAGTCCTCTTCGCCGATGGGCGGGTACAGATTGAACTGTATTACGTTTTGCTCTTGTGTAAAATTCATAATTTTAACAGTTTATCATTTGCTGAACAATTCATTGGCCAGCTCAGTTTGGAGTTCTTCCTTTGCTGTCGCAAGCAGGACATTAAGACTTGCATTTATTCTTATTTTATCTTTCTGCAGGATAAAGCCTGCACCGATATCAGCTCTTGATTGCGACAGCGTCAATTTACCCTTGTTGTTTTGAGCCAGTCTGGAGTTTAGCCGTTCGACAAAAGCAGCATCGATCCTTTTTTCATTTTTATCGATAATAAGCTCCGCATCGCCACTTTGGGCCGCTTTGAGTATCAGTTTTTCCATAAGCTGCTGATAGTCTTCTGTTTTCATGTTTTTGATATTCTCTGCAGCCGCGGCGAAAGTCTCATCGAGCAGTTCATTTCTTACTCTTAGAGACTCTTTAGCTATTTTCATTCTTGCCTGGGCGATGGTTTGAGACTCACTTTTTTGAGCTGCCTGCTCAGTAAGCTGCTTTGTTTCTTCATTGAAAGCATCAAGCTGCTTTTGGAAATTTTCTGTTTCCTGCCTGATTTTTTCGTCAGCTTGCTTTTTGATTTCGTCGGCCTGTCCCTGAGCCTGGTCGAGAATCTTTTGTACTACCTGGTTTTTGTCCATAAGCTCATGCACCAACCTTAATGCCTAAAAGCAGCAGAAATGAGATCAAAAAGCCCAGAATAGCATAAAATTCAACCATTGCAGCGTAAAGCACACCGGCCTTTACGGACATTTCCGGCTGCTTGGCAGTCATTATAATACCGCCTGCAGAGGCCTTACCCTGTTGAATACCGCTTACCAGACCTGCCACTGCTACTGCCAGACATGACGCGAGTACTTCAAGACCCTGAATTGCTGTAATAGCTACGGGCTCACCGGCGATGATGTTTAGTTTTACCATTACATAGATTGCAATTACGAATCCGTAGATTCCCTGAGTACTCGGCAGCAGCACCATCAGCATCAACGAGCCGTAGCGTTCCGGCTTTTCGCTCAGAACCCCACCGGCTGCACGTGCTGCGATTGACAGGCCTACCGAGGAACCGATACCTGCAAGAAATGTAGCTATTGCAGCACCTGCCAAAGCGTAAGTTAAACCTAAATCTTCTAACATTACTGTTACCTCTCTTTCTAAATTTTTTAAGAAACAATTATTCTTTTATCATTATATGTTTATATTCCTTGCGCAACGGCCGAAAATCTGTGCCGCCGCCGACGAAGAATTTCGGAAAAAATTCAACAAACTGAAGCCGCAAAGAATGTACGAATGCACCGAGAAACGAAAGTGCCAGATTCATTGTGTGTCCGCATACAAATACTATACCGCCGAGTATGTAACCGGCATAAGGGACATCCATCAATAATTTTACAATGACATTAATGGCCATTCCAAATCCGCCGCTGACCATTCCCAGCGCCATCAGGCGAACATAACTGAGAATATCGCCCACATAAAAAACGGTACTGAATAGTTGAAATAGCCCCATTCCGAGCCGCCCTGTCAATGGGCCCTGGCGCACTGTAAACAGCAATATTATCAGTGCACAGGCTATGGCCGTTACGATACTTATTGTTCCGAAATAAACAGGAATGATTTTTCCTTTAGCCAGATACAGCACGATAAAATTATTGAGAAATACAATCCAGACTAACTGGTCGCATATCGCAGCGGTAAAGTCTTTCTTAAGAAGATTATGTATGAACGCGATGCAGAAACCGAACATTATCTGTATATATCCCAGTGCTAAAGATAAAGCAACAAAAGTTAACGGTGATTTCAACGGGTCAAAAAACATCAATTTTTCACGGATGCCGTTAAGACTTGAATACAGGCTGCTTTGTTGAGGTATTAAAGTTGTGAAAGTATCTGCGAACCAGCTTCCTGTTATTATTCCCCCGAGGATTGTTGTAAATCCGCATATAAGAAAAAGCGTTAAAGCTCCTTTGCCTGCCTGTACTTTTCGTAATAACAACCCCAGCATTATTGTCAGAATAATGCCGTAGCCGACATCAGATATGCATAACCCGAAGAATATAGCAAAGAATGGTGCAAGAAAAACTGTCGGGTCAACATTCGTATGCTCCGGCATTCCATATAGGCGGGTTATCGTCTCGAATGGGCGTATGGCCTTGTTGTTCTCAATCTCGACCGGTACCGGTTCATCTTCTGCCGGGTCGATAAGATCAAGGCTTGTACCTTCGAATTTTGCAAGGCTTTCCTGAATCTTTTTCACGTCGTGTTTTTTTACCCAGCCTTCCAGCAGAACTGTCTGGTCGGTCTCAGGTACAGAAAGTCTTGTCCGTTCTCTGCCGAGAAGATTCGTGTAATAATCGGAAAGTATCTGCAGCTTGAGCCGGTCTTTGCTTAACTGCTGCGCCTGTTTTTGGGTATCTGCTATCTGCCGGGCAATATCCTGTATTTGTTTTTGGATATTTTTAATCAGTTCAGCAGGTATTCCTTTAAAGTGTGTCAGGTTCACCGATTCAAATTCGATACTTCTAAGAGCCTTGTAAACGTCTGCAGAGTTTTCTTTAAGGGCAGCGACCACACAGGCGCAAAATCCGTGTTTAGAGCCGATCTTTTCAATCTCTGCCTGAAAATCTTTTATTTTCTCTTCCGCAAGGGCGAATTTTTTTGTCGGTATAAGGCCTAAAATCACAGCGCCTTTTTCAAGTCTTTCCAAATCCGCGAGGTCTGCATCGAGTTTTTCCCACGGCAAGAGCGTATTAAGTTGTCCGGTCAGGAGTTCGGTTTGCTCACGGAGTTTACGAAGCCGTTCTGCAAGCTCGCCGCTTTTTTTAAGTATCTCCATAACCTCATCTGTGCGGATTATTGAGGTATATTCTTTTTTGCTTATTATCGTGCGTGGAGCAAGTGCCTGGGCAAGTGTCGGTTTCACAGCGTATTCATTCAGGAATTTTAATGCTGAACTGATTTTGGTATCAACCTCTTCGACATTTTTCGGCCTTTCGATTTCCGTGTGCAGTTCGGGCCATTCTTTACTGACAATAGCTCTTTCGGCGTCAAGTATCTGCATCATCCCAGAACTTTGGATTGCTTCAAGAACATCTTGAGCTTCAGTTTGGTAGCATGCTATTAAAATTTTTTGCATTTGAGCTATTGACATTTGTGCACTCAGCGGAAAATTTTATTCTGTTTGTTAGGCCACCCTGTTTTGTAAAAAATCGATAATTTTATTAACTGCCGAGCTTTTGTGTTTTTCAGCAGCGGCTTTGAGTTGTTGCTGTTCTTGCTGTGCTTTATTCATCAGTTCCTGTGCCTGTTTCTTCCCGGCCTCTATACCCTGTTGTTTTGCCTTTTCGATTTGCTCATTTCTCTGGCGCCCGGCCTGTTCGATTCTTTCAGCCTGGGTCTTTTTTGCATTTTCGCCCGTTTGAGCCGCCAGTTTCTGCGCATCTTCTACTAAGGTTTTTGCCTTGTTTTCAGCATCTTTAATTTGTTTTATAAGCTCCATTTTAAGCCCGTATTCTAACTCAGGTTAATTTATACTTCCGGAGGGAATGAGTATATGTATTGACGTTGAAATTTCCAGAAAATAACCGTGTTAAAATTGGGTTAGCGGATAAAACCGGCCTTTATGGCCGAAATGACGCAGTACAGATTGTCAGAAGCTGTAATTTTGAAGGTATAACAGGCGAAAATGGCTTTTTTCAGGCCGAAACTACAAAATTATTATATGTACAGGTTCCGTTCCTGTTCACCCGGCCTGAAAGACAGAGGCTCTGCAAACTGTAAAGCGATCTTCCTCATATATGGATTAATATCCTGTACCCTGCAGACAAAGCCGCTCCTTATGCAATTTTCAAGGTC
>JAFGGI010000018.1 GCA_016930635.1 Sedimentisphaerales bacterium | reverse complement strand
TCACCAATTTTTTATTCTTTTTTTACCGGTGCGGGGTTCGTGTCATCAAATGATGATGTCATTCCCGTGAAAACGGGAATCCAAATCTTTTAGCCCCCGGACCTGTGCCGGGGGTTTCCTGCAAACAATTTGTGCACCCACAACGCGGTTAGCCCCGCCATTCTCAATGGCGGGGATGTCATTCTGAGCTTGCCCCTTAGGGGGTAAAACCGAAGAATCTCGTCTCATCTACCCATCCACTCATCCACCCATTTACCCTACCCACTAATTACATTTTCCCTTGACTTTTGGGCTGAATATGGTATAATGCAACTCTTAAATGGGATAATAGAGGAGCAAACACTAAGTAGAGATAATTTCTATTTCTTTTGACCTGAGATATTGTTCAACTGTTGTTTTTTATAAGGAGAGCAAAGTGAAAACTGCTAAGAGAGAAAAGAGATGAGAAATCTGGCGATAAATATAGCAGTGGGATGGTTCTTATTCTTAACCTCCGCCACGCCTGCAACTCCAGTTGTATTATCGCAAGTGCCTGCCTACAAATGGTATTATGGTTGCAGCCCAACAGCAGCTGCTTCCATCATCGGATATTGGGATTTGAATGGCTACCCCAACTTGTTTGATGCCCAAGGCTGGGATGAAATTCGACTAACAGAAAATGTAAAGGACCAAATATCCAGTCCTGAGCATAATGCCAGGTATAACCCCAGGCCAGACGATCTGACACAACCCGATTCACATAACTGCATTGCTGACTGGTTCCGTACTTCAGCAGATTTTCGTGATATTGGCGTAAGTAGCTACGAGTACGCTGACGACGCATTCGAGGGGTATGCTGATTATCGCGGCTATTTGTTCGATGCCTATTATGAACCAATGTACGAAGGATATGATTTTGTCGAATCATTCACCTGGATGGATCTTGTCAACGAAATAAATATAGGTAATCCTATGATGTTTTGTGTTGATACTACTGGCAATGGACATGCAGATCACTCTGTGTCAGTTCTTGGATATGATGATCGAGGTGAGGATGGGCTTTGGTATGGTTGTTATACAACCTGGAGTGAAGATGAAACCGTTGTTTGGCAGCAATTTCGGCCTGTAAGCGAAAATTATACATGGGGTGTTAGATTTGGCCACTTTGTGCACCCGATCCCTGAACCTGCAACGCTTTTGTTCCTCAGCTTAGGCGCTCTTGCCTTAAGAAAACATTCCAACTAACTATACTCGTATGGAGTGTACTCCATAGGAGTATAGTGAAAAATCTATCTTGCTTTAAGGTGCAACCGGGAAGATTAGTAGTTTTTGTTTCAACGACTTGGTTAGCCCCGTTGCTTGCGACGGGGGTCTATTTTTATGTTTAGCCCCCAGGCCTGCCCTGGGGGTTTCCATCGGATATATTTGTGCACCCACAACGCGTTTAGCCCCCGGACCTGTGCCGGGGGGTTGTTAAAACATCCCCGCCTTCAGGCGGCTCCTCAACTCAAAACTAAGAATTAAAAATTAAAAACTGTTTTCGTGCCTTAGTGGCTAAAAATAAAATCAGCGTTCCGTCGTAGCCAAGGCTATGACGGATAAAAATCTGCGATAAAAATAATTCGTGTTCTTCGTGTTCATCCCGTTAGAAATCTTCTTTTCGAGCATGTATATCAATGATTTGTAATTTCTAACGGGATTCATTCGTGGTTAATTAAAAATCACTCTCGGCCGAAGGCCGAATTCCTCAATTTTGCATTTTACACTTTGATTTTTACGTTTCCAAACTGACCTTCAGTCAGTTTGAGTAACTTACCATTTATAATAATCGAATTCTTTATGTTCTTCAGCTATCCTGAATTTTATTTTCTTGCAGTTGTAAAAATATCTCGTAACACAATGTGCTGTAGCATTAGCCAGCCTGTCAACAGCCGACTTTACCGTCTCTTTTCTTGCTTCGAAACCGAGCGTAAGTATCTTACATGCTTCTTCTTTTTCTCCTCTTTCTTTAGGCCAGAGCTTTTCACCCTGGCTGTTATATAGACAGCTTTTTGTATTTATTGCCCCGTTAAAAAAATCCTTCTCGGAAAAGGTGGTTAATTCGAATTCCATTATCTCTATGCTGAGCACATATTCGGCGCCTAGTTTCGAGGCCGCTTTAAATGCATCGTTTTTCTCGTTTGCCGCCAAAGTTGTTCGTAGATTCATAATACTTGAGTATGGAATTAGTCGTTCTTTCGCTATTCCGACATTATGCTCGAAAGCCATATTGAACGAATCTGTCAGTGCGGTCCGCAGATCCATCGGGGCTCTTACCCATCCCGGCTGGTTTACAAAAACAAGAATTTTACCTTTTGTCTGCCGCAGGTGAAACTCAGCCGGTATCTCCTTTTCAGATGCCGTCTCTGTTCCAATAGCGGCTATACCTCCGCATCCAGCCGCCAAAGCCGCCACCGCAGCAACCGCCGCGATCGAAAAAACCAATCTTTTGCTTATCTGCATCTTAATTGGAAATCCTTATTTTATGACATCTTAGCCAATGCCCTTGCCAAAGTTACCGCCCAACCGCCCAATAAGATTAGAATACCAGTCATCAGGATGTATTCGAGTCGCCATATCCGTACAGGCGGCAGGAACGAGAAGTTTACCCCGCAGACGGCACTAAGTAAAGAGAAAAACGCCAGCCACAAAAGGACTAAAGCCCCTCCCGTTGCCCCCGGCTGGATATAAAACGCCTCCAAAACCCTGCCCCGCATAAATGCCCTCATAGCCCGCGTGAACCCGCAAGTAGGGCACGGTAGGCCGTAATTTCTCTCGAATGCGCAGCTTTGGTCATGGCCGAAACCGGCAATACCCTGTTGGACCAGCCAGCAAACGACAGATAGAAGGACAATTATCCCAAAAACGACCAGAAAACTTATCCGATCCTGCTTTGTCGATTTAATATACCATTTTGTCCCGTTAGAGACAGGTTGCCGTTGGCAGCCGTCAGGAATCTCTGATTCCTTGTCTCTAACGGGATTTGACTTTTGAGGCTTCATTATTTAATATAAACTTACATTTATAAGATACCCTGTCAAGTAGATAGAAAATAGGCAAAAAAGAAGTCATCCCCTCTCTTGCTTCGTAAGAAGCAGAGGGGATTCGATAATTTTTATTTTTTATTTTTTAGTTTTAAGTTTTAACAATGCCTTTAGACCATAAAGATTTAAGTTACATGCTCGAAGTCGCTGTAGTTTCTGCCCGCCTGGCAGGCCAGCACGCGATGGAGAAGATAAATTATGTAAAATCCTCTCAAAAAAGCGACTCCGAACTCGTGACCGAAGCAGACCTCGTATGCCAGCAGATAATCGTCAGTACCATCAAACAAAACTTCAGCGACCACGGCTTCATCGCTGAGGAAGGCAAAGACAACAAACTCTTCAAACAGCCGCCCAGAGGCGATAACAATATCTACTGGGCGATAGACCCAATTGATGGCACAAATAATTACGCCAAAGGCATCTACAATTTTGCCGTCAGTATCGCCTGCCTGCACGAAGGCTTGCCCGTCCTTGGCGTGATATTCGACCCCGCAGCAGACCTGATGTTCACCGCTGTCAAAGACGCTCCGGCCCAATTTAATAATATAAGAATTGAAGCAGGCGATGAAGATATTACCACCTTTGCCGCGGTAGGAATCGAGAGTTTATTTGACGGAGGCTATCCGAAGTGGGCTGTAACACTTTCAAAAATGCTGCGATGCAGGGGCCTGGGTACTACAGCAATGCACTTTGCCTATGTCGCCAAAGGCTCATTCGTAGCCGCGATAGTCGAAAAACCAAAGCTATGGGATGTTGCTGCAGGTGCTTTTTTAGTCGAAACAGCAGGGGGCATCGCCAGCGACTGGGACGGAAACCCACTTTGGCCGATTGATATAAGTAAATACGAAGGCGGACCAATAAAAACCCTGGTCGCAAACAAAAAAGTACATAAAAAAATGATCGAAATTCTCAATGACAAGTAGAAACACTAAAACATTACTTTTATTTCTGTCAATTTTTCCATTCGCAAGCTGCTGTATTGCTGCTCAAAGTAAGCCCTGGGATAACGGCAAATTAATTGTCTCACAAAACGGCAGATTTCTTCAGCACGAAAACGGCACACCATTCTTCTGGCAGGGCGATACCGGCTGGCTTCTTTTTGAAAAACTCAGCAGGGCAGAGGCTGAGACTTATCTTGAAAACCGCAGAAAAAAAGGCTTTAACGTTATCCAGGTTATGGTGCTCCACGAACTGCCTCAAAAAAATCTCTACGGCGACTATGCCGTTGAAGAAAACGACCCCGCCAAACCAATAACTACGCCTGGCAATAATCCCAAAAGCGAATCGGAATATGACTATTGGGACCACATAGATTTCATAGTCGATACGGCCGGCGAAAAAGGTCTTTATATCGGTATGGTCCCTGCGTGGGGAAGTATAGTAAAACAGGAATATCTCAACACCTCCAACGCCGCCCAATATGCAGCCTGGCTCGCTAATCGCTATTGCGACAAGCCCAATATCGTCTGGCTCAACGGCGGTGATCTTAAAGGAGATACGTGTAAAGAAGTCTGGCAGATAATGGGTAAAACTATTAAACAGACCGATACAAATCACCTGATGACCTTTCATCCGTACGGCAGGACGCAGTCATCGATGTGGTTTCATAACGAAGATTGGCTGGACTTTAATATGTTTCAGTCAGGCCACAGAAGATATGACCAGTTAAGGCCTGGCAAAGATGACGCCGAAAGATGGAAGGGCGAGGACAACTGGAAATATGTCCTGGAAGATTATGCCCTGACCCCGCCGAAACCCACCATGGACGGCGAACCGTCCTATGAAAATATCCCGCAGGGTCTGCACGACCCCAACGAGCCTTACTGGCAGGAGCAAGATGCGAGACGATACGCCTACTGGTCAGTTTTTGCAGGAGCCTTCGGACATGTCTATGGCAACAATGCCGTGATGCAGATGCACAAGCCTGATTCCGGCAAAGGCAGCTATGGCGTGCGGGACTACTGGTACGAAGCGATAGATGCACCCGGCGCAGGCCAGATGCAGTATTTACAAAAATTGATACTGTCGCGTCCTTTCTTTGAACGGATATTTGACCCATCCCTTATCGCAGATGATATCGGCATCGAATATGATTATGTCATCGCCACCCGCGGAAAAAATTATGCATTCATCTATACCTATACAGGCAGAACTTTCGAAGTTGCCCTTGGCATTATCAGCGGCAAGAAAGTAAAGGCCTCCTGGTATGACCCGAGAGACGGAAAAACCGAATCGATAGGTACATTCAAAAACGAGGGAACTCATCTCTTCGACCCGCCCGGAAAAGAACAGCCCGGCAACGACTGGGTTCTCATCTTAGATGATGCTGATGGGAAATCCTAAGCACTAAATCCGAAATTCTAAACAAATTCAAAATCCGAATTTTCAAATGTTCAAAATAGTTTTAGTCATTATTCGGATTTATAATCAAATAACAAAATCCATTTAATCTGTGTAATTTATGCCATAGGTATCTGTGGTTAATATCACACCTTTTTATCCATTATTGGTCGAAAATGCGCAGGAAAAAACTTGCGCGCTTCAAAAAAATGAAAAAATTTTTCTCCCTACTACACAAGCACTTAGAATTCCGGACAAAATTTTCTTTTGCACTTTTTTTAAAAAAGCGCGCAAGTTTTTGGCTATATATAGAGGGCCATTGTTTTTTTGCCGGAGGCAAAAAGCAATTGCGTCGAACGGTAACGGTTGCGCGACTCGTCACGGATAACGTCAAACGATAAACGTAACGAGCATCGCAACCGATAAACGAAATACGAAGAAATCATTATGGCAGAAATAAATATTAAAATTCCAATCCCGGAAATTATCGAAAATATCGCAATATGGTTTTTGCTGCGCTGGCGGAAACGGCGGTACGGTATTGCATTTCGGAGGATTAAACTGACCGGAGGACGTTATGCGCTGATAAGTCCACAGGATTATAAAGAGATCTCCCAATATCCCTGGGCAATTGAGCAAAAAGGTAATGCCTGTTATGCAGCCCGGTTTGACAAGGGACGAATTATGCGTATGCATAGGGTTATCATGAATGGGCCAAAAGGAACAATTGTTGATCATAAAGACCGTAACGGCCTGAACAATACGAGAGGCAACCTGAGAATTGCCACGAGAACACAAAACAATAGAAACTGCAGCAAACGGACTACACCTACCAGCTCAAAGTATAAAGGTGTAGCTTATCGTCAAGATATAAAAAAATGGCGAGCAAAAATTAACTGTGAAAAACAAGGTAAACACCTTGGACATTTTGAGACGGAAGAAGAGGCAGGGCGAGCATACGATGAAGCCGCTAAAAAGTATCATGGTGAGTTTGCTGTATTAAATTTCCCCGATAGATTAGATATGCCTAAGAAATTGCCGGCGAGGTTGTTTGGATATTTAAAAAGTTAATATGTGTTGAAGGATGAACCCTGCCATAGTCCTCCTACGTCAAGACTTCGGAGGATAAATGATGGCAGGGCTAACCGAGATTGCGTTGCTGCGCTCGCAATGACATAATTCGTTTAATCTGTGTTCCGTCGTTGCCAAGGCTATGACGGATAAAAATCTGTGGTTTAAAAACTTTGTCCCTCTGTTTCTTTGTTTCTTTGTGCCTTAGTGGCCAATTTTCTTTTTCCACGCCGGGTATTTATCGAGGACTTCCTGCGGCAGGTAAACGTAATACCTGTAGCCGCTTCGTCTTTCCCTGTCCACCTCGGCAAGTGAATAGAGCTCTTTGCCTCGCCTGTCGGCAAATAAAGGCCTGTTCGTCTTGAGTTCATAGAACCTTGCCCATATCGGCGGGGCGTTGGGGTCGTGGACGGCAACTCTATCTGTCGTTGAAACTCTCAGCGGATATTGGGTCCGGGGCGCATCGATCGTGTCAACTCTGGTCGCTGGAATTTTGGAATCTTCGAACCATTTTACGGCGCAATTGACGGCGTTGATAACTTCTTTGCTCGGATTATCTATACTCATCAGGAACAGAACTACGCCACTGCTTTCGCCGTTGCAGATGCTCGGTAGCTCGTAGGCTCTGCCCAGGGTCGGGGAAAAATCATTTTCATCGTGCTGCTGGCACCAGGCGGTCAGCCTGCCGTTATCGTATATCTGGCACTTTATTATGCAGTCGAGTCCCTTATCGAAGGCTGCCCTGATTTTCTCACGCCTGTCTGAATCGAGAAAAGCATACTGGCTTTGACCGTCTATCATATTCTTAAGCGTTCTCATTATGCCGGTCATAGCATCATCGTTGAATGTGATATGTCTTTTATAATCGTCTGTCAGCGGGAAAAACTGAGGCCAGCCGCCGTTGGGGTATTGGGCTTTGAGTATGAAATCTATGCCCCTTATGCAGGCATCTTTATACTTCTTTCGGCCGGTGATTTCGTAGGCTTGCGCGAGATATTCTACCTGTGAAAATGTCGTACTGTTATCGAATGTTGTGCAGGTATCGTTTTTTGCATCGATAAATTTTTGCTTTTGCTCTTTGGTCAGTATTGCCAGCATATCGTAATTCTTGGGCCAGCCGCCGTTGTTTTTTTGATAGAGAAGGATATTGTCGGCAATTTTTTTGATTTGTGTTGGTTTGTAGCAGGGCTGGTTTGGTGACGGGTCGATTATATTATTTTCTTCATAGACGACATACCAGTGATGCCTGCTGTCCGCAAAGCCGGAAATATCTATTTCTTTCTTTTTGCTCTTTGCGTAACCGGCTGCGCAGAGAACGCAGCAGAGTATGATTAATGTTGTTAGTACGATTTTCCTTTTACCCATTACCGAAACCTTTCTGTTGTTCTAAAAAAACTCCTGATTTTTTCAGGAGCTTTTTGTTTTAATTTTTATTTTCAGCTGTTATTTTTCGAGCAGTTCTATTTTATCGAATTTTACCAGTGCGAGGTTGCTTTGTTCATCATCGGTAATTTTTCCTATCAGCCCGACTTCTTTATCGTAGTACTCGCTCAGGTCGGCATATACAGTAGTTGCCTGGGCATAGCAGATGGGTATACCGTCAATACCGACGATGAGGAATCTCTTAACTTCCGACTGTTTTTCATAAACTGCTGAAGGTTTAAAGGTTCCCATCACGGCATATTTGCCAAGATCAGGAACGGTTGTTTTCTTTTCCTTGCTCTTTTGTTCTATCTTTTCAAATTTTTCCTGGAGCTCGGCTTTTTGTTCTTCGATTTCAAATTTAGATTGTTGTGCCAGCTCGTATTGTTCTACAGTTTTGAGGAGAAATTTAGCGTATCTGCCTGCATCGCCGCTGTTAGGATCGGCAATGAGCAGTTCCAGTTCGGTCCTGATTTTTGAATATTTCTGATTTTCGAGCGGTTTTTCTTTTTCGTCTTCGAGCAGTTTTTCCATTTTGTAGTATTGTGTCAGCCAGCGGTTTTTCGATTCTATTTGATCTACTATCATATCCGGTTTTGCGATTTTACCCGGCGATGCGTCAATTTTTGGAATTTTGATATCCATTTCATCGGCGCTTCGGATGTACTTGATATACTGGCTGGTTGTCCACAGTGTCGCTCCCTTGGGCGGAGTGATTTTGTAGTAGTCACCGACGGCATCGCCGAGGATTTGCACTTTCTGGCCTCTTGTCAGGAGCAGTTGAACGCTGTCTGACCGCATAGGTTCTACTTCATCTGAGCCGGCGTACACGCGGACATTATCTGCATTTACGATACCGATCTGCGGCTTATTTGCATCGACCTGCACGTACTGTTTGAATATCCATGAAAAGCTGCCCGGCGGCGGCAGTATCTGGCTCCAGCTGTACTCTTGTCCGACAGCAATTACCCTGTCCGGCGAACTAATTCTTCCGCAGCTGTAGTAATTCATTCCTGGGCCGGAGCGGATGTTGACTTGCGTGCCGGTGATTTCGCCGACGTATGGGAAGTCGAGATTGTTGGGTTCGGCAGGAGTTGCGGGAGTTGTTGGTTCGGATGTTGTTTGGGCGGAGCCCAGGGCTGCCGGTTTTGAATCGGCAAGAGCAAGAGTGAAAAATGCCGCTAATATTATTACTGCTAAACAAACAGTCCATTTCGAGTTCATATTGCCTCCTTTACAAACGGATGTATCTGACTTTCTATGATAATTATCGCCAGTGCAGAATTGTTGTCAACCCCACACCTTGGAATATTTAAAAAGAGGGAGAATAAAGCAAGGTGCGGGGTAAAATCTTAATTCAGGTCTGTTTTTAACTCTTTATCCCTGCAGTCTTTGGATTTCATCAGTACACATTTTTTTCTGGCCTGGGTCGGTTACTTTGTCCTGAGCCTTTTTAAGATGGTCAAGAGCTTTGTCTTTATCGTTAAGATATCTTGCATAAATAACGCCGAGCATAAGCTCTACCTGCTCGCTGTGCTCAGAGCCGTGGTAACGTGAGAGGAATTTTTCATAAGCCCCTGCGGCATCGGTCCATTTGCCGGCGGACATAAGCTGATTTGCGATGTCGAGCAGGGGCTGGCGGGGCAGTATCTGGCCGGTGTATTGACTGTTGAGCTCCAGATAAAGGTCGGCAGCTGCGGCAACATTGCCCTGATTTATCCGTGTCAGGATTTCCTTCCTTATTCCAGCGGTTTTTTCTTCTTCCTGTTTTTGTGCTTCGGTTTTTACCTCTTTGGATTGTATTTTCTTGCTTAGCCTTGGCGCAAATGGGTCGCCGTCATCTGCGACTACGTCCCGATATACTCTTCTGCGGTTCCATCGTTTCATCATAGCCCACAAATTGGTGTAATCCGGTTTTATAAGATTTGCTGCGAGTAATATCAACATAGCCAGTATTCCGAAGGCATAACCTGCGAGGTGTGCATCGTGTGCGACTCCCGGTACAGTTGCGATAATATTGTCGATGAAAACCATTTTTGCGAGGATGAGCCATATCGCAGGCAGTTCCATAGTCCCGATGAAGAAAAACCAGTACACAATAGTTATGAGGCTATGGGGAAACAGGACGAGGTATGCTCCGGTAACGGCGGCAACGGCACCGGAAGCGCCAAGTACCGGCGAGGCAATGCCGGAGCCATATAAGGAGGCGGCAAGTATATGCCCCAAAGCGCTGAAGACGGCGCCTGCCAGATAGAAAACCAGGTATCCGAGGTTTCCGAGCCGGTCGTTTACGTTAGCACCGAATATATAGAGAAAATACATATTGCCGAAGATATGTCCCATGCCGCCGTGCAGAAAGGCATAACTTATGAACTGCCAGAGGAAAGGGTAGGCAGGGGTGAGCATAAAATTTTTTGCCCAGGGATGAAGGACTTCCTGGGGATTTTTATAGGTAATAAGAAATATTATCACATTGACGATAATCAACGCGTAATTCATATAAGGCGTTCGCCAGGGGCGGATGTTTGTCTTGTATGGAAGAATCATATTTTATTATTTTACAAAAAAATCTCGAAAAATCGTTTTAGAGATAGTATTCTAATGGCATCGCAGTGTATATACAAGCCCCATTAAATAGGAATTTAAGCAATGGGGCAAGCTAAATATAACCCCGACCACAGGGGTCGGGGCTAACCGAGATTCTTCACTTTGTTCAGAATGACAACCAAACCCCTTGATAAATCAAGGGGCTAAACGAGATTGCTTCGCTTTGCTCGCAATGACATAATGGGCTAAAAAAGAATAAAAGAAGGTGCGGGATGAGAAAAGAGATACTTAAACAGCGGATAAAGCAGGTTAAAGCATCATTGGCAGATGCCCGGTGCCAGGCTTTGTTAATAACTTCCAAAGCAGATGTTACATATTTGAGCGGTTTTACGGGTGATGACAGCTGGCTGATAGCGGCAGGGCGAAGTACATATCTTGTTACCGACAGCAGGTATATTATCCAGGCGCAGAGAGATTGTCCTTTGTGCAGAATTTACGAACGCAAGGGCAGGATGGCAGATGCTGTTGAGGATGTATTGAAGAAAGTGGCCGGCGTGAAAACTTTAGCTGTTGAGGATACAATAAGATTGTCAGTATTCAATGCGTTGAAAAAGAAATTATCTGTCAGGCTCAAGACGATTAAAAGTCCGGCCGGGGTATGCAGGGGCGTAAAAGATGAGTTTGAAGTCGCTGCGATAAGAAGGGCGGGCAGGATAGCGCAGACTGCGCTTAGCCAAATTTTGCCTAAAGTAAGAGTTGGGATGAGCGAGGCGGAAGTTGGGGCGATGCTGGAGTTCGAGATAAAAAAATACGGCGCAACGATAGCCTTTGACAGCATAATAGCGTTCGGGGCAAATGCCGCGATGCCTCATTATCTGCCGGGGTCAAGAAAATTGAAAAAGGTTGATACAGTTCTTATTGATTTCGGTGCGAGGTTCGGCGGGTATAACAGCGATATAACGAGGTGTTTTGCAGTCGGCAAGGTTAATAAGCTTTATGAGAAGGTTTATAAAACGGTTTTTGCTTCTCAAAAGGCTGCGATAAAAGCGGTTGGGCCCGGCCAGTCGCCTGATGTTATTGATGCCGCTGCAAGAGAGGTTATCACGACAGCGAAGCTGCCTCCTTTTGGTCATGGTACAGGACACGGCATCGGTCTGGAGGTTCATGAAAGACCGATTATTTCATCACTTTCAACGACGCCTTTAGAGAGAGGGAATATAATTACTATTGAACCTGCTATTTACCTGCCGGGCAAATTTGGGGTAAGAATAGAGGATGATGTTCTGGTGACCGAGACGGGCAAGAGGATTTTGACTTCGCCGTTGAAGAATGATGAGGTGCCGGTGTTGAAAATAAAAAATTAAAACTAAAAAATAAAAACCACAGATTAAAAATCAAAAAGATTGTTAAATGGTTGCGGTCCCGTTAGGGATGCCTTACGGTATTGCGAGGCTCGTTAGTAATAAATCCGAAATCCTAATCTCGAAATCCTCCCTATGGGACACCTTACGGCGGAAACAAATCCGAATTATCAAAATTCAAATGTTCAAAACAGATCATGTGTGGTTTTTTCTGCTGTTATGGGTGTGGAGGGCTGTTGTAATCGCTGATTTAGCAAGCCGGAAGAAACTAAAATTCCCGTTATAACGACTCCCACCATCGTGAAAATTATTAGTTGTTTTTTAGTTGGTTTCATTGGTGGCTTTCTTGTTAGTACCATTATCGTCTTTTACTTTGAACCCATATAAAATAATAATCAACTATATTAATAGCAACTTATTACCTGAAATGACGTAAAACTACAAAAAGTCCAATAAGACCAAAAAAAGTAACAGCCCCTGCAATAGCAATAGAAAAAGTTAAAATATAGGCTTTTCTTACTTTCTCTTGAAGCAATATTAATTTTTCATCATCAATACTAAGATCTTTAAAAAAGCTTGCAATCACACCTATTCCTCCGCCCCATAAAAACTTACGTGCTCTCGCGGGATACTCTCTTAGAAAATAGAACCAAAATCTACAATATGTAAAAGCACTGTATAACATGCTTAATATCAAAATCACCATAAAAGCCATAATTACATATCCCATATAAACTCCAAAGCTATTTTCACTTTCTTATAAATAATCTTTACTCCATTTGTATTTTTGGGGGACGACCTGCATAAATATCATCAAGAATTGACCCAAAAAATCCCCAAATGTAAAAATCTCTTAACGTGTGAATAGCGAAAATTGAATCATCATGGATTGGTCTGAAATCACCCAATTCACCCCAACGGGTTCCCTTCACAGTTGTATTTACCCTAGTATAGTAATGAAATTCTGGGATCGGCAATAATACAGGACCAATAGTACCTTCCACACCCCAAACACCATCATCATTCCAGAATTTCTCAAAGCCAAGCGAGGGTAAAGACCCACCCGCAGCCTCACTACCATATCCTGCCAAATCGTAAATAGTCTCAGCATTATACGAGTATCCAAAACTAATCCCACAAGATAATTGAGGAGAGCCAACATCCTCACTCATTATTGTTATCAATCCTACATTTCCCTCGCCATCGATTACTATTCCAGCCTGCCAACAACCAGCACGCAAAAACTGCATTGAAAAAGTACCAGTAATATAAAACGCCCATAAACCATTAAGGTCAACTAAGTTAATTGGATTATTCTGACAGTATGAGTATTTGTGTAAGGTTAATGGTCTTTCAAAATCTCCTAAGACCAAGTCCCAGCCAGTAAACCGTCCAAGATACGGTGAATATTGACGTGCCCTTAAATAATACAGATTAGTTTCACCATCCAGATATTGACCAGTAAATTGCCACGGCGTATAGAAGCTGCCTTGATCCTCAAGTGTTTGGCCAAATGGGTCGAAAGTAAACATCTTAACAACATAACCTTCACTATCAATTACCTGCCTTACAGAACCTAACCTGTCGTGCAGATAGAAATACTTATCATCCGTTAATCCGCCATTGTGTTCAGCTAATATTTGAGAATTAGCGTAAATATAAGATTTAGCAATTGAAAGATCAGTTGGATCCATCTCTAAAAGAATAGTCGGCAAATCGCCTACTACATCGACGATGTATTTACTATCGCCTGCTATAGTGGAGTCTTTGGCAATTCTATTTCCGGCCGGGTCGTATCTGAGTTCAATCGTTTCTTCATTAGCTGTGCCCTGTTCAACTATCGCCTTTCTGAGCTTATTGTCCCAGTTATATTCAAGGGTTACAGGTGTGGAGGCATCTTTGAGGCCGGCGGTTAAATTGCCGTTCTCATCATAGGTTAGAGTTAAACCATCGATAGTTGTCATTTCATTACCGGTATAGTCAAAGCTATCGTCAGTAACTGAATTTATCGTCCTGCTGGTCATATCTCCATTCTTATAATAAACGTAGTCTCCCTGCCATGTTCCTGAGCCGATATTGCCTATATCAGCAGCGGTGAGCTGTGAGAGGCCATCATAATCGAAGGTTAGCGAATGTTCAACAGGATTTCCGGACCGCCGCACCGGTAAAAAAGAATAAAAAATTG
>JAFGGI010000017.1 GCA_016930635.1 Sedimentisphaerales bacterium | reverse complement strand
TTTCTGGCAGTCGGCTGGCTGTGGTATCTCGGCACAATGGTGCCTGTAATCGGCCTGGTGCAGGTCGGCAAGCAGGCCATGGCAGACAGATATACCTATATGACATTAACAGGCCTGTTTATTATCATTGCTTTCAGTGCAAAAGAATTTATTCCCAAATGGCGCAATAAAAATATTGTCCTGGGTTTGCTGGCGGTCATAACGCTGGCTGCTTCTACAGCGGTTGCTTGCCGGCAGGTCAGGCACTGGGAAAACAGCCTGTCGTTATTCGAGCATACCTTACAGGTTACCGAAAATAATGCCGTCGCAACTGAAAACTATGCCAACAGTCTATTTGACCTCAACAGACTTGATAACGCTATTGAGCAATTCAATAAGCTAATGGAAATTAATCCTGCTGCCGCTGAGTCTCGATGCAATCTTGCCTGCGCCCTGCTATGGACAGGAAAAACCGACCAGGCAATTGAACAATTCAAGCGGGTAATACAGCAAAAGCCCGATTACGCACTGGCATACAATAACCTTGCTGCTGCATTATCTAAACAGGGCAAAAACGAAGAAGCTGTTGAGTATTTTAAAAAAGCAATAGAAATTAACCCGAACTTCAACGAAGTATATTTCACGTTCGGTTTAACACTTAATAAACTGCAAAGATATAATGAAGCTGTTGAGGCGTTTAACAAAACCCTGGAAGCAGAACCAAACAATATAATGGCCCATGGCTACCTTTCTATAGCATTGGCAGAGCTCGGCAAAACTGACCAGGCCATAAAGGAAGCACGAATATTCCTAAATGCTAAACCAGATAATATTCAAATGCATCGCAATCTCGGTATCCTGCTCGAGAAGAAAGGAAAAATCACCGAGGCAATAGAATCATACCGTACTATCCTAAAGATAGATCCTAATGAAACACAGACACAGCAGTTACTCGAGGCCGCATTAAAAAAACAAGCTGCTCAATAAGACCTAAATACGGAATAATTAAAGTATATATACTGTTATATTCTCTTGACAAAGAGGTTCTGTCCGTTTAATATAGCTTTTGGAAATCTGAAAAGGTTCAGCATTTAGGAGTCGGAAAAATAGGAGAGGAATCTTACAAATACCGTTCCTTGGTAAATGTCTGCCTTGTTATAGCAATTCTTTTGGTATACTTTCCAGTCTATAGATACGAGTTTGTCAGCTATGATGACAATGGTTACGTCTATGAGAACTCAAACATCAAAACCGGTATCACACTCAAAACCATTAAATGGGCTTTTACTACCGGTTATTTTAGCTACTGGCACCCTCTGACCTGGCTTTCACATACACTGGACTGGCAGCTTTTCAAAGTCTGGGCCGGGGGCCATCACCTAGTAAATGTTTTATTACATATCTTAAATACCCTTCTTTTATTCTACATCTTTGTGCAAATGACTGATGCAATATGGCCCAGCGCATTTATCGCTACTGCTTTTGCATTGCATCCGCTTCACGTTGAATCTGTTGCCTGGATTGCTGAACGAAAAGATGTATTAAGCACCTTCTTCTGGATCCTGACAATGTTAGCATATCACCGTTATACCAAGAACCTAAAACTCAAATGGTATCTTCTGACACTTGTGCTGTTCGTAATGGGTCTTATGTCGAAACCTATGCTTGTTACTGTTCCGTTTGTCTTGCTTTTGCTTGATTACTGGCCTTTAGAACGAAAAATTTCCTGGCGGTTGCTGACTGAAAAAATACCGTTCCTTATCTGTTCGCTTGCTTCCAGTGTGATAACATTTTTTGTCCAGCAAAGTATAGGCGCAATGGCTGCTATCAAAACTTTCGGGTTCAAAATAAGACTCAGCAATGCTATTATTTCTTACATCACATACATTACGAAAATGATTTGGCCCGGCCGATTAGCTGTTTTCTATCCACATCCCGGCAGTGCTTTGTCAGTGACAAAGGTTGCCATCTGCGGATTATTACTCGTGCTGATTTCCATATATTTTCTTCATAAAGCTCGACAATACAAATTTTTAATAGTAGGATGGTTGTGGTATCTCGGCACCTTAGTACCTGTAATCGGCCTGGTACAGGTCGGCTCCCAGGCTATGGCTGACAGATACACTTATATGACATTAACGGGCTTGTTCATTATCATTGCATTTGGTGCAAAGGATCTCATGCCAAAATGGCGTTATAAAAATATCATATTAACCTTATCCGCTATCATCATACTCGCGGCCTCAACATTAACCTCTCAGCGGCAGCTTAAATACTGGAAAAACAGTATTACACTGTTCGAACATACTTTGCAAGTTACGAAAAACAATTACATTATTATGCATAACTATGCCAAGGTCCTGACCAAGTTAGGCAGGCTTGATGAAGCTATTGAAATATTTAACAGATCTTTAAGTATAAAACCGGATTGGGCTGAAATACATGACGGCCTTGGCTGTGCTCTGACACGCTGCGGCAGAGTCTCAGAGGCTATCAAACATTTTGAACTGGCAATAAAGTATAAGCCGGATTTCGCACCGATATACAACAACTTTGCCTCAGCATTATATAAGCAAGGCAGAAAATATGCTGCTATCGATTATTTCAACAAGGCACTGGAACTTAAGCCGGATTATGTCAAGCCACATTTTGCCCTCGGGATAACTTATAACTCATTGAAAAAATTTGATAAAGCCATCGAACACTTCGATAAAGTACTCGAACTCGACCCGGCTAATATAATTGTCTATAGTCATCTTTACACTGCACTGGCTGCTATCAACCGAACTGATGAGGCTATACAGGCCGCTCGTATTACCATAAAGGCTATGCCAAATAATGCCGCGATGCATCATAAGTTAGGCACTCTTCTCGAAAAACAGGGCAAGTTTACCGAAGCAATAGAATCGTATCGCACAGCTCTAAAAATAAATCCAAGCAGAACAAATACGCATCAATCACTCCAAGCAATATTAAAAAAACAACAGGGGTCAAATGAAAAATAAAAATCTTCTTGGGAACTTAAAACCCGGAATCTTTATATGGTTCGGCTGGCGGCTGCACATCAGCTTAAGAGCAAGACTCGTAAAAGAAGCGGGTTTTGACGCCACTTGCTTGTGGTGGGCAGACGAAGAAAAAGCAAACACCGGCTCGCTTGACGACCTGCCGCAGATCGTTCGCGATGCAGGCCTTGAAATTGACAACATCCATGTACCATTCACCGAAGCTCATTTACTCCTGTCTGACAATCCTTCAGAACGTAAAAAAATAATCGGTATGCATAAAACATGGATCGAAGACTGCGCCAGGCACAAAATACCAAAAATGGTTCTACATATTTGCCCGCTTTACAAGGACCCTCCCCAGCCAAATAACATCCTCCTGGATAATTTAAGTGAAATACTTAAATTCGCTGAATCTGCAAAAGTTATCCTTGCAGCCGAAAACACCTGGAGGGCGGACTATATAGATTTTGCACTGGACAGGCTCGATTCGGATTATCTGTGTTTCTGTTATGACTGCGGCCACGATTTTCTGCTCAGCAAAGAACCTGCACAAATCTTAAAAAGATGGGGCCACAAACTAACCACCACTCACCTGCACGATAACAAAAGTTTTAACGATGACCATATGCTGCCATTTACAGGCAATAACGACTGGAAAAAGGTGACCGAAAACTGGCCGAAAGATTATAAAGGATTTCTAATGCTCGAAGTTTTGGGGGATATAACAAAACACTCCGCGCAGGAATATCTGGCTCTGGCATTTGAAAGCGTAACAAAATTAAAAGACATTTAAAACCCCCGGCACAAGTCCGGGGGCTAAACGATAATCTTACCTCTGTTATCCTGCCATACAAGATGGCAGGGTTAACCGTTCTTACACAACCTCAAGAACGGAATTATATTCTCCGAATGGATTCATTTCCACTTGTTCGTTATACGGGTCCTGCTGCCACTGCCCATCAACAACCATACGATAACGGTACTTGCCCGGCGCCAGCGAAAGTGCCAACTCCCATTTTCCGTCCTCGGTAGCTGTCAGTTCGGTCTTTTGCGGTTGCCAGTTGTTGAAATCTCCGGCAATCTGGACACTCTTGGCTCGCGGATAAAGCGTAACGAACTTAACCGCACTGCCGAACTGCCTTACGCCGTAGAAATCATTGAGGCGAGTGTCAATATCCTGTACCGCTTTTTCTGTGGTCTCCTTGATATCGCTGACATTAGCCAGTAATTCCTGCGCCGACGAACTGATGGATTCAAGCTGATTATCGAAAGTTCTGACAACTTCTTTTCTCGTAGGCTCTTTTTCGACAACGATCGGTATCTTTGGCTCTTCTTTACGCAGCGATTCTACGAGCTGTTTCTGTTCAATTCTCGTATCGGTAGCAATAAGTTCCTGTGCAAGGTATTTGAAATCCTGATATCCCCTGCTGGCCGGTTCATATTCACCTATAGGCTGACCCAGGCTGGCTGCCTCTTTCAGCTTGGTATTAAAGTTTACGACAGTTTTAAACATCTTGCCCGAGAAATGCTTGCGCAGATCCGCGAGTATCTCCCTGGCCATCTTCGTGCGTATATCATACATACTGGCAAGCACCATCACATGTATATGCTGGGAGCACTGCTTGCAGAGTATGCTCAGTGTATCAAGCTGCTTGCTCAATCCGTGCAGTGAAAAGTATCCCGTCTCCACAGGCACAATTACATCGGTAGCGGCACGCATCGCGTTAAAAGTCAAGAGTCCGACTGCCGGCGGACAATCCACGATAACATAGTCGTATTCGGCTTCAACCGTCGCCAGAACATCTTTGAGACAGTCTTCCCGTTCAGCAATACCGCTTGTCTGCTGGTCGAATGCTGCCAGATCTATACTTGACGGTGCAAGCTCGAAGTTATCGCCGATCTCCCATAGAATCTCGGTAAGTTTGATGGGTTCGCCTCGGCGGTGACTTACCAGCACATCATAAATACTTTGTTCAAT
>JAFGGI010000016.1 GCA_016930635.1 Sedimentisphaerales bacterium | reverse complement strand
TGTTGACCACGCTTACGTTCTGCGGGATAAAAGACTCATCGGCGTCGTATCATTAGCTGTATTTCTCGATAAGATATTAAGGGAGTAGCTGAGAGTGTATAAGTCATCAGGCAAAAAGGTTGCAATGCAGACTACAATCCGGATGCTGCTCATGCTTGCGATAAGCTGTGGAGTCGGTTTTCTTACTCATAATTTTGGGCTGAATAATCAGCAGGTAATTTCCTCTTCTATCTTTGTTATGATAATAATGGCAACACTGTTGTTCTGGAAGTTCCGGCTGGCTATTGCCTTTATCGGTATCGGTATTCTGATGGGCACTAACACTTTGAATCTTCCGACATTTATCGAAGAATGCAAAATCGATGTAATCCTGTTTCTTGTCGGGATGATGGTAACGGTCGGAGTGCTCAAAGAACTGGGTCTTTTCACATGGATCATTCAGGGTGTAATTGGAACACCTCAAATGACCGGCAGAAGGTTTGTTATCGTACTTATATTCCTCAGTGCTATTATGTCCTGTGCTGTAGATGAAGTTACCTCGATCGTTTTTACGGCAACACTCGTCTTCCAGGTCTGCGATACTCTCAAACTTTCTCCAATGCCTTTTTTGATGATATCGGTAATAGCTACCAATATCGGTTCAAGCGGAACTATGATGGGTAATCCTGTCGGAATCGTCATCGGGCAGAATATTACACCGCCTTTAAGTTTTCTGGATTTTATTACATGGTCATTCCCTGTAATGCTCGCAACTCTCACAGTCTCAATGTTTGTGCTGTTGTGCTGGTACCGCAAAGAGATCAACATTCTTTCTGAAAGGCTGGCTGCCCGCCGTCAAATGGGACTGAGTCTGGGGCCATTGGTAAACATACCATATAAAAGCAGCCTGGCAATTCTGGTCGGGATGATAACATTCATTGCTATGCACCACTGGCTTGAGACAAGACTTGGACTTGCTCCCAATACGATTCTAATCGTAGCTCCGCTGGTAGTGGCCGGGGTCTTAATGGTATTTCGTCAGGACAGGGCCCGCCATTATATTGAAAACGACGTCGAATGGTGGACGCTTCTGTTCTTTATGATGCTTTTTGCTGTAGCCGGCTCGCTAAAACATACACATGTAACCGAAGAGATCGCCTGTCATTTCCAAAACACTTTCGGCAGTGAAACTTCTATACTCACGCCGGTAATTATTGGAATCTCCGCATTGGGCTCGGCACTGGTGGATAATGTTGTCTTTGTCGCGGCTTTTGTTCCTGTGGTAGATAAACTCGGCCAGACACCTTTGGTCTGGGCAATGCTTCAAGGTGTTTGCCTGGGCGGAAATATTACAATGATCGGTTCGACAGCTAATATTGTTGCACTCGGTATGGCTGAGAAACGGTATCGCAGCTCGATCAAGTTTTTCGAATGGCTGAAAGTCGGTCTTGTTGTCGGTTTAATTTCCTGTCTTATTGCCTGGACAGGCATTGCTTTTCTGTCGAAATATATGCCTACCAGAGAGCAAAGACTTGAAAAAATTATGCTTCACCAAGGAAATGTTGATTCACACGACTCGAGTTATATCTATAATCTGTCTGAACCGGATAAACATTAACAAAAATAGTTTATATCCCCTGTCCAATCATTCTTAAAAAATATATAAATATAGGTGTATTCAGAAAAAATAATCTGCCAAAAGAGACATAAAGACTCTTAATATCCTGTTGTAAAGCCTTTTTTTTATTTTTTTTACTTTTTTTCACTTTTTTTTCACTTTTTTTATTGACAACTTTACCCATAATCCTGTATTCTATACGGGTCGAAGATTATTATTTTACATAGAGTTAACTGGAAGAATTGGAGAGAGGAATAGGAGAAGTATGAAGATAGTAGGAAGGATGAGAAGAAGTAGAAACTACAGAGATGTATTGCGCATAGCCGCAATAGCAACAATTCTAATGTTTTCCCCATTGGCATTTGGTGACTGGGATCCAGGTGATCCTGCTATATATTACCAATTACCCGACCCGACCGGATGGGATGTTTATGCAGAATGGCAATACGGTGTTGCAGATGACTGGACTGCTGATTCAACAATGGCAATTACAGACATTCATTTCTGGGGCTCATGGAAAGATGACATTGTAGGCTCCACAGGAGATATCTTATTAAGAATACGCAGCAATGATACAAGCGGATATTTTGCTCGCCCCGGCAACGTACTGTGGGAATCAGTTATCTCGGAAGAAGATTATACAACACGTCTTTATACTACCGGCAACCAGGGTTGGTATGACCCGCGATGGGAAGACCGATGGTATCCAAACAATCATGAAGAGATGTATCAATATAATATTGACTATATAGAAGACCCATTCATCCAGGAGGAAGGTGAAACCTACTGGCTTGAAATATCAATGGACTACTACGGTTGCCACTGGGGATGGAAAACAGCCGAAGAGGTTAACGGCAGTCCCGCAGTCTTCTGGGATACATATGGCTACTGCGGCGGATACTGGCAGCAGTTAAAAGAACCTGCCGGCTGGTGCTGGCCGAGTCCTCCACAGTATCTGGATGTAGCATTCGTACTTACTCCGGAACCTGCAACATTACTCCTGCTCGTTTCGGGTATCGCTCTTATCAGGAAAAAACGTTAATAAAGCATTCGACTCAGTGTTGGGAAGGAAGAAGAAGGCAGCACTGATACAATATATAGCTGGCCCAAATCAGTATATTCTTTGATTTGGGCTTTTTTTTTAGTCAGAAATATGGTAAAATAAGCAAGCCGAATAGTTTGTTAAAATTAGCCAATCCAGGAGGGAATATCCATAAAAGGTTTTAAGAATAAGTTAATAAGACCGATTGTCTTGCTACGCCTGTGCAGTCTGGCAGTGCTGCTTCTCCCGGTTTGCGCAAACGGTGAGTTCACCGCTTATAACGACTGTGTCTTTGATGCCGGTCTTGCAGCATATGGTATAGATCCAAGCGGGTACAGTGTACACTATGGAGACACAAATCACATCACGGTTTTCGGAACCGGCACTATAGCGGGTGACCACCAATCACCGCCTGGGGTCGGTTACGCTGCTTCGTCCGGAGAACTGATCGATTATACCACCGGCAACGGTACGAATGTTACAGCCACATTGACTCAAAGCGGCGGCGTGATCTGGCAGCCGCAGGTTACTTCTGACTGGACAGGCGGATATGATACCGCAGTCGGCACTGATGCTTATAATACATTCGGCGGTATTGTTGATATGACCGGTACTATCTATTACGCTCCTTCTGCAGGCTGGTATGTTGATGTGAATTTTACAGGTTTAAATCCTAACAAGACATATACATTTGCTACATCTGCATCACGTGCCAAGGACAGAACAGACGGCCCGCCAGGTTACATTAATCGAATAAGCATATATACTATTTCAGGTATTGATTCCGCAACTAATGCGAGCACAGCAGGCACAACAGAATATGGCGGCGACCCATTAAGGATAAGTTTCAATACAGGAAACAATCATTACGAAGGTTATGTAGCAAGATGGACAGGTATCCGTCCGGGAGCTGATGGCTCTTTTAAAGTCCGTGCCGAGGCAGATCCTGCTTCAGAAAGCGGGCGTAAAGCATACGCCTTTGATGTTTTCATGCTTTCAGAAGAACCTGCCTCCACGGAAACTGATGGAGGAATAGCCAGTTGGGGATATATGAAGCTTCCTGATGAGCCTTTGACAGACATAGCTCATGTTGCCGGCGGTTATGAACATTCACTTGCCTTAAAATCTGATGGTTCAGTTATAGCCTGGGGAAGAAATTATTACAATCAATGTCATGTACCTTTACCTAATACAGGTTTCACGGCTATTTCATCTATATATACACATGCATTAGGACTGAAAACTAACGGTTCTATAGTAGCATGGGGAGATAACGGCTTTGATGAATGTAATGTACCGGAGTCTAATACCGATTTTAGTGCTGTCGCGGCTGGTGGACACCACTCTGTCAGCCTTAAGTCTGACGGGACTGTCCTGGCATGGGGCAGTAACAATTACAACCAATGTGATGTACCCGAACCTAATACGGGATTTACAGATGTCGCATCAGGCTTTTGGCATTCGCTTGGGCTAAAATCAGACGGCTCGATTGTTGCCTGGGGAAGAAATGACTACGGCCAGTGTAACGTGCCGGCACCTAATACTGATTTTACAGCTATCGCAGCAGGATACTCCCATTCAGTCGGACTTAAATCAGACGGTTCGATCGTTGCCTGGGGAAGAAATGATTCCAACCAATGTGATGTGCCGGGATCCAATACGGACTTTGTAGCTATTGACAGCGGTTTATATCATACACTTGCTCTTAAGCGTGACGGCTCGATCATTGCCTGGGGGAAAAATGATGACGGCCAATGTGATGTGCCGGAACCCAATACGATATTTTCATCTTTAGCAGCCGGTTCATACCATTCACTGGGTGTACGATTCAACGGGACCATAGCGGTTTGGGGAAGAAATGAATACGGCCAATGTGAAATGCCGCAGCTTAATAAGGATTTTATTGCCGTCGATCCCGGGCATTATCATGCACTCGGATTAAAAACCGATGGTTCGGCCGTAACGTGGAATAATTCTGAAGTGCCTGAGCCCAATACGAATTTCATCGTTGCACAAGGCGGAAACGGTTATTCAATAGGCCTGAAAAACGATGGTACTATCGTTGCCTGGCCGGATGCCAATTTTGTACCGCCGGTTAATTCAAATTTCACAGCTATTGCGGCAGGCGACTGGCACGGACTCGGCCTGAAAAGCGACGGTTCTATCGTCGCCTGGGGAACCAACTACTTCGGCCAGTGTAATGTGCCAGACCCAAATACTGACTTTACCGCCATTGCAGCCGGCCTGAATCATTCGATGGGCCTTAAGTCTGACGGCTCTGTCGTTGCCTGGGGATATAATGATAACGGCCAATGTGATGTACCTGTGCCCAATGCCGATTTCACCGCTATCGCAGCCGGCTGGCATCACTCACTCGCCCTTAAGCCAAACGGTTCTATTATGGTCTGGGGAGATAATTCTTACGGTCAATGTGATGTACCTGAGCCCAATGACAGCTTCATAGCCATTGCTGCCGGTTATGATCATTGCCTTGGTCTAAAGTTCGACGGTTCGATCGTTACCTGGGGGAATAATCAATATAATCAATGTGATGTGCCTGAACCTAATGAAAACTTTATTGCTATTGGAGCCGGCGGAGACAATTCGCTGGCTATAAGAGGCTGTCCGTTTGATTTGGCCGGCGATATGAACAATGACTGCAAAATAAATCTTGCCGACCTTGTAATAATAGCCCAGGTTTGGGTTTCAGATTTCGGCGATATTAAGGATATGGCTGATAACTGGCTGATAAATTGCAGCAGCGACCCCTTCAATCCTGCCTGTATAGCTGAATGACAATTCGTCATTCTATTTCAATACACACTTAAAGATTTTCTGACAGTCTTTGTTGTCGAATGATCGGCCCCAAGGCTTTTTTCAAAGATTTTCAATGCCCTTTCCAGAAGAGGCCTTCCTTCTTCTCTGAAACCGGTTTCCTTCAGCAACAGTGCCAGGTTATTCAGATCCCGTCCAACAGCCGGATGGTCAGGACCAAATGATTTTTCATCGATCTGCAGCGCCCTTCTCATCAAAGGCTCAGCTTCGGAGAGGCGATTTGTGTCTTTAAGCAGTTGCGCAAGATTGCTAAGCTGTATCGCCACATGAGGATGGTCCGGCCCTTTGGATTGTTGTTCTATCTTGAGACCTTTTATCATCAACGGCTCGGCCTCGGCTAAACGACCGGTTGCTTTAAGCAGTTGTGCAAGATTGTTCAGGTCTCTTGCCATATGCGGATAGTTGGGACCTGATTTTTCATTTATCTTCAGTGCCCTTCTCATCAACGGTTCGGCTTCAGCTAAACGGTCTGTATTCTGCAGTATTCCTGCGAGATTATTAAGGTCTGTTGCTACGTCAGGATGGTCAGGGCCTAATGCTCTTTCATCGATTCTAAGCGCACGTCTGAACAGCGGTTCTGCTTTGGTATACTTGCCCAGTTCTTTGTACAACAACGCCAAGTTGTTTAAATCAATTGCAAGGTCAGGATGGTCGGGCCCGAGTGATTTTGTATCAATTTCAAGAGCACGTTTCATCAACGGTTCAGCTTCAGCAACACGGCTTGTGTCCTGATATAACTGCGCCAGGTTGTTCAGGTCTCTTGCTACAGCCGGGTGGTCCGGGCCGAAGAGTTTTTCGTCGATTTCCATAGCCTGTCTTATCGCCGACTCAGCAGCAATATGACGTTTTTGCGCTTTGTAAAAAAGTGCGAGATTATTCAGTATGGTCGATACACTCGAATGCTGGCGGCCGAACTTTTCTTCGGCCCGCGAGAGTGCTTTTTGAGCTGTCGCGACTGCGTCGTCATATTTGCCCTGGTCATAAAGACTCATCGCACGCTGATTAAAAACTTCCCACTCGTCAAGCTGTGCAAAAACAGGGGCCATCAGGAATGCAAAGCAAAATACCATCAAACAGATCGAATATTCTTTTGGTATATGCTTTTTCATCTGTCTCTCATGCTGATTAGCAAATTTACAAGCCTGCAAAAAGACGAATACAAGCTCAATTTTTCCTGTATAGAGTGGTTTGTCAAGAATATTCGTTTGAACGAGCAGATAATTGGGGATTGGTGTCTATTTTCGCCAGGCTGCTCTGCGGACCATCAAAGGCGGCATCTGTACAGGTTTGGAACTGTCCGGGCCGGTGTTCTGGGCATCTCTGCTGCTGGGATACCATATCAGGCGTTTATGCAGTTGGGCGATGGATAATTTCCGTTTGCCTGATCGCCATTGTTTTATCCTTCTCAGCAGAGACATTTAACCACCTTAAAATAGACATATTTCTTAACTGGTTACCTGTCTTCGTATCGTCCTGTTTTTCGGCCGGCTTAACCACAAATAAACAGCTTTATAATACCTTTTAAAGCCGTTTATCTGCATTTAATATTCATCCACACATTTTACACCCTTAACACAGCAAGGCTTATTGGCGACCTTTTTGGTCTAAATTTTTCAGCTCCTTCTGCATATTTCTTATAAGAGCCAGCTGCAGATTACCCAGAGATGTAAGCTGTATTGTAAGGTCTATCAGGCTGCTCTTGACCTTATCCTCCCTTGCAGCCTTATTGGGCTTATCCTGCGGTTTATCCTGGTTTTGTGCCATTTTAGCCACTCCTTTGACATCCTGTTGACTTCAAATCAAATTGTGCTATTATTACCTACCTGCGAAAAAGTGAGAGTGATAATATTCGCTTTTGTGAAATTGTCAATACAAATTTTCGCATTTGCGTAATTTTATGGAAAAATTTTCTCAAAAAGGATTAATTGAGCGAGTAATCGAGCTTCGCAAGGCTTACGCCGGCGATAGGGGCCGAAGCAAGTTTGCTTCTGCGCTTGGAATAAGCCCTTCTACCTACAGCTACTATGAAAAAGACAGGATTCCGCCGATCGAGCTGCTTTTGAAAATCTGCCGGCTTTGCAACGTCAAAATATACTGGTTGCTGACCGGAGAAGATGAAGAAAATTCTGACAATACCCAACAATTTGGTGACAGATTCAATCGCGCTTATGAAAAGATAAATCGGATATGCAATTCCAATCCAGCTTCCCTGGAAACAGTTATCGCTTTTCTTGACCTGCTTGAACAAACCAATACTATCGAAAGACAAATGAGTTCAAATAACCGTCTGATACCCGATGATACGAAATCAGGCTGGATACCGGTCTTAGGCAGAACTGCCGCAGGGACCGTAGGAATGTGGGACCAGGTGCAGATTGCTGATTCGAGGATTATGGAAACCGAGCTTGAACAGCTCGCAGCAAAACATATAAACAGCCCAATTATAAAAACACAAAATGCGCGGATATCAACCGACCTCCAGATAAAATCGATAGTTACCGGGCTGAATAATCCCGAGGTAAATCTGATCCAGACAACGCAGGAAGATCGTGATGAAATTTATCAGTTTATAGACTGTCCCGACATAGCAAATCTCTATCCGGGCTGTTTCGCTCTGCAGATAGACGGCGACAGTATGGCTCCGCGGATTGACGACGGTGATGTTGTAATAGTCAACCCGTCGATACCGGCCGTACAGGGCCAGCCGGCTATCGTCCGAATATCAGGCGCAATAGGAGTAACCTGTAAACTGCTCAGGATAGAAAACGACAATATCCATCTTGTTCCAATAAACGAAAAATATGAGACTAAAACCATACAATCTAAAGACCTTTTATGGGCCCTTGCCGTATTATGTCATATAAAGCTGAAAAGCGTGGACTTGTAAGCCAAAGTAGTCGATACTATAAGGATAGATAT
>JAFGGI010000015.1 GCA_016930635.1 Sedimentisphaerales bacterium | reverse complement strand
TTGTGATGAAAGTCAAAAATTTTTTTACACTTTATGCATTTAAAATGCTGATGATTATCTAAATTACCATCAAATCTTTTGGCGTCGCCGCTGCCCGGAATCACAAATGCAGCACCAATATAGCTTAACGTGTTAAGTGTACGATTGACTGTGTCCAGCGAAATACTCGGCAAAGATTGTTTGACCACTTTATAAACCGCCTCGGCAGATGGATGTTCCTTTGAGCCAATCAGAGCCTTATACACCTCGATACGCTGGGGCGTTATCTTTAACCGGTGCCGGCGACAACGGTTATAAAACTCTTCGAGATTTTCTTTTAAGCCTTCCAGGATACCACCTTAATATTTTTAAAATTAATCCAAACCTTTATCCAAAAACCTGCGTATATAATCCAAGCTAAATAGTAGGAATTACTATATAGGAGTAAATCCTATTCGTCAATAAATTTTTTAAAAAAATTTACAGATTTCAGATGCCTAAAAAGCAGTGAAGTTATAGGACCTGGTTTAATTTGGAGTAGTTTATGTAAAGATTTATGTAACAAAAAATGAGTTCCTTGTTAAATTAGGAGGTTTTTAAGACGAAAAAGCTTATAGCGTTAAGTATTACAAGGTACTTATGAACAACAAAAGAAAAGACATTCTGACTACAGGTCAGGTCGCTCAGATCTGTAAGGTTGCTCCACGGACGGTGACTAAATGGTTTGATACCGGCCAATTGAAGGGTTATCGCATCCCCGGCGGAAGAGACAGAAGAATTCCTGCATCTGAGCTGATCCGTTTTATGAAGTCGCACAATATGCCGACCGACCAGCTTGAGCACGACAAAGTCAGAATCCTAATCATTGACAGCGACTGGCAGATGGCCAATTCACTCGCCGAGGCTTTGCAGAAAAATCCTTCATTTATCACAGAGACTGCAAATAGCGGTTTTGATGCCGGTCTTATAGTTCAGAAAACCGAACCGCATGTAATACTTATGAATTTAACATCATCCGATATTGATGCGGACCATATCTGCAAAAACGTCAGAGAGAATTCTGACCTTGGGGCCACGAAGGTAATTGCACTCGCCGAGGGTTTGAAGTCAAACGAAGCTGGGGCGGTTTTAAAGAAAGGATATGATTTCTGTATTACAGATATATCCAATATAACCGAAATCACAAAGGCTATTAACCAGGCAATCGCTATCATCTAAAATCAAAAATTAAAACTAAAAAATCAAAACTACCTATTCAAAATAAAAATTTTTTGTCCGTCAAATCCTTCTTTTTTTAACCTGTCTTTATTATATTTTTGCCTGTCTTTTTTAACTTATATTCTTTATATTCAATAGTGTAGCTATAGGAGAATATATATGGAATATGCGGTAGGCAAAGCGGGGCGGATAATCGCAGCAAGGCTGTTTGAGGGTGAAAATCTCTATGAATCGATCGAGTCGATTGCCGAGAAAGAGCAGATAAGCTGCGGTGCAGTACTAATCACAGGCGGTATAAGAAAAGCCGATGTGGTAGTCGGGCCCAAAACAGAGACGCCGAAGATCGAGCCGGAATTCAGGGATTTTGTCGGGCCGGGCGAGGTCCTGGGCGTCGGGACGATATACCGCGACGATAAAGATAAACCGAAAATGCATATCCACGCAGGTATAGGCAAAGGTGATAATTTTATAATCGGATGTCCGCGGGGCGGGGCAAGTATATTTTTAATACTTGAAGTGACAATTATCGAAATAACAGGAATTGACGCTAAAAGAGTGACTGATCCGGCCAGTGGTTTTAAACTTCTGAAAATCAAGAATAAGAAATAGATCACGGCTTCCAGATTATACGGTACAGGATAGCACTGCGGATACCCATAGCTTCAAATCCATCATCAGCAACAGCGGGATTGTTGATCTGTTCATACTTACGTGAAACTTCATCATCAACAATCATATGCCATCTTTCATCCTTAAAGCCCATATAAGCTGCGTGATGACTATTTGGATTGAAGACAGGCGTCTTCTCTGCAATTCGTTCATACTCCGGCCCAACATTGTCATCGACAACCACCTGCCACTGAAGACCATTTTGCACTACGTAAGCAAAGTGTTTGCTGTCAGAGCTGAAGACCGGAAAACCCTTTCGTATATTATCATACTTCGGGCCAACTTTCCCATCGATAACAACCTGCCATTTAAGATTATCCTGTGCTACATAGGCCATACGACGGCCGTTGGGACTAAAGATAATAGGGGTGTCCATAATAGTATCAAACTCTGGTCCGGGTTTATCACCAATGATGATGCGCCATTTGTAGTCTTTTTTCGCACCGTATATCAGGTCCTTTCCGTCCTGACTGAAAATAGGATTACCCTGCCTGATAAGGTCGTATTCAGGTCCTGGCTGACCATCGAATATAACTGTTTGTTTAAGTCCATATCTGACCACATATGCCATGTGGTTACTGTCCGGGCTGAAGACAAAAGCATCTTCCACTACACGGTCGTATACCGGTCCTTCATTGCCATCGGTAACAATGCACCATTCAGTTCCCTTTTTGGCAGCATACACAAGACGCCGGCCGTTCGGGCTAAAGACAAGGGAATCTTTTGATATATTGTTGTATTCGGTCCCGACCTGTCCATTTGCAACAACGACTCGCCTGTTGCCTTTACGAGCTATATAAGCCGACCCGCTGCCATCAGGACTGAAGATGAAATAGCTGATGTCATCATATTGCGGTTCCGGTTCTTCATCAATAACAACTACCTTCCTGATACTGTCGTTAGCTATATATGCAACATGCTTACTGTCAGAACTGAAAATAAGTGAGTCTTCTTTTATCTTGTCATATACGGGACCAGGACGGTTATCAATAACTATAACCTGCTTTCTGCCTTTATTAGCTATATATGCAGTTCGCTTGCTATCCGGACTAAAGAAAAAAGTGTTTATAAGGTCGTATTCAGGCCCAGCCTTATCATCAATAACCATAAACTGTTTTTCGCCTTCTCCTGCCATATACGCAACATGATTACTATCTGGACTGAATATAGGCAGGCCGACAAAATCATATTTCGGGCAGGGTTTGTCATCAATAACAATTTGCCATTTGTTGCCGCTCTTTGCTGCATATGCTATGCGATTACTGTCAGGACTGAAAGTTACCGAACCCCGCTTGAGATCTTCAAATCCCGGCCCTATCTGGCCGTCTATGACAACTGCCAACCATTGGCCTTCTTTGACAGTTACAAAAGCCAGGTGCCGCTGGTCCGGGCTGCGGACAATATCAAAAATCCGTGTAGGCATATATCCCAGGCTTATTTCACTAAAACGGCTCGGAGTATTAGAATCATCCCGGCCATAAGATATACCCGGTAAGAGCAGAGTTGTTACGGCAAATACGAAAAATAAAATATATTTTTTTCTGTCCATATTATTAGTCCCTTCCCCATGAAACGACTATTATATTCTACCACTTTCGACATGCTTAGTCTATATTTTTCTATGCGGCATCATTTCTTCGCAGTGAAGTGATTTCCGGGCAGTTGTTTTATAACTCCTTTTAAACGCAGTGAAACAAGGCCTGCATTGACTTTCCCCGCAGCAAGGTTGGTACAGCTTATTATCTGTTCCGTATGAACAGGTTCGGTATCGAGACAATCGAATATCTTTTTTTCCACATCCGTCAGATTAATCTGCGATTTATCAAACAACGGCATTTCGGCGTCTTTTTGAGCCCGGTCGGCATAGTCCGCTGCGAGCCTGGTAAAATCTTTCTGCAGATACTCAAGAGTTTCGATTATATCTTCAATTGACTCGACAAGTTTGGCGCCCTGCTTGATAAGGCTGTGAGGTCCTCTGGAAAGAGGTGAATCGACCCTGCCGGGCACAGCCAAAACCTCCCGGCTGTTTTCAAGAGCAGCCCTTGCGGTAATAAGTGCACCGGAGCGGGGCATCGCCTCTATAACAATTGTCGCAAGAGAAAGACCGGCAATGATCCTGTTTCTCGGCGGGAAATTTTCAGCTAACGGTTCATACTCCAGCGGCAGTTCACTGATACAGGCGCCGGTCTGAGAAATCCTGTCGAAAAGCTGTTTGTTCTCAGGCGGAAAAACTCCTGCAAGACCACAGCCTTGTACGGCAAAAGTCCTGCCGGCCGCGCTTAATGCGCCGCTGTGTGCGGCGGTATCGATACCCCTTGCCATTCCGGATACTATAGTAAATCCGGCAGAAGCAAGCAGGTAAGCAAAACGGCTGGCCTGTTCTGCGCCATAATGACTGCACCTGCGAGACCCGACAATCGCAACAGCAAGATTGTCCGCTCGTTTCAATTCGCCTTTAATATAAAGTACCGGCGGCGGGTCATATATCTTTTTCAATACCGTCGGATATCTATCGTCGGCAATGGTTATAATGCAAACATCAAGCTTCTGAGCCAGGGCAATTTCCCTGTCAGGGTCAAATTTATTCCTCGTTCGGCAAATCGATTCAGCCTTTACGCTGCCGATGCCCTCAACTTTGGCAAGTGCGGCGGCTGAAGCGTCTAAAATGGTATCAACCGAGCCGAAATGTTTTAAAAGTCTGGTGAAAATCACCGGTCCCAGACCTTGAGCCCGAACAAGCCTAAGCCAATTGCGTATATCTTTGGAGTTACCTTTCAATATTGTCTCACGAAAACGAAGGGAATTTTGTTACGTTTTTATCCACTATTGCAACAAAAGCAACATAGAAATCGGGTGATTGTACAAAAAATAACAGTTTTATTGTAAAATGTGGACTTTTATAGTCTTAAATATTATGCAAATTTATTGGACAATTTTTGATGTTCTATAAGAATATAACTCCTTGTTCAAAAAGGGATTGTAAAACAGGATATAAAGGCTCATTGTGTTCCGTTATTGAGCAAAAAAATGTATTATATTGACTTTAAGGTTTTTTCTTGCTATCTTGTGGGGCTATGACTGCGCGAACAGCGACAACTAAAAAAACACGTAAGACTTCCCCGAAAGTCGGTAAATCGAAGTCTGCCAAGCAGTTCAAGACAATCAAGCAGGGTCTTGAATATTTGTTCAGCCGAACCGACTACGAGAAGCAGAGTCGGCTGCGCTATAATGTAACGACCTTTAGCCTTGAGCGGATGGAAAAACTGCTCTCGCTGCTGGGCAATCCGCATAAAAAGCTGGCCACGGCTCATATAGCCGGCACCAAGGGTAAGGGTTCAACAGCTACAATGCTTGCCCGGATGCTGGAGGCTAATAAATATACTGTAGGTTTATATACTTCGCCGCACGTAGTGGATCTGCATGAGCGGATAGCAGTTAACGGCAAAAAGATCACTGATTCGGAGCTGCTCGGACTGATCAATCGGATTTACACACCCGTCGAAAAGATGGCTAAGGATAACAATCCTACTTTCTTCGAGCTTTTCACGGCGATGGCTTTTATGCACTTCGTTGATAAGGAAGTCGATATAGCTGTTATTGAAACCGGTCTGGGCGGCAGATTAGACAGTACAAATGTGATAGAACCGGCGGTTGTCGGAATGACCAGTATAAGCATAGACCACCAGAATCTTTTGGGCAATACTATCGACAGCATAGCAAAGGAAAAAGCCGGTGTAATAAAGAAAGGTATTCCGGTCGTAAGCGTTCCCCAGGAACCGGTCGTTATGAAAGAGCTTAAAAAGGCTGCGGCGGCGGCAAAGTCACCGTTTTTAGTAACGGGCAAGGATATAGATTTTTCATACAGATTCGAGTCGTCACGTGAACATGGACCTCATACACGAATATGCCTGACAACGCCGACGAGCAGATTCGAACACTTAAGGGTGCCCCTGCCGGGTGAACACCAGGCTCTAAATTGCGGTCTGGCTATAGCAATGCTGGATATGTTAAAGGCCGGCGGATATGAAATTGACGATGCAAAGGCTACCGAAGGCCTGAAAGATATTAAAATGCTGGGCAGAATGGAGATCGTCCATGAAGACCCGCGTATATTGATAGATGCAGCACATAATGCGGCAAGTATCAGAGCTTTGGTACAGGCAATTGGACAACATGTGCCTTATGACTCAATGGTGGTTATCTTCGGCTGCGGTCAGGATAAGGATGTGCACGGCATGCTCGAACAGCTTCAGTATGGGGCCGACAAGGTGATATTTACCCGAAGTAATTCACCAAAAGCCGTATATCCGCAGGACCTGGCTGATATGTACACCGAAATCTGCGGCAAGATGTGTCAGACAGCAATGAGCATCAGAGAAGCTTTGAGAATTGCATCAAATGCTATCGGCAAGGAAGACCTCATCTGTATAACCGGCAGTTTCTACCTTGTCGGTCAGGCAAGGATGATGTTTAAATCAAATTAATCAGACAAAAAACGGCCCGCACTTAAGACATTAAACGCGGGCTGCTTTTGTATATTAGTTATTCTACCATCGTTCTGTTACGGAATATTCGATAGTTTCAGTTTTATCAGGCATTATTTTGACTTTGAAACGAGCGGTAGAAGCATCCTTTTTTGTATAAGGATGACTCGATTGTTCGATTTTCCACCTTCCCCATAATGAAAACTTTTCGTCAACAAAAACTGTTACCGGCTCGTCTTTGCGGTTGCGCAATTCTATGGAGTGTTTCTGGTATCTGCTGCGCCTGGAAGGTGTATTTTCAAGCATTTTATATTCGACGGCAATATCAAAGGCATCACCGATATATAAAGATATTTTTTCGTTCTTCGGTGTGTGGTCTATCAAATCTTCACCGACAAATTCAAGCATATCATCAGTGTCTCGTTTGAAGACGCGAACCTTGCCTTTTGGTAAAGCAATGCCCAATCCATTTTGCTCTTTATTGTCGAACTCGAACTTTACCTGCACTTTGTCGGGTTTTTGACTTCTTTCGTAAATATACAGTTTCTCGGCAGGGACATTAAGAGCGGGTGTGATAAATTCAATCTGCTTGGTCTGGTTGTTGTTTATAGTACTCGGCCGAGAAAGCGTATAGAGATGATATTCCATAAATGCTTTCTCTTCAAATGCTGCATCGCCGGCGCCTGCTACCATAGCATAATCTATCATTTTTCTGGCCTTGCGTTCTTCAACTTTTCTTACATCGCCGGCAATTAATTTAATCTTCGCATCTTTATATGTCGCACCGCTTTGATTATTAATGGTGACCCAGCCGCTGATATCGAGAGCAGTTTCATCGGCACTAAGAATTGCGGTATAGTCTGCGTTCCAGCCTATATTGCCGGTGGTATAAGTAACATGGCATTGCTGGCTGCCGGCCGATTCAGATCGGACAAGCCAGACGAGTGTAGGTTTAGTAACCAGATCTTCACCAATCTGGGCAAGGGAGATATTTTCAATACTGTCATTTGAAATTATTTTTGTCTGGTTACTGGTTTTGAGTATAAGGTCGCTGCCCCTGGCGGCCATAAGCTGGCCTACGATCTGGGTACCTTCATCTGCACCGCTGCCCTTGATTGAAACATAGACATCTTTATCAAGATAGCGTTTAAGCAGGCTCTGGGTATTAACAAGGTCATATTCGTAATTCTGTTCAAGAATAGTGACGCTGCCGGGAGTACTTAGACATTTAAAACTTACACTCGGCGGTTCTATTGAAGATGCGACATCGGTGAAGCTTATGGTGTTAAGACCTTTTTTAAAGTCCATCTGACGCTGCTCTTTAATAACAGCAAAGTTGGCATTGTAAACGGTTACGCCCATACCTGTATCTGTATTGTCTGCGGGTTCTTTAGCCATAGAGACTGCAGCACAGACGATAAACATTATCAGGATCAGACTAAAAGATTTGTTCTCCATTTTTTAGACCTCCAAAAAAGTTCGGTATCATTTTTACACACAATCCGACCGGCGTAAAGTAAAATCAGGAATGGAAAATGATTTTGTAAAGCAGTAAAGCTGTCAAACTGCTGTTTTTGCTGCGGAAAAAACAAGATTCCTCAGTTCTGCTGCGGCGGGATGAGAATTGAAGTGCTCAAGGGCAGCTAAGGCTTTTTGCTGGTACTGCTGTGCGGCAGATTTCGCAAATTCAATGCTCTTTGAACTGTGCAGGATCGATATAAGGTGATCGATATCTGCCTGGTTACTGTTAAATACCTCAACAAGCTCATCTCGATCTGACGAACTAAGGGTTCGGAGGGCATGAATAGCAGGCAGTGTCGGAGTCCTGGTAAAGAAGTCCCTGCCGGCGGTTTTGCCTGTCTGGTTTTCTGCGCCGAGGATATCGATAAGGTCATCGTTAATCTGAAAGGCCAGACCGAAGTTCAGGCCGAACTCATAAAGCCGCTCAACAGACTGCTCATCAGCTTGTGATGCTATCGCACCGAGCCGGCAGCAATCAGCAAAAAAAACGGCGGTTTTACTTTCAATTATTTCAAGATACTCTTCCATGCTGATGTTAAAATCTCCCCGGCAGGTATTATGAAGCATTTCACCCTGACATATTTTTGCGGTAGTCTCGGCAATAAGCCGGGCAATGTCATCTCTTTGCAAAGACGCTATAGCTACGAAGGCCCGGGCTAATAAAAAATCACCCATCAAAACAGCAGAGTCGGGGCCCCAGAGATTATTCGCTGTCGCATGGTACCGTCTCTGTGTGCCGTGATCTATAACATCATCGTGCAAGAGTGTTGCAGAATGTATCATCTCGGCAATGGCTGCAAGTTTGATATGCAGCGGTGTTACATCGCCGAACAATTTACCGGTTAACAGAACGAAAGAAGCGCGGAGCATTTTGCCGTGCCTATCTTTGAGGTAATCTATAAAATGATTTAACCTGTCATCACAGCAGATGAGCTGGTCCCGGAAGAACTCGCCTGTCCGAGCAAGCTCACCAGATATCAGCAGGCAACAGGCAGAACCTTCGGCGGACATTTTATTTTGACCGGCCGTGGGCATAATCGAAGAACTTTTTGCTCAGACGTTTGGTAATTTCGCCGGGTTTGCCGTCAGCAATCTGCCTGCCGTCAATCTCAACTATGCCGACAACCTCGGCGGCGGTACCGGTAAGGAACAATTCCTCAGCAATGTAAAGATCGAACCGGGTAAGGTTCTTTTCGACAACCTCGATCCCTTCTTCTCCGGCAATACGCATAACAACACCCCTGGTGATACCCTCGAGAGAGCCTGCCTGAATAGGCGGGGTATAGATGATACCGTTGCGAACGGTAAATACATTATCTCCGGTGGCTTCTGCAACGAAGCCTTCATGATTGAACATAATCGCTTCAGGAACGCCTGCATCTATCGCCTCTATCTTGGCCAGGATGTTATTTAGATAATTCAGGCTCTTGACCTGCGGCGGTATCGCCAAAGGATGATTACGAATCGTACAGGCAGTGATAACCGTAACACCGTTTTCGTAAAGCTCTTCAGGATACAACTGGATATTATCTGCGATAATAATTATCTGAGCCTTTTCACAAAGGAACGGATTAAGACCCAGGTCGCCAACGCCGCGGGTAACAACAAGACGAATATAGCCGTCAATTATATTATTTGCCTTGACGGTTTTTTCGGTTTCTTCAGCAAGCTTTTTCTGCATCATACCAATATCAAGCCTGAGTACCTTGGCCGATTCGTATAATCTTCTCAGATGCGCATCAAGCTCGAATATCTTCGAGCTGTAAACACGAATACCCTCAAAAACACCGTCTCCGTAAAGCAGGCCATGGTCGAAGACGCTTATTTTCGCATCGGCCTGATCAACGAGAGAGCCGTTAATCCACACTTTCAAACCCATAAAAACTCCGAACATTTAAGTAGTCAAAATTCTGCCGTCAGCAAGCCTTATTACCCGCTGAGCCCTGGCAGCAATCTTTTCGTCATGCGTTACCATCACAACCGTCTGGTTGACGCTATGCAGTTTCTCAAAGATCTCCAGTATACCAGAACCTGTCTGAGAGTCAAGGTTTCCGGTCGGCTCATCAGCCAGTATCACATCCGGCTGATTCATCAGTGCCCTGGCAATGGCAACTCTCTGCCTTTCCCCGCCTGAAAGCTGAAAAGGCCTGTGAGCGATTCTTTCAGAAAGCCCCAATTCTCCGAGCAGCTGGTGGGCACGGCTTTTGGCTGGTGCCGAGCAGGCCAGCCAGTCCACAGCCGAACTGTGCGCCATTCTTGCCAGAAGGACATTTTCCAGTACTGTTAATTCGTCAAGTAAATGATAGAACTGAAATACAAAACCGATTTTTTTATTCCTAAACTCATTGGCCTGCCTGGCTGAGAAACTATCGATATCTTTGCCCTCGAAAAAGACGTCGCCCCTGTCGGGCATATCAAGGGCTCCGAGAATGTGCAGCAGCGTGCTCTTGCCGCTACCGGAAGCGCCGCGTATGGCGACAAATTCTCCGCGGGTAATAGAAAGATTCGCACCTTTGAGCACCTCAAGCTTAGTAGCACCCATCGGATAGGATTTATAAATATCCCTACAGCTTAATATATAATCATTTTTGTAAGTCATAACTGGTTCACCCTCAGTACATCGACACATTTTTTTCTCACTGCGTTCAGCGTCGGTAATAACGCACCAAGCAGGCAAGCGGCAACGGCACAGATGCCGACTGCTGCCAAAAGATAAGGTTTCGCCTGGTACGGTATTTCGCCGATAGCATAAATTTCCCTGTTCCACATCTGAAAGCCGAATTTATCAAACAGCCAGCCTTCAAGCGAGTTTATATTCACCAAAAACAGCAAGGCGGATAAAATCCCGATAACGCTGCCGAGAAAACCTATCAAAAAAGCCAGATGCAGAAAGACCCTTACAATGCCGAGCTTCGATACGCCAAGACTCTTCAAAATACCGATATCTCTGCTTTTTCGGCTTATAATCATATAAAAAATCACAAAGATAATAAAGACCGTAATCAGGCCTACAAGAGCAAAGAGCAAAATAAGCATTGTCTGTTCTTTTTCCATCGGGGCAATTGTTCCTCTGCGATATGCCTTCCAGTCCTGCACGCTGACGGTATCAAAAAGATTCGCAAGGGGAAAATCCTTTTTCCGGCCTATGAAATCCTTCCATAATACCGATACTTTTTGCGTACAGGCCTCGATATCACAGCCTTGTTTGAATTTAATATATACCGCATTGGCTCTGGGGCTGGGCGTATCCATACCGCAAAGCGACTGCAGATCATTAAAAGGAAGATAAACAACACTGCCGTCTAATTTCGCAAGGCCGGAGTTGCAGTTGTCGCTGTAATAGAAAGTTCTCGAATTGGCCGTCAATGCGGTACCCACTTTGGCAAGTGTACCTTTGGGCGTTAATGGGAAACACGTAATAAGATATGACCACATCGGCAGGTAGCTTAACTGACTGTACTGCCCTGTTCTTTGCCTGTCCACAAGCAGGTCTATCCCAACGACACAGCCCGGCCGATTCGCATCATATTCCGGTTCAAATGCAAGGGTCGGCTCATCAGAGCGATAATATAGACTGTCCGCAAAACCGGTCGTCTTTACGTGCCTGTCAATATCGATGCCCATAAGATCAAGAGCTGCGTTCCTGCCTGACGTTTCTGCCTCGACAAGACCAAATGTATGAATCACAGGTGAAGCGGATTCCAGAAAATCTGTTTTTTCGAGCTGTGTTATGAACTCTTCATAGAGACTGAAACCAACAAGTGAATCCGTAGAGACGATACAGTCGGAAAAAAAGATGTGGTTCTTTTCTCTGAAATCCAGGACAAGGCCGTGCATTACTGTCATTACCACAACAACAATAAAGACGCTCAGCGCAACAGCAAGGACGGCAAGTATCGTTATCCTGCGTCTGAAGAAAAACTTTATCGGTAATAAGACATCATACATCCCGCACCTTTTGTTTATTTCAATTCAATATTCATAATATTGAAGTAATTATTCATTTTAATCTTTTTAATCCCTTAACCTTCTATGAAAATTTAGAAGGTGCAGGATACATTTTATTCGTACCTTAGAATTTCTGCAGGCCTGGTTCTTGCCGCAGCTATTGCAGGAGCCAGTGCCCCGAGAACCGAGGCGGTAACTGCCGCTGCGAAAAACCACCATGCCCAGTACCAGTCAAAGCTGCTTGGTATCCTGTCGAACATATAGATACTGCTGCTCCACAGCTTAAGTCCAAAGACAGTACCGATCCAGTGTTCCAGTATATTTATATTACGGATAAAGACATAACCGATAGCCAGGCCGCCACAGGCGCCTATCAGGCCTATGAACAGGCCGAAGAACAGGAAGATCGAGGCGCTGGTTACCGATGAGCCGCCGATGGATTTTATTATGGCGAGGTCTTTTCGTTTAGAGGTTACTATCATATAGAATATACAGAAGACAAGCACTATCACACCTACACTGATAATTCCGAAAATAACAAGCAATACCCCCATCTGCTTGCGAAGTTCAGCGGTGTATTGGCTTTGCTTTGCGACTGAGGTCATAATGTCGGTCTGAGAAATATAAAAGGCGGGCCAGTTAAGCACCCCTGCCGCAAACTCAGACCATATCTGTTTAACAACATCAACTGTCTGGTCAGGAGTGAAACCCTTGGCGCATTTTATATGAACTACATTAGCAGGGGCCCGTCCCTTTTTGCCTAAAATATCCGACAACCTGTCAATCGGCACAAAAATAAATCTCTTGTCAAGATCATATACGGAAGTGAAAACCACATCATTGATATTTATCCTGACAGAACGGCTCTTTAAACCTGCAAAAGGATTGTCATCCCGGCCGACTTGTTGTGCCATCCCGACAGTTATCACCGCATTTTGGCCGATGAACGACTCAACAAAAGGCATATCATACTCATCGGTTTTGGTATCAGGCTCGGCAAAAAGACCTATGCTGACAAAGGCGGGTATTGTTTCGGCGTTATTGGCATCTGTCGTAAATTTCGGCGCAAAAGGGAGCTTGCCCTGCTTGAGCAGACTGTTTGCCATTCCTGTAACTTTATAGCGTTCGGCAATATCTATTCCCCAGATAGTTGCAGCTTTTACGTTGCCCGGGCCGAAGTGAACAAGGCCGTTAGTTGAAAGCACCATACTTGCTGCGGATATTTCTTTGGCGGCACAGAGTTTGGCAACTAATTCATCGCTGAGTGCAAATTCAGCCGGAGGCTCAAGAACTATATCACCCATATAATCGGATGCGCTCGATTCAACTGCATCAATAAAAGCTGTAAAAAGACTTGCCACAGTAACAAGCAGTGCAGTTGAAAGTGCGACCGAAATGATACTGAGAAGAACTATCCTTTTCTTCTTAAGATATCGCAGAGCCAGGAAAAACTTGAGCATTTATTCGGTCCTGAAGTAAAAACTACAGCCACCAAGGCACCAAGACACGAAGAATAAATATAAATTGTTTTAATAACACTTTGTGTCTTCGTGTCTTAGTGGCTATAAACCAATTATTTCTCCGGTTTCAATAACGGAAACAATATTACGTCCCTGATACTTGCCGCGTTGGTAAGGAGCATTATGAGCCTGTCAATTCCTATCCCAAGACCCCCTGCCGGCGGCATTCCGTATTTGAGCGAAGTTATAAAATCCTCATCAAGGTTACGGAAGGTATTTTCATCTTCGTCAGCTCCTGTCAACTGCGAGACAAAGTTTTCATACTGCACCTGCGGGTCGTTAAGCTCGGTATATGCGTTTGCTATCTCCATTGCACCTATATAGAGCTCAAATCTCTCAGCATATTCAGGATTTGACTTACTCTTTTTGGTTAAAGGACAGAGCCTGGCAGGATAGTCAATCACAAACGTTGGATTGATAAGATTCTTTTCCACCGTAGTCTCGAAAACTTCGTTTATGACTATTTCATCTGCCAGTTTTGCCTCTTCGATATCGAGTAATTTTGCTTTTTTGCGCACCGAAGAGATGTCATGTATATCACAGCCTGCGTATTCTTCAAGCAGCTTGCTATATGAAGCTTTCTTCCACGGTCTGGAGTAGTCTATCTGCTCACCGCCGTAGGGAAGCTTCGAGCCGTCACAGTGTTTTTCGACAAGCTGTGATATCAAATCCTCGGTAAGTTCCATCATTATATTGTAATCAGCGTAAGCCTGATATATTTCCATCATAGTAAATTCAGGATTATGTCTTGGGCTCAGGCCCTCGTTGCGGAAGTTGCGGTTTATCTCAAAAACCTTCTCCAGGCCTCCGGTCAGCAGCCTTTTCAGGAATAACTCCGGTGCAATCCGAAGATATAAATCTATATCAAGAGCATTGTGATGTGTGATAAACGGCTTTGCAGCTGCACCGCCCGGTATCGACTGCATCATCGGCGTCTCTACTTCATAAAAGCCTCTGTCCTGCAGAAAACTTCTAATAGTTGATATTACAGCGATTCGCTTTTTGAACTTTTCCAGGCATTCGGGATTTGCCCACAGGTCAACATATCGCCTGCGATAGCGAAGGTCGATATCGGCAAGACCGTGGAATTTTTCAGGCGGCGGCAGTAAGGATTTAGCCAATATAGTAATTTTTTCAACCCATATCGTAAGCTCGCCGGTCTTTGTAAGTCCGAGCTGGCCCTGGGCGCCGGCAAGGTCGCCAAGCTCAAGAAGTTTGACCAGTTTCCATTGCTCGCCAAGAAGCTTCTTGCTCAGGCCAAGCTGAATCGTACCGCTGCTGTCGCGAAGGGTTATGAATATGAGTTTACCGATATCCCGCAGAAGAACGATTCTGCCTGCACAGGTCGCCCTCTGCTCAGGTTCTTTCTCATTAAACCTTGCTCTAACCGAATCGGCTGATTCAACGTCATCAAAACGCCCGCCATAAGGGTCAATGTCAAGCTCTCTTATTTTCCGGAGTTTGTCCCTTCTTTGCTGTTCAAGTTTGCTGATTTCCTGTGAGTCGGTCATTCTTAATTTTCCGCACCAATTAATTTCGCCTTTGCAACCAGAATTGCAACTGCAAGCTGACGATCTGCCTCTAATATTTCCTCAAGACCATGTCTGGCCAGTTTTGTCTTAGTATCATCATGGACCGCCGAGGCCAGTACTTCATTGTCACGCTGAACATCAAGCATTTCTTTACTTTCGTCACTACGAAGTTCTATTTTCACATCCGGCATTATCCCCCAGTCTGTTCTTCCAAGTTTTTCCATTGCGTAACGGCTCTTAACCTTGCTGCCGTCAGGCAGATGATAATAAGCCATTGTATATTTCAACTGGGAACCGTCGCCGGGATAACTTGTTACCGTCTGAACACTGCCTTTACCATAACTCTGCTCGCCGACGAGAGTGGCTCTTGAATACGTTTTATCCGACAAGGCGCCTGCGACAATTTCAGCTGCACTTGCCGAGGAGGAATTGATCATAACAACAAGAGGGTAATCCGGACGAGTACCCTTGAGGTGAGCAGCTTCCCAGCTTGGAAGACCAACTCTCGGCTGCATACTGACAATAATCCCTTTCTTGATAAACATATCGCTTATGTCCGCAGCGCTTTGCAGATAACCGCCTGTATTAAATCTCAGGTCTAAAATCAATGCTTTAAGACCCTGTCTTTCAAGGTCATTAATGATCTTGTCAACATCGGCAGCTGTAGATGCTGAAAAATTCGTAACCCGGACATAACCTACTTTGTCCCTGTCATCAACAAAGTATAACCAGTTATTCGAAGCATCTCTCAACCATCCTCGAGTTGTCGGAACTACGATCTTAGCTCTTGTAATTTCAAATTCTCGGGGTTTCTCTTCATTGGCTCGACGAATTGTAAGCACAACTTTTGTACCTGCAGGACCGGTAATCTTACTTACCGCACAGGTGATTGGCATATCTCGTGTTTTTTCGCCATTAATTTCTTCGATTATATCGTCGATATCCATGCCTGAATTATATGCCGGCGTGCCGGGCAAAAGACTTACTGCACGCAGAAAACCATCCGCTTTGGAAATCTCAACGCCTATACCGGTAAATTCATTGGTCAAGCTCTTATCAAACTCTTCCTTTTCCTTTGGCCAGACAAGTGTAGTATGAGGGTCAAGTGCTCCCAATGACGCTCCGGCAAAGTGCGATATCATAGTCTGTTTAGGCAGTTGTATTGTCGATGAATTTAATTCCAGAACCTGGTTAAACAATTTTACGAACTGGTCTCTGCTCAAACCCGGAAGTTCTGAATTGTACTCTTTTTTCAACGAATCAAGTCCTGCGACAAAATCAGGGATCTTATCCTTTAAAAAAGTAACTGTAAGATCGCTGCCGTTAGCATCATAGCGGTATAAAATATCAGCAAGATAGCGATACTGCTTAAACACTTCTTCGGTCATACTGCTGTAATAAAAGGGCTCTACATAACCATACTCAAGAACATCAAGACTGCGAATAAACATTTCCGCTTTTATCTTTTCCGGATTGTGTTCGGCGCCTGTTTCACAGGGATTTTCAACCAGAGAAGCCTGCATAAGCGCTTTATCTTCCAGTTCTTCTTTCTTGGCCAGAATAGCCTTATCATCCTTATAAATTATCGAAAGCCAGCTATAACAATAGATAAGTGAATCAAGCCACTGGCCTTTGGCTTCGAATTCCCCAGCCTTTTGCCGGGCAGTAGTAAATACTCTCTGGACAAATTCATCAGCCAGTATCTGTTCCTTCTGTGTATCATCTGCAAATTCATGGGCCCGAATAATTACAGGAAAAGCTTCTGAAAGATTAGGTTCATTTACCTCATATCGAGTTTTGAGCTGTTCGATTTCGGCAAGCTGTTCAACAAGCTTCTGCTGCCTGGTCTTTTCTCTGTCGAGGTCGATCTGTTTATACTGTGAAACTATATCGGCCAGTGCCGCGATCTTCGCATCAGTTGAATTGGTCCTTGAAAGGATGTTTTCTGCAGCATCGAATTTGCCTCTGCAGATTTCCTGTACAACATTTTTTACCAGAACAGATGCGGCATTATCTGATATTTGTTTGACCGGAGTCGGTTTAGGTACGGAAAAAACCCTGGGACGAGATGACATTGCAAATGCCGGCCAGGCAGTAAAAAACAATACAAGAATAGGTATTACGGCTCTTTTCATTCGTAGTTTTCCCAAAAGGCTCAATCAAAAGGACCTGCCGGCTTTATTATCTGCCAGGAAACACACAGGCCAGCGTTAATCGGATTTAACTAACAATCATATAATTTAGAGGCACTGGGCCGCCCTGTCTGCACAACCGAGAACATCAAGTTTGTGCAGCACCATTGCTTTAATAGCTTCTCTGGCCGGTCCAAGGTACTTTCGCGGGTCAAACTCAGCAGGACTTTCAGCAAACACCTGGCGAATCTTAGCAGTCATAGCCATACGAAGGTCGGTATCAATATTCACTTTGCATACAGCCATCTTAGAAGCTTTCTGTATGGCATCTTCCGGCACACCCATTGCATCCGGCATCTGGCCGCCATATTTGTTAATCAGGTCTTTAAATTCCTTCAAAACACTGCTGGAACCATGCATTACCAGTGGAAAACCGGGAAGCTTATCAGCAACCTTTTGTATTACGTCAAAAGCAAGCTTCGGTTCAGATTTAAACTTATAGGCACCATGGCTTGTGCCGCAGGCAACCGCGAGAGAATCACATTCGGTTTTCTGAACAAATTCAACCGCCTGGTCGGGATCGGTCAGGTGGCTTTCCAGGTCATCATGTGAAACACCGACGACATCTTCCTCAATTCCGCCAAGCTGTCCCAGTTCTGCCTCAACAACAACGTTGTTCCAATGAGCATATTCGACAACTTTTTTTGTGAGCTTAATGTTTTCCTCAAAAGGAAGATGTGAGGCGTCAATCATCACTGAAGTAAAACCATCATCAACACATTGCTTGCAGACTTCAAACGTATCACCGTGGTCGAGATGCATAGCAATCGGAATATCGGGGTTTTCTGCAACAGCAACGTCAATAATAGCCCGCAGGTAGCTCATTGACGCATACTTTCTTGCGCCTCTCGATATCTGCAGAATAAGGGGTGCCTTTTTCTCAGCAGCTGCTTCAATAATACCCTGCGTGATTTCCATATTATTTACATTGAACGCTCCAACCGCATAGCCGTTTTTATAGGCCATTTCAAACATTTTTTTCGTATCAACTAATGGCATAATCGTACTTTCCTTAAAAAAAACCCGGTTAACAGCTTAAATATACTCAAAATAGGGTGCTGACAGCTCCAGCAACGGCTGATTCTGGACTAACTAATTACGGTCCGGCTCAGACTCTTCGCTTTCGAATATTCTCGAGCCTGTGCCCATCTCGCCTATTCCCTGTGGCCATATACTAAAAACTATCGTCTGCCTGTCAAGTGATTCGTCCATAGTGTAGGTAAAACCGTAAAAAAGCCTGTGATACTGCCTGATAAGCGATATCTGGTTGGTTATCCTTCCATCACGTTTGAAATCATACTGGTTGGCAAATGTAAGGGTATATCTGGGATTGATCTTATAGGTAGCAGAAAACGTAAGGGCCTGTGAGCCCTTCTCATTATCAATTTCTACGCTCCTTAGATACCTAATGCCGACATAATAACTCAGGTTTGGCCAGCAAAGGCGGGATATGCCTATATTGTACTGCTCAATATCCTTGTTCTTCATATCGTAATTAAAGTCACTTAAAAACGCCATTGTGTCACTGATCCGCCAGATATAATCAGCATTAATACTGTCTCTCTGGGGTCCGAAAAGCTCGAATCTTCTGTACTGGCTTAAATCGCCATTGAAAATACCCGGTGCCAGAGTAACACCAAGCGGTACAAACGGATTGTTCCAGATAGTTTTGTCAGCCCGGACCGGTTCTTCGGACTCATTTTCAACCATCGTGTATTCTATATTAAGCCTCATCCAGTCGAGGATCCTTTCCCTGTCTCCGATACCGCGTTTAGTCTGCCACCTCTGCAAAAGACCAAAGGTAAAGATATCTCTCTGGTCAACCACATCATCACTTTCAAAAAATGCCGCGGCAGTTGCATAAGGCTTTACAATATGGCGAAGGCCGTTGATATCCCAGAATTTAGAACGCATATTTTTATATAATTTCCAGTACTGAGTCGAGGCACGTGCACCAATTTCACCGATAAAGATATTCTCTTGGCCAAATGCTGTGCTAAGGCCGATAGAACTGTTACGGTTAAAGCCGTTTCTTTCGTCATGGCCAAATGTGCCGGCTATATAAGGCACAATTTTGGCACTGGGGCCGAATTTAATCGGCATATCCAATTCAGTTCTTGACGAACCGAACAGGAACATCTCATTAGAAACATTAAGTATATGATTTTCTCCGACCCGCTGACGAAGCCTGCTTAAAGTATTATTGCTGTATAATGTAAACCTGTCGTTAAACAGAGACTTTCCTGCCAAATGGTATTGTATTGAAGGAAGTTCTTCGAGCTGGTCGGCAAAGTCGTTTATCCGCCATTTGCCGAGTATTGAAACGCCCTGGTTATCCTTGAGCCATTTCAAATGCATATAGGTTTCCTGCCCCCTGCCGGCAAAGTACTGCTCACGGTGGAAAGATTCCAGATAAGTCTCGTCAGAAAGATAACTGTAGCCCAGGGTAAGTTGCCAATTATACGGCAGAAAATGCCTGTGACTAAAATTGAGCATACCCCTTAAACCTCTTTCAGGCTCAATATCCTGTCTGTTCCTGCTGAGGTCGTCCTCACCTCTGTCTTTAATTATGTAACCGTTAATACCACCGAAGTAATCTTCTTTTGTATATGTTATGTCAACACCGGCTGCTGTGCCGCGTTTAGAATAGTAGTCCACCATAAGAGATGAATCTACACCTTCAGGTTCTTTAAGACCAAGAATCCTGGCAAGATACCATTCGGATTCGATTGATGTGCCGAAAGTACCATCTTTGCTAATCTCCAGTGCTTTAAGCGGTATATCAGGTTTTACAAAATCACCGCGTAGCCTGGGCCAGTAAAATACCGTTCTGTTGTCAAGCTTGAGCTTAACATCTTCCATCAGCGTATCATAGCTGTGAGGGCCGAGCCTGCCGGACCGCTGGTCAACGGTAACCCTATCTGTAATAACAACTTCCGACGCAGTCAATGCCAGTCGGGGGATATAGAATTCGCTGCTTGAAAGTATTATATCATTGCCGTGGAATGTATTTTCCGTAACCTGCCTGAGCTTTACCGCCCTTAAGTATATGGGGATACCCCTGGAAGGCTCATAGTGCCTCATAACAGCATTTACAGCAAGGCACTGCTTTTTCTGGAAATCATAATAAATCTCATCGGCACGTATCGTCCGCTGGCCTTCGGTCATGATTATGTCGCCGCGGATATAAATCGCTTTTATACTGCTGCTTTTGGCAAGGCCGGATGAGTCGCCCTGTCCCTGGGCATAAAACAAAACAGCAGAATCAGCCTGGAACTCAAGCAGACCTCCAGATTCATCCTGTTTTTGCCACAGATAAAACCTGTTCAAAATCATATCGACAACACTGCCGTCAGGCAGAGTTTCCTTTGCATACTGTACCTGTTCTGTACCCATTGCGCTGATGTTGACAGGATACTGGAATCGCGGTACACCAGGTTCGGGCACAGGTAAAGGTTCAAACCCCGCTGCCTGATCTTTCGGTTCAGACGGGAAAATTCTTTCAAGAATGTTGGGCTTCTCCGCTTCTACAACAACCGCAGGTGTTTCTTGTGCCGGTACCGGTACAAGCTTAACTCTGCCTGTCGCAACAAGTCCGTTGCGGTAAAGCTGTGTAGTGCGAAGGTCTTCAACAATTCTTTTTTCTGCTGTTGCAAAAATTTCGCCGGCCACAATAAATTCAGCCACCATTGCTTCAAGGCCCTCGGCAGTTGTTTCATCAATATCGAGTCCGCTGGTCATAGCACCGGGGCCTCTATCGACTTTCACTTTGCCCTGGAGATAAACAGAAATTTTATATTCGACACTTACATCGCCGAGATATTCAGTGACCCGGCTTTTGAGCCAGACTACGGCCTCGTCGCTGGTGAGTTTATTGTCGCCGATCAAAAGCTCGAAACCGTCTTCAAAAATGAGAACATTTTCCCCGGTAGGCGACTGGAAGGTTTTTATTACCTCGCCGTTGAGATACAAATCATCCGCCCCGAACAAGCTTGCACCGCTCGGCTCAACAGCAAAGACCCTGCATAGAGTTGATAAAATTATCAGCAGAAAAAGTATATACCCCGTTAGAGAACTCCGTTCTCTAACGACTGCCGACCTATAATGCGAATCAACGTTCGCGGTTTTCTCTAACGGGGTATTATTACGCATATCAACTATTCGTCATCCTTAACCGCCAGTGATTATAGCTTTAACGATATGTAAAGCCAGAAAAAACCTTGTATTTATACTGATAATGGGGATAAATAATTCTCAGTCCGATAAAATGCCGGGCAAAGCAACTGGCTGTAAGTTCAGTAATTTGAGACGGGTGTTTTTTTGCTGACTTTGCAGGGAATATAAGTTCTTATACGATAAAATGATACAACAGGAAGGCGCAAATGGCTAAAACGTACAGCAATCATCAAAAGCAATTGATAAAGGACTATTACAGGAATCTGGACAAGATCGCTTTGGCCAGGCTCGGCGAGCTTGTGAGTAAAATTTATTTGGCCGAGAGTGAATCGAAAAAGGATACATTGTGGAAACAGGTTGCTTCTGATTTGAAGAAATTAAAAGTCCCACCAAAAATCGCACAGCACATAATCAAGTCTCGCAGTCCTGAAATACTCGCAAAAAATATAAACGACTGGTCCCGTTAGAGATACTCATAAGAATATCGGTTGTCTCGGACAACCTGTCTCTAACGGGACTGGATGAAATAACTTTTATTTATAGAGGTGGTTTCATGGTTCTTACCAAAATCTTACTGTGATTTGGCCGCTAATAATTCTTCTGTTAAGCCCAGTTCGTCGAAATATCCTTTGAGTTGTGGCGATCTCATATAGTCATCACTGACTGTATTTTCAGTAATTACAATCTCCTTCCAGTAATCCTTATATAGAGTCATAAATACTATCCTGGCATCGAAAGATTTAAGGCCGGGATAATATTTTTCTCTCCCTTTGGCGTTCTCAACCGCGATTTCATACGCATCCATTATTTTTTCCAGCCATTCATAATCTTCAAACAACCTTTGGGATTCAAGTTTATTGTTAGTAATAGTTCCTTCTTTTCCAATTTCAACTTCAACTCCGAACCTATACAGTCGTATCAGCTTGTACAGCTTCTTGATTCCTCCAAATCCATTAGGATCATCCGAGAAATCGGTGTCAAATAAGATTTCTTCTGCCAGTTTTTTGTCACCGAAGATCGCTAAAGGCAAAGAGGACTCAGCTGCATATAGCAAAATAGCCACGACCTGTTCTTTCGGTGGAATAGTATATTCATATTCAAGGTCGGGAAAACAATGTTTCGCAAGAAATTTGCCCAACTCATTGGATTTCCACTCCTCTCCATAAATCATCGGTCCTGATATTTCAGAAGAATCCATTCCTATTTGAGCCATATATTGGCCCCTGTTTGTAACAATCAGCATTTTTTCTAACCAGACCTGACCTCGCTGACGCACCCAATCAGGACTTTTGCTTTTAATTAACTTGTCAATTACCTCTATACACTCCGGCAGGCTTGCTTTGGGCACCTGAATACCAGAACTTAAGCATTTCAAAGTATTAACGTCAACTATATATGATCCGCAGTGGGTGAGCATTTCCTCAAGGAAGATTTCATTATTAACTGCCCGGGTATCTGAGTTTATCGCAGGGATAAATTTAATACTCTCGATTTTTTCCTCCTTCACCTGCTGCCATAATTCAACTAAATGTCTGTATTGGGCCGGATCCTTCGTTAAGATTTTATCGCATGCCCAGTAAAACAGAGAAACTGCAGAAATTGACACGAGTATTATAAATATCTTCTTCCTCATAATTCTCATAGATTTTCGAAAATCAGCTCTCTATACCTAACTAATAGCATGGTATTTTACCTTTAAAAGTACGTAAAAACAAGAAAAACCGGGTTTAAAGCTTGTATTATCAGCTTAAATGGTGGTTTACGTGTGCAAAAAAATCCGTCCCTAAGGGACGGATTTTTCCCCCTCATCTATAAATGTAAAACGCAAAAAAGAAAATTTTTATTCTTCGTCTTCTCTATCTTCCGCAACGGCGGCAAGCTGTTTTCGCTTTCTTTGATTTATAGTCCTTACAGGTCTGCACAGTGTCTGATTTTCGTCCGAAGCAAGCTGTACGGCCTCTATGGCATTAGGCGCAAAAAGGTCTGCGCCGATCTCTTCCCACAGACCTTCAGCCCTGGAGAAGATGCCGCCCGACAGCATTATTCTCATATCGGGATAGGCGTTTACTTCCTTTATGCGGTCAATTATACTCCTGATCTGAGGTGTTTCGGCCGGCTCGGTACCGTAAATCACAAGCACCTCCGGGCAGAACTGATGGACATACGAGAGAATATCATCATTGCTGAGACCGCCGCCGAGAAATCTTACATCCCAGCCGGCACTTTCAAACATATCGGCTATAATCTGACTGCCGAGCTCGCTTATCTCCCGAAGAGAGCTGCAAATGACAACCTTCCTTTCCGTTCTCGGCTGGCGGGGAAGTTTGTTCTGGAGCTGGTCGACAATAGTACGATTGATGCGGGATGCAAGGTGCTCCTGGGCAGAGGTGATCCTTTCAGCACGATAGAGCATATCTATCTCTACCATTATCGGCCAGATCACATCGCTGTAAACGCCGGTTATGGAGGCACTGTTGTGATGAAGAATATCCTCAATCACCTCTCTGCACCGCCTTCTGTCACCTGCTAAAAGCGCTTCAAGATACCGCTGTAAGAAAATTTCATCTATCATCTGCTAATCTCCAAAATCACCTGTTCGATCCATTTAAATCAGAGTCCATTGCCGACTCGTAAATCACTTTTATTTACTTCCGCTATTTTTGCCATTTGTTAAATTAGGCAATCTATAATTTGTATCGGGAAAGGACATAAAAAAGCTTTAGTTAAAATAGGTAAAATTAGCAGATTTGAGAAAATATGTGGGCAATTTAGTGTAACTTCTTTTTAGGCAAAAACTTATGATATGCTCAAATTGGCGGGCAATATTGAGGATTCGCTATTTAATAGTCTCGGCAGGTTTTTTGCCCGGCTGGGTTCCTGTGCCTTTCCAGCCGGTTAAAATCTTGTTTATCTGTTTTTCAACCCCTATAGTCTGGGCATGCAAAGAGACGCCGTGGATGAAATTACATCTGCTTCGCACAAAACTACTGCCCTGTGGAGAATTCGGGTCATCTGCTGCGAGGAATTTGCCTACAACCTGATATTTCGGCAGAGGGGTTATATATATCAGGAAAAATAAGAATCCTCCTATTGTTAAACCGGCCATGAATCCGAGAAAGGCAGCACCGGCAATATTTACAATTTTCGGAAAAGAGGCACGGTAGCCGGTTATCAAAAACCTGACAGACAGGAACTGAACTATTGCAAAAACAATAGCGGTTAATACGAGAATGCCTGCTGAGTAAGAATAATCACCAATATATTGCCTGATTACCGGTATCTTATCCACAATTTGCGGAGCAGTCATTATGCCTATATAAAGAGAAACGAGGATATTGAACAGAAAGGCCCAGCTTGGGTACCAGGCTTTTTTGTAACCTAAGAAGGCAAAAACAAATCCAATTATAACTACTATCAGCTTAACCATTTTTGATCCTTATCGCTCAAGGTCCTGGGTCATTCTTTTTATTTCCTCCAGGCTCGTAACTCCGTTAAGAGCAAGCCTTATCGCCTGTTTTTTCAAGTTTATCTTGTGCTGCTCATTGCCGGTATTCTCAAATTTACTTACCGAAAAATTAGACGAAAGTATCTTAGCCTTAACATCATCACCGTGAATCATTATGTCAAAGACTCCCGTTTTGCCTTTATATCCCGTATCACCGCAATAGCCGCAGCCTGTCGATTGCATTATTTTATTGATATTCACCTCTTTATCTTTGAGTTTTTCAAGCTGAGCTTCATCAAGAACCGCAACTGTCTTACATTGCGGACAGAGTCTGCGAACAAGCTTTTGTGAGATAATCATATCAATTGCCGAAGAAATCAGGATCGGCTTGATACCGAACTTTATCAAACGAATAATTGCAGTGGCACTGTTATCACTATTCAGCGTTGCAAAAACAAGATGGCCTGCCTGAGAAGCTCCGAGAGCCAGGGAAGCAATTTCTTTATTCGCTATTTCACCAACACATATCACGTCAGGACTCTGGGTTAAAACACTTTTCAGTGTCTTCTCAACTGTCATACCGGCACTGGCCTTAATTTCTATCTGGTTAACTCCCGGCAAAATATACTCCAGCGGATTTTCGATAGTTACCACATTACGTGATGTAAAGTCCAGTTCCATAAGCATAGCCTGTATAGTAGTACTCTTTCCGCTTCCGGAAGAACCGCAAACAATAATCATTCCCGATTTTTTGGAAACAGCTTCTCTGACGACCTGCTGATATTTTTCATCCATACCAATGTCGGCAAGTGTGAACTTTCTGATAGCCTGATTAAGAATCCGTATTAAGATTTTTTCTCTTTCTCTAATTGGCCTGCTTGTCACACGAAAGGAAATGTCATTTCCTGGGGTCCTGCCCACAAAAGCACCTTCCTGCGGGCCATGCTCGGCAATATCCATACTGGAAATAGCCTTGATGCTGTTAATGATTTCCGCGCAGCGCCTGTTTTCCACATCCTCAATATCTCTCAATGTTCCATCGATTTTATATCGTACTATATATTTATCATTGCCTGTGGGCTCTATTATTATATCACTGGCAAGCTGCTCGATAGCAATTGCTATTATATTCTGGGTATGTTCAATAGTCTCTCTGTCATCTTTGTTGCGTTCTGCATCTCCATAGACTTCAGAAAGATTTCTGCCTAATGCGTCCACTATAAGAACAGCATGTTTACCCCTGGCACCGGCAAGATAGCTGATATCCACGACCTCGCGTGCTCTGCCTATCGCTCTTTTGAAAGCTTCTAAAAAGGGCATGCCGTACTGCTGGACCTTTTCGAATGAGTCGAGTATGACAAAAATGAAAATAACAATAGGACCGAAAATAAGTATCAGGACATTTATGCCGCCCATTTTTAACTTTTCAGGAATGATCGGGCTAAACTCAAAGCGCTGAACCAGATACATACACAGATAGAACCACAAAACAAGAAAAATGACTCTAAAGGGACTGTAGAATAACTCTAAACCACATAATTCCATATTTCTAAAACTCCTGCGTGCCGAGATATAAGCGACTATAGGACAGTTTAAACATAGCAATAAATCGGGATTTTATCAAGAAAAAACACTTTTATTTCATTATCCATAAAACCCGCATATTTATTAATATTGCAAAGTATGACAGGTCCCCTCTTTGAAGGATTATTTTCTTCGGAATTCACTTTCATTAGCTTCAACTACAAATTTATTGATAACCTCTATACTGTTCGGGTCAGAATTTGGATCTGCCGGTTCCGGCTTAATCTCAGGACCTCTCCAATCATCCCTGATTTTACTGATTTGTCTGTCAACCCCTACCGTATAGGCATGAAAGGAAAGACTGTGTATGACATTACAGCTGTGGCGTACAACGATCCCTGGTTCGGTGGAAGTTTGGTCGATTTTTGTAAGATACTCAGCAGCCGGGCAATCCTCCAGTGGAAGTATTGTTACCAGAAAAAGCAAAAAGCCTGCTAATATCAGTCCCGCGAAAAATCCGAGAACTGCGGCACCGGCGATGTTAAACAATTTCGGAAAAGATGCGCGATAGCCTGATATTAAAAATCTCACTGTCAGAAAATGTGTGACAGCAAATATAACAACAGCCGCTGTGAACATCCCTGCCGCATAGGAAAAATCACCCAAATATTTCCGTATATCCGGGATATTATCAACAATTTGCGGGACAGCCATTATACTTATATAGACAGAAATCAGGATGTTGAACAAAAAGGCCCAGCTGGGATACCAGGCTTTTTTATAGCCCAGAAGAGCAAAAATAAGACCAACTAATATCATCAGGTTGAACATCATATTTTGTTATCCAAGATTGGAAGTTACTCTCTTTACTTCTTCGATACTTGTCACACCTGTCAGCGCAAGTTTCATCGCCTGTTTTTTCAGATTTGCCCTATACTGCTCATCACCGGCATTCTTAAAATTGCTAACTGAAAAATCAGACGAAAGAATCTTGGCTTTATCACTATCATTAAGAATCATCATGTCAAAGATAGCTATTCTGCCTTTATATCCCGTCTCGCCGCAGTAACCACAGCCGATCGCTCGCATCATTTTACTTGTATCCACTTTTTTGCTTTGGAGTTTTGCCATCTGGGTATCATCAAGTTTTACTGACATTTTGCATTTAGGACACAGCCTGCGTATAAGTCTTTGAGAAATGATCAAACTGATGGCTGATGTAATAAGAAGCGGTTTTATACCAAGATCTGTCAGACGAACAATAGATGCCGCATTGCTGCTGCTGTGAATTGTTGCGAAGACAAGATGACCTGTTTGAGCAGCACCTAAAGCTATCGAAGCGGTCTCTTCATCTCTTATTTCACCTACAAATATCACATCAGGGTCCTGACGGAGAACACTTCGCAGTGTTTTCGCAAACGTTATGCCGGCCTTGGTATTTATCTCTATCTGACTGGCTTTGGGTAAAACATATTCTATCGGATCTTCGATAGTTATTACGTTGCGCGTGAAGAAATCCAGCTCTCTGAGCATTGCCTGCATAGTGGTACTCTTGCCGCTGCCGGTCGGACCGCAGACAAGAATCATTCCAGACTGATGATTGCTCTTTTCTTTTGCAAGTTTCTGGTATTTTTCACTCATACCAAGATCTTCAAGCGTCAATTGCATAACGGGCTGATTAAGGATTCTTATTGAAAGCTTTTCACCATTTAAAACACCGGCACTTGCCACTCTGAATGAAATATCGTTCTGGGAAGTCCTGGCTATAAAAGCACCATCCTGCGGGCGACGGCGTTCGGCAATATCCATACCGGAAATAGCCTTGATGCTGTTAACTATTGCCATACAGCGTTTGAAATCCACATCTTCAATGGTTCTCAACATACCATCGATTCTATATCTGACCACATAATTATCACTGCTGACAGGGTCTATTAGAATATCACTGGCAAGACGTTCAACAGCGCCTGCTATTACGCTCTGGGTATGCTTAAGAGTATCTTCAACTGTATATTTATCGTTCTCGTGTTCTTTGTCGCTGCCATATACTTCAAATAGATTTCTGCCCATCAAATCAACTAAAACTATAGATTCCTTGCCGCGTGCACCGGTAACATGACTGAGATCCACAATTTCATTTGCTCTGCTCAGGGCTCTTTTAATCGCCTCAAAAAAAGGCATCCCATAGCCCTGTACTTTCTGGAACACTTCAAGTACGAGAAAAATAAAAAGGACAATCGGCCCGAAAATTAATATCAGAACATTCACACTTGCCCTTATTTTATCAGGAATTATCGGGCTGTACTCAAAGCGCTGAACCAGATACATACACAGGAAAAACCAGAAAATCAGAAAAACGACCCTCAGAGGATTGAAAAATAACTCTATGTCAGATAATTGCATATTCTTAAATCTCCTGACTGCTAAAAACAGCAGTTAAAGAATATCTACCAAGTATTTAGTATATCAGGAATTATCGATTTTATCAAATAAAAATATCCTGTTTTATCGCATAAAAAAGCCCCCGATATGCGGGGGCTTTTGGAAAATCAGCGATGAAATTTACTCTATAAACTCATTGCCTACTTTTCTGGCCCGCTCAGGTTTATCAAGATTAATACCCAATGATACGCCCACTTCAACAAGAATGTTCCAGCCGGCAGCTAAGTAAACATAATTATTCATCTCGCCAATATCAGGAACCTTAATAGTCGGGAAAATAGTATCTTCATCACATACAGCAAAAACTTGCAGGCCGACACCTTCGACGAGAGTCTGCTTTATTTTCTCAAGCTCACTCTTGAATGGGTCCATCAGGATAACAACATCATCGGCATTCATAACTTCCTCGACCCCGTGAACTGCATAAGTACCCTCAAGGAAATCACTCTTTTTGCGGGTAATTTCGTTAGTCTTCAAAGTCAATTCCTCAGCGACACCGTCATTTTTGCCTGCAAAGTAAATCGTCCCGGCTGAAGCTATCGCCTTGGTAATTCCCGGATCTATCGACATCGTAAGAGCAGTATTAACCGCATCGGCAAGAGCACCGATTTTGCCGGTAATATCAACGCCCTGCGTCGCAGCAAGAAGCACCTGATAAAACAGGGCCTGCTCGGCAACACTCTTGGTAGCAGCTACCGCATCTTCCTTGCCGCAGCTTAAGATAAAGGCCTGGGCAGAAAGAGACTCCAGCTTGGTATCTTTATTTGCGGTAAGTGCATAAAGATGTTTATGACCAACGCCTTTGAGCCTGTCAAACAGGCGAATAACTTCCTTTGTCTGGCCGCTGTTCGAAGCGCCAAAGACAACCGAGTCACTTAAATCATAGCTGCATGCCTGAAGCCCGCCTTCAGTCGCCAAATCCAGCTTATAGCCGGCCCTCTTTGCACAATACATCGCATTCTTGGCTGGGAAGATTCTGCTCGAACCTTCACCGGTGAAAAACAACCTTCCCTGTTGCTTGATAGATTCAATGACTTTATCCGCATCTTTCAGACTGAAATTACGCAGAATATCAGTCGTCTGGAGCATCTCCCTGACCAGAGCAAATTGAGAGTACTTTTTATCATTATTCATTTTGTTCCTCCAAATTAAATTAATCTGAAATTAAAAAGAGACGAATGAATTTCACCCCTCTTTTAGCCTCATTTTAACACTTTTCGCGTGCGCATCAAGTCCTTCTGCCTCGGCCAAACGAATGATATCATCCGCACTTTTTTTCAGCATGTTCCTGCCATACCTGATAATGCTGATGGATTTTACAAAATCATTGCTGGTCAATGCACTTGAAAACCTCGCACATCCGCCGGTAGGAAGGATATGGCTCGGCCCTGCCCAATAATCACCTATTGCCACCGGTGTATATTCGCCGACAAAAATCGCTCCTGCGTTTTCTATCTTTGAAGCAATTTGCATACTTTTCTTTCCACACTGGATTTGTAAATGTTCCGGCGCAAATTCGTTTGCCCAGATAATAAGGTCTTTCATATTTTTGAAGACAACCACCCGGCTGTATTTCTTTATGCAATCGGCCGTCTCTTTCGATCTGCCGAGTTTAGTTATCTGAACTTTAAGCTGACTTATTATCTGGTGAACAAGTTTTTTAGAAGTAGTAAATACAATACCGCATCCAATATTATGTTCCGCCTGGCTCAACATATCCGCTGCAACCCAGGCTGGATCAGCACTTTCATTTGCAATTATCAGTACTTCACTGGGGCCTGCAATAGATTCAATCGCAGCATAAGAAGATGCAACAGCTTTTTTAGCCGTCTGTACCCATCGGCTGCCCGGCCCAACGATTTTATCTACCAATGGTATTGTTCCTCTTTTCGAAGCAAGTGCACCAATCGCCTGGACGCCTCCAACACGATAAACTTCGATAACTCCGAGTTCAAAACATACCGCTTTGATGACCGGATGAATGTCACTATTACATCGAGGCGGTGAAACAACTACTATTCTTTTTACTCCCGCAACCTGTGCAGGCACTACAGCCATAATCACAGTCGAAGGCAAAGGCGCAGTCCCGGCAGGTACATATACGCCAACACTTTTCAATGGCATGCACTTAATAGCCGTCCCATTCTTAAAAGATTTGCTCTTATTTGGGACAAATATGCCTTTTTGATACTTTCTTACATTGGCAATAGACCGTTTTATTGAGCTTAAAAGCTTTTTGTCGATTTTCTTGTGAGCAGCCTGCAGTTCTCTTCTTGATACTCTGATCTTATCCGGTGTTAGATTGACTCCGTCGAATTTTTTGGTGTATTTTATAACAGCCCTATCGGCTTTTTCGTCAGTATCTGCATCAATTTCTCTGAGAACTTCCCAGACAATCTTCGTCTGTTCCGCTCTACCATCGAATCTGGCCAGACTTGTTAATTGGTTTCGATAATCTTCGATGGATTTGGCAAAACCCCTCGATGTTTGTGAAATAATTATTTTCTGCAGTTCCTTTATCATAGTTATCTTGCAATAAAATTACCGTGGCTGTATGCCCTTATCGCCCGCTGGAGGAGCAGATAGTTTTTGCCTTTATAACTTGTTACAATAGCAGAAATCTTAAATCGCAGCGGAACAGGCGAATTATTCTGCCGTTTCTGCATAATTTCGAGAGATTCGCAATGAAGCAGCGGCAGAGAAAGAGTGCCGAATTTTCTTCCTAATCCGTCAAAATCAAAATAGATCCCGCTGCCATCTTCTCTGAGAAACCCGGTCCTGTCAGCTAACACACCATCAGCCTCTGTCGAAATGGGTTTTTTAAGCTCTGTAAGATTTATCTTCCGCGCAGGCCGAAGCAGAGCCAGAACATTATCAGGAATAATCTTTTCTTCATTTGCATCAGTTACAGGAAGTACTTCGTTCGGCTCATTAACATCGTTGGCCGTGATAGGCAGAAAATACGACAGGTAAATATAATTCTTATCTCCATATCTCGTAAACTTGCCCCAGATCCGATAGGTATTTTTCTCTTTTGAATAGGTGCTGATGAATTTTTCGAGCATACTCGAAGGCAGGATTTGAATATCGACGCCGGCAGCTAAAGAGCTTTTCCCATCGGTCAAAGGCTCAAAACTCTGGAAAAACCAGACGCCGCTGTCCGGTATTACCCTGCCGTCAACACCATCGAGCATAAAACCATCCCGCAAGGGATGTGTTCTCGAAGGATTTTTAGCAAGAGCATTCCCTGCAACTGAAAAAATCAAAAGCAAAATTAGTGTTACAGTCCTTTTCATAGTCAAATTTTTTCCTTTAGAATTTCTACGGTCTCTTTAGCCGTTGCTGCAATAGTTATAAAATTACTGCTTCGTTCATCTTCGGTTGCGATAATATCAACCAAAGGCCTGAAAAAGCCGGTTAATAGTATAATCGGTTTAGGCGGATTTATAAAGCCTTTGTTTGTACGTTCCCAGATATCGGCCAGTTCAAGCAATGTGCCCGTTCCGCCGGGCAAAACAACATACCCATCGCCTATTATTATCAGCTTTTCTACCCGCTCTGTAAGATTTGCTGTCTCTATCTCCTCGCTGACAAACTCATTGGGCCCGCCTCTGTTAAAAGCCCTGCAGGTTACACCAATTGTCTTGCCTCCCGCCTGTTTTGCCCCCTTTGCCGCAGCCAGCATCGTCCCGGCATAACCGCCATTGGCGATTGTAAAACCTGTTTGGGCGCATAATCGGCCAAGTTCATAAGCAAGATCGAAAACTTCCTCACCCGGGGCAGTCCTGCTTGTGCCGAAAATTGTTACAATTTTTTCGCTCATTTACTTTTAGTATAGTTAAGTAATCCGCCGGCAAGGAGAATTTTCCTGTCCCTGTCGGACAGCTTCAGACTGCACGCAAATTCAAAATCAGCCGTTTTATCTTTTACAGTAATACTATCAGCAGAATTTATCGCATCGTTTATGTTCTTTACTTCAAGCTCATCATCCGGATTTATCTTGTCGTAATCGGCACCGTTTTCAAATTCGATAGGCAGCACGGCAAAATTTATCAGATTGGCTTTGTGGATTCGCTCGATACTCTTTGCAATCACCATTTTCACGCCGAGATACATTGGACAAAGGGCAGCATGCTCCCTGCTGGAACCCTGGCCGTAACTTTCAGATGCTACTACGATACCACCGATTTTTTTATCCTTCAATTCAAGAGCTTTTTGCGCAAAAGTAGGCTTGTCCTGGGTATTAAAACAATTGAAGACACATTTCGAATATTCCGGTACATTCGAACGGTATTTCAAAAACGCTCCTGCCGGCATAATATGGTCAGTAGTGATCTTGTCGCCGCACTTGAGCAGGACTTTGCCGTTCATATTATCCGGTAACTTTTTAGCTGCTTCAGGAACAACAATTGTCGGCCCGCGAAGGATCTTTACCTTCTTTGCTTCTTTAAGCAGCAAAGGTGCCTGAATCATATTATCATCAACAACAAACTTGCGGGGCATATTTATTTTAGGATATTCGATTCCGCTCTTTTGCGGCTCTATGACTTCACCTTTCAGTGCTGCGATAACTGCAACCTCAGGACTGGTCAAAAAGACATTGTCATTTTTCGTACCGGTTCTGCCGGCAAAATTTCTGTTAAACGTCCTGATAGAAACCGTTCCATCCGCAGGTGAAAAGCCCTGACCTATACAAGGCCCGCAGGACGATTCCAAAATCCTCGCCCCTGCCCCCACTATATCCGCCAGTGCACCATTTTGCGCGAGCATATTCATAACCTGCCTGCTGCCCGGAGCAATCGCAAATTCGACTGATGGATGAATCGTTTGGCCTTTTAAAACTTCAGCCACCATCATCAAATCGGTAAAACTCGAGTTCGTACAGCTTCCGATAACAACCTGGCTAACCTTTGTACCGCTAAGTGACTTTATCGTCTTTATATTGTCCGGCGAAGGTGAACAGGCCGCCAGCGGCTCAAGTTTTGAAAGGTCAATTTCAATAACCTCATCATATTGACAATCCTCGTCAGCAGCCAAAGGCTGATAATCTTCTTCTCTATCCTGAGCAGCTAAGAATTTTCTTGTCTGCTCATCGGAAGGAAAAATGCTAGTCGTAACACCGAGTTCTGCTCCCATATTAGTAACAGTTGCCCGCTGCGGCACCGTTAGAGATTCTACACCGGGGCCGAAATATTCGACTACACAACCGACATTACCTTTGGTCGTAAGAATACTCAGCAGTTTGAGTATTATATCCTTGCTTGCTGTCCAGTCCGACAGTACCCCTGAGAGCCTGACACCGATGATTTTGGGGCATGTAAGGTAAAATGCCCCCCCTCCCATCGCTACGGCCACATCCAGCCCGCCTGCGCCGATAGCAAGCATTCCTATCCCGCCGCCGGTCGGCGTGTGCGAATCGCTTCCCAGTAAAGTCGCACCGGACTTGCCAAAACGCTCAAGATGGACCTGATGACAAATCCCATTGCCCGGCCGGGAAAAATACACACCCTTGCTCGCAGCAACAGTCTGCAGATAGATGTGGTCGTTGTGGTTCTCCGGGCCGAACTGGCTCATATTATGGTCAACGTAGCTTACCGAAAGGTCGGTTTTTACCCGTTCTATATCCATAGACTCAAACAGCAAAAATGCCGTCGTACCTGTAGCATCCTGAGTAAGAGTCTGGTCGATTCTAATGCCAACAGATTGATTCTTCTCTAAGTTACCACTTACAAGGTGGTTCTCGAGGATTTTGTAAGTAAGGGTTTTAGCCGTCAAAAGTAACTCCTATTTGTCCAAAAATTAACTCTAAGGAGTAATTTTAATAGTAATTTACCAGCTTTGCAATGGTTTTAAATAACGTTGTGTATCTATAAAAAAAAACCGACCTTCCGCTTAAGGGCGAAAGGCCGGTACGACTGCAGCCTGATTACAGTCTGTTTTTTAGTTTTTTAGTTGTAGTCATTAACAAGGAAATTATCTTCCTTATTCTTTGGATACTGAAGCGGGTTCGTCTTCGGTCCAGGCATTATATCCGTATTTAACGGACCTGCTACCTGTCTTACCTGTTCAGCTTGTTCGTTAGTTAAACCCCTAAGAGTTTCAGTATTCCAAACGGTATAAACATTATCCTTGTCAATTCCGCAATTTGCGGTCTTTTGAAAACTTACATGCTGGTCATTAAAAGCAACATTCTGACCATCCTGCTGATGATTCTCAGAGTTGCCTCGAGTAACACTGTCACCTGTAGTCACTAAATCTCTTACTTCAGTATCCCATTCATATAAACCCGCATTTATTCTCTTCATAGCATCCCAGTAAGGACTTCTGTCAGCAAGAACTGCCATCGACGGACTTGAAGCTATAGAGATAGGGAATTTTTTTCCGCCTTCGATTACAGGATTTGGAAGCTGATAAGCATAACTATTGTGCCCTCTTCCACGCTCTCCTAACGTGATGTCTTCCCAATAACCAAAGTCCCATACCTCAAGTATATTGTCTGCACGATCATAAGTATCATATCGCGGTAATTCAAACTTTGTTTCTCCTGAGCCCGGACAAACAAACTGTTCAGGGGTTACATTACCATACTTTACAGTAAGATAAAGATTGGCACTCAAAGTCGTTGTGCCACAACCATCAACTCCTGGAGGCCTTGCCTCTTTGTCATACCAATCCCATGAACATTCACCTTCGTGGTCCTCACTACCAACATCCCATACAGCACAACCGCCACCTGCAATCGGAACAGATTCGTACTCGTCATCTGTGGCATAGGTAAGCATTGCCTTGCTGATACCACCCAGATTTGTAGCGCACATAATACGCTGAGCAAGCTGCCTAACCTTACCAAGAGCAGGCATCAGAATCGCCAGCAACATCGCGATAATCGCGATAACCACCAGCAGTTCAACAAGTGTAAAACCTTTCTTTTTCATTACTTTTCCCTTTCAAATGTGCCAAGATATTCGCTAAAGTGCTGCCCTCGGCAACGGTTCTAAAATTTTATAAGAACAATTAACTTCACAATTCGGTCTTCGGTCGGTTTCGCGAAAATCTTTCCGTCAATAATATATTACAGCCGGAAAGCAACACTTCTATTACGTATTTTTTCCAAATTACCAAACAAATCGTTAATCTGCCAAAGATACTGGATACAATTGAAACCAAACAAGATGCTCTAAATCAAAAAACTGTATCTAAAAAGAATGCTGAGTAAAGGTGGGCTGAAAATGGTATGAAAAAAACTCAAAAAATATAATAGCGTTATTTAGTTATGATTCTTGCCCTACCTTTTCAAGGCTCTTTCTTATATTACTACGATAACAATGTATCGGCGTTCTGTCAAGGAAAAAATAAGGCAAAAAATAAAATAAAAAAGACATAGGAAATACACAATTTAACAGGCAGGATTTAAAAACCGACCTCATAAAGGGTTGTAATACCGCATTAATCCGGACGGATTTGACGTTTTAGTCCTTTTTTAGAAATTTGTTATCGGACATAATACCACCAAATACAAAATATTTATAAAATATTTGACATTTCCCAGCAAAGCACTTAGTATCCGGCGGTTTTTGCGCACATTGGAGCAAAACCATCGTTAAAATCATTGGATAATCCTTAATTTTGAAAGGACCTGATACATTATGGCCATAAAAAACGCCAAACAGTACCTGCAGGAGAAGCTGGACAAGGAAAATTTTTTGAAATTATCGGCCATTGGAAATGATAAGCTCTACAAGTTTATCGCCGATGCTATTGACCTGACAAAACCGGCAAAGGTATTTATTTCTACCGATTCGCCGGAGGATGTCGAATATACACGCACTCAAGCTATAGAAACCAAAGAAGAAAAGGCTCTTAATATAAATGGACATACTATTCATTTTGACGGAATAACAGACCAGGGTCGGGATAGAGAAGTTACCAAATACCTCGTTCCCAAAGGCGATACACTCAGCAAGGCCCTTAATCAGATAGAACGCGAGGAAGGACTGGCTGAAATTCGCGGTTATCTTGACGGTTCAATGCAGGACAGAACAATGATTGTCCGCTTTATGACGCTTGGACCTAATAACTCAGAGTTCAGTATCCCATGTGTCGAGTGTACCGATTCATTCTATGTCTCACACAGTATGAACCTGCTGTACCGCCTGGGCTATGAGGAATTCAAGAGATTAGGCTCCAAAGCAGAATTTTTTGCCACACTGCATTCCTGCGGCAAAATGGATGACCGTATGATAAGCTGCGATATCGAAAAAAAACGTACTTACATGGACTATACCACCGATGTCGTTTATTCGGTGAATTCACAATACGGCGGAAACACTATAGGTCTTAAAAAGCTCGCACTTCGGCTGACTATCCGCAAAGCTGACCGCGAGGGCTGGCTGGCAGAGCATATGTTTCTTTCGGGCGTCTTTGGCAAAGGCGGCAGGAAGACCTATCTGGCCGGTGCTTTCCCAAGTGCCTGCGGCAAGACCTCTACAGCAATGCTGCCCGGCGAGACGATCCTCGGCGACGATATTGCTTATTTCCGCGCGATTGACGGCAAATGTATGGCTGTCAATGCTGAATTCGGTATTTTCGGGATTATCCAGAACGTCAACGCCAAAGATGACCCGGCGATTTGGGATATACTGACAAAACCGGGCGAAGTGATTTTCTCCAATGTGCTCGTAAAAGACGGCAAACCATACTGGCTCGGTATGGGTGAAGATATCCCTAAAGAGGGCGAAAATTACTCCGGCCACTGGATGCAAGGCAAAAAAGACGCAAAAGGAAATGAGATTCCCTGTGCACATAAAAATGCCCGTTATGCAGTTGTGCTGCCGGCACTGAAAAACTGTGACCCGGAATTGGATAATCCTAAAGGTGTGGAACTGTCCGGTATTATGTACGGCGGGCGGGATGCAAAATCATATGTTCCGTGTCAACAAAGTTTCGATTGGGACCATGGCATCATTGCTTACGGTGCATCACTTGAGACCGAAACAACTTTCGCAACCGTTGGGAAAGAGGGTGTGCCGGAAATCAACCTGATGAGTATCCAGGACTTTGTAGCTATTTCACTGGGTAAATATGTAAAAAATAACCTCGACTTCGGCAAAAAGCTCAAAAAGCAGCCTTTGGTTTTCGGCGTCAATTATTTCCTCCGCGATAAGGACGGCAAATTCGTCAACGGCGTCCGTGATAAACACGTCTGGGTAAAGTGGATGGAACGCAGAGTTCACGGTGAGGCAGCCTGCAGAGTTGGGCCGACAGGGCTAATCCCTTGTTACGAGGACCTCAAGGAACTGTTCAAGGAACTCCTTAATAAAGACTACAGCGAACAAGATTATATAAATCAGTTTACTATCCGCGTTAAGGAGAACCTGGCCAAGATAGAGCGTATCGAGAAGTTTCATAAGGAGCATGTTGCCCAGGCACCTTCGCAAGTTTTTAAGGTATTAGATGCGCAAAGAAAACGGCTGCAGGAAGCTCAGAAAAAGTATGGCGATTACATCTCACCACTGGACCTTGAGAAAAAATAATATCAGGATATAGGGTGTAGGGTTTAGGGTTTAGGGTATAGATTTTAAAACCCTGGTTAACTGCCGGGGTTTTTTATTGATTAATAACACTGTCAGCTTTTTGTAATTTTAATGGGATTTCTTTAACTTCAACTTTAGGGATCAAAACATACTGTAAAGTCTCTAATAGGCGTCTGAGATTCTCTTTTGAAAATTCCCCCATCAGGCAAATCTGCACCCAGTTCCTTTTTAGCAGGTATGAGCTTTTGTAACTCATCAAAAACCCTTTAGTCTCAAGTTGCCTGCCTATCTCTTCAGAATTCAGTCTGTTAGATAAACTGATCGTAATTACGAACGGGCTGGCATATTGGGGAGGAACAACAACTTGTGCCCCGATTTTGTCAAGTTCTTCTCTAAACCACAAGGAAACTGCAGAAACATGCTCCAGCTTTTTTTTAAGGTTATAGTTTTTCAAAGCAATATTTAAGGCATAGACAAGATTTGAAGAAACGGTAAACGGAACCCCATTTCTTTCAGAATACAAGGCTAAATCTAAATATACCGGTAAACTACCTGTAGAAGGCGGCAGTTTATGATTATAAAAGACCATTGACAACCCTGGATACGCTCCTAATGCCTTCCCACTTACTCCAGAAGCCAAGTAAACATCACTTAAATCTATCTCAGTAGTCCCAATAGAACTGACACAATCAAGGCAAAGTAATATATTATTATCGTGGCAGAGTCTTTTCAGCATTTCTAAGTCATTTAGCATTCCTGTTGATGTTTCGCAGTGAACTGCCCATAACCATTCGACATCGGAATTATTTTCTAAAATCTCTGCAATACCCTCAATATCAAACTTTTGTCCCCACGACAGGGATAAAGTATCAAAATTAAGCTTAAAGGATTTTGCCTGATTAATAAGCCTCTGGCCAAATTCTCCATTACTTAAAATTAATCCTTTTGCTTTGATTAAGGATAACTGCCCGGCTATTACATCATTGGCCAACGTGCCGGAACCCATAAATATTTCAACATATTTTGAATTGACCAGTCTGCAAAGATGTTTTTGAGTATCCTTATGAATTTTCAAAAAGCTCTGTGACCTGTGAGAAATGGCCGGTGTACTAAAGGCATCCTTTACATCAGGTGATATTTGAACCGGTCCAGGCAAAAGATTTGTTCCATAATCCAGCGGGACAATATCACAGGAATGTTTAATAGAATCATGATATTTTCCAACTGTTAAATACATTGGCTGAAAAGCGGCGCCTGGTTTGCCTACCACCGGGCCAAAAGGTACAAATCCCATATGCTTATACAACTTCTGCTGATTGAGTATCCCGGAAATAATCGCCAAATCGTGTCCCTGGGCTTGGCAATATTGGGCCGCGGTCAAAAGAAGTTTATAGGGAACTCTGCTGCGGCGAAATTCTTTTTTGACTGCAAGGAGCCTTATCTCACATATGGATTTTGCCTTCGGCAAATACGAGTCTATATTACTAACTTTTTGATCGAGCGAAAACGGTCTTTTACTTCGCACAGCAAGCATTCCTACAAGTTTATCTTTACTAATACATATCACATAAATATTATCATTATGAAACCTGTCAACTTTTTTCCCCTGCGTCTCCGAATTGTAATGAGGTATCTCCTCAACAAATGTTTCATAATTAAGCCTATGGATTTGGTCAAATTCCCAACCCTCTGTTGCGATTTTAAACTCAAGCGAATTACTCATAACCCCACCTTCTTTGCAGAAATTTCCTGCAGAAACCTGATTACATTTCGCCTGTGAGCCTGCAATATAACAACAGCAGCAATTGTAACCCCTAAAATATCCATAGGCGAATGTCCCGTTAAAATAGTAATCAAAGGTGATATTGCTATGGCAATAAAGGCGCTTAATTCATACTTCTTTAAAACAAACATGCATAAACAGAAAATCACTCCTGCCCATATGATTATCCAATAATCGAATACCAGTAAAAAACCGATCGCAATGGCTAATCCTTTACCGCCGTGAAAATTCAATTGAATCGGCCGGATATGTCCAAGCAAAACGGCAACCAGACAGGCCAATACTGCCCAATGGCAAATCTGCGTAACCGTTCCCAGCCATGCAACAAACATACCCTTGACCACATCGATAAAAAATACGAGAACGAAACCTTTTTTACCTAATACTCGTCCGACATTCCTGGCTCCGGTACTGCTGCTACCGCAGACCCTGATATCCTTGCCGGCGATGAGTAATGTTAAATAATAACCCGTGGAAATACATCCAAGCACATAGCTCAAAAATATCACTAAAAGTTCTTTGCCGTAAATCATGGCACATCACCATAGTAAAATTGTCATTTTTTCAGACCAAACCATTTTTTGCCAGGTTTTTTTAGTTCTACCGCTTTACTGCCTCTTTGCAGAGTCAGGCTCTCGGTCCAATTTTCCTGACCTGATTCCAGGCTCCTGGCAAAACCATACTTTAATCCCTTGTGCTCATTAAATAATTTGCCCCATCTTCTTAAGCCATCGGCTCTATATTTACCATTTATAGTTGCTAAATACCAAAACAATGGAAATTTATGTCCCGATATTCCCGGATCGATTTTTGTTATGTTAACATTGTATGCATTTGTAAGATTTACTTCGGTACAATCAAGAGTTATGTCTTTAGCGTAATAATGTTCGACCCAGCAGGATTTTGATTTTCCAAAATTTCCAAGTTCGGATTCGTCCCATTCTATCGGCACATACGCATCGAGAAAAGTTAAGTGAATCTGTGCATCTGTTTCTTTGGCAATCATTTTTGCAGCACTATCTATTACCCAGCTTCCGGCAGAAAAACTGATTAAATGGATATGTTTGAATTTGCCGAGTTTCAAAACAGCTCCGGCTAATCGAGGCCCGGCAACATCTCTGGCGTACATAGATGAACTAACGGGACTTGCAGATCTCGAGCCACCCCGCCAGTCGAAATATCCGCAGACCCATTCATTCGGATCGGTTTTGGAATTTATTGCGTCAGCGATTTTGGCCGATATTTCATCCTCAGCTTTTTCCACCCAGCCATGAGTTATTATCACAATTTTGTCACAGGTTGATGGTATTTGTACATTCGGATCTATTATTATATTGGGTTCTGCAATCGCATTTTGGTCAGAGACGAGATATTGCTTGAGAAAATTGCTCTTATCAACAATAGAGATAATTCCGCTTTCTTCTTTTGAGACATTTATTGGTGAAGACAACCATTCGTTTAAACCGGAAGATTCGAGAATGTCGGCAACTTTTTGATTAATCTCCACATCGGCAAAGATTTTGCTGCACGAAAATATCATCAGACATAAAGCAGCTAAAACCAAAGTTGTTTTTTGTATTTTCATATTTTATCTTCAATCCAGGTTTTCTATTTCCTCAGGCCAAACCATTTTCGCTTAGACTTTTTCGCCTCTAATGCGATTTCTTTCAGTTTGCATATATCTAATTTTCCGCTGCCGAGCGTGGGCATTTCTTCTATTTCGATATAGTTATCTGCTTTGGGTTTCCAGAGGTTCGGTACAGAGCTTTGCGAGATAAGCTTATGCAGTTCTTTAGCAGAACCTGCCTTGGGCAGATGAAGTACAACAAGTTCTTCGCCTTTTTTTTCATCCGGCACAGATGTTATGGCAACTAACTGTTCGCTTGTGCCAAGAGCATTGCCGAACGCTTCTTCGACGCCGATGTGCGGAACCATTTCGCCGCCTATTTTGCTGAATCGCGACAGCCTGTCGGTAATGGTTAAAAAGCCGTTGGCATCGATATAACCTATATCGCCGGAGTCGTACCAGCCGTCCTTTAGCACTTCGCTGGTTTTTTCTTCCATATTAAGATAGCCCTGCATAACGTTCGGTCCTTTTACCAATATCAGGCCTTCTTCGCCAGGCGGCAAGGGCTGCCGTGTCTCAGGATTAACTATCTTTGCCGCTACACCCGGAATGGGACTGCCAACAGAGCTTTCCTTAGTACCTTTCTGACGCACACTGCCGATCTGAACGTCAGGAATATTCAAAGACGCCACCGGCGAAAGCTCCGTAGCTCCGTAACCTTCCATCAATTTGATGCCGAATTTTTCTTCGAACGCATCGGCAAGGGTCTCCTTGAGTTTTTCCGCTCCTACAGCTACCAGCCGCAGAGAGGTAAAGTCTTCCTTTTCAACACGCCTGACATATTTTGAAAGAAACGTCGGCGGCGCAAACAAAATCGTCGAGTGATTTTCCCGCACGCTTTTACCTACCGCCGGTGCATCGAGCGGATTGACTATATAGCTGACAGAGACACCGCTGATAAGAGGCAGCCATAAACTGCAGTTGAATCCGAAGGAGTGGAAGAAAGGCAGCACGCCGCAGAGGTTGTCGTCAGGCTTTATTCGAACTATCATACGTACAGCCTGGCTGTTCGAAATAATATTATGATGGCTGAGCATAATGCCTTTCGGCCTGCCGCTGGAGCCGGAAGAAAAGATAATTGTTGCAAGTTCATCATTGCATCGCATATTCCCGGTCAAAAGCGGCACCGGCAAAAATCTCGCTTTTAAATACGCTTTGATTTTTGCCTGCTTATCGATTTTAGCTGCAAGGTCTTCGAGAAAAACTACATTATCTAACTTGCCGGTCAATCCTATTTTTTCTATAAATTTTCGCGACGATATAATGCACTTTATGCCGCACTGTTCGACGGAGTACTTCATTATCTCTTCAGAGGCGGTATAGTTCAGATTGACCGAAACCCTGTTCGACATAGTTACTGCTAAATTGGCAAGTGCTCCGCCTACAGATGACGGCAGAAGTATTCCCACGTTCTCACCGGCTTCTGTAAGTTTGTTTACTTCTTCAGCAAGTGCAAGACCTGCTGTAAATGTCTGGCCGTAGTTAAGACGTTTGCCGATAGAATCTGACAGACATCTTTTTCGCCAATTCGCCCGAGCCGCTTTGATAAAATAATAGACCAGTGACCTCTGCGGCGATTTTAAACTGTCAAAATAATCACAGGAAAGCTCAGCAACTTTTTGTCTTATTTCACTGGCTGATGAATTCGTAGGTAAGGGCCTGCCGAAATGAATCGACACAGGATATGGAAATCTTCTGGGCAGTGTCGATAAAATCTTGCCGCTGTAATAGCTGAAGATACTGCCCCATAGCCCGCCCAGGTAAACGGGGATGATCTCATAATCGCTGTTTTTTATTATCCGCTCGAATCCGCTTTTGAATCTTCCCATCATACCGCTGCGGGTCACCATACCCTCTGCAAATATGCATACCAGATATCCCTCATCCATCGCTGAGCGGGCATCTCTAAGCGAGGCAACGATCTTTTTGGGTGAATCCTTGGCTGATATAGGGATAACTCTCATCAGTTTAACGATGGGCTTTAGCCACCATTTATTGTAAAAGCGCTTTTCCATAATAAAACGGACACGCCTTTGCTGAGTCGATGCCACTATCAGCGCATCTACCCAGGAGACATGATTGCAGACCAGCAGAGCGCTCTTATTAATAGGAACATTTTCAATGCCGTAGATTTTAATGCTATAGCAGAACCGCGTAAGCAGTATGCACAGGAAACGAACAAGAAAGTCCGGCAGCAGGGTAATCGTCGCAAGTGTTGGTATAACCGTCATCAGGCCCAAAATCACAAACATCTGTGATGCCGACAACTTCCAAACGCTGGCAAATAAATAGATCAGGCCGGAAGCGAAAAGCACGCCAACCCAGCCTAAAAAGTTCGATGCAGCAAGTATCTGGCCTCGCTGGGCAGCGGGACTTTGGAACTGAATAAAGGTATGAATAGGAACAATGAATAATCCAGCACTTGCCCCCATTATAAAGACCAGCACAAAGGTAACATAAAGCCCCGGTATGAAACCAAGCCAGACCGATGCCGCCGTCATTCCAATTGCCCCTAAAGGTACGACACCGAATTCTACATTCCTGCCTGAGAGCCTGCCCGCCAGCAATGCACCGATACCGATACCCGTTGCCGTGATGACAAACAAATATCCGCTTTGCACCTCAGACAGCCCAAGGTGTCTTATCCCGTAAGGAATGAGATTCGAATAGATAAAGCCGCCTATCAGCAAAAAATATGCCGATGCAATTACAGCTAAGAACAGGTCCCTATCCTTGCGGATACTCCGCATCGTTTGCCAGATGTCGCGAAGGAAAAATATCGATGCTTTTCCGCTGGCCCCGGCCGCAGGTGTTCGTTCTATCAGAAAACTTGTCGCAAAACCCAAAGCCGCAACCACAATGCAGATCGTTCCCATCAATATGAAATTGCCATCTGTTACCTGCGACAAAAACGGCCCCAGTGCGGTTCCTATGACAATAGCTAAATACGTCAGAGCCTCCAGCGAACCGTTTGCCTTTGACAATTGTTCGGTTTCGACCAGTTCGGGGATAACTCCATATTTGGCCGGTGCGAAAAACGTGCTCTGCGCAGCCATCAAAAATAATACCGCATAAAGACCGAATGTACTTCCCATAAGAAATGCAATACAGCCGAGGGTCATTACCCCAACTTCTGTGCCTTTAGTCCAGATAATTATGTTCCGTTTACTGAACTGGTCAGCTAATTTGCCCGCAAATGCTGCGAAAAGCAGGAAAGGCACAACAAAAATCGCCCCGGCAAGTGCCGTTATATTGCTCGCCGACGATGCACCCTGCAGCTTTATCAAAAACAGAATCGTCAAAAGCTTGAAAATATTATCGTTAAGCGCACCGAGAAACTGTGTAGCGTTGAGCCACTTAAACGAGATACCTGTCTTCGTTCCCATCGAATTCATCCCACAAATCTCCATATCTTGCTTTGTAGAAAACATTACCATTGTCATTGCGAAGAAGCCGGAGGCGACTGCGGCAATCCCAATTCTGAGTCCTGAGATTGCTTCGCCCGCCCCTAAGGGGCAAGCTCGCAATGACACAATTGGACATCTTTTCTATAAATCTCCGGATTTTAATTTTAATCACTGCTGCCTTTATTCTCAAGATAATTGCCTATTGTTAAAAATACTTCCTGTCTTATTTTTTCTGATTCGTTGAATATTTCGTGTCGTGCTTTTGGAATAAATTTTATTTGGGCATTATTGAATTTCGACTGGATAAATTCTACGTTATATTCCCACGCTACGGTCTTGTCTTTTTTGCCCTGAACTATCAGTATCTCTCTATTAACAGTCGGCACATCCGCCATTTTCCTGTTCCATTTGAAAAGTGCTTTCACCCATTTTAGAGAAACTTTTCTCGCACTCATCGGATCTTCATACTGGACGAATCGTATAAAATCCTTATCCGACGATATCTTGCGATAGGGCCTGGCAACATCATCAAAAAACAGTTTGTACATCTGATAGCTGATCTTCGCCTTGAACCAGTGTGTACTTCTGACCAGAGGGACAGCAAAGATCATCTTATCAAAGCAGTCTTTTTTACCTGAAGAGAGATATTCCATTATCGTCGAGGCTCCGGTACTGAAACCTATTAAATGATAAGGCCCATCGAGCCGTTCCTTTACAACATCAACAAAATCACTTAGCGAATCGCTGTATTGCGAAAAATCGTCAATAGCGGTACGCTCCCCGCTGGACAGGCCATGGCCGGGTAGATCGAAAGCTGCAACTGCGTATCCAGCTTCTATAAGATACCTGATAAGCTTACTCATCAGGCCTGTATGACCCATAAAGCCGTGAATAAGAATAACCGTTGCCTTATAATCGCCGGGATTAAATATATGCCCCGCCAGTTTAAACTGGCCAGACTCAAACGGCACAAGTTCATAACTGACATTAGCGTCGGTCAAATCATAAAACTCTAAATAATCCCGGGCCGAATCAAAGTAGTCGTTATCAATCATTCTTAACCTTGTTTTTTCAATTCAAAAGCGCGGACGACGACATAGGCCACCAGTGCAAAGATAAAGAAGACCAGAAGCATCCATGCAATACCACTGAGCGTGCCGATCACTGTTCGATAGATCTCGAATACCCAGCGCTCGGCGGTAAGCTGAATCACCTCACTGCCTTCGAAGTTCTGCCTGGTAATGTATTTTTCAAGATCCCAGATCCTCACGCCGCTGGAGATGCCGGTTACGTATATGGCGAACTTAAGATACTTCGACCACGCAGTGCTTATCGCATCTGAGATAATACGGTTGAGGATTTTGTCCGCCGGCTTGCTGAAGAATAAAACCACAATAGTCGAAACGACAAAGGCAATAACAAAAGTCGCAACTAATAGTGTAATAAACATTTTTTCTCCTTTCAAAAATTTGCATCCTTATATGATACTAAACCTTTCCGAATTTAACAGGCAATATCCTTTTTTCTCAATCGGCCAGTTATCCCTGATATTATCCCTCCCAGCGAGCCGAGAATAAACAATGCAGGAAAGACCAGAACTGCCAGGACAAAGAAAACAACCTCATCCTCTCCACCTTTGCCGTGGAAGAACAGGCCGTAAATTACATTATGCAGAATGGCACAGACCGGAACGGCCGCGGCCGAGATGCCGGTCAATATGAAAAATATCCTCTGCACAAGAGGCCCTTTTAGTTTTACGGTTTGTATCGCCAGTATCACTCCCATAATACCGAAGGTAATTATAAAAGCCGCGATACTCCAGACAGGCGGCCGGTATCCCCAAAACCTCCAGCAACTCATAAGACAGACATTCAGCACAATAAAATATACAACCAGCAATCCAAAAATAATATTTCTTGTTTTAATAGATGTAGTTTTCATTTTCTCGTCCCTTCTTTATATATTATTAACATATTAATTATTTGCAGAAAGTTACTTTAAACTCTACTTAAAATTGCAATCTTCCGGTAAAACTTGTCCTTTCGAATTTGATGGTTTTGGCATTATGGATTCAATTAACTGGCTGGCAGGATACCAAATTATTAAAACTGGAATTGGTAATGGAAGGTTGGATTCACATTTTTCCTTCGGGAAATTTTTTCGGATTGAATTAACAAGGTCCTGTCCAAATAATCCTCTCGTAGAAAAAATAATGTTTGGATCAACCGGTGTTATATCCGATATCCAATAACCTTGTTCATCTTTCTTTGCCCAGTTACATGGCAGTTCTTCCATAATTGAGTATAATTTTTTATCTTCAAAAACACTATAATACGGGTAGCCGACACAGTCTCTATCAAAATTATCGCCAACCGAAAAACGTATGCATAAGTAATCATGCTCATTTTTTTGAATTGTGAATAGATACATACCTTGTGAACCAAATGCTTTCTTAGTAGCTTGAATCGTTGAGCCAGCTTTCAGTTTTAATAGCTTTTGCTCCAGTTTGGCTAATGCTTTTGTACGAGCAGCATTGTTTTTGGCCTCACTTTTTGCTATCGCCTCAGACAAACAAGGATTATATCCCACCAAAAACAGGCTTACTAAAACCAAATAAACTGTAATCTCTCGTCTTTTCATTTTGACTTTCGTTATTATGTATATTGTTAATATATTAACTATTGTGCCAAAAAATTTTTTATTCGTTTTTAAAAACATATTTCTGTGACCTCTGCAGCTTAATTGATACTACCTCTTACCTTTTCAAGGGCCTTTATCAGTTGTTTCAATTCGTTTTGTTTAAAGCCTCTCATCACTTTTCCTACGAGCCCGGCGTATAAAGGTTCTGCCTTTGCAAACAGCTTCTTACCCTTAGCAGTCATCTTTACAATATTCGTCCGCCTGTCGGCTGGATCATTTTCTCGTATAACAAGAGAGGCTTTTTCCATCCTGTCTATAAGCGTCGTAATATTGGCACGATTGACCAGCATCATCTCGCTCAACTGTGCCTGGCTAAGACCGCCCAGGCCTTCCGACTGGTAATGCAGGAGCATTAAAACGTTAAACTGGACATCTGTCAGGCCAAGCGTCTTAAAAAGCCCATCGGCCCGTTTCTTTAAAGATGTAGTTGTATAATAGATATTCAGCAAGGCCTCATGCTCCACAAGGTCGAATCCCTTTTTCAGCTTTAATTCTTCTTTTAGTGACATAATTTACTCCCGTCATTCGTTTCCCGGTTGCGCTGCTTGTGTCGTCCAGCGTCCGTCGGTTGCGTTTTTATAACTGTCTTTTATTGCATTAACGACTAAATATAATAATGCGATAATACTAATAAAAAGTCCCCCATCGCGCATTATTCTAAATACTCCTATGTGCCCAAATACCGCATAATCATGTTCTCCTACAAGTTGTAATCTTGGATTAGCTTTTGCAAGTTTTTCATCAGGAGTTAATACTTCAAGCTCAATTACCATTTTTTCATGAATATATACGTCTATCCCAGCTAACATATATTCAACGACTTTTGTGCCCCACGATACACCTATCCTCAATCCCGGCGAAAAAGGTTCATTCGATAAATAATACCAATTTTTAATTAAGCGATTCGCCTCTTCATTGTTATCCAGGATACCATATGCAGCAACTCTTACTCTCAGAGGAGTAACTTCCTTGTCATAGTTATCGACCGGAATATCATCTTTGCGATCGAAAATGATATTGAGACAAGCTCTACCTTCTTTATAATTCCATTCTTCCTTGGGGATAACCCATCGAAAAGTATTCGGCCTTGATACATCAACAGTTTCACTTGTAATGAAATCTTTCCCAATATCTATTTGCTGTTCCAATTCTGAAAACCAATGAGGCCTTGAGGCAAAAAGATAGAACGCAACAAATAGTGCAGAAATTATAATAATTATTTTTTTCATTTTAATTCTTCTTTTAGTGACATAATTTACTCCCGTTATTCGTTTTGCGGTTGCGCTACTCGTTTCGGCTGCGTTAATCGTAAATCGTTAAACTAAGACATAACCGCCTAACGAAATACGATACGAGCCTCGCAACCGTCCTCCATAGTTTTAACGAAGGAGGAACCCTTCAACGCTTTGACTCATTTACTGATCTGCTCACTTATCAACTTTTCAATAACCATATTGATTGTTCATATACAAACTATATATATACTAACAATTTGTCAAGCAGAAAATTTGAATTTTTTTAAAATTTTTCACCCTAGCTCTAAAAATCCCACCAAAGCCCCATAAAACCGCGGTTTTTAGACCAAAAACGCGGTATTTATTCAGGTTCAAGATATATTACATTTCCACTGAAATCCACCAGCCATGACCGATCAGTTTCAACATTATTGTTTATAATATTTGGCCCAGTGAAATTAACACCCTTTGGAACTCCTTCTGGATCTACCCAAACATAAATATGCCGCTGTTGATCCGTTTCAAGAATTGGTTCAAATCCTCTCCCACGAAGATCTGGAGAGGGACTTACTATTTTAGCATTAATCCCAATATCAACTAACTTGGCAACTGCTTGAGTTGCAACATTATTTGCCTCAAGTTGTGTTTTGTAAATGGGGGTTGTCCAATCGGATCCCGGTACAAATAAACCTTTAGAGAATGTAGATTTAGGCTTTGGTTTTCGTCTTTTTGACAATTGCACATTAATTGAAATACCAAGCGATGAAAAAGGAACTTCGCCTACATGTTCTGAAAGTGAAATATAGGTCTCCTGATATACATCCGATTCGAAATGCAACGTGTCCCTTGAAAAGTCATAATTCCCAAGACTAAAAACTGAAAATTGGGTTGATGTTTGTTCGCACTTGAGCAATCCTAATTTATCAGTTAGACCAATATCTTCCAACCACCAGAAACCAGACCTGGGATTTGTACATTTCCAAGATACATATACATTAGATGCAGGTTCCTTAGTTGTTGAATCTACAACAAGAATGCTTATTGGAAGGGTATACGGTCTACCACAACAGTAACAATGAAAAAATGGAATAAGGATATAGATCAAGACAAGAACAAAGAGTATCAAAAACCAACATTTGTACTTAACCAAGATAAAATCCCTTTTCAAATCTAATATCTTATCTAAACTCTTCTCTCTGCTACGCATCACCGATTTGGGAGTATTATAGCATCAGATTTGCATATTTTAATGCGATTTTGCGGCGAAAACACTAAAATCAGATGATTATTTTATTGATTTCTTCTCTGAATTTTTCAAAGACCGGCTTGATAGTCTCTGTTAATTTTTCTATCCTCTCAGGTTCGAGGTTAAAGGCATAGCCGTGCAAGGCATAATGTCTAAAGCCAAGGTATCGCTTGAGTTCAACCGCTAAGCTTTCCGAAATAACGCCTTCTTTTACCGCTGAATTTATGAGATGCTGATGCCAGGAAGGGCCGTCAGGTAAAGCGATCGATCGTTTTTTAAAGACCTGCTTCAAAATATTTTCGATACCGTTATAGAAATTGTTCAGTAAAGTTGACACTCCAGCTATTTCGAGTTCGGATAACTGCGAAAGTGATTCGGCGGGCATAGCAGCAAGCGTTTTTTCTATGGCCTCATATTCGGCCTCAATCCGTTCCTTATAATCAGCCATAGATAGGCATACCTTCCTTTTTAATCAACGTTACGAATTTTGAAGCTATGGAAAGGTCAATTAAATCAACCGGTTTAGAAAGTTTCAGCAAAAGGTCGCCATAGTAATCGAAAAAATCGCGAGGATGAATACCTTCCACGGCAATATCAATATCACGTCCTTCCTGTGCAGGATCCAGGCTGGAGCCGAAAAGCAAGACCTTTTTTACACGGTATTTTTCTGACACTTCCTGTATCGTCTTTTTATCTTTTTCTGTAATCATATTAATGATTATACCGTGTTTTTTCGACCTCGCCATTCTTTTTTGAAGGCTGGTCTGTCATGTTTTGCCATTGTTTTTACGCCAAAACTGCTAAAATTACCTTAAATTATCCTTTTTTATGGACTGGCCGGGCTAAATTACGCATATTATAATTCCTCTTGCAACAGATAGGGCACACAGATAGAATTGCCCGCTTTGTTTAGCAAAGTTAAAGTTCAACCTAATAGTGGATAGACAGATGTCTTCGCTTTTTGAAAATTTTACGGGTACTGATATTCATCACCTGAATATCCTGCTTCTGGTAGGCCTGGCAATATTTTTTGCCACCGTCGGGGCAAGATTGTTTCAAAAACTGCACATACCTAAAATAGTCGGCTACCTTGTTATAGGAATCATCATAGGGCCGATAGCTCATATCATCACTCCTGAAACCGTCGAGAAACTTGAATTGTTCAACATTTTCGCCCTGGGCGTGATAGGCTTTTTGATAGGGGGCGAACTCAAAAAAGATGTGTTTACCCGGCTGGGCAAACAGGTCTTTTACGTTTTGTTCTTCGAGGGAATGACGGCATTTCTGCTGGTCGGTATTTTCAGTTTCGTGGTAATGATGTATTTCTTCGGCTGGCAGCATGCGGTGGCAGTAGCCGTCGTATTCGGCGCAATTTGCTCAGCTACCGACCCGGCTTCAACGGTGAGTGTGCTGTGGGAATGTAAAGCCAGAGGTCCTCTTACGACAATGCTTACGGCTATTGTCGCTCTTGATGATGCACTCGCTATGATGCTGTATGCCATCAGTGTAAGTATCGCCGGTGTTATCACAGGTGAAGGTGGAGAAGGATTTTTGGCCGCTATAACCTCTTCTTTTATGGAAATTTTCGGCTCAGTCGTCATAGGTGTAATCGCAGGAGTGGTTCTGAATAAAGTTCTCAAGTGGATCGATGATGCCGAACAGACGCTCGTTTTTACGTTCAGTTTTGCGCTTCTGATTATTGGAATAGCAATTACTTTTCACCTGGATGTGATTCTGGCGTCAATGACTTTAGGTCTTACTCTGACAAATACGAATAATCGGCGTGCTGAAGACTGCTTCAAGCATATGCACCAGTTAAGTGCTCCGATCTATGTCCTGTTTTTTGTTCTTGCAGGGGCAAGACTGAATATTTCTCATGTCAATACAGTAATTATTCTGCTCACCGCCGCATATGTGGTAGGCAGTATAGTCGGTAAAACTCTGGGGTCGTATATCGGAGCCATCGTAAGCAATTCGGTACCGACAATAAGAAAATATCTCGGATTCTGTCTCTACCCGCAGGGCGGTATCGCGGTGGCTTTGCTGATTATCGCCAGCAGCAGATTCAACCATGAGCTGGCATCGATTATGCTTCTGGTAGTAATTGCCGGGGCACTGATTCTGCAGTTGATTGGACCAATATTTGTAAAAGTAGGCGCCCACTGGGCAGGGGAGCTCGGCCTTAATGTAACAGCAGAAGACCTCATTAAAATTCATACTACATCCGAGATGATGGATAAGAATGTAACTGCTATTAACGCCGGAACTCAGCTCGGCCAATTACTGCAGATTATAAGTTCAACCGCAGATAATTTTTATCCCGTACTGAATGACGAAAACAAACCGATCGGCTCGATTACCCTTAACGGCATAAGAAATGCCATTTCGAGCCAGGAAATTAATGACTGGCTGGTCGCCCTCGATATAATGGAGCCTGTTCACGGAACCATTGATGAAAAAAGCATGCTCACCGAGGCACTTGAAAAAATGAAACAACTCGACGTCGACTTTTTACTGGTCTGTACCGCAGATAACAGATATGCCGGCATTCTTGACAATCGTAAAGTAATCCGTCACATCGATGCAGAAGTCCTCGCCAAGCAAAAGGAAGCCGATCGTATGTATGACCTCAAAGCTCACCAGACGCATTAAACGCTTTTTTGAGTTAATTAATGAATACTTTTGGACATTTAAATATACTCCTGCTACTCGGCATCGCCGCTTTCGGCGGTACTATCGGCGCAAAAATTTTCCAGAAGCTGCGTATCCCGCAGGTGGTCGGATACATATTTATCGGTATTCTGTTCGGAAGTTCAGGTCTGAAACTGATTGACGCTCAAACTGTACAGTTTCTGGCTCCGTTCAATATGTTCGCTCTCGGCATAATCGGATTTATGATAGGGGGGGAACTGAAGATAGATGTATTCAAAAAGTACGGCACTCAATTCATTACCATCCTCCTGGCAGAAGGCCTTTTCGCTTTCTTTTTCGTCTCAGTGCTCTGTACGGTTATCTGTAAGATATTTATGCCCGATGTTTCGTGGCATTTCTCACTTGCATTAGGACTATTATTAGGGGCAATATCTTCCGCCACCGCACCCGCAGCTACTGTCGATGTTCTGTGGGAATATAAAACACGCGGCGTATTGACGAGAGCGGTCCTCGCAATAGTTGCGCTCGATGACGGCCTTGCTCTGCTTTTATACGGAGTAGTAGCCAGCATAGCAGGTATACTTACGGGCACCAGCCATAATAGCCTTATTAAAGCTATTTTTATGCCGGCTTATGAAATATTCGGCGCAGCCGGCATCGGAATTGTTACCGCCGCGGTACTCGTGATATTGATGAAGTTCATTATCGAACACGACAAAATCCTGACCTTTACATTGTCGTCGGTTCTGCTGATCATCGGCCTTTCAATAGCTTTAAATGTCGATTCAATTCTTGCTGCGATGGTTTTTGGAGCGGTAATTGCAAACTTTCGCCCTCGAATGAGTCTGGACACTTTTAAAATGATTGAAAAATTTGCTCCGCCTATTTATGTGCTGTTCTTCGTTCTTGTCGGAGCCCAGCTGCAGATAGCAAGTATGCAATTGTGGGCAATTCTGCTGGCGGTATCATATGTTATTGGCAGAACGGCAGGAAAAATGAGCGGTTCATGGCTTGGGGCCGTTGTTTCCAAATCGCCAATGGTTCTTAGAAAATATCTGGGGTTTTGTCTCTTCAGCCAGGCCGGTGTAGCAATAGGATTAGCCATTCTTGCCAGCCAGAAATTTGAAGGACCTGTCGGCCAGATTATAATACTTGTTGTTACATCAACTACATTTCTGGTTCAGATAATCGGGCCGCCTTTTGTTAAGCTTGGCGTCAAACTTGCCGGCGAAGTCGGTATGAACGTAACTGAAGAAGACCTCATCGCTAAATATACCGTAAAAGATGTTATGGACTCAAATCCTGCAACTATAAGAGAGGACACAACTTTGGATGAAATACTTAATGTCTTCAGTACAACCGATGCTGTTTATTATCCTGTAATTGATGACCAGTCCAAACTGACCGGTATCATTTCTATTAACAGTATCAAGGAAACTTTTGCATATCAAAATACTGCCTCCTGGCTGCTTGCCTGTGATATTGCTCAGCCGGCACTCGATAAGACCACATGGAACACACCTTTGACCGCAGCACTGGACCGCATGAAAAAATACGATCTTGAATATCTCCCTGTTGTCTCAGGTGATGATAATAAGCTCCTCGGTATCATTGATGAACGAACGGTCAACCGCAAGATCAGCGCCGAGGTTATCCGCAAGCACGAAGAGGCTGACGAAATGGCAGCAATGAACGCCTAAATCCAGATTAACCGTTTCCCCCAAAAAATCTCCCATTTTAAAGATAGAAATCTCAGTATTGACGACTATTACATCAACCTGTATATTCTGCGATTAAAAGGTATATTTGTGCAAAATTTATACCGAAAAAGACAGGTGCAATATCCAGTGAATCTATTAATGAAAATAATTAATGATTGCTATTCACAATATTCTAATTGAAATTGATATCCATCATTTAAACAGCTTGCTGATAATCGGCATAGCTATATTTTTGGGCACCATTGGCGCCAGGCTGTTCCAGCACCTGCACATACCGCAGATAATCGGTTATATCACTATAGGCATAATCCTCGGCCCGGCACTGGGAATTATCTCTCCCAAGACTGTGGAAATTTTCGAGCCTTTTAATCTTTTCGCCCTGGGCATAATCGGCTTTCTTATCGGGGGCGAATTGAAAAAAAGTATCTTCATCCAATATGGTAAACAGGTATTCTACATCCTCCTGTTCGAGGGTCTGACTGCATTTGTTTTATCTACTATTCTTTGCACGCTGGCTTTACTGCTCATTTTCGAATGGCAAACGGCTGTCGCTGCCGGCATTATCTTCGGCGCGATATGTGCAGCAACAGATCCTGCATCTACCGTTGCGGTATTGTGGGAGTACAAAACACGCGGGCCTTTGACTACATTGCTTACCACAATAGTTGCGCTGGATGATGCTCTTGCGATGATACTTTATATTATCAGCGTAAGCGTCGCTTCAGTATTTACCGGAAGTACAGGCGAGGAAGGCCTTGCAATGATGGTAGTTAGCGCAGGTCACGAAATTTTCGGTTCTATAATACTGGGCCTGTTAGTCGGTCTGCTTCTTAAATGGATAATCGAACAGATCAAAGACAATGAAAAAATCCTTGTATTTACTATCAGCGCGATAATTTTATGTATAGGTCTGGCTACAACCTTTAAATTCGACGTAATTCTCGCATCTATGGCCTTTGGAGTTACGCTGATAAATATCTCGCCCCGGCGAAGTGTAACCAGCTTCGAATTAATACATAAATTCTCAGCGCCTATTTATGTACTGTTCTTTGTTATCATCGGCGCAAGGCTGAACCTCACCGCAGTTGGTAAATACGTCTGGGTCGTTACCTTAGCTTATATTACAGGCTGTGCAGTCGGCAAAGCTCTCGGGGCATACTGGGGAGCATCTTATTCAAAGGCAGCAACTACCGTAAGAAAGTACCTGGGTTTTTGCCTATACCAGCAGGGCACTATCGCTATAGCGTTATTGATTATGGCAAGTTCCCGATTCGAAGGCCCGGTCCGTGAGATGATGCTTTCAGTAATTATCGCAGGCGTTTTCGTCTTCCAGCTCATCGGCCCGGTCTTTGTAAAAATCGGCCTGAAAAAAGCGAAAGAAGTCGGCATGAACGTAACCGAAGAGGACCTCATAGCTAAATACACCGTAAAAGATGTTATGGACTCAAATCCTGCTACTATAAAAGAAGACACACCTTTGGACGAGATTTTGAATATTTTCAGCACAACCAATGCCGTTTATTATCCTGTGATCGATAACCAGTCGAAACTGACGGGCGTTATATCCATCAATAGTATCAGGGAAACTTTTGCATATCAAAATGTCGCTTCCTGGCTGCTTGCCTGTGATGTCGCCCAGCCCGTACTCGACAAGACCACCTGGAATACACCGCTGTCCGAGGCACTGGACAGGATGAGAAAATATGACCTCGAATACCTGCCCATAGTCTCAGGCGACGATGATAAGCTGTTGGGAATAATTGATGAACGAACGGTAAACCGCAAGATCAGCGCCGAGGTCATCCGCAAGCACGAAGAGGCCGACGAAATGGCCGCAATGAACGCCTAACCATTCACTAATCCACAGTTTTTATATGCCTTCATATCTATCCGCCGATATAATATCTGTATGGCAAAGTGTGATTTCCCAAAATCTGCGAAACTGACCTCAAAATCTGACTTTGAAAAGGTTTTGAAATATAAGCTCTGTGTTAAAAACAGCTTAATGGCACTATATATAGCCCCGAACGATTCTAAAAGGGCTCGGCTGGGCATCTCTGTAAATGCAAAAATCGCCCCCGCCTCCGGGAGGAACAAACTAAAAAGGCTCGCCAGAGAGGCATTTAGACTGAATAAAGACAAAACTACCCCCGGCCTGGATTATCTGGTAATTTTTTCCAGAATGTTGTCTAAAAAGGCCTGCTGTGATATAAGAAAAACAGCCCTGACCAGTGTAGAGAAGAGTTTTATCGAACTGGCCGACAAAGGGCACAAGCTGTTTGAAAAAAGACGGGCTAAAAGTTAAAATAAGTAAACTTATGGGCAAGCTGATTATCTATTTAATAAGGCTATATCAGGTAACCCTGGGACGAATATTAGGCGGGCATTGCAAATTCGTACCCAGCTGCAGCCAATATGCCATTGAGGCCATCCAGCATTTCGGCGCAGTCAAAGGCAGCATCATGGCGGTAAAGCGAATCTTAAGATGTCATCCTTTCAGCCAGGGAGGATATGACAGTCCAACCGATAAAGCCGAAAAAAGTTATTGACCCCGCACCTGTTTGTATTGTACATAAGAGCTGTAAAAATTAGGTGGTTATGAAAAGTTCCCTGCAATCTAACTATGTCAGAGCACTGTGCAAATAGGTGCGGGGTTGACTATGAAGGCAAAAACAAAGTTAATGTCTATAGGCCAAGCCGCCAAAGAGGCGGGTATTTCGACACAGTCGCTTCAATATTATATAATGGTCGGCCTGATAAAGCCGACATCGGTAACGAAAACGAATAGAAGACTATTCGACAAAAAGGCTGTCGAAAGAATAAAACTCGTAAAAAAACTTAATAAAACCGGCTATCCGCTTCGTGCGATACGGGAGCTTTTTCTTAAAGGTAAATGACGACATTTAAGGAACTCCGCGATGAATGATTATGATTGCATACAAAACAGACGGAACATGATCGTTGGTGCTTTTGTTGTTATCGGTGTTGTCATTTTTGCATATATGGTCTTTCTCTTCGGAGAACTGCCTGTGGTGATGACCAAATTTACCTCATATGAAATCAGGGTAAAATTCCCGTTCGCCCCCGGGGTTGAGCAAAACACTCCCGTAAGATATTGCGGCTATCAGGTAGGCAGGGTAACCTATGTCGCGCCTCCAATACCGTCTGAGGATGAAGACGGCAGATTTATCCACCAGGTAATGGTAACAATTGCCATATCCAGAGACTATGCTACCATTCCTTCTAACGTGGAAGTCAAACTCTTCAGGCGGGGAATGGGCAGCAGCTATATCGAACTCGATACCATACCAATGTTAGCAAAAGACTTTGATAAGCTTGACCCCAAATTCCTGAAGGATGGTATGGAACTACAGGGCCAAAGCGGGGCGGCAAGCGAAATACTACCGGCCGAACTTCAGGATAAAATGGAAACCTTCTTTGCAAAGATTACAAAACTGGTTGATAACACCGATGCGATCATAGGTGACCCTGAAAACAGAGAAAATCTGAAAACCTCACTTGCTAATGTCTCTAAGGTATCCGAAGAAGCGGTTGCAACTATGGAGCAGATAAAAGAACTCTCCGCTACTGCCAACCAACGAATTGCAAAAGTCTCAGATTCAGTATTACAGACCAGTGAAGAACTTGGTGAAACATTAATTGAGATGCGGAGGGTAATCAACAAGATCAACAACGGCCAGGGCACCGTAGGGAAACTTATCAACGACGATAAACTATACCAGAACCTGATCGACAGCAGTGAAGAACTGAAGGCATCTCTTGAGAATATGAAAAAGACCCTTAAAAAGACCAGTGAAAAGGGCATACAGGTAAAGGTCTTTTAGGGATAATCGTTAAACAGTTGCGGTTACGCCGCTCGTCAAAGCTGAATTATCCGTATAACGTCTTCACGAAAAACGAAACGAGCCTCGCAACCGATGGACGAATGACATAACTATTCTTTGCTTCTCTATTTCCTTATTTAATGTACTTCCTATACAAGAATCCCCGCGATCGTAGCGGTCATAAAACAGGCAAGCATGCCGGCTATCATCGATTTGAAACCAAGAGTAGCAAACTCTTTTCGTCTTTCCGGCACAAGTGTACTCAAACCCCCGATAAGAATTGCTATCGAACCCAAATTAGCAAAGCCGCAAAGAGCATATGTTGTTATCGCAAATGAACGGGGCGAGATCACATCTTTGACCCTGGCAAGGTCAAGATAAGCAATAAATTCATTGAGCACCGTTCTTTTGCCCAGGATCTCGCCGACTACCAGGGCATCTTTCCACTCAACACCCATAATCCATGCCAGAGGCGAGCAGAACCAGCCAAGAATCCTTTCGAGCGTAAAAGGCTGACCGTCCAGGTCCGGCAGAGCCTTATCAAGCACACCATTTATAAGGGCAACAAAAGCTATGAAGCATATCAGCACAGCGGCAATACTGATGGCCAGCTTGGCACCGTCAATAGCGCCCCGACAGGCAGCATCAAGAACATTTATATCCTCTTTGGGTATCTTGACTTTGACCACACCTTTGGTCTGGGAAACTTCGGTTTCAGGAACCATTATCTTGGCAATAACCATCGCAGCGGGGGCAGATATTATCGAGGCCGTAAGCAAATGCCCGGCATCTGCGCCGAAACCTGTGTAAGCAACTAAAAGGGCACCGGAAATCGTAGCCATCCCGCCGGTCATCATCGCCATTATTTCAGAACGGGTCATTGTCTTTATATAAGGCCTGATTACCAACGGAGCTTCAGCCATCCCTAAAAAAACATTCGCCGCTGAAGCCAGAGATTCTGAGCCTGCAGTATCCATAATATAAACCATTACCTTCGCCATAAACTCAACGATTTTTTGCAAAACCCCCAGATGGAAAAGAACCGTCATAAGGGAAGAGACGAAAATTATTGTCGGCAAAACCGCAAACGCAAAGGCATGTTCCTTGAAACCCTCGCCAAATACGAATGCTGAGCCAGCTTCGGAATAACTGATCAGACTTGTTATAAGGATTCTGAGTTTGTCGAAGATATATTGGCCCGGTCCGGTACACAGGATGATAACTGCCAGGACAATCTGCAGGCCAAGCCCGCTGATTATCAGCCGCCAGTTCATCTTTTTCTTATTTTCTGAACCAAGCCAGGCCAAAAGCAGCATAACCAAAAGACCCGCGAGACTTATCAGTCTGGGCATATATCCGGTCTCCAAAAGGATAAATAACGGATAATAGTATAGACAGACTGTCTCTCTGCGTCAATTACTTATGAATTGTGCCGGCAAATAGGTTTAGTTCATATCGAACAGGGACTGAGTCTTGATAATCGTCACCTGGTCAGGATATGCGTGGAACGTGTGAATATGCAGCTCGTTCTGCCTGGCCTCGAAATCAATATAGCTGAAAGGCTCAAGACCGCCGACAGCAAGTTTCGGGAACTTTACGAACAGGCCGCGGTTACGAGCAAATTTCTCAAGGTCAGCATGACTTTGACGGTAGAGATTTGCGCTCATCTTTTCGACCTGGAAATCCATCATATAGCTCAGGCCCTTGGCCAATGTGCATTTATGACTTCTCTGGCCGGTGAATCTGAATCTCTCGATCAGGCCACGGCGAGGCAGAAGCTGTGTCGGTGTACTTATCAGTTCCGAAAGACAAAGATCATGAACGAAAACGCTCGCTACATGTGAAGCGCCTGTTGCCCAGATAATCGCTTCATACTTATCTGTCTTGATAGTATGCTTTTTGTAGATGTTGAAAAGCTCCGGATGCAGAGGTCTCTGGTAAAGGGCAAAAGTTAATTCGCTGATAGTAATATTTGTTTTCGGTGAATCCATCAAAAATCCCACTTTAAGAAAAAATTTTGGTTACTCGTTATGTTGTAATTCTATCAAAAACACCCTTCTGATTCAAGGCCTCTGCCAGTACTGATAATGCGGTTTTGGACTGTTATGGGACGAATGTAACACAAGTCCAGAAATCGGCTGAGCTAAAGATTTGAAAAATTTTTGTGTTTTTTTAACAAGGTCCGCTAATAGTCAAAAATTTTTTCCTGCTCAACACTGCCCAAACAGCAGCGCATTTAACAGTGTTGCGATTATATCGTAAAATGCATGTGTACCTGCAGCAATACCAAAACCTCTGATAGCAAAAATTATCGCGAAGAATATCCCCGCAACAGTACGAAAAGCAAACCGTGTTAAAGTCAGCATATCTGCAGTTTTTGTGAATTGGCCGTTGATAAATACAAAATGATGATGAAGACTGAACAGCACAGAAGATATGACTACCGATATGATCACAGCATTGACATGGCGGACGCCGAGTACCGTCTCGAAGAATATCATCGACAGGCCTATGAGTATAAGCCTGAAGATCAACTCTTCATAAATCCCTGCCCCTATACCGGTTAGCAGGTCCATCGCCATATTTTCCCGATATGAATTGATATGCCCTTTCTGACTTTCGTCGGTCGTTTGATCCTGTTGATTTCCATCAGCAACACAGGTTATAACTGTGTCGATATTTCCAGCAACTGCTGCCTGTTGATTTGGGACCCTGTTAAAAACAAGTGCAAGAATAACAAGAGGTACCGCAAAGACCAGACACTCACAAGCCATAACAGGAATATCTCTAAGATTAATCTTCCAGCTTTGCCGCGACACTATCTGGATCATCAAAAGTATCACAATGATAACAACGGGCGCAAAAATCCAGGCCAGCTTCGTATCCATACCGAGATAATACAGAAAATTCTGCACCCACACAAAAGACACTACCGCCCCGCGGACATTGCCTGCAGGTTCATTGAGAAGCTGCGGATTGACCATAAGAACAAGAATTTCATAAAGGACGATGAAAGGCAAAAGAAAGACCATCGCATAAACTGCCCGGGCGGTTCTGACAAAATATCCCGACCTCGCTGCCAGGGCAATATTCTGCAATTGGTTATCAGTTCCATCTGACTTTTTTGTCGCCATCATTTCAAAATCTTACCCTGACCACCCAAAAAAGGCAAAACAAAACCCCGCACCTATTGTTCCGTGCTCACGCCGGGACTTTAAACCATTTCGATAAACTTTTTATCTAATTGCCTGTTTTTCGAATTTTAGTATAGTACAATAGGTGCGGGGTTGACGCAGATAAGAAGATATTGAATAATGCTGCAAGTGATATGACAGTTCAGAATATTAAACATATTTACGAGTTATTATTCGAGCGCCTCGGCCCGCAGCACTGGTGGCCCGGCGATACGAGAGATGAAATTATAACCGGTGCCATCCTGACCCAGAACACAAACTGGCAAAATGTCGAAAAAGCTATCGCCAACTTGAAAAAAGCATCTGTAATGAGCCTCGACAAACTCTATTCACTTGAACAATGCGCCCTTGCCGAGCTTATCAGGCCTGCAGGCTATTACAATATCAAGGCAAAAAGGCTAAAATCGTTTTTAAACTGGCTCTTTGAAAACCATAACGGCTCACTGGAAGAAGTCGAAGCCATGGATACCCAATCTCTGCGGGCTGAACTTTTAGAGATAAACGGCATCGGTCCCGAAACTGCAGATTCGATTTTGCTTTATGCCTTCGGTCGCCTTGTATTTGTCGTAGATGCCTACACATATAGAATTATGACAAGACACCAATTAATCGAGCCGGAATGTGATTACGAACAGTTAAGAAGTTTTTTCGAGGATAATCTCGAAGATAATGTAAGACTTTTTAACGAATATCATGCTTTGCTTGTTCGCATCGGCAAGGAATTTTGCCGTCCAAAAGCCAGGTGTGAAAATTGCCCCCTTGAAAAACTACCACACCATGTCACAATAGAAGATTAATGCAGAACATAAGAAAAAAAATTACCGTACAGGGACAGGTACAAGGCATAGGATTTCGGCCTTTTGTTTACAGACTCGCTGCAGAATCGTATCTGACAGGCTTTGTTTATAATTACACGCAGGGGGTAACAATAGAGATCCAGGGCAAAAAGGGCGACATAAAAAAGTTTGTTGACGAACTAAAAAAAGCTCCTAAAACAAATCCTCTATTGAAAATCACATCTCTCGATTTAGCTGATACCGAACTTATCGTCGGCGAAAAAACCTTCACAATCAAACAAAGCGACCCGGCAGGCTTTATAATCGCAGAAGTTACCGCTGATATCGCAACCTGCAAAGACTGCCTGTCCGAGATGTTTAATGAAAAAGACTTTCGCTGCCGCTATCCATTTATCAACTGCACTAACTGCGGGCCGAGATATTCAATAGTAAGATCAATACCTTATGACAGACCAAACACAACAATGTCAGTCTTTTCAATGTGCGATAAATGCAAGGCCCAATACGAAAATCTCGAAGACAGACGCTTTCACGCTCAACCGGTGGCCTGTCCTGACTGCGGCCCGAAAATAAAACTCTGCGATAATCAAGGTAAAGAAATTGAAACAGATTCGGACAAAGCTATCTCGAAAACAGTCCAGCTCCTGTTCGAAGGAAAGATCCTCGCGATAAAAGGGCTCGGCGGATTCCACCTGGCCTGTAATGCCGAAAATGCCCAGGCCGTACAAAATCTTCGAGAACGTAAGATGCGGGACCGCAAACCATTTGCAATGATGGCAGCAAATATAGAAAAGATTAAACAGTTCGCCTGTGTCGATAAAACAGCAGAACTTATGCTGACAGGTATCCAGGCCCCGATAGTTTTATTGCCTAAAAAAAATCCAAATACGATCGCTCCGTCCGCTGCCCAGGACGTAAACACCTTCGGCTTTATGCTGCCTTATACGCCATTGCATCATCTTATATTTGCCGAAAAAAAGTTAAACGTCCTTGTAATGACCAGCGGTAACATCTCCGATGAACCGTTGATCTGCAAAGATGACCAGGCTTTTGAAAAACTGGCAAATATAGCTGATGCATTTTTAATACATAACAGGATAATTCACAGACAAGTTGATGATTCTATTGTGCATATTATTGGAAATGATCCTGTTTTATTGAGACGTGCAAGAGGATTTGTGCCCCAGGCATTTATTCTGGAAAATTCTACCCCGACAGATATATTCGCAGCAGGCGCGGATTTAAAAAACACCTTCTGCTTTGTAAAACAGAACCGTTTCATCCTCAGCGAACACATCGGCGATTTGGCCGATGCAAGCGTTTACAAACACTGGTTAAGCTCTATCGATCATCTCAAGCAGCTCATTCAGGCCGACCCTTCTGTAGTCGTTTGCGATATGCACCCAGGTTATCTTTCGAGCCAACACACCAGAAAATTAAAGAAGGACAAACTAATCGAAGTCCAGCACCACTGGGCTCACATCGCCTCGGTCCTTGCTGAACATAATATCAACAAAAAGGTGATTGGTCTTGTCGCTGATGGCACAGGTTACGGCACAGACGGTACTATCTGGGGTTGTGAATGTTTGATAGCCTCGCTCGATGATTTCCAACGTTTTGGACAATTAGCTTATTATCCGCTGCCCGGCGGTGATTTAGCCGCTAAAGAAGCTATCTGCTCGGTAATTGGCCTGATAAAAAAATATAATCTTCCCATTGATGATAAATTGCTAAAGCAGATCGAGCCGGACAAAGAAAAAATATCCGCTATCACTCAGCAGATCGAAAAAAATGTAAATACCATACAAACCTCCAGCCTTGGCAGATTATTCGACGCGGCCAGCGCAATCTGTGGACTCGGGAGCCGTAATAATTTCGAAGCACAACTGCCGATGGCATTTGAAGCAATCGCCGATGAAAAGATAACCGAATATTATCCTTTCGAACTGAAAGAACAAAGCGGCATTGTTACAGTCGATATCAAAAATATGCTTGAAAATATCTTAAAAGATAAATCCGACAAATCTGTCATCTCAGCAAAATTCCATAACACAATAGCACAATTTTTCCTGGCCCTGGCCAAACAGACCCGCAAGCAAACCAGCCTGAATACCACAGCAATAAGCGGAGGGGTGTTTTGCAACAGGTTTTTGACCAAAAGATTGATTGGGCTATTGCAAAATAACGGTTTCGAGGTATTATTTAACCGTTCGGTCCCCAGCAATGATGGCGGTATCGCGCTGGGCCAGGCAGCAATAGCAGCAAAAGCCGTAGCGAAAGGATAAAAAATGTGCCTTGCGGTACCTGCGAGGATAATTGAATTAAAAGGCGACGAGGCAATTGCCGATTGTATGGGCAATCGCATCGAGACTAAAACTACGCTCATTCCGCACGTAAAACTCGGCGACATTATTCTCATCCATGCAGGTTTCGCTATAACAATTCTCGATGAAGAAGAGGCAAAAAAAACCTGGCAATTACTGGCTGATTTGGAAAACTTTTCCAGAAACGATAATACAGATTCAGGATAGAAAATGCTCGAAAGAATTAACAGAGCTTATAAAGAAATTGCAAGGGCACAGAAAACACTCGGCCGAAAGATAAATATCATGGAGGTCTGCGGCACACATACAGTAAGTATCTTTCGCGCAGGTCTCAAGACCGCTTTCCCTGATGGACTCAAACTGTTAAGCGGCCCGGGCTGTCCGGTCTGCATCACTGACCAGGGTTATATCGATGCAGTTTTAACAATCGCCGACAGGGACGATTGCATGATCGCAACCTATGGAGATATGATCCGCGTACCCGGCAAAAAAGGCTCTCTGGAAACCAAAAGTAACAAGGGCAATATAAAAATAGTCTCAAGTGCAGAAGATGCTTTAAGATTGGCAAAAGAAAATCCTGATAAAAAAGTCGTTTTCATTGCAGTCGGTTTTTCAACAACCGCTCCGGCCACAGCCGTAGTCGCCAACGAAGCAATACAGCAGGAGATAAAAAATCTCCTCATATTCAGCAATCATAAACTCGTCATACCAGCAATGAACGCCCTGCTAACCCAGAAAAATCACAGAATCGATGCATTTCTCTGCCCCGGCCACGTAAGCGTTATAATCGGTTCCGACGCCTATAAACCTATCGTGGAAAAATTCAAAAAGCCTTGCGTCGTGGCAGGCTTTGAACCAATGCAGATCATCGAGGCTATTTCCGAGATATGCCGACAGATCGCAGAGAACACCCCGCAGGTCGCATCGCTCTATCACGCCGCTGTAACAGAACAAGGCAATAAGACCGCGCAAAAAATAATCGAAGAGGCTTTCGATATCACTACCGGCTGCTGGCGAGGACTGGGAGATATCGAAAACAGCACATTAAAACTGAAAGAAAAGTTCAGCGAAATCGATGCCGAAAAACAGCTCTATATTAAACCCATGCCAGAAGAAGACATACCCGGCTGCTGCTGCGGTCAAATCCTCTGCGGCCTGATGGACCCGCCCGATTGTGGATTGTTCTCAACCAGCTGTACTCCTGACACACCTATAGGCCCATGTATGGTAAGCAGCGAAGGCGCCTGTGCGGCATGGTTTAAATACACACGAAAGAAGAGGCAAAACTAATGGCCGCTAATAATAAGATACTGCTCGCACACGGCGGAGGAGGCAGACTAACCGACGAACTTATCCAGAGTATAATCGTTCCCGCCTTTGATAATACTACTCTATCCAAACTAACCGATTCTGCCGAGCTGACAACCGACAAAGACAATATCTGCTTTACAACCGACAGCTATGTAATAAAGCCGTTATTTTTCAACGGCGGAGACATCGGAAAACTCGCCGTCTGCGGCACGATAAATGACCTCGTCGTAAGCGGTGCAAAGCCATTGGCACTGAGTATGTCGCTGATAATCGAAGAAGGCCTGGAAATTGATACCCTGAAAAAAATAATAAACAGTGCCTCAGCCGCTGCGAAAGAAGAAAATACCCCTATCGTCTGCGGCGACACAAAAACTGTGAACGCAGGTGCAGCAGATAAAATTTTCATCAACACCGCAGGTGTGGGAGTAAAATTACCAAAAGCCAGTCTCGGTTTCGACAAAATCACTCCCAGCGATAAAATCATTATCAGCGGAACCATCGGCGACCACGGTATGACCATTATGTCGCAAAGAGAAGGTATGAAATTCGAATCCGATTTGAAAAGCGATTGCGCCTCAGTCGCACAGATATGTGAAAAAGTGATTGAATCCATCGGCAGCGATATAAAATTTATGAGAGACCCGACTCGCGGTGGACTGGCGGCAACTTTAAATGAAATTACCGGCCAGGCAAACTGCGGCATTGAAATAGACGAAGAAACCATCCCAGCAAATACAACCGTAAGAGCGGCCGCAGAAATGCTGGGCTTTGACATTCTGAATATCGCCAACGAAGGTAAAGTTGTCATAATAGTATCCGAAAAAAAAGCAGATGACTGCCTCAAAATTTGCCAAAGCTGCAAAAACGGAAAAGATGCCGCACTGATAGGCCAGGTCATAAAATCTGATGAGCCCTTGGTAGAGCTCATCACAAAAATAAAAGGCAGGCGCATCGTGCAGATGCCTTACGGAAGAGAATTGCCGAGGATTTGCTGATGCACGAATCTGCCGTAGCACATGATATTGTCAACTCCATCCTGGCTGAGGCCAAAAACCAGCCCGGCAAAGTTACCCGTGTCCTTGTAAGCTGCGGCCAGATAAACGCACTCAACGATGAAGTAATGCAGTTCGCCTTTGAAGCAGCAACCGCCGATACCATCTGTCAGGGTGCAAAACTCGAAATAAAACACATACCATTGAAAGCAACCTGCAAAAACTGCTCTGGCGAATTCGAGTTTGACCTGTATAATCCTAACTGTCCCAAATGCGGCAAAAGTGACTGCACACTCGGCGAAGATGCCCCGCTGCTGCTGGAAGAAATAGAATTTGAAGAAGATTAAAGATGAAACTGAAAATAAATAAGAAAATACTCGCAAAGAATGAAGATTGCGCCGCTGCCAATCGCAAATTCCTCAAAGATAAAAACATCCTCTGTATCAATATGATTTCCTCACCCGGAAGCGGCAAAACTACAACACTTGAAAAAACGATCAATATGTTAAAAGGCAAAGTTAACATCGCCGTCATCGAAGGCGACCTCCAGACTCAACTCGATGCGGAAAGGATCCGTGCAACCGGCGCCCAGGCCATCCAAATAGAAACCAAAGGCGCCTGCCATCTAAGCGCAGCCCAAGTCACAAACGCAATACATACGCTAAATATTGACCAAATTGATATCATCATAATAGAAAATGTCGGCAACCTTGTCTGCCCTTCCGATTTCGACCTCGGCGAGGAAAAAAGAGTCGTCCTGGTTTCCGTCCCCGAAGGTGATGAAAAATGCGCCAAATATCCAAAGGCTTTTGCAAAAGCCGATGTGCTTTTGATAAATAAAATTGATCTTTTGGAGCATCTCGATTTTGACGTAAACAGGATTAAAAAAGACGCCTTGAAGCTGAAGAAAGATTTGAAAATATTTGAAATATCTGCTAAAACCGGCGATGGTTTCGAAGATTGGTTAAACTGGCTCACAAAAACAAAAAAATAAAAGGATAAATATGGATTCTTTTAACTACAAAGAAGGAAAATTATTCGCCGAAGACGTCAGTATCGACCAGATCGCTCAAAAGGTCGGCACCCCTGCTTATATCTACAGCAAGGCCACGATACTCGACCACTTCAACAAGATAAAAAATTCCTACGCCGAGCTTAACACTATCATATGCTATTCGGTAAAGGCCTGCGGCAATATAAACATCCTGAAAATCCTCGCTGAAAACGGCAGCGGCTTTGATATCGTCAGCGGCGGAGAACTTTTCCGCGCCCAAAAAGCCAAAGGTGACATGAAAAAAGTCGTCTACGCAGGCGTCGGCAAAACAGATGAAGAAATCATCGCAGCACTAAAAGCAGGCATCGGTTATTTCAATATCGAATCTGAAGCCGAGCTTGAAAATCTTATCGCTCTTGCCGAAAAGACCGGCAAACAAACAAAGGCTGCCCTTCGTGTAAATCCCGACGTCGACCCGCAGACACACACATTTATAACCACCGGCAAAAAAGAAACAAAGTTCGGCGTAGATATCGAACGCGCCCAAAGCATCTTCGAGCAATACGCAGGCAAAAGTAAATTCGTCAACCTGTGCGCCATCCATGTCCACCTCGGTTCAGGCGGAAAGACTATCGCCCCCTACTGCCAGGCCGTCGAAAAGATCCTGCCGTTAATCGATTCTCTAAGAGAAAAAGGCTTTACCATCGAAGCCCTCGATTTAGGAGGCGGATACGGCGCCGACTATCAAAGTGATACCGTCCCTTCTGCCGCCCAATATGCCGAAGGAATCGTGCCCCTGCTGAAAGATAAAGACCTAACCCTGATATTAGAGCCCGGCAAAAGCATCATCGCAAACGCAGGGATACTACTTACAAAGGTTTTATATCTCAAGCAAAGCGGCAAAAAGAAATTCGTCATCGTCGATGCGGGTATGAACGACCTTATCAGGCCGCCTTTATACGATGCCTTCCATTTCATTTGGCCCGCAAAGGTGGACGAAAAATATGCCAACGTCAAACGAACCGAAGAAATTGGTTTAAAGGGCCTGGAATCCGTAGATGTTGTCGGCCCGATCTGCGAAGCCTCTGATTTCTTCGCCAAAGACCGCGCCATTCCCCCGGTAAATCGAAATGATCTGCTTGCGATTTTCACCGCGGGCGCGTATGGCTTTACAATGGCAAGTAACTATAACGCAAGACCCACCCCACCCGAGGTACTCGTCGATGGCAAAAACTTCAAAGTCATCCGCAAACGCCAAACCTACGAGGATATGATTACACTGGAAAAATAAAATGTTTAGCCCCCGGACCTGTGCCGGGGGGCATTGTCATTCTGAACAACGCCAAGATTTCCTTTGTCATTCCCGACCTGATCGGGAATCTATGTCACCGTCATTGCGAGCAAAGCGAAGCAATCTCATCATGAATCTTGTTCTGTGATTTCTTCCTCTCTGCTAATCCTATGATAACACATGCACATAGATATGAAACAAATCCCTTACTAACTATCTTAGCAAGGATTACCGCAATACCTACTTTGACATAGATTGTCTCTTCATTACCTTCTGATTCATCAATCTGTTTGTCAACGCTTTTAACGATGTCCCGGAATTCATTTGATTCACCAAGCTGTTTTTTAGCATCTTCAAGAATGTTATGGAATTCAGGGGAGATATTTCTGGTAAGGGGATCTGTAATGACATCTTCAAGTATATCTGCGCACCAGATCGATGCCAAAACTATAACCATCCCTATGATTTTGAGCCTTGTTGGCTTCAAATACTTAATCATTATTCCCTTTAACAGAACAATAATTAAATCGACCCTCTAAAAGTACCTGTCTCGATAACAAAGATGAGTTTAACTATGCCGGTGAAAAAACATAAACAAAAAAGATTCAGCGTTTAAACAAACCGATAACCGATAACTGATAACTATCCGATATGCTGTTCGATGAAGCTTGTATCGACTTTATTTTGAAGATACATATTGTGTGACAGGATCTTTTCACAGACGCCGATGGTTGTCTTTATCGGTTCTATCCGAAACTCTCTAAGTGCCCTCTTCATCGTGGTTATCGCCTCGCTCCTTGTCGGCCGGTGCACGATAAGCTTTGCTATCATCGAATCGTAATAAGGCGTAACAACCGCATCCTGGAACAGATGAGTATCGACCCTTACGCCCATCCCGCCGGGCAGAAGGAACTTTTTTATCTTGCCCGGCGACGGCGCAAAATTACGGTCCGTATCTTCGGCATTAATCCTGCACTCTATCGCAACACCTTTATGCTTGATATCCCTCTGTTTTAATTTAATATTCTGTCCGCTTGCGACCTGAAGCTGCATCTTTATCAGATCGTGGCCGGTAACCATCTCACTAACCGGATGTTCAACCTGTATCCTCGTATTGACTTCGATAAAATAAAAATTCTTACCTTTATCCAAAAGAAACTCGACCGTCGCGGCATTTTCATACTTAGCCTGCTTTACCACTTTGATCGCCGCCCTGCACAACTCCTCACGAATTCGCTCATCGATAACCGGGCAAGGCGATTCTTCAATAAGTTTCTGATGTCGCCTCTGTATCGAACAGTCGCGCTCATAAAAATGCAGCGTATTCCCTGCCTTGTCAGCGACAACCTGCACCTCCACATGCCTCGGGTCAACTATATATTTTTCCAGGTAGATAGCATCATCCTTAAAAGCTGCATGGGCTTCGGTCTTGGCGGTGGCAAACGCACCTCGCAGACTAATATCATTATGCGCAACACGCATCCCCCTGCCGCCTCCGCCCGCCGCTGCCTTTATTATCACCGGATAGCCGATCTTATTGGCGAGTTTTATCGCTTCTTCCTCATCTTTAAGCTTTCCTTCCGAGCCCGGCACAACAGGGACATGAGCTTTCTTGACAAGTTCTCTCGCCGCGACTTTATCACCCAGAAGTTTCATCGACTCAGGTCTTGGCCCAATAAAAGTTATACCGCAATCATTGCATATCTCTGCAAAGTGTGCGTTCTCCGCCAAAAAGCCATAACCCGGATGGATCGCTTCGACATCTGTAACTTCCGCGGCACTTATAATAGCTGGAATATTAAGATAACTTTGCGCAGGACTCGCAGGCCCGATACAAATAGCCTCATCAGCAAGTTCGATATAGGAACTGCCTCTGTCTGCCTCGGAATAAACAACGACCGACTCGACGCCCAGCTCCTTGCAGGCTCGAATTATCCGCAGTGCTATTTCGCCTCTGTTAGCTATAAGTATTTTTGAGAACACAACCGTTCCTTGTTAATGAAATTGACATGCAGATTAATCAGGCTTTATCTTGAAAAGCACCTGGCCGAACTCGACAGCCTGCCCGTTAGAGACCATAATTTTTTCGATCGTTCCGGCCGTCTCAGCCTTTATCTCGTTTATAACCTTCATTGCTTCGACGATACAGACCACCGTATCATTTGTCACATGGTCACCCGCCTTGACGTAAGGCTCCGCATCCGGACTCGGCGCCGCATAATACGTTCCAACGATAGGTGATTTTATGTCGACCAATCCTTCATCAACTGCCGGCGCTGCCGGTTGAGCTGTGCCGTTAGCAGTACCGTTCCTCACCGGCGCAGCAGGTGTTGCTGCCGGCACTACTACCGCCTGCGGCTCAGCACCGGGTCGTTTCAAATGTATCTTGTTATCGCCGTCAACTATTTCGATCTCAACAAGACCTTTGTCGTGCATAAGCTGCACAAGTTCTTCGATTTTTTTCAAATCAGATTTTTTTCCATCTCCCATTTACCAAATCCTTTAAAATGGTTCCTGTTTGACTGGTAAATAAGTATAGTAAAAATGGCCGTTTTTGCAAATTATTTTTAAAAGCGCTTTTTCCGACAAATATAACGTAAACTACCAACAGTTCTTTTGCTTTTTGACCAAACAGCGTTATAATCCAGCCGTGAAAACAGACCACAGTAAATTCGACATAACCGCAACAGCGTATTCTCTCGGCGCCCTTGCCTGCTGGATAATAGGCCCGTTGTGCATAAAGCAGCTTTCAGGCTGGCTCGATTTCTGGACGCAGAATATGCTCCGCTATTTGTTCGCTGCCTTTTTATTGCTGCCGTTTCTGCTTGTTTCAATAAAACAAAAAAAAGTCGACCGCCTAATATGGAAAAATGCCCTCATTATTACCATACCGAATATCTTTATGCAGTCCTTATGGGCAGCAGGTTTTTATTACATCAACCCTGCCCTCTTAACATTAATCGCAAAAAGTTCAATCCTCTGGACTATTCTTTTTTCAATGGTTTTTTTTCTTGATGAAAGAAATCTGCTAAAAAGCACCCGCTTCTGGACCGCCTCGGCCGCGATGATAATAGGCCTGACAGGAGTAACCGTCTTAAATCCGACTTTTACAACAAAAGCAACCCTTATTGGTCTGGTCTTTGTCTTCAGTGCGTCTTTCGCCTGGAGTATTTATACCGTAGGCATAAAAGCACTGTTGGCTAACTATGACAGCCGGGTAAGCTTTGCAATTGTTTCACTCTATACCACCGTCGCACTTACCATTGTCGCGGTCCTGTTCGGCAAACCATCCGACTGCCTGTCTATGCCGCCTGCCGGCTGGTTAGTTATAATATTTTCAGCATGCACAAGTCTTGCCCTTTCGCACAGCTTTTATTATGCCGCTATAAAACGTATAGGAGCCACTATCCCCTCGCTCGTTACCCTGGCCCAGCCGTTTTTAGTCCTTGTGGTATCACGAATCCTCTTTGCTGAAACACTAACCCCTGCCCAGTGGGTTTGCGGAATAATCCTCGTTGCAGGAGCTGCCCTGGCCATCTGGGCACAGGAACACCTCAATAAAACTTAAAGTTTAGTTTCTTAATCAATTAGTGGCTGACTTTATACAAACACTCCCCACAGGACCCAGATAACTCGGCCTTAAGCCGCCTGCATCGATTACAAATTTTTGAAAAACAACCCCCGGATCAACCATCCAAACCTTTAATGTATGTTTGCCCGGATTGTCAACCTTGTGTTTTGACCTTTTTATTTTGATATGGTCGCCAACCGATTTCGTCCACCACCCGGCATATTTCCAATCGGGTCTTGTTTCACCTTCATTCATGTTGATTATTTGCAGTTTTTCATCGTCTATAGAAACAGCATACCTCAATCCGTCATGTTTTTTAAAGTCCTGGGTTGGAGACAGGTAAGTATGTACAACAAGTTCGCCTGGATCAAAAACTGTGAATTCATATTCTACTCTTGGTGAACTATTACCAGGTTTTTGCCTTTCTGCATTTACAGGCTCAACAATAATTGAAGAGCTCGTTCGGCCAAGGTTCGGCACTACCGTCCAACGAATTTCTTTTGAATCAATTTTATTGGTATAATTGGCCGCCTCAAATGACACAACACCATTATTCTCTACAAAACCATATACCTGTGGCAAGTCATTACGAATAGGCACTTTCACAACATGCTCTTGGCCCGAACCTGAAATAATGATCTGGCCAGCGGCACGCCCTTTCGGCGCTTTTTCCCAATCGATACTGACATAAACCTTTTGGCTCAATTGAATTGTTCCCCGTTCCGAGGATAGTTTTATCCATTCATCTTTTGCCTTTAGGTTATAGCTTAATTTTTCAGCACCTTTATTTAGGATTTCTATATAGTAATTCTGGTTGTTAACAGGGTCGAACCGGGGCATTTCTTTACTGTAAAGCCGGTTGCTTTCAACGCTCGACTCCCTCCCCTTCCCTCCGGTGCCGTGTTCAATCAGATAACCAAGTTCACCAGCCCCTTCGGTTCGAACAAAAGATACATCAGGCATGTTATTCTTAGGTGGATGGTTCCATCGGGTGTATCCTATATGTGTTTGAGACATCATGTGGTTCCATTTACCGTTTTCTAATTCTTTATGAAAGTATCTGGTGAGTTTAGCATCCTTCTCAAACAACTCTTTGACTTTTTCTGCATAGAAATTTGCCGATGCATAGCCGCCCTTGCCGTAATATTTGCTTTTGCCGGCAGCTACATACATCTCATTTAAATTGCTACAGGCTGTCACCGGGAAAAGTACCAATTGATAAAACGCAGATTTATGACTTTGCCCAAGTTTGTCATAAATACTTTGGGCTTTTTCATACAATTGATTGTATTCATCAACTATCCTGTCCGCTTCACGATAATTCTCAAGGCTGTAAGTCTCCTCCGTTAGCATCTCCGGCGTGCGTCGAGAATTGTATTTGGTATAAAGTAACAAAATCTCAGCAATTTCCTCAGCATACTTTCCGCCGAATTGCTGTCTCGCCCAGCTCACATAATAATTCGGCAAATCCCCAGCACTGATAGCCTCGGGATTCCAGGCAAAATCCATAAAGAAGCTAATAGGCAATTCCATCGGTTTGATGTCGCCGACGTTCACTATCCACAGACCCCGAACACCCCACCGGTAAGCAAGATTCATCTGCTCCCAAACACGTTCTATCTGGGTAACATTAAGCCATCTGTAAGACCTGGGAGCACCGACATAATCGACATGATAGTAGATACCGTAGCCGCCTTTGTGCTGCAGATCTTCCTTCTTCGGAAGTATACGTAAATTGCCCCAGTTGTCATCACAGAACAAAACTAAAATATCATCATCGACCCGCATACCCTTGTCATAATAATCCTGCACCTCTTTATAGACCGCCCATACCTGCGGTATATACTCGGCAGGTTTTCCGGTTGTCTCAGTAATGATTTTGCGCTGATCAGCAATGATCGTCTTTAGGAGATCTATCGCTGTCCCTTTTGCCATAGCTGTATCGCCATCTCCACGCATACCAACGGTAACCACACTTTCATAATCTCCCATACGCTCTATACCGCCGCGCCAAAATTCCTGTAATTTCTCTTTATTTGTTTCATAATTCCATTGCCCGCCTTTAAAACGATACCACTCATCATGTGCGCGCATCATTGGCTCGTGATGGCTCGTTGACATTATAATACCATACTCATCCGCAAGACGCGGATTTTCCGCATCATCATTAAAGGCAGAAGGACGCCACATGGCAGGCCATAAATAATTACCTTTGTTGCGTAATATCAGCTCGAACACTTTTTCATAGAATTTATGATTAAATCCGCCGAATTTCTCTTTTGCCCATCTTTTTAACGCCGGTGCCTCATCGTTAATAAAAATACCACGATATTTAACCTTTGGCTCACCAGACGAATAAAAACCCGGCTTAACAAAAAGCTCTGCCTTTTTTTGAATAGGCACATCAGCCCACCAATACCAGGGCGAGACACCGATTCGGGATGAAAGATCGTACATTCCGTAAATCGCACCTCGCTTGTTACTGCCGAAAATCACCAAAGCCTGCTTAACATTGCCCAGTGGATTTTCAACGGTTTGAAGCCCAAATGTATCCCAGCGACCGATCACCCCTTCAGCATTGATCTTTTTTTCTTCAATTAATTTATCAATAACCGAACTTTTACCAATTGTGCCGATAATTACGACAGCATCTCCAACTATTTTGTCTTTAATTAATCTTGGCTCGCTACCCGTTACCTTTTTTATATCAGCCTGTAAATGCCCGGCCACTCTTAAAACACCCGGATAATCTTTGGAACTTACACATAGAGGCGAAAATCCATCCTCACAGACAAGTGGGAAAAAACTTCGGCCCCCTTTTGTCGAAATATAAGAATCCTCAGCCGAGACCTGAAAAACAAAAGGGCTCAATATAAAAATAATATTGAAAACCAAAAAATAGTTAAGGTTGTTTTTGAATATCGAATACACAGCTTTTAAAATTTTGCTCTTTTTTTTCTAATATAAGGCCTTTTCGGGCCAAAACTCCGGGTATTATAATATGACCACGACCATCAGCCAAATTTTTTTGAAAATTTCCTTGCTCGTCTGAACATATTTATTATTATGTGAGTATATAATCATATAGTAATATAAGGACCTATAATGGCAAAAAGATCACAAAAACTGCTTTACGATAAACAGGCCGAGATACTAAAGGCCTTATCACACCCCCTGCGAATTGCCATTCTCGACTATCTAAAAGATGGCGAACAATGCGTCTGCGATATAGCAAAAAAAGTAGGCTCCGAACGCTCGAACGTCTCAAGACACTTAGCCTTAATGGTAAATGCAGGCGTTCTGTCATATAAAAAGCAGGGCCTCAAAGTCATCTACAAACTTCAGATGCCCTGCACCTCAAAATTCTTCTCCTGTCTTCAAGCCTGCATAAAACAGCAGGCAAAAGAAACCTCCAAACTTCTAAGGGCTATCTGATATGAGCATAAAAACTGAAACCAAAAAATTCCTCTTAATTATCGCTGTATTCTTAGGCATGTATTTCTTGCCAATCGGCATTGCCCGCTTCGACAATGCTGTCATACAATCGCTGCTCCTGGCAAAATGGTATGCAAGAGAGCACTTCCTTTTATGCCTAATCCCTGCCTTTTTCATCGCAGGAGCTATTTCGGTTTTCGTCAGCCAGGCTTCTGTAATGAAATATCTCGGCGCAGGCGCCAATAAATTTCTCGCCTATGGCGTAGCTTCTATATCAGGCACAATTCTTGCCGTCTGTTCCTGCACCGTCCTGCCTCTATTCGCCGGCATATATAAAATGGGCGCAGGCCTCGGCCCCGCAACTGCTTTTCTTTACTCAGGCCCTGCCATCAACGTCCTTGCTATCATTCTTACCGCCAGATTACTTGGATTTCAACTCGGCCTGGCAAGAGCTGTCGGGGCAATCCATTAGCATAATCGATATGAAAAATGGGATTAACAAAAGCAATATTCTGTATAACAGCTGTGCTAAGCCTCTTGGCGGCAGTAACGGCTTTTCTAATCACTTATCAGGAGTATAAACATCATTATGTCGATAAGCGAAAGATCTTTAAAACATCTCTCGAAGCGGCAGGTTTTACTCTTATTGTTTTTCTTATCCTGGGATTATTGCTGGCGGTAATTTTACCTTTTATTTTTAAATAGAATTCCGATATGGTTATTCTTGAAGCCAGATAGTTGGTAAAAACGTTTTCCGGCAGGAAACTCAAAGTTGCCAGAGCGATGATTACCAATCCTTCACTGATTTTGCTGGACAAGCCTTTTAGCGGCGTTGACCCCATCGTTGTACAGGATTTGCAAACTGAAATTCGCAAACTCGCTGCTTTCGGCATAAGCATCCTGATTACAGACCATAATGTTGAAAAAACGTTCGAGGTCGCAAGTCATATTTATGTAATCGACCACGGCAAAGTCATTGGTTCAGGTTCTCCTGATGAAATTGTTAAAAATGAACGTGTATGCAAGTGCTGCCTCGGTAGTAAATTCGGGGGCAGCGAAGCCGACGGTATGGAATAAAATCTCGGTTTTTTTGGGTTGAAAATACTGATATTCCATTATACCATAATGTGTATAAATAAATATAAGGTGATGAGGTTCACCGAATAACTGCCTTTATAGTAAAGGATGATAACCTCTACCGGCGAAGGCAGAGGTTGTTTTTATGTCCTCTCCGGCCTGTAATTTCCCGTTATTTATGGAGTTTTTATGCTGCAGAAAATCATATATATTGCTCTTGCCGGCGCCGTCGGAACGCTTGCGCGTTATTGGCTCAGCGGATTTGTTCAGAAAAATATAACAGTTGTTTTTCCTTTCGGTACCGCTGCCGTTAATATTCTCGGCTGTCTTGTATTCGGCCTGCTCTGGGCAGTGTTCGAAAACAGGCTCTCAATCAGCGGGCAGATGCGGATAATAATTTTTGTCGGTTTTTTCGGGGCGTTTACCACGTTTTCTTCTGTTGTGTTCGAAACAGCCCAGTTGCTCGACGAGTCGCAATGGCTCTGGGCGTCGGGAAATATAGTTCTGCAAAACGTTCTCGGACTAATTGGTATGCTCGCCGGACTTGCAATCGGCAAATATATTTAACGGAAAGGTCGAATTATGAAACTCCCGTCAGAATCGCAATTGTTAAGAATATTTATCGGCGAGGCGGACAAATTCGAGGGAAAGCCGCTTTATGAGGCAATTGTTAATCTTGCAAGGCAAAAGGGGATGGCCGGTGCTACTGTGCTGAAAGGTGTAATGGGTTTCGGCGCCGACAGCAGAATGCACTCAGCCAAAATTCTCAGGCTTTCGGAAGATTTGCCTATTGTAATTGAAATTGTTGACAAGCCTGAAAGAATAAAGGATTTTCTGCCAGAACTGGACAAAATGATTAAAGAAGGATTGGTTACTCTTGAAAAGGCCGAAGTAATCGCTTATAGATATAATCCGAAGAATGGAAAATAATCGCTCAAGAGCAGTAAAATTTATCATACTTCTGGGACTTGTAAGCCTTTTTGCGGACATTACTTATGAATCGGCTCGAAGCCT